>JASJCL010000001.1 GCA_030066015.1 Desulfosarcinaceae bacterium | reverse complement strand
TGGTAGGTTTTGGGCGTGCTCTTCACCATCAGGCGGGCGCGCTTGCCCTCTCCCTTGAAGCTGATCTCGTGGGCCTCGCCGCCCTTGGTGGTGAAGCGGCGGCGGGCCTGCCACCAGCGGCGCAGCTTCTTGGCGGCGGCCTTGCCTTTGGCCACGAAGCGGCGGCCCAGTTTGACCAGTTTCTTGATCACCTTGTCGACCACCTTGTCGATGGGCCGGCGCAGCTTGGTGATGACGCCGCGCACGGCCTTGCCGATGCCGCCCAAGCCGATGAGGCTGGCCAGGAAGCTGATGATCACCGGCAGGCTGCGGGCCATGGCGCTTTCGATGGCGTCGGCCGCTTTCTGCACATTGCCCAGGATAATCTCCTTGATGGCGTTATAGACGCTCTTGACGAAGTCCACGATCTGGCGAAAGCGTTCAATGAGGAACTGCACCAGGTCGAAGAGCAACTTGACGATCTTGAGTACCGCCGAGACCGGGAAGACCAGGGCCAGGAGCCAGATGGTGGCCTCCTTGATGATGGCGATGCTCAGCCACTTGGCCAGGGCGGCCATGAGGAGTTTGGGCAGCTCGCTGACCGCCTTTTTGAGGTCTTCCCAGAGGGCCAGGGGCCCTTCGGTGGCCAGGCGCCGCATGAGGCCGGCGGCCTTCTCCATGCGCCCCACGGCGGTTTCTCCACCGGGTCCCAGCCGTTTGACCACCTTGCGGCGAATGCGGTCGTAGGTGAGGCCCATGACGCTCATCACCAGCCGCAGCACCCCTTTGAGATCGAATTGTTGGGGGATTTCGATGCCGCTGTCCCCCAGGGCGCCGGTGAGCCAGCCGATGATGCCGCCGATGAGGTGCTTTTTGATGTTGGCGCCGAACTGCTTAATCCCTTTGCCGATGGCGCTGCCCACATTGAACCAGAACTGGATCAGGTGCATCAGGGCGCGTTGGGCGAGTTCCCCGGCGCGGTCCACGAAAGCCAGCACGGGATTCGGGTCCACCTTGGCGATTTCGCAGGCGCTGATGATGGCGATACGGAAGGCCTCCTTGAAGTTGCCGGTGAGGATGGCCCCGTATACCTGCACCACGGTGGTGAGCACCCTCTGGTAGACGGCCAGGATCTTGTCCAGCAGGGCGGCATAGAGGTTGGCCAGTTGGGTAACGGCGGCCTTGAGCCCCTCGGCCACCCGGTTGACGGCACTCTTGAGGGCCCCGAAGTAGAGATCGACGGCTTTGAGCAGCAGCCCCTGGATGGCGGGAAAGGCACCCAGATAGCGGTTGATCTGTTCTTTGAGCCATTTCTGGTAGTTGTCCAGTTTTGCCACGATCCACTGGCGCCCCTTCTCCAGCAGCGCCACGGCGGCGTCTCGGGCATCAGCGATGATCTTACGGATCGCTTTGCGCAGCTTGTTGAACAGGGTGTTGATCTTGTCCACCAGGTCGTTGACGGCCGATCGGATCCAGTCCACGGCCTGGTCCCACCAGCTCGGCTTGCCTTGCTGCTTTACGAGTTTGCCTTTCTCATGGCGGGCCTCTTTTTCCGCCGCCTTTTTCTTTTTGCGCGCGTCGGTTTCGGCCTGGTTCAACTGGTCCTGGGCGCCCTTGCGATCATCTTCGGCCCGGCGTTGAACCTTCCCGGTCACCGCCCCTGCCTCCTTGGTCACCTCGCCGCGATGCTCTTTGTCCACCTCGGCCAGCTGCCTGTCCACTGTATTTGCGGAATCGTTCAGTTCGCCGCCGGCCGCTTTGTAGGCGGCCTTACGTTCTTCGAGCGCCTGGGTGCGGGCCGTCTCCAGGGACGCTTCGTGGTCACTGCCGGCCGTCTGCAACTCCGTGTCCCGGGCGGTTTCGGCAGCGAGGGCGTCCGCCCTGGCGCCCTCCACCCCGGTCTGCATTTGGGCGGCCAGGCGGCTATCGGCGGCGGTGCGCACGGTCTCGGGCAGCTCGGCCTCTGCGTAAGCCTGGGCATCGCCCGGTACCCGGGTCGCCGGGATCTCCGCGGGAGTGGTATCCACTGCCACAGGCGCCTCACCGCCCATGCCCACCGGTGGTGCCTGCACTTGCGCTTTGGTGCGCGCCGTCCACTGCCGCTGGGCCGCGGTCTCCCCGTCCATGAGGTCTCCTGCCGCGCCATCCATGGCGGTGGCGCGCTCGGGATCGCTGGCGCCTCTCAGAGGAAGCTCGGGCGCCGGTCCCGCCGACGTGCGGATGGCGGCCGTGGTCTCGATATCATCAATTGCTGCATCGACCTGGGAGTGGCGCCCGGCCATATCCTCGGCACTGGCCCCCAGCTGGGCCTCGGTGAGCTTTGCCTGTTGATGGGGACCGCCAGCGGTCGGCGCTGCGGCATCTTTCACGGGCGACGTTTCGCCCCGCGGCAGGTCGATGGCGGTCTTCGACGCTTTTGGGACGGTCAATGCTGGCGGCGGCGCCGTCTCCTGGGGCCCCGGCAGATCGATCCGCACTGAGGCCGCATCGCTGGCGGCATCGCTTTTCTCCGTCTGGATCTGTTTGCCCAAGGCAGGACCCAGGGCGGGAAAGCGGCGGATCTTTTCGGTGGGGGTCGCCTCGGCGAAGACATCCAGGGGTCGCTCGGGGGCTGGGGAGGGACCGGTCGAGGGTGCCGGCGTCGATTGGGCGTCTCCTGAGGATGGTTTATCCGTTGTCGGTACCGCCACCGTCGCAGTGGCAGCGCCTTCGGACGGTGCCGATCCGGTCGATCGGATCGGCGTCTCGGCAGTGGGAAGGGGGATGATCTTCGCCTGTTTGGCCGTTGGGGATGGATCTGCCTGGCGGCGGAAGCGGTTGTTGGCGCCCACTGCCTCGGGATCGCTGCGCTCTGCCTGCGGCGCGGCGCTCTTCCGCTGTGCCCGGGCGTTCATCGATTGTCTCCTCGGGTGCACTGCTGGTAGATGTGACGGGCCACACGGCGCCCGAGAGGTGCTGGTTCCAGGGGACGGCTCAGTTTCAGCGGGGAGGCAGTGATGTGCGTATGACCGTTCGGCGGTGTGGCCGGGGTTTGCATCTCCTGTGAGAAGAGGCGGACCAGCTCCTCCCGCAGGGCGTCGGCCATCTGACGGCGGCGGGCGGCCCGTGTAAAGGGCAGCTGCAGGCGGTCTATTCGGACACGCAACCGGATCGGGGCACCTGCATCGGCAGTGGTCCAAGTGCGCCTCATAGCCAGCCTCCCGTCTCCCCTGTGGTCAAGGGACGTTCGAGCTTGGCGTATTCCATGCGTGCCGCTGCCGCCAGGTGGGTCATCTCCACCCGCCCGCCGTTCTGGGCCGCCAGAAAAGCGGCCGTCAGGGCGATGTTGTGAATGTTTCCTCCGCTCACGCTGAGCTGCGACAGGCGAGACAGATCCAGGTTCCCCACGGGCGTCTCTTGCGGGAAGATGGTGGCCCAGATCGCCTGGCGCTGTTTGCGGTCGGGAAAGGGGAAGGGCACGATGAAGCGCAGCCGCCGCAGAAAGGCCTCGTCGATGGCTTCGCGCATGTTGGTGGTGAGGATGGCCAATCCCCCAAACTGCTCCAAGCGCTGGAGCAGGTAGCTCACCTCGATGTTGGCGTGCCGGTCGTGGCTGTCGCGCACTTCGCTGCGTTTGCCGAAAAGGGCGTCCGCCTCGTCGAGGAGCAAAATACAGCCGCCCTGATCGGCGGCGTCAAAAATGCGCGCCAAATGCTTCTCAGTCTCGCCGATATATTTGTCGACCACTTGGCTCAGATCGACCTGATAGAGATCCAGCGCCAACTCGGTGGCCAAAATCTCGGTCGCCAGCGTTTTGCCGGTGCCGCTGGCGCCGCAAAACAGCGCCGCAATCCCTTTGCCCCGCAGTGTTTTGCGACCAAAGCCCCATTCCTCGAAAATCCGTTGGCGATGGCGTACCTGGCCGGGGATGGCCTCCAGGAGTTCCCTTGTGGCGGCGGGGACAACCAGATCTTCCCAGCGCGCACGCGCCGGCAGACGCTGGGCCAGTCCCGTCAGTTTGGGGCGGGTTTCCTCACGGCAGAGCGTCTGGGCCCGAGCCATCATGGTCCCCGCTGCCATGTCGGGATCCAGGCGGATGCTGCTGGCGATGCGGCGAATGGTTTCGCCCGGAAGATCGAATTCTTCTGCCAGGTGCATCTGATGGCCGCCAGACGCCGCCGTCAAGTCCGGCAACCCCTCTCGCCATAAAACCGCCTGCTCCACCTGGGTGGGCGTATCCATTCGCAACACCCACTGGGGCCGCTGACTGGTCCAGCCTGTCGGCAATGCCGTGACAAACACGCCGCCATTGAGGTGGTCGACCCAGTTTCCGAGCAGTGTCGCCTGGGAAGCCAGAACGGGCGCATCCAACTCCTCGAGCACCAGAAGGCGGTTCTGGAGAAGGGCCTCCCTCTCGATAAGGCGCAGCGCATCGGCCAGATCGGCCGACGGCGGCACCAAGGCCGCGGGGCTGCAGTGCAGGATCCCATCCGCCACTGCGCTTCCCAGGCGTTGGGAAGCGGCCAGCAGAGCCGGCCGGTCGGGTCCCGCCAGGCGAAGCAGTGGGCGCTCGCCGGCGTTGATCGCCGCTGTCCAAGTCCTTGCCAGACCGTCCAGCCGTTCTTCCTGGGAGGGCGTCAACCACGGCGCGGCCCTACCCCCGCGCAGTGCTGCGGTGATGCGATCGTCGGGCGACTGCAGTCCCATGCAGAAGTGGAGCACGCGCTCATCCAGTATGAGGGGGCTCTCCAACACAGCGCTGGTGGCCTGCACTTCAATGAGGCGCCAATATCGCAGTGGTGCGCTGGGCAAGAGCGCCTGCCAGTCGAAATCGGCCCATAGGGAGCGCAGCAGGCCGAAGCTGAGGGCTTTGCCTGGGAGCGGGTCGCCTGGCCGACCCTCAGCGGAAGACGCTTTGCCGTGCCAACCGTTGATGCGGGGCTCGATCTGGGTGACGAGGCAGGTCAGCAGAATGCGGCGCTCCAGGGGAGAGAGATCAAAGATGGTGCTCAGGTGATCGATGGCGGCCGGTGCCGGCAACTGGGCGTCAGCTGCCTCACAGTGGGTATGAAAATGGGTTTCCACCTCGCTGGTGGATAGCGGCCGCCCAACGGCTGTACGGGTCTCGATCATGGCCATCACGGCTGCCCCGGCCGCCTGAACCCAGGCCTGGTTGGCGGTGAGCCACGCATTATGGATCGGATCAGGCGCCATCGTCTATCTCCACGGTTTGATCGATGAAGCTTGGTGGTGTGCTTGCGTAATTGATGAAAATGCTATCAACACCGTCGACCCGCAGATGATAGCGATAGGTTCCGTTGGGAAGGTCAGTGGGGCCGAAGTCGAGCGTACTACTGCTGCTGCTGCGAGGGACGGCCGCGACGGACCGATCTCCGACGATCAGAAATGCTTGCTGTTCGGCGGCGACCCGGGGGCTGCAGGTGAGATTTTTGAGAAAAACCGTTCGGGGGGCGTCCGCATCTGCGTCTACCACTTCCGCCGTCGGTGGCCCTGTGATGCGGGGCGCCACCTGCAGAGGGAGTTCGTTGCTCGGATGAAATCCGGTATCGGCCCCGGATTGGACGGCTACATGTAATCGATAGGTGCCCGCCCGCCAGGGATCGGAATCGTTCGGCAGTTTTAAAGCGATCTGGGCATCGTCGAATTCCGTGAAGCTCGCCTGGGGGATATTCACGGGTGACGCCAGCAGCGGGTGTTGAAAAACGACCTGGGCCGCCTGTCCGGAGAAACCGCGGCCGTGTAACCGGATGGTCTCCCCGGTCTCCACCGCCAGGCGACCTTTCTGGGGGAGAACGATACGCTCCAGAAAGGGATAGGCACTTTGCCCCATGAGGTGGACTTTGGGCCCCCGGTCGGCCGCTCCCCGACGCAATACCGGGAGAGGATGGCGCGCTTCTAAGTCCGGATCGATGAGGACCACCGAAATCCGGTAGGCCATGGTCATGCGATAGGGCGCTTGCAGGGCGCTCCAGATGCGCGAGAGGTCCTCGCTCTTCAGGGTCCACGGTGAAATCTTGAACTGCTCGATGGCCGTTGTCAGCCGGGGGTCGCGGATGTTGTCTGCCGCAAGTTGAGCGGTGGCATCCACCAGCATTTTGCGGGTGAGCACCGGCGTTTCATGGAAGATCTGCATGGCGGCGCCCAACATCAACTCCGCATGCAACTCTTTGTCGCTGTATGCCGAGAGTAGATATCCCAGGTCTAGGCAGAGGGGCTGACGGCTGATGGCCTCCCCAACGGCATCGCGGGCTGGTTGCCAGTGATTTCGCAGGGCCGGGTTTTCAGCGGCCTGGAAGAGAAACAGGTGGAGGTGGTTTTTCTTTCCGGCCATCTGCTCCGGCGCCAGACTGGTGACCTTTATCTGACCCAAGGCGCTCTCGTGGTGCCTCAGGGCACTGGCAATAAGATTTTGCAGCACCGCTGTGATCCCGGCCAGTGCACTGGCCGCACTCATTGATAACTCCTCGGACCCTGGCGGTTACGGCGGTTCAAATAGCCCTTTAAAGAGAGTTGCGGCGTGGCTGCAGCCCGTCGCTTCACGGACTGGGTTGGACCCACCGTTGGTTTTGGCGGAACGCCCACCTCAATGGTGCCGATGGAGATCTCCACAGTCGGCGTGGGGGTATCCGCCTTCACCGTCGTGGCGGCGGGGCGGCGGGGCGTCAGTGGCGCTGGCGCCGGCGGAAACTCCTGGTGTGGTTTCGGTTGGACGGCGGACTCCGCAGGTTTCCGGTCTGCCGCTTTCGAAGATTCGGCCCGCCCGCTGTCGCGTGGGTTGCCAAGGGGAATTGGATCCGAAAAAGGTGGTTGCGCCAATCGCCGGCGGGAGGCGGGCGCCTCAGTAGCGGGGGCTTCCTGTGTCGGCGGTTTCGGAGTGCTCGCTGCAACGAGGTCTGCCACCGTCACCACGGTCGATGGCACCTTTTCCGACTCGTTCTTCTCCTGCTGCGGGGAGGGTGCTGGCCTTGGTGTTACCTTCGGTTCGGTTTGGGATACCAACCGGCGCTCCTTCTGCGGCGCTTCCTCTTCTATCGGTGGTGCAGGTGATTTGGACCACGGGAAGACCGGAGGCGTCTGTGCCGGTCGGATGCCGCTGATCCGGTGTCCCCGGCTGCGGGCGGTGAGGCGTTGGAGCAGGTCGTTCATGAGAGTATCATCTCCGTATAGAGGGCTCGGCGAGCAGCGCCAAGACTGAGAATCGCATCTTCGGACCACCCGTAGGTGCGGGCCAGCAAATCGACCTGGACCAGAAGGGCGTGGGCCTCCCGGGTGAGGGCCTGCCAGAAATAATCGACAATGTCGAAGGGCTCCTGCCAACGATGGCGACAATCGGGACAGGTCAAGGTCAGGCGAATGTCGGCCAAGGGGTCGCAGGCCTCGATCGCTTCGGCGAAGGCCTTCAACAGCCCTTTGGGTAATTTCGACGCATCGGCGGTGGCGCCGTCGGTACGGGTTGCCGTCGACCGGATGCACCTGCGGGCCAGTCGATGCTGGGCGAGGCCCCCGTCCGCCACCGTCATCAGGGCCTGAAAGTCCGTACTGTTCGGCAAGCGGAAGTCGTAGGCCTCGCCGGCGTATCGGAAACGAAGTGGCCGTCGACCTGCCGCACGCCCGGCTCCCATCCCTTGAAGATCGATGTCGAAGGCGACTGGGCGTTCACACGCCGAACAGGTTGTCACGGCCGCCGTGATCGGTCCGAAGATGGCCGCTGCACGGCGAATCAGCGCCTGGTCGCGTACCCCGATCGGCCATCGGGCGACCGCATCGCACAACTCACGCTTCCGCCCGTAGGTTAGCGCCAGGAGCGCCTTTTCGGTTGGGGAGCGGCCGTTTCCCCTTTCCCAGAGAGCGATGAGGTCGTTTGCGGCGAGGTCGTTTTCGGGCAGATCGCTCGCTGAGATCTCATTCCCGCTGCGGTCTTTCTTGGCGTACCGGCTGGCGACGCTGCGCTCCGGTGCGGTGCGGCGGTCAGTTTCAACGCGGATATCGGTGGCCTCGGTAAGATCCATTGCGGCGGTACTCCTCCGGTTGGGCGCATGGGTGGCCGACGATGGGTGAATAGGGATCAGGGCTCTGTGAAGCTCGGTTCGGTCGGCTCGGTGACCTCCGTATCTCGCTCCCAGCCCTCGTTCTCGAGCTTGATGCTCTGGATCGCGACCGCTTCACCGTCAGCAGCCAGCTCCGGCAGGCTCACATACTCCGAAACCCAGCACCGATACACCTTATAGGCCAGGGCCAATTGACCGGCCTCATTGTAGAGCTCGATAATAATGTCCTTGCGGAAATCCTTCAGGGAGACCTCAGCGCCCAGCCCGGCGCCATAGTTCCACACCTTGTTGGCCCACTGATCGAAGCGCACGCTGTGGGTGACCCCCCGTTCCAGAGTGATGGCCTCGTATTTGGTCTGACCGGGAGATTTCCGGGGACTGCTGGGGTCGCCGCCCTCTCGATGTTCTACGACACTGGTGGTGCGTTTCAATGGGCTGACCTTGCTGACGCCGGCCACGTAGCGGCCGTCCCACTTCACACGGAACTTGAAGTTCTTATAGGGGTCGAAGCGTTCGGCGTTTACGCTGAATTGTGCCATGGGAATCACCTCCTGCCGCCTTACACCTGGGCCAAGGCGGAGATCTGCTGCAGCTTGATGATCACAAACTCAGCCGGTTTGAGGGGGGCGAAGCCGACCTCGATGTTTACGATACCGCGGTCGATGTCGTACTGGGTCGTCGTCGTTCGGTCGCAGCGCACGAAATAGGCCTCTTTGGGTGAGGCGCCCTGGAAGGCCCCTTGGCGGAAGAGGTTGTGCATGAAGGACCCGACGCTGAGACGGATCTGCGACCAGAGCGGCTCGTCGTTGGGTTCGAAGACCACCCAGTGAGTCCCCCGGTAGAGGCTCTCTTCGATGTAAAGGGCCAGGCGGCGCACAGGAATATACTTCCAGTCTGATGCCAGACGATCATCTCCCTGGAGGGTGCGTGCGCCCCACACTACCCGTCCCGCCGGGGGCATGCTGCGGAGGCAATTGATCCCCAGCGGATTGAGCTCACCGTTTTCCGTGTCGGTCATGGGGAGGCTCAGCTCAGGGACATTTTTAAGGATCGCCTCGTATCCCGCCGGCGCCTTCCAGACGCCACGCTCCTGGTCGGTGCGCGCCATGACACCGGCCACCGCCCCGCAGGGCACGAAGCGTTCCATGCGGGCGCCTTGTTCGGGATTGGGTTGCCGCAGCGCGGGGAAGAAGAGGGCGGCGTTCTTTCTGTTGGTGATGAAACTGCCCAGTCCATCGCGGGCTTTGGCAACCGTGTTCCACGCCTTGGGAGCGTCCACCAGCAGCAGGGCGCGCCGTTCTTGGCAATAGGCCTCGGCCAGCTCGAACACTTCCTTGGCGGTCTCTCCATCGGGACTGGACGGCGGGATGCAGAGGAGGTTGAAGAGATCGGCGTGTTCCAAGGCGTAGATCCCCTTCTTCTCGGATCGATTGCCGGTGTAGCTTGCAGTTTCCAGTGGAGCGCCGTCATTTCCATTGGCGCTGATCTTCGTGGCGTGGTCATCGTCCCAGGGATCCTCATTGGGCGCGGGGGCTGGGTGTTTGGCAGGCCGTTGGTTCGCGTTGGCAATGGATGTCACCTGCAGCAGACGGGAATTTTGGGCGAGAACGGTTTTCAGGTCGCCCCTGGCGTCGCTCTTCAGGGTCACTTGGGGGTAGCGTTCCTCGATACCGCTGTGCGTGTCGCGGATAGTGATATTAAAATGGGCGTCGCTTTCATCGCCGATGACATCGTGATCGATGCGCACATAGATCTCGTTGGCCCAGGTGCCCGGGCTGGTGGCGGCCAAAGTGGCCACAATTGCGTCATTTTCATCCTTAAGTTCAATGCGCGCCGTCTCCGAGGACGCTTCGTCCGCAGCCGTCGATGGCGCAGCGCCATCTTCGGGGGCGTCACCGCCACCGGCCCCATCCGCGTCCCCTGGCGGAACATCGTCCTCGTTGGACCCGCCGCTGTCCGCGTCGCTTTCCGTGGCACTGGCCGAGCTGTCATCATCGTCGTTATCTGGGGCCGGCGTTGGTGTGCCACCCTCCCCTGGATCTCCATCCGATGGTGCAGCCGGTGCGCTTTTGAACAGTCGCACAACCAGGGCCTTTGCACCGCCATTCAGGTAGAAATCGCGCACGGCATAGCCCATGCCGCTCTCTTTCCACAAGCCGCCGAATTCACGTTCGAAGTCGGCGTAACTATTGATAGTCACCGGCTGGTTCACCGGCCCTTTGCGGGCACGCCCCAGGAAGGCGGTCACCGAGGTGGCCACACCGACGATGGTGCGCACGCCGCTGGGAATTTCCTCTACATACACGCCGGGATAGGTCGGGGTCACTGGCATGTTCGCTCCTTCTCCCTGATGGGTTGGTGGTTTCGATGGGCTGCGACGCGTTGGACAGGGCCAACGATCAGGTGTTTACTGCGGTGGTGGTCGCGGCGGCCGGACATCGTAAGTGGACACGCCGAAGCGGTTCGGATCAGCACACTGGTTGCGGCAGCATTGGCCGCCGAAGATGGAACCGCTGATCTACTTGCGGTTGGGATGGTCGCTTCGCCGACGTGTCCTTGATTTTTGGCACGAGCACCGATCACGGCGATGAGCCGCATTCGAGTCGACTTCACGCAGGTTTCACCAGCCCGCACATCGGTGCACTGGCAGGTAATCGGAGTTGTATGGTCAAACCCACATCTCTGGTGGGTGTTATGGAAGCATTTGCTGGTACGATCCAAGAGGATGTGGTTGTGGATGCAGTGGAGGCGGATCGTTAGACTAATTTTTAGAGTAAGCGCTGCTGATCGATCGTCAAGAGCGCATTTGGGGGATATTTTACCGAGGCCTGTGGGTGCCGGGCTGGCAGGTGTCTCCATTGGGCACGACGCGGACCTCCCGTTCGAGGGCCACGCCGAAGCGCTTCTTCACGGAGGTGGCGATGCTGCGGGACAGATTGAGAATCTCTTCTCCGCTGGCTTCGCCGCGGTTGACCAGCACCAGGGCGTGGCGCTCATCTACGGCGGCGTCGCCCAAGGCCCTGCCTTTCCAGCCGCATTGCTCGATGAGCCAGGCTGCGGAGAGCTTGAAACGGTCGTCACCCTGAGCGTAGTGGGGCAGTTCGGGGTGGGCGTTGCGAAGGGAGTTGAGGACCGCACGCGAGACCGTGGGGTTTTTAAAAAAGCTGCCGGCGTTTCCGGTGACCGCCGGATCGGGCAGCTTGCTGCGACGCAGGTCGATGACGGCGTGTCGGATATTGGCCAGGGTAGGGGGCCCGATCTGCTTCAGCTGCGCCTGGACGCCCGCATAGCTGAGATTGAAGCGGGGGCGCCGAAGTAGTTTGAAAACGATGGCAGTGATCAGGTATCGGCCCCGCCATCGGCGCTTGAAATGGCTGTCGCGATAACCGAAGCCGCATTGGCTTGCCGCGAAGACGCGGGCACTACCGTCCGCCAGCGCAACTGCCTCCACGCGGTCGATGACGCTTTTCACCTCAACACCATAGGCGCCGATGTTTTGGATGGCGCTGGCACCGACGCTGCCGGGAATCAGGGAGAGATTTTCGATGCCCCCCCAGCCGTTGTGCACGGCGGCGGCGACCCAATCGTCCCACGCTTCTCCGGCCATGACGCGCACCAGAACCGCCTCCCTATCCTGATGCAGCACGTCGATCCCCTTGAGCAGGGGGTGTAGGACGGTGCCGTGCACATCTTTCGCGAAGAGCAGATTGCTGCCGCCGCCGAGGATCAGTCGCGGCCCGCCGGCGTTCGGTCTGCCGGCCAAAAAGGGGGCAATCTCCGCCAGCTCGTCGAAGCGAACGTAGCGTTCCGCCTGCGCCTTCACTCCAAAGGTGTTCAGTGGCTGAAGGGGGTAATTTACTTGTATCTCCATGAGTGGGGGACGCTCCAGGTCGAGGTTGGCGTGCAGAGACTGCCGCCAGGATAGCATATCCAGAAGCGATCCAAAACGGCGGATATGGGCGGGATTCCGCCCGCTCGCGGGAGGCCCCATGCCACAGCGGGGATGCGGCGGGAGGTATGGAAACCCATTGCGGACCAATCGGGCGGGCAGCGACCCGATGCACCGGGGGTTCGCTAATCCTTCGCTGGTGATCAGGGGCGATAGGTCCGGCGAAAGGCCGCCACCCGCTCCGCCGCCAGCTGGGCTAGGGCGGTCCCGTCGGCCATCACCATGATCATCTGGTAACCGCGCGCATAGAGGTGCTGCGCCTGTTCCCAGGAGCCGGCGACGGTGCCGACGATCTTTCCGGCCGCCAGGGCTTTGGCTTCGACGGATTCGATCACCGATTGGACTTGCGTATGGGATGCGTCCCCGAAGTACCCCATGGACGTGGCCAGGTCCATGGGCCCGATGAAGACCCCGTCGAGGGCGGCCACTTCCAGGATCGCATCGAGATTTTTGACGGCCGTTTGGGTCTCCACCTGCGTGATCACCAGGATCTCGGCATTGGCGCGCTGCAGGTAATCCATGGGACGTTGGCCGTAGCCGGCCGCCCGGGGACTGCCCGCCATGCCGCGAACCCCTTCGGGTGGGTATTTGCATGCTGCCACGGCTGCCTCGGCTTCCTGCCGGGTGTTCACGTAGGGCACCACCACACCGGAGACACCGGTATCCAGAATGCGTTTGATGGTCACGAAATCGTTCCATGGCGCGCGCACGTATGGCTGCACATTGGCGCCCTCGATGGCACGCACCATGTCGATGAGGATGGCGGGATCCGTTGGGGCATGTTCCAGATCGACACAGAGCCAGTCGAAGCCCGCCTGGGCCATGATCTCGGCGGCGGTCGGACTGCAGAGCTGGCACCAGGCGCCAATGGTCTTGTCGCCGGCCATCATCTTGCGCTTGGCAGTATTGGTGAACAGCGGTCGCGTGCTTTCCATGGGGGGACCTCTTATGTTGATGGCCGCTTCTTACAGGGCGGACAATTGGGCGTTCGCTTCCATTTTTAGGCCCAGTACTTTTAAATCTTCGAAGAGTTCGGCAGGTAGTGGAATACCGGTGGTTTGGCGTCGCTGCTCGGTACGGTATTCGATCTCCCCGGGCAGGAACAACTCCTTGGTGTCGTCCCACATGGGGGTGGCCTTGATGGTACGATAGAAGTCGGCCATGCGGGCCTGGAACGCCTCAAAGGGCATGATCACCGCGGGATCGATGGCCATCATCATATGGCTGGTCAGGCTGGGCTCGTCCTGCGCTTCGTTCATGTTCTTGACCCCGAACTGAAACATCCCCCCGGTGATGACACCACAGAGCAGATCCACCACCAGGGAGAGACCAAACCCCTTGTGGCCGCCCAGGGGCAGTAGATAGCCCCGCGCGCCCGCGGTTGGATCGTCGGTGGGCCGACCGTCTACGTCGGTGGCCCAGTCCAGAGGGATCTTCTGGCCCTTCTTCCCGGCGAGGAGGAGCTTGCCGCCGGCCACGGCCGAGAGCGAGATGTCCAGCATGAAGGGAAAGGGCTCGGCGGTGGGTGCCGCAATGGAGAGGGGGTTGTTGCCCGTGATGGGCCGGCTGGCACCGGGCATGATGAGCTTGGGCACCACGTTGGTCATGGCGATGCCCACCATCCCCTGGTCGGCCGCCATCTTGGCGAAGAGGGCGGCCGCCCCAAAGTGATTACTCCGGGTGACGCCGACGACGCCGACGCTATATTGCTTTGCCAACACTATGGCGCGCTGCATGGCGGCTTGGCCTACCAGATAGCCCATGCCGTCGTCGCCGTGCATCACCTCGAGCGCCCCGACGCCTTTTATGGTCGCCACCTCGGGGTTGGCTTTGATCACCTTGCGCCGCAGGCGTTGGGTGTAGATCGGCAGCCTGAGGATGCCGTGGGAGTCGATGCCCCAGAGGTTGGTCTGCACCAGACACTGGGCGCAGAAGTCGGCGTTTTCCGGTGTCATCCCGGCGATGCGGAAGATCTCCGCCGTGAAGGTCCGCAGGTTATCTGCGTGAACGAGGACTGCGTCGGAACCCATAGGACCTCCCGTTGGTCTGCGTCGATAGATCTCTGGCGCGCCTTATTTGACCGCACCCATGGTCAGCCCTTCAATGAAGTACTCCCGGATGGTCAGGGAGATGGCGAAGATGGGGACCATGATGAGCATACTGGCGGCAGCCATGTGCTCCCAGAGGATGCCCTTGTCGGTGTGCAGCCCCATGAGGCCCACCGTCAGGGTCACCGCCTTTTGGTTGGTGAGGATAAGGGCAAAGAGAAACTCATTCCAGCTCTGGATGAAGCCGAAGACGGCGCTGGTCACCACTCCGGGCATGATGAGGGGCAGGGTGATGTGGCGCAGCACCTGAAAGCGGTTGCAGCCATCCACCACCGCGGCGGCCTCGATGTCGGAAGGGAGGGCATCGATGAAGCCCTTCACCATCCAGACAGCGAAGGGCAGGACGAAGCTGAGATTGAGGATCACCAGGGCCAGACGGGTGTCCAAGAGGTGGAGGTTTTTGAACAGGATGAAAAAGGGCAGCACCACCACCACCGGCGGCACGAACTGGGAGCTGAGCACGGCCACCATGAGGGCGTTTTTCCCCTGGAACTGGTAGCGGCTGAAGGCATAGGCCGCGCAGGTGGCCGCCGGGATGGCGATGGCCACGGTGGCGAAGCTCACGATCAGGCTGTTAAGCAGCAGGGGGCCGAAATTGTAGGGATCCTGGAAAATGGAGATGAAGTTGTGTAGGGTCGGCGCGAAGAATATCTTGGTGGAATAGGCGTCTCGGGCGACCTTGAAGGAGGTCAGCACCATCCAGAAAATGGGGAAGACCATGAACAGGAAAGTGGCTGCGAACCCCAACCGGCGCATGCCTTCCCAGAATTTTTCGTCGCGGGTAATGGCAGCCATTATTTCTGTTCTCCCTTCATGAGAAAGCGCACGTAGACAAAGGCGAAGATGAACATGGTCGTCACCAGGATATAGGCCAATGCCGAAGCGTAGCCCATGTCGTAAAATTTGAAGCCCTGGTTGTAGACATAGTAGTTGAGCGTCTCGGTGGCCCGGCCGGGCCCGCCGCCGGTGAGGGTCACCACCTGGTCGAACATCTTCACGCTAAAAATCGTTTTGAGCAGCCCCACCATGATGATGATGGGCATGAGCTGGGGCAGGGTGATGTACCAGAACACCTGGAAGGTGTTGGCCCCGTCCACTTTGGCGGCGTTTTGGGTCTCCTTGGGCAAAGCGCCCAAAGCGCCGATGAAGACCAGGGCAATGTAGGGCGCCCAGCCCCAGATCTCGGTCATGGCCAGCCAGAAGACGGCCCAGTAGGGTTCTCCCAACCAGACCACGTCGGACATAAAGGGCAGGCAGAAGTCGAGAATGGCGTCGAGAATGCCGTAATCCGGATTGAGCATGAAACGCCATGAGAAGCCCTTGAGGGCCGGGGCCATGGCGAAGGGGAAGATGAGCAGGGACTTCATGAAGGTGTTGAGCTTGGTGGCCCTTTCGAGAATCAGGGCGATGGCCAGTCCGATGAGCATGGAGAGCACCACCGAAACGATGGTGAAGAAGATGGTCACCCAGACACTGTTCCAGAAACCGGCATCCGTGAAGGCGCGGATGTAGTTGTCCAGCCCCACGAATCCCTTGGGAACCGGCGAGCGCGTCAGTCGCCAGAAGCGGAAACTGGTGATGAAGGAGTAGAGAAAGGGATAGAGAGTGGTGCCGATGAGGATCAACAAGGCGGGAGCCATCAGCACCCACTTCACATACTTCTCGCGGCTATGCATGGTCGACCGCCTCTTTGGGGGACGCTGCACTCTTAAGGTTCAGCGGGGGAAACACCCGTGTTCCCCCCGCCGTCTACACGGTTCTAATTGGCGCTGATCGACCTTAGTAGCCGGAGCGCTTCATGATCGCCGTGACCTCTTTGGCGGCCTTGTCCATCTCGGTCTTGGTGTCGGCGCCGCCGGCAATGTTGCTGATGGCCACCTCGATGGCGGCAGCCACCTCGGGCCACTCGGGCAGCATGGGGAAGGTGTCGCTCACTTCCAGGCTGGCGGCAGCGGCCTTGTGCATGCCGTTCGACACCTTGTTGATCTCTGGGTCGACGAGGTTTTTCTTCTGGACGACGACGATGGTGCGGGTCTTGGGATCACTCTTGTCCAGGAAGTTGGCCTTCTCCAGGTCGGGATTGGTGAGCCACTTGAGAAACTCCCAGGCGGCTTCTTTATTCTTGGAGGCCTGGTTGATCCCCACCGGCATCGAAAGCGCAAGGGTGGCCTGACCTTTGCCCTCCCAGGCGGGCACCGGGGCGAAGCCCATGTTTTCGGCGACGACGGCCTGGGCCTTCTCCGGGTTGGTCAAAACGCCGAAGTGCCACCACCACACGATGACCATGGCGGCCTTGTCCTGGGCCACGGCCTGGGAAGCCTCGTACTCTTTGAAGAACTTGGATCCAGGAGAGGCCACGCCATATTTGAGGAGCAGATCCACATAGTATTGGGTGGCCTCGATGCCAGCCGGGCTGTTGAAGGCCGGCATCATCTTGTCGTCGAAGATGCTGGCGCCCCCGCTCTTAAGAAAAGCGTTCCAAAGAAAGAGGTTCTGAGCGGCGTTGCCCTTGCCATAATACATGGCGATGCCGTCCCGACCGGTCTTCTCCTTAATGGCCTTACCGGCAGCGATGAGCTCTTTCCAGGTCTTGGGGACCGCCACACCGGCCTGTTCGAACAGGTCCTTGCGGTAGAGCAGGAGTTGGGGATGGCCACGAGTGGGGATACCAAAGGTGGTGCCGTCGTAGGTGCCGCCCTTGATGTAGGCCGGCGGCAGCTTCTCGCTCAGATCGATGCCGTCTCGCTTCAGGAAGTCGTTCAGCGGCGTGAGGAAGCCCGTCATGGAGGGACCCCAGCCATCGAGGAAGCAGTACAGGTCGATGGCCCCGGTACCGGCCACGGCGTCGGCCGTGATCTTTTCCCGCAGGCTGGGGTAGGGCACCATCAGAAATTCGACCTCGATACCGGTCAGTTCGGTGAATTCACCCACGCGTTTGGCCTGGGCCTGGCTCTGGGCGGCGTTGTGCACCAGGAAGGTCAGCTTGGTGCCCTTGTAAGGCATGCCTGCTTTTAGGCCGTAGGGCATGTCGGCTGCCAGGGCCGAAGGCCCCATCAGCAGACCCAACAGGAAAACCACTCCAATAGATAGACCAACGAGTTTTTTCGCGTTCACGTTTCCCTCCCTTTGATGTTCCACATGCGTGGTTTTAGGTCCGCCGCCGGCGGCGGCGATGGTGTTTCGACATGCCCTTCACGCTTGGATGCCGACACCCGATTCCAAATTTAGTTGGACGGCGTGCTGCAAATGACGGTTCAAGGCAACCGTCCGACCCCCCATGCCGTGGTTCCCGATTAACGGGCGGGGACGCGGGCGCAGGGCTGGGCGGTGGCCAGAATGCAGCGGGAATGAAAATGTCAGAATGAATACGTATGCACGCTATATCTGAGTGGATTACACATTCCCTCGCGGCTGTCAAGTGGTTTTACGGAAGGGAACGGACCACCGGTCGGTGGCGGTGCCCCATCTCCAACGGGGTGGTCAGTCGCCCCTTGTGCGGTGAAATGGCTGCTCAACTACCATAAAATATATAGGATCCATTTTAGGTTGGGGCGGCAAAGCTGGCAACAGCAGCGAAAGGAGGAGGTGTGGCGATACAAAATGAATTTACTTCAAATCATGGAAAAGGATTGAAAACAATCCAATAATTCATCTGTTATGATCATTTTGGTGACATTTTTTTGAATACGTATGCAAAAAAGTGTTGACCTCCCCGGGTGGGTGTGCTCTTTAGGTAGTAGCGGTTGGCCCTTCTCCCTCCTTGCAAGAGTGCAACATGCCCAAAAAACGAACCAACGATACGGTCTCCTCTGTCGATGTGGCGCGTCTGGCCGGTGTCTCACAGGCGGCGGTATCCCGCACTTACACGCCGGGCGCCAGTATTTCGGAGAAGATGCGCCAGAAGGTGCTGGCGGCAGCGGAGCAGCTCGGCTATCAGCCCAACATCATCGCCCGCAGTCTGTCAGGTAAGGCCACCCGTCTGATCGGCATCGTCATGGTCAAGATCGGCGATCCCTTCTATGCCCGCATCTTGGCGGCATTTTCGCGCAAACTGCAGGAGCATGGCTATTGGAGTCTCCTGCTCAATGTCAACGACGACCTGGGGTTGGAAGAAGCCTTGCCCCAGGCCCTGCAGTATCAGGTGGACGGCATCGTTCTCACCTCGGCCACCCTCTCCTCTCCCATCGCCGCCCGCTGCGCGGCCATGGGGGTGCCGGTGGTCATGTTCAATCGTTACTCCCTAGAGGTGGCCGTCAACTCGGTCGGTTGCGATCATGCCCAGGGGGCCAGGGACTTGGCGGATTTCTTGCTGAAGGGCGGCCATCGTCGCATGGCCTATATCGCCGGCGAGGAGAACAGCTCCACCAATCAGGAGCGCGAGCGCGGCTTCACCGAAGGGCTGGCAGCCGCCGGACAGCGCCTCTTTGCCAGGGAGAGCGGCGACTATAGTTATGCCGCTGGGTTTGATGCGACCGGTCGGCTGCTGGCGCGCCCAGAGCGTCCGGATGCGATTTTTTGTGCCAACGACTGGATGGCCATCGGTGCCATCGACCAGGCCCGCCAGAGCGGCCTAAAGGTCCCCGAGGATCTGTCGGTGGTGGGCTTCGACGACGCCGCCATGGCCGCCTGGCCCCGCTATTCCCTGACGACCATCAACCAGCCCATCGACAAGCTGGTGATGGCGGCAGTGGAGGTGCTGGTCAACGCCATCGAATCACCGACGGAGGATCGGGTCATCAAATTGATCCCTGGACGTCTTGTGGTCCGCAACTCGGCCCGTTTGCCGGTTGGCCATAAAAAAAGCGCCTGAGTGACAACCGGCCTCGGAGATAGGTAAGCAAATCACCCGCAGCTTCGGTTTCTAAATAAAAAAAAGGAGGCGAAGGACATGGCTGGCATCAAAATGGTCAACGTCAAAAAGCAGTATCCCAACGGATTCGTGGCCATTGAGAGCATGAATCTGGACATTCCGGACAAGGAGTTCGTTGTTCTGGTGGGGCCGTCGGGCTGTGCCAAGTCCACCGCCCTCAAAATGATCGCCGGATTGGAGGAGATCACCGCCGGCGAGATGTATATCGGCGATCGCCTGGTCAACGACGTACCGCCCAAAGACCGCGAAATCGCCATGGTGTTCCAGAGCTACGCCCTCTACCCCCACATGACGATCTATGACAACATCGCCTTCGGCCTGAAGATGCGCAAAACGCCCAAAGAGGAGATCGACAAATTGGTGAAGGAGGCCAGCGAGATTCTCGGTATGGCCGATCTGCTGGATCGCAAGCCGCGTCAGCTCTCCGGCGGTCAGCGCCAGCGGGTGGCCCTGGGCCGAGCCATCGTGCGCCATCCCCAGGTCTTCCTCTTCGACGAGCCCCTCTCCAACCTGGACGCCAAACTGCGGGTCAAGATGCGGACCGAACTCAAGCAGCTACATCAGCGCCTTCAGACGACGGTGATCTACGTCACCCATGACCAGGTGGAAGCCATGACCATGGGCTCCACCATCGTCGTTCTCAAACTGGGCCAAATTCAGCAGGTAGGATCCCCTCTGGAGCTCTACAGCTTCCCGGCCAACCGCTTCGTAGCTGGCTTCATCGGCAGCCCCTCTATGAATTTCCTGGACTGCACCATTGCCGAGGAGAACGGTGCCACGTACGTTGACACGGGCGCCTTCAAGGTCGAGCTGCCTGCGGACAAGGCCGCCAAGGTGCGCGAACACGGGGGGCGCGAGTTCATCTTCGGCATTCGGCCCGAAGACATGCGCAAGCGCCGGGAGAAGCAGGAGAATTACAGCGAGGCCCATGTCCATGCCAGAATCAACGTCATCGAGCCCCTGGGCAAAGAGATGTACGTGAATATGACGGCCGACGGGCTCGACTTCATGGGCATCATCAACGCCCGCTTCCAACTGGCACCTCAGGAGGATATTGAGTTGACGTTCAACATGGACCGGGCACACCTTTTCGAGAAAGACGGCGACAACCGGTCCGTGGCCCATACGGCAAAGAACGCCACCTCACTGGAAGATGCCCGGCTGGCGGAATCGGTAGATGACGATTGAGGCGTCCGGACGCTCGCTTCCGTATGCGGCCTAAGCGTCCACGCAAATTTTGGAGGGAGGAGAGGATGAGAAAACGCCTGTTATGGACAGCGGCCGCCTTGCTGTTGATGCTTTCGCCGCTTTGCCCGGACTCTACTGAGGCCGATTGCCAGATAACGGCGGCAGGGGAGGTCAATGTGATCTCTTCGCAGTTTCCCGTGCTCGAGGTTCTTTCAAAAGCCATGCGCAGCTGCGAAGGTAAGGGCCTGACCATCACCTATGATTTTTTGCCGCGTAAGCACTCCGAAGCCGACGCGGCCCTGGCGTTGGCTTTTTCGGAAAGCACCATCTACGACCTGATCCAGGTGGCCAACGGCTCCATCGCCGTGCCCCAGGCCACCGGCCAACTGATGCCGCTCAACGATCTGGTGGACAAATACCGGGACCGCTACGCCATTGAAGAGGCCACCCTCATCCGGTTTGGTGGCGACATCATGGCCGTGGCCTTCCAGGTCAACGCCCAGCACCTCTTTTACCGCAAAGATCTTCTTGCCAAATACGACATTCCCGTACCCACCACCTATGCCGAAGTGCTGGCCGCCGCGGAAACCCTCAAGGCAAAGGGCGCCATCGCCTTCCCCTTGGGGGGAACCTTTATGCGGGGCTGGAACATCGCCCTGGAGTTCATCAACATCTACCTGGCCATGGGGGGCGAGCTGTTCCAGGCGGGCAGCGCAGAGGCGGCCTTCGATGGCGACAAGGGCGTCCAGACGCTGGAGTTGATGCGGCAGCTCCTGGCCTACATGCCGCCCAATGCCCTCCTCGCAGACACCACCATGGTGATGCAGCAGTTCCAACAGGGCCAGATCGCCATGGCCAATTTGTGGGCTTCCCGGGCCGCCAAGATGGATGATCGCACCGAATCAACCGTCGTGGGCCAGATCGAATTCGCCGCCGCGCCGGCAGCCACCCCCGGCGGTCCACCGGCCACTACCCTGTGGTGGGACGGCTACGTGCTGCCCAAGACCATGGATGGGGATCCCGACCTGGCCTTCCAGGTGATGATGGAGGGCCTCAAGGCGGAAGTGGTGGAGAAGCATAACGACGCCGCCCTGTGGTTGCGCTCGGTCTACAAGCCGGGGCCCTTCGCCAAAGGCGTGGTCGCCTGCGTTCAGGCCGGGGCGCCCAGCTACCCCATCCAGGCCCAGGCCACTCTGGCCCACACCGCCCTCGGCAACCACATTGAAGGCTATCTGAGGGGCACGGACACGGCCCGGGCGGTGCTGACCGATGCAAAAGCGGAATACACAAAGTTAGCAAAGGAAAACGGTTATTTAAATTAGGTTCGAACGTAAAGGCTAACCAACCAACAGAAGTGAAGGAGGGCATGATGAAAGGCATTTTAGCGATGACACTAGCCGCGGTCCTGTTTCTGGCCCCGGCAATGGTCGGTGCCGCCAGCGGTGTGCAAGGTTCGGGCGAGGTCAATGTGATCACCAACAGCTTCCCGTCTCTGGAAGTGATCTGCGCCGAGATGGACAAACTCAATCGAGACGGATTGAAGGTCGAGACCAAACTGAGCCGCGAAGCCGAACAGGAGATCAAGCAGGCCACGGCAGCGGCCAAATGCCCCTATGACCTGGTCCAGGGGGCCAACTCCTCCATCGCCCCCCTCCAGGCCGGCGGTCACATCCAGCCCATGAACGACCTGGTGGAGAAGTACCGCGACAAGTACAATATCGAGGAGGGGATGCTGATCCGTTTCGGTGACGACATCATGGCCATCGCCTTTCAGGTCAACGCTCAGCATCTGTTCTACCGCAAGGATCTATTCGACAAGCACAATCTCGCCGTCCCCACGACCTGGGACGAGGTGCTGGCTGTGGCCGAGAAGCTCAAGGGCGAGGAATCGATTCAATTCCCCCTGGGGGGCACCTTCAAGTCCGGATGGAACATCGCCCAGGAGTTCGTCAATATGTATCTCGGCATGGGGGGCGAATTCTTCAAGCCGGGCACCGCTGAGCCGGCCTTCAACTCCGAGGCCGGCGTCAAGACCCTCGAGATGATGAAGAAGCTCATGGCCTATATGTCGCCCAACGCGCTCTCTCTGGATACCACGGCCGTTATGCAGCAGTTTCAGCAGGGTCAGATCGCCATGGCCAATTTGTGGGCCTCCCGCGCCGCCAAAATGGACGACGCCGCCGAGTCCAAGGTGGTGGGCCTCATCGAGTTCGCTGTCGCCCCCTCCGCTGTCAAGGGCGGTCCGCCGGCCACCACCCTATGGTGGGACGGGTTCTTCCTGCCCACCACCATGGACGGGGACCGGGACCTGGCCTTCCAGGTGATGATGGAGGGGCTCAAGGAGGAGGTGGTCAAGGCCAACAACGATGAGGCCATCTGGTTGCGCTCGGTTTACCAGCCCAGCCGCTTTTCCAAGGGGGCGGCCGCCTCGGCCATGGCCGGTGCGCCCTCCTATCCCATGAAACCCCAGTTCACCATGGTACACGCCGCCATCGGTGCCAACATCGGCGACTTCATGGCCGGTAAGGAATCGGCTGAAAAATCGCTGGCCGACGCCGAGGCTGCCTATATCACGGCCGCCAAGGAGAAGGGCTACATCCAGTAGGGCTACATCCAGTAGGGGTAGATCCAGTACCCTCGGCAATTGACGCGCATCCGATCCGCACGGGAGCGGATCGGATGCGGATCCTGAAACCCGAACTTCACGTGGTGTGAGGACCGTATGAAAAAGAAGACTTTTTTCGCCTTTGTGGGACCATCCGTCCTGGTGATGCTCAGTCTGATCGCCGTGCCGCTCTTAGGGGTATTTTATCTCTCGCTGCACACCTCCCACGTGAAAACCGAGATTGTCGAGGTCAAAAGCGTGGTGCCCCTCTTTGGGGGCCTGACCAAGACCACGGTGCAGAAGGTGCCCCAGCCGGTGCTGGATGAGAAGGGCCAGCCGGTGAAGGTGTGGGAGTTTGTCGGCGGCCGCAACTTCGACACCGTGGCCGATCCCGGCGGTCTCGCCAAGGCCCTGAGCAAGGACCGTTCCCAGACGGCCGATGGCCAGCCGGCCAGACTGGGTCAGAAGCTCCATGGCCTCTATCGGGATGTCACCGACATCGACTTCTGGGGCGCGCTAGAGTTCACCCTGATGTATGCTTTTTTCACCACCCCCTGCATCCTGGTGATCGGCTTCGTCCTGGCCATTGCGGTCAACAGCCTGGTACAGTGGGCCCGCGGCCCCATCATCTTCGCTTCCCTCCTGCCCCACATCATCACCCCGGTGGTGGGATCGCTGTCCATCTACTGGCTTTTTCTGGACAACGCCGTGGTGGCGGCCCTGCTGGAGCAGCTTGGGGCGGGCAAGATCTACTTTCTCAAGGACGCCGTTACGATCCGCGCCTTGATCATCCTCTACGGTATCTGGCATGTGACCCCTTTCGCCTTCGTGATTCTATACGCCGGCCTGCAGACCGTACCCAAGGACGCTCTCCAGGCAGCGGAGGTGGACGGCGCCAGTCGCTGGCAGCGCATCCGCTACATCGTCATTCCCCATCTGGGGGCCTTGTTCAGCTTCATCACCCTGATTCATCTCATGGATGCCTACCGCATCTTCGAGCCGGTGCTGGTCTTCGGATCCAACCTCTTCGCCAATTCGCTCCAGTACCTGACCTACTACATCCTCCACTTCGAGGATAACTACGCCAAGGCGGGGGCTTCTGCGATTCTGACGGTGATCGGCATCATCATCCTGCTCTCCCCCTTCTTGTACCGCACCTTCCGCGACCAGAAAGGAGGCCACTGATGCTGAAACAAATGCCCACATCTCTTAAGATGGCCAATCGGACCTTTCTCTTCTTCTGGGTGTTTCTGGCGGCCTTCCCTTTCTTCTGGATGTTTCTGATCTCTTTCCGGTCGCCGGTGGACGCGTTCAGTTTTCCGCCCAAACTCTTCGCCCCGGTAACCTTGGAGCACTTCTACACGGTCTGGATCGTGGACGGCTTCTGGCGCCAGGCCCTCAACACCACCGTCATTACCCTGGGTACCCTGACCGTCTCCCTCACCATCGGCTGCCTGGCCGGATACGGGCTCTCCCGCTACCGGGGCAGTATGGGCTTCTGGATCCTGATCATCGCGCTGGTCTTCCGGGCCATGCCCCATGTGGTGATGCTGGTGGCCTACAAGCCGGCCTTCTGGGCCATGGGGATCTGGAACCGTTACGAGACCCTTATCATCGTGTTGGTGGCCATCAATCAGCCCTTCACCATCTGGATGCTGCGCTCCTTCTTCGTCAACATTCCCGAGGAGCTGGATCAGGCCGCCTTGGTGGATGGCTGCAACCGCGTACAGACCTTCGTCAAGGTGATCATGCCCGTCATGTGGCCGGGAGTGATCACCACCGGCCTCTTCTCATTTCTGCTGGCCTACAACGATTTTCTGATTTCCAGCCAGCTGATGAGCGGGGATCACATGACCATGACAGCGGCGCTGAGCAACTATATCTTCTCCGACGACAGCCTGGCCAAGCTCATGCACGGGGTCGCCGGCGCTGTCTCGATCACCATTCCATTGATCTTTCTGGTGCTCTTCTTCCAGAAGTATATCGTCTCGGGGCTGACCCACGGGGCCGTAAAAGGGTAAGAAGCAGATGGGGGCCTATCAGGCGCACAAAGCACTGATCCAAGAGTACTACCAGGCGCTGGAGACGGCGTCTATGGACACCATCGGAAAGGTGCTGGAAACCTACACCACCGGTGATTACCACTGGTATGGGGTCCATCCCTGGGGTGAACAGGACGGCGCCGCGGCGGTGGTGGAATCCTTCTGGCGACCGTTTAAAAACGCCTGGGCCAAGCCGCAGCGGCGGCAGGACGTCTTCATGGCCGGCACCAGTGAAATCGACGGCACAGATTGGGTGATCAGTATGGGCCACTTCATGGGGCTCCTGGAGCGCGACTGGCTGGGGATACCGGCCACCCGCAAGATCGCCCTTCTGCGCTATGCCGATTTCAACTGCATCCAAGACGGCAAGATTTCGCGATCCGGCTTCTTCTGCGACATCATCGGCGTGATGCACCAGGTGGGGATCAATCCCTTGCCGCCCCAGACCGGCGCCAGCTTTGTCTATCCCGGGCCGCTCACCCACGACGGGCTGCTCCTCGACCCGCAGGATCCGGCCGAGGGGGCCGAAACCCTGGACCTCATCAACCGCATGCTGGGCGACCTCAACGACCTGAACTGCACCGGCAACGACTGCCCGCCCCCCGAGGTGCTGGCCAAAACCTGGCATGACGACATGCTCTGGTACGGGCCCGCCGGTATCGGTGCCACATACACCATTGACGGCTTCCAACAACAGCACCAGTATCCGTTTCGTGCCGGGCTCACCGACAAGGTCTTCAACGGCCACGTCTGTCGATTGGCCGAAGGTCGGTACGGCGGATTTTTTGGCTGGCCCAATCTGACCAACACCCCTGTGGGGGGCTTTCTGGGGCTGCCCGGCAGCCGCATATCGGCCGACATGCGGGTGGTCGATATCTACCGCCGGGAAGGCGATAGGCTGGCCGAGAACTGGGTCCTCATCGATCTGCCCCACTGGTTGAAGATGCAGGGATTGGACATTTTGGAGCGCACCCGCAGGATCGTAAGCGGCTAGGGGTGAATCCGGTGACGGCGACTCGGGTCAAAAAAGAGAAGTGGGAACTCAGCGAACGGGCGCAGCGGCTCAACGAGGCGGCCCTCTTTGTGGATGTGCACAACCACATGATGTTCGAATTCGCCATCCGCCATGCGCTGGAAGAGACCCACATCTTTGACAACCGCTACGCACCGGCCCTGCGCAAGGGGGGCATCAACGTTATCGCCACCAGCGTGGGGGGCAACTCGCCCTGCGTATGCAACCTCAGCGACGACCTCGTCTTCGGCAGCTTCGAGCAGATCGACCTGCTGCGGCTCGAAGAGGAGCGTTCCAACACCTTCCGTATCTGTCACAACGCCGCCGAGATCGAGGTGGCCGTGGCCGACGGCAAGATTGCCGTGCTGCTGGCCTTTGAAGGTGCCCGCGCCATGGAGGGACGGGCGGACGAGGAGAGCCTCAGCATGCTGCGCACCTTCTACCGCCTGGGGCTGCGAATCAACTGCATCTGCGGCGGCGGTCGCACCCGCTTCGCCGACGGCATGGGCGAGGCCCGCGCCGACGCCGGCCTGACCACCTTCGGGATCAAGTTGGTGGAGGAGATGAATCGCCTGGGGATGCTGGTGGACCTGACCCACATGACGGACAACAGCTTCTTCGATGTGCTCGCGGTGACCAACCGCCCGGTCCTGGTTTCCCATATCGGCGTCCAAGCGGTGTGTCCCAGCGCCACCAACCTCAGCGACGACCGCATTCGGGCCATCGGCGCCAACGGCGGCGTCATCGGTATGGAGATGGTCAAGACCGAGATTCGCTGGCGGGCCCAGGAAACAGGCGAAACAGTCACCTTCGACGATGTCGTCCGGCATATCGACCACATCGCCGGTCTCATCGGCACCGACCACATCGGCATCGGTCTGGATTTCGACAATTTCGACCTGGTGCACAACATTCACCGCGCCATGTGCCCGGCGCCCGGCACCATCGAAGGGTTCTATACCGGGGTGCCCAAAGGCAATCACATGCTGAACGACCCCAGCGATCTGTCCGAGGCCTATCTGATTGCGGAGTATCTCGTGCAGCATGGCTACAGCGATGACGACATCCGCAAGATCCTGGGCGGCAACATGATGCGGTTGTTTCGAGAGACCCTGGTGTGAGGTGGGTGCGCGAGAGCTGGATATGGATGCCGTAGAACTGCATAAAACGGCCATCGTGGCCGACACCCACCAGGAGATCCTGGATGCCTACGTCTACGAGTTCCTCCTGCAGGAGGATGCGGCCGTGCGGGGCGAGGTCCACGTCTTCGACCGGGTCTACAAACCGGTTTTGGAAGGGCAGGGGGTGAACCTCGTCCAACTGGCGGTAGGGGGCGACCATGTGGCCCAGGTGATGTACAGCGCTTCCGAGCTGCGCTTCTGGGATGCCCATAAGAAGCTGGACGTGCTCAACAGCGAACTGGAGGCCGGGTGTGAGAGCTTCATCCTCTGCCGAGACGCCTCCGATATCGACCGCGCCCTGCAGGCGGGCAAATTCGCCATCCTGGCCACCATCGCCGGCGGGCGCGTGCTTCACGGGAAGCCGAACCTCAACCTGCGCGCCTCCCTGAGGAGCCTGTATCGCATGGGACTGCGCGGGCTGCAGCTCACCGGCAACGGCCGCAATCGTCTGGCCGATGGCGTGGCCCAGACCCGCACCCGGGGAAAGCTCACCGGTTTTGGCGAACAGGTCGTCACAGAGGCCGAGCGTCTCGGCATGATGATCGATACAGCCCAACTATCCGACCCTGGTTTTTTCGACCTCATCGCCTTGACCAACCGTCCCGTCATCGACAGCCACAGTGCCGCCGCAGCCGTCTGCGACCATCCCCGCAACATTAGCGATCGACGCATCCGGGCCATCGCGGAGCGGGGAGGTGTGGTGGGCATCAGTTTCTGGGCGGCGCTGGTGAACCAGGACAAGGCCCATCCCGACATCGGAGATCTGCTGCGCCATGTGGATCACATCGCCGATCTGGTGGGAATCGCCCATGTGGCCTTGGGTCCGGACTTTTACGCCTATCAAACCCCGATGAACCGGGAGGTGGTGCGGGGATTCGCCAACCGGGGCCCCGATTTCTGTACCTTCGACCGCAAGACCCCCACCCAAAGCGAGAAGTACCCGGGTTGGATCGAAGGGATTTGGTACGGCCGGCGGTCCAGTGACTTTATCGCCGGCATCGAGCAGCATGAAGCGTTTCCGGGCATCACGGCCGCCCTGTTGGCCCATGGCTACAGCGAGGCGGAGTGCCGCCTGATTCTGGGAGAAAACTTTTTGCGCGTGTGTCGGCAGCTACTCGACACGCGATCCGGGTGACCGGCGCCGCTGGATGGATCGGCGGGCCTATCGGCGGCCGAGACCTTAACTGGCCGTTATCCGAAAGAGGGCAGATGTCCAAGAACGTCATAGAGATCCATGATCAACGTTTTCTCTCCGTCGTCCATGCGGATGCCGGCTTGGAAGTGGTCGCCAACGGCTTCGCCTTCATCGAAGGTCCCATCTGGCACCCCAGGGACCATCATCTGACCTTCAGCGACATCATCGGCGACACCATCTACCGCTGGCAAGCCGACGGTGCGGTAAGCGTCCTCCGCAAGCCCAGCCACATGGCCAACGGCAATACCTACGATCGGGAGGGGCGCATCCTCACCTGCGAGCACGCCACCAGCCGGGTCACCCGCAGCGCGGCGGACGGCGGCAGGATCGAGACTCTGGCCAGCCGTTATCAGGGACGGGAACTCAACAGCCCCAACGACATCGTGGTCACATCGGACGGGATGATTTACTTCACCGATCCCAACTCCGGACGTGGGCCCAAATTCGGGGTGGAGCGGGCCCAGGAGTTAGCCTTCCAGGGGGTGTACCGACTGGACCCCGTCAGCGGCGAGTTGACCCTTCTAGTGGACGACTTCGAAAAGCCCAACGGCCTCTGCTTCTCGCTGGATGAGAAGATCCTCTTCATCAACGATACGGCCCGTCAGCATATCCGGGCCTTCGACCTGAGCGATGAGGGCGTCTTGATCAACGGCCGCCTCTGGGCCGACCTGATCGGAGCGGAGGTGGGGGTGGCCGACGGCATGAAGGTGGATAGCGCCGGCATCCTCTTCTGCACCGGCCCCGGGGGCGTCCACGTATACGATGCGGACGCAACGCTTCTGGGCCGCATCCGGGTCTCCGAACAGGCGGCCAACTTCACCTGGGGAGATCCCGATTTGAAGACATTGTACATCACGGCATCCACGACCCTTTATCGGATTCGGGTCCGGGTGCCGGGACAAGCCCTTTTTTGATCGGAGGACGCCCGCTGGCCAGATCCGATCAACGAGGCATCCCATCACGGCCTTTGCCGCCATTGTCGCGACACCGGGTGTCTCCATATCGTCAGAAAAAGAAGATCCATTGAAAGGAGAATATTATGACTGAAAGAAAATCTGTCTGGTTCCACGAAAATGCCGCTCCCATCGTTGTTGAGTACGCCAAGAACGTCTGCGACGTCGCGATCCTGCCCATCGGCGCCATCGAGCAGCACGGGCCCCACTGCCCCACCAGTTCCGACGCCAGCAATGCCATGGGGATCGCCGAACTGATCGGCAAGAAGAGCGGGGCCATGATCCTGCCCTGTCCCATGTATGGCTCCCACCCCTATCACCACTGGGGCGTGCCGGGCACCATCCCGCTGCGGTTCGAGACCCACATCGAGATGCTGTGCGACATCGTCCGCGGCGCCTCGGTATCCGGCTACAACAAATTCATTATCCTCTCTGCCCACGGCCAGGTCTCCTCCACCATCGTGGCGGTGCACAAGCTGGGCATCGAGGGGCACTTCGTCCTGTCCCTGCACTGGTACGACTTCCTGCGCGACGACAAGGATGTCCTCGAAGACCACATGTGGCACGCCGACGAGGCCGAGACCAGTGTGGCCCTTTATCTCTACCCAGAACTCGTCGACATGCGTCTTGCCGCTCCGGGCGACGGTCACCCATTGGTAGATCCGAAGTGGAAAATCGCGCCGGGCGCCATGCCCAAACCGGGTCAGATGTACCACTTCGAAGGCACCTTCGCCCGTCCCGAGAAGTATGACCTCGCCGAGGGCGGCAACGGCGTGGTGGGTGATCCCACCAAGGCCACCCGCGAGAAGGGTGAAAAAGTCGTCACCCGCACAGTGGATCACATCAGCGAACTGGTGGCCGAGATCATGGAGAAGTATCCGGTGGGGACCAAACCGCAGACCAACTAAATCGGTCCGGTCACCCGTCTGTTCGACAACAACGAGACGAAATCCCTGGCGGCTGGTGAATCTGTCCGCCAGGGATTATCCACATATCATGTTACAGGGCTGATCGCTTCCCAGGAAGCACAGCCTTGCCAAGGAGTAGATAGTAGACATGAAACTCAAAGACAAAGTCGCCGTCGTCACCGGCGCCACCAAGGGGATCGGCCTTGCCATTGCCGAGGCGTTCGCCGAAGAGGGGGCCAAGGTGGTCCTCACCGGCCGCAGCGAAGATCTGGGACAGGCCGCCGCCAAGGCCATCGCAGACCAGGGCCAGGAGGCCATGTTCGTTCAGTGTGACGTGAGCCAGAGCGATCAAGTTCAGAACCTGGTCGACAAGACCGTCGAGCGCTTCGGGCGCGTGGACATCATGGTCTCAAACGCCGGCATCAATGCCAAAGCGGAATTTTTGGACGTCACCGAGGAAGAGTGGGACCAGGTCATCGCCGTCAACCTGAAGGGCGTTTTCCTCTGCGGACAGACGGCGGCCAAGCAGATGGTCAAACAAGGGGAGGGCGGCGTCATCATCAACATGTCCTCGGTGATGGGGGTTCTGGGTTTGAAAAACCAGGTGGCCTACACCACCAGCAAGGGCGGTATCAACCAGCTCACCAAGGTGATGGGACTGGGCCTCATCGACCACGGCATTCGGGTCAACGGCATCGGCCCGGGGGCCGTGAACACCGAATTGATGAAGCGCGTGGGTCACAACAAGGAACTGATGGACACCATCCTGCGGCGCACGCCCATCGGGCGGGTGGCCGAGTGCAGCGAGATTGGCCGCACGGCCGTCTTCCTCGCATCGGAGGACAGCTCCTTCTTCGTGGGCCAGACCATCTATCCCGATGGCGGACGCATGATTCAGTCCTTTGACCGAGAAGTAAACTAACCAACCAAAATCTACCAGTGAGGTCGCAATGAATCCTCCCAAAATAGGCCTGATGACCCTCGGCGACGCCCGCGATCACGAGTGGGGCAAGCTCTTCCAGGGGCTCACCGAGCCCCGCCATCAGAAGGCTGTCGACTATTTCAAACAGCAGGCGTTGGACCTGGTCTGCTTCGATGCAGTGGCCCGCAAGATAGAGGAGATCGACACCCAGACCGGAGAGCTGCTTGCCGCCGGCGTAGAGGCGCTGGTGGCCCATGTGCCCTGCTGGGTGTCGCCCAACATGGTTCTGCGGGCGATCCAGAAGGTCAACCTGCCCACCATCCTGCTGTCCAACAAAGAGGCCGGTACCCACGGTTCGGTGGGCCTTTTCGGTGCCGCCGGCGCCTTGGATCAGATCGGTTTCGCCCACCTGCGGGTGCGGGAGAATTTCGACGGGGTCAACCCGCAGGCGGTGGCAGAGAAATGCCTGCCCTTTATCCGTGCCGCTGCCGCCGTGGCCCGCCTGCGAGGGCGCAATTTCGGCATGTTCGGCGGCCGCAGCCTGGGCATCGATACGGGTACCTTCGACCCCATGCAGTGGCGCAGCCAATTCGGGGTGGATGCCGAACATATCGATCAACTGGAGATCATCCGCCTGGCAGAAGAGGTCTCTGACGAAGATACGCAGAAGACCATGGACTGGCTGGCCCAGCACATGGGCAAGATCGCCTACAACGACCAGGGGCTGGTTCCCGACAAGCTGGCCCATCAGGTGCGCTGCTACCTGGCCACCAAGCGTATCATTCGGGAGCGCTCCCTGGACTTCGTGGCCATCAAGTGCATGCCCGATCTCACCAACCACTACGTACCCCAATGCCTCAGTGCCGCCCTGCTGCCGGGCCCCTACGACGCTGACGGTGAAAAGGAGACCACTGTCATGGCCTGCGAGGCCGACGCTGACGCCGGGCTCACCTCTGAGATCATGAAGCTGGTCTCCGGCGGATTGCCCACCATGTTCGCCGATGTCTCCTATATCAATGACGAGACGAATACTTTTTACCTGCCCAACTGCGGCGGCATGTGCACCTGGTTCGCCGGGCGCAGCAGCGATGCGGCCGAGAATCTCAAGCGGGTCAACATCATGCCCGCCATCCGGCCCGGCGGGGGGGGCACCACCTACCTCACCTGCGCTCCCGGTCCGCTGACCGTCGGCCGTCTCTACCGCAAAGCGGGCGCGTACACCATGGCCCTCTTCCAGGGCGAGGCGATCGAACTGCCTCAGGCGGAGTACGAGGCTTTCGTGGCCGCCCGCGGCGCCCACCAGCTGCCCACCGCCTTTGTGAAGACCGACGTGGACATTGACGTTTTCGTGGCCGAGTTCGCCTCCAACCACATCTGTGCCGTTCCCGGTGAGTGGGTCGCGGAGCTGGAACATGTCTGCGGGCTGCTGGGTATCCGCTGCGTGGTGATGAACGGGAAAAAATAGAAAAGGAAAGTGAAGATGACCCACGTCATAACCAAGATCGAGCGACCATCCGCGGAGATGGTCGCGAATTTCAGCAAACTGGCCGTGGCAACCGTTTATGAGGCCTCCGGCCGCCGGGGCTTCGTGGCCAGCGCCATCAAGCCGAACCGGCGGGGACACAAGCTTTGCGGTCCCGCCTTCACGGTGGAATGCCACCCGAAAGACAATCTGATGCTCCACAAGGCCCTGGAAAAGGCCGCCCCCGGCGACATCATCGTGGCCACCACGGGCGGCTACTATGAGGCCGGCTATTGGGGCGATCTCATGACGACCTCGGCCATCGCCCGCAAGATCGGCGGCCTGGCCATCGACGCCTGTGTGCGGGACTCGGAAGAGCTCGGCGCCACGGGATGGCCCGTTTTCTGCCGCGGCTTCTGTATCGCCGGTACGGTGAAGAACACCCTGGGCAAGGTCAACTTTCCCATCATCTTCGGCGGCGCCCTCGTCAACCCCGGCGACCTCATCCTGGGCGACGACGACGGCATGGTCATCGTTGCCCGCGAACGGATCGAGGAGGTCTACACCAAGTCGGTCAAGCGCGTGGAGGCGGAGGTGGTCAAGGCCGAAACACTCAAGGGTGGCATCAGCAGTGTCGCGTTCAACAAACTGGACCAGAAGTTCGCGGCGCTGGGCTTGATAGAGGAATAAACGGAAATGAAACTCAGCTACGAAACGATCTTCAATGCCGTGGTGGAACTCCTCACCAGAACCGGCGTGGCGGATGACGCGGCCCGCACGGTGGCCGAGAGCCTGGTGCGGGCCAATGCCCGCGGTATCCACAGCCATGGGGTCAAATACCTCAAGATGATCACGGCCCGCATCAATGCCGGCCAGATGGAGATCGCCGACAACCCGGCGGTGGTCGAGGTCTCCCGGGCCAATGCGCTGGTGGATGGTAAGAACGGCATCGGCCAGGTGGCTGCCGCCCTGGCCATGCAGCAATCCATCGAAAGCGCCCGCGCGTACGGGATCGCCATGACCCTGGTGCGCAACACCAACAACATCGGCTTTCTCTCCAACTACCCCATGATGGCGGCGAGCGAGGAGATGATCGGCATCTGCGCCTGCAACGCGGCTTCCTCCATCAGCCTGTGGGGGGGGATGGAGCCGGTGTTGGGCTCCAATCCCATCAGCCTGGCCTTCCCCACCGACGGCGAATATCCCCTGGTGATGGACCTCTCGGTGAGCAATGTGGCCCGTGGCAAGATCCGCGAAGCCGAGCGCCTGGGCAAACCGATCCCGCCCACCTGGGCCTTCGGGCCCGACGGCAACCCCACCGAGGATCCGGCCGAAGCACTGAAGGGTGTCCTCATGCCCATCGGCGGGCCCAAGGGGGTGGCGCTGGCCATCGCCGTGGACATCTTGGCCGGTGTCCTCTCCGGCTCCAAGTACAGCAAAGCGGTGAAGACGTTTCACAAGTTGACCGGCGCCACCGGGGTGGGCGCTTTCTTCCTGGCCATCGACCCCTCGGCCTTCATCGATCCCACCCTGCTCAAGCAACTGCTCGGCAAGTACATTGTCGAGATCAAGGATATCGAGAAGGCTCAGAACGTGGACGAGCTTTATCTGCCCGGCGAAATCGAGAATGCCAAGGAAGCGCTCAGCCGCGCCGAAGGGATTGACCTGGACGAAGGGACCGTGGAGTTGGTGGATGAACTGCTGGCCGAGGCGGGCAGTGATCTGCGCCTCGGCTGAAACCAATAATATACAACTACCATTCGAAGAATAAGAGGATTACCATGAGCAACCAGACAGTCATGATCACCGGCGGTTCCGGTTTTATCGGTGTGTACTTGATGAAGGCCCTGTTGGAGGACGGCGACCGGGTCGTCAACTATGATCTGGCACCGCCGAGCCCGGTGCTGCAGAACTTTCTGGACGAAGCCGTCCAGGGCGACAACCTGGTCTACCAGCGGGCCAGCATCCTCGACCTGCCCGATCTTATCAAAGTGACCCGGGAAGAGAAGATTGACAAGATCGTCCACATGGCGGCCTTCTTCGACCCCGCCGAGAGCAACCGGCGCCCCTACTTCACCTATCAGGCCAATGTCATGGGGACCATCAACGTCCTCGAGACGGCCCGACTTATGGAGATGCAACGGGTGGTCAACATCTCCAGCATCGGGGTCTACCCCAAGAAGCAGTACGAGCCCATGGACGAGGTCCACCCCATGTTTATCCCCGGCAGCGGTCACGGCAGCCACTACGGCTCCTCCAAGGCCGCTACTGAACTCATCGGCCAGGCCTATTGCAACAACAACGGGGTCAGCTACGCCTCGGTGCGCTTCTCCGGCGTCTACGGTTGGGGGATGCGCTACTCCATGTTCATCAAAGACATGATCGAAAACGCCTTGAGCGGCACGCCCACCGAGTTCACCACGGGCGGCGATCTGACCCGGGACTACACCTATGTAAAAGATTCGGTCCAGGGCGTCGTGCGGGCCCTCAACGCCAACGACGAGGATCTCATCAGCCGGACCTACCTGACCACGAGCGGCGCGCTCTACTCGGGCAGTGAGATTGCCAACATCGTGAAAGACCTCATCCCCGGCGCCGAGATCACCATCGGGGCCAAACTCAGCGAGTTCGAGCAGAAGGATATGGCCAAGCGCGGTACCATCGACATCTCGCTGGCTGGCAAAGAACTGGGATACGAACCGCAGTTTTCCATCGAAGAGGGCATCAAAGAGTACATCGCCACTTACAAACAATACACTCGGAGTTAGATTCCATACCCGAAGGATTAAAGGACACGACGAACCATGAAGGGCTATACGAAAACCATTCTCAGAGTCAATCTGACCACCGGCAAGATCAGCGAGGATCACCCCGATGATGCTTTCTATACCCATTTTCTGGGGGGCACCGGTTTTATCGTCCACACCCTGCTCACCGAGATGGCACCGAACGTCGACCCTCTGGGCGAAGATAACAAGCTGATCTTCGCCCTGGGGCCGGTCACCGGACACAAGGTGCCGGGCAGCGGCCGCAATGTGGTGGGCGCCAAATCGCCGTTGACCAACGCCTATGGCGAGGCCGAGGCTGGCGGGTTCTTCGGCGCCGAGTTGCGCCGCTGCGGCTACGACGCCCTCATCGTGGAGGGTAAGGCGGCCCAGCCGGTCTACATCCTGGCCCGGAACAACCAGGTGGAGATCAAAGACGCCCAGCACCTCTGGGGGCTGGATGTGGCCGATGCCGTCAACAAGGTCCAGGACGAACTGGAGATCAAGGCATTGCGCACCGCCGCCATCGGACCCGGGGGGGAACAGCTCGTTCGCTACGCCTCGGTCCAGAACGACGTCATGCACTCGGCCGGCCGCACCGGCATGGGTGCCGTGATGGGATCCAAGAACCTCAAGCTGGTGGCCCTCAAAGGCAGCATCGACCCGCCCGCGCACGATACCGAGAAGGTGCAGGAACTCAGCAAGTGGATGACGGCTAACTACAAAAAGATCACCGAGTTCCCCTGGAAGTGGGGCACCGGTCCCACCATGGTCAAGTACGAGCAGACAGGCAATATGCCGATCAACAACTTCAAGGGCGGGCCCTTTCCCACCATCGCCAATATCGCCGTTCAGGCCATGTTCGAGAAAGGGTACATCGTCAAGCGGCCCACCTGCTACCGCTGCCCCCTGAAATGCAAGCGCAGCGTGCGGGTGGAGACGCCCTGGAACTCGGATCCGGCCTACGGCGCCCCGCAATATGAGACCCTGGTCGCCTTTGGCTGCAACTGCGGGGTGGACAATCTCGAGGCCGTCATCAAGGCCAACGAGATCTGCAACCGCTACAGCATCGACACCATCTCCACCGGCGTGGCGATCTCCTTCGCCATGGAACTCTTCGAAGAGGGAATCCTCACCACCGCCGATACGGACGGCATGACGCTGCGTTTCGGCGACGCGGAGGCCATGCTGACCCTCACCGAAAAGATCGGCAAACGCGAGGGGACTTTCGCCACCCTGCTGGGCGAGGGGGTCAAGATCGCCGCCGAGAGGATCGGCAAGGGCGCCATGGAATACGCCATGCACGTCAAGGGCGAGGAGATCGCCATGCACGAGCCGCGCTACAAGCAGGGCATGGGCTTGCACTATAGCGTGCACGCCTCCGGCCCGGATCATGTGGCCGGTATCCACGACGAGAAAGTCGCCAGTAATCTACCCGCCTGGGAGGAGATCGACGTGCCCGAGGAGATCTCCAACCTGGAACTGAGCCCGCGCAAGGCCCGCATGCTCTATCAGGTGGGCCTCTGGCGTCAGCTGTGCAACTACCTGGGGCTGTGCGCCTTCATCCCCTACAAGAAAAAGCAGATCGGCGACCTGGTGGAGTACATTACCGGAATGAAGATGAGCCACTGGCGCCTGATGAAGACCGTCGAGCGGGGCATCACCCTCTGCCGCTTGTTCAATTTGCGGGAAGGCTTCACCAAGGCGGACGACGTCCTGCCCAAGCGATTCAACACCAGTCCCGAGAGCGGCCCCCTCAAGGGGGTCACCTACGATCCCAGTAAGCATGAAGACTCGCGGGAAGTCTACTACCAGATGCTGGGCTGGGACGGTGAGGGGGTACCCACCCGGGGCCGCCTGGTAGAGCTGAATCTCGAGTGGGCGGAGCAGTATCTTCCCAAAAGCGCTTAAAACAAACCCGTAACCAACGCCACACCCGTCTCGGGGCCCTCTCGTGGGGTCGTCGAGGCGGGGGGCAATGGAGTCTCCAATGGAATACGATGCCGCTGCCAACGATGAGCGCATTCAACAGGCCATCGCCCTGGAGGTACCGGATCAGGTGCCGGTATTTCTGCACACCACCGGGCCCTTCATGGCCGGTCATGCCGATACGGACCTCTACGACTATTTCCACCGGCCGGAGCTGATGACCAAGGCCCAGAACTACATGCACCAGCGCTTCAGCGGGCTCTCGCAGTTTATGCCCGATCTGGGCTCGGCCCCGGAAGCCGCCGGCATGGGAGCGCCCATCACGTTTACGGACGATGGCGTGCCCTGGGTGGGCGAGTGCGTGGAGACCGAGGCGGACCTGGAGAAGCTCACCGTGGCCGATGTGGAGAAGGCCGGCTACATGACCCGCATGCTGCACAACTACCGCTACATGCGGGGGCAGGTGCCCTTCGACGTGCCGGTGTACTTCTATTCCGTCATGTCGCCCTGGGCCAACGCCGCCCTGTTGCGGGGGGTGAGCCACCTGATGATGGACGTCATCGCCAATCCCGATTTCGTGCACAAACTGGTACGCCGTTGCACCGAGCTCGAGATCCAGTGGCTCAAAACCATGCAGAGCGAGGTGCCCCCCAAATACTTCGACCGCATTCTCCTCAATGACGACATCGCCTCTTTCGTCAGTCTGGAGCAGTTCCGGGAGTTCATCCTGCCCGCCTACCAGGAGGTGTACAACGCCTTCCCCGACTGCCAGCGCTGGTACCACAACGACGGCAACGCCACGGCCATTTTGGAGGGGATTGCCGAGGCGGGCATTCAGTGCTTTCACTTCGGGTACCAGGTGGATCCGGTGCACATCAAGAAAACCATCGGCGACCGGGTCTGCCTCATGGGCAGCATCCCGCCCTTGCAGGTGCTGCGCGAAGGAACGCCGGAAGAGGTGGATCGGGCGGTGAAGTCCATCATCCACCTCATCGGCCGGGATGGGGGCCTCATCGTCGCCGCCGGCGGCTATATCTCCGAGGGCACCCCCCTGGCCAACCTGGACGCCATGATCCGGGCCTGCGAAAAGTATGGCCGGCGCGATCAGCTCGGATCCCTCTCCGCCGACCCCTGGCCCCAGTCATATAGGATCAAGGAGGCCAAGAAGGCGGACGGGGCAGAAACACCCTCGACTGCGCCCGAATCAGATCCTGAAGAACTGAGCCCCAATCTCCAGAAGCTCCAGGAAATCCTCATCGCCGGTGATTTCGATGCGGTCAAGCCGGTGGTGCAGCAGGCTGTCGCGGACGAGGTGGACCCTCGCTGGATGCTCCAGGAGGTGATGATTCCCGCCCTTGAAGAGGTGGGTCGACGGTTCTCGGCGGGCACCATCTTCATCCCCGAGATGCTCATGAGCGCCCAGGCCATGCAGGCCGGCCTGGCAGTGCTGGAGCCGGTGCTGGCCGGCGCCGCCGACGTTCAGAGTTCGGGCAAGTTCGCCATCGGTACCGTCAAAGGCGACCTTCATGATATCGGCAAAAACATCGTCATCACCATGATGCAGGGCGCCGGTTTCGAGGTTGTCGACCTGGGGGTGGACTGCCCCCCCGAGAAGTTCATCGAGGCGGTGGAGAACGGGGCCGACCTCATCGGCATGTCGGCCATCCTGACGACGACGCTGAAATCCATGGATATCGTCATTCGCACACTGGAGGAGAAGGGCCTGCGCGAAAAGGTCAAGATCCTGGTGGGGGGCGCCTCGGTGACCGAGAGATTCGCCAATGAGATCGGCGCCGACGCCTATTGCGACGATGCCGGCGAAGGGGTTTTCAAGGCCAAGGCGTTCATGGAAGAGAAGGTGGCGTCATAGCGCTGTGCTAAGCTGTGGCATCGGGATCGGCCTCGAACGCCACGCGACCGAGAGTGACCATAATGCATATCACCCGACTGGATCATTACAACATCCGGGCGCCGCAGGCCGTCATCGACGCCGTGGTCGTGTTCTACCGGGAGGTCTTGGCGCTGACGCCCGGCCCAAGGCCCGATTTCGGCATCCCCGGCGTGTGGCTCTACCAAGGGGCGTATCCCATCGTCCACCTCACGGTCGATGAGGCCGCCGTCGCCCCCGCTGAGAACACCCACTTCAACCATGTCGCCTTTCGCTGCGTGGGATTGAAGACCTATCTCGATCGGCTTGCCGCCAGGCGGGTCGCCTATACAGCGGCTTACATCTCCGAATTGGAGATGACCCAGGTGTTCTTTTTCGATCCCGCCGGGATCCAGATCGAACTCGATTTTCTAAACGAAACAACGGACGGAATGACACCGCCAGGCGTGTCCTGAACGGTAAGCTATTGGGGGTTGAAGATGCAGGATATCCACCAGCAAAATAAAGCCGTCATTGCCAGGCTCTCCGCAGCGCTTTACGATCTGGACGCGCAGGCGCTGCCGTCGATCTTCAGGGAGATCTTCTCCCCCGACTGCGCCATCCATTTCACCCACCCCTTCGAAGACCTCACTGGCCCGGATGCCCTCCACGAGGTTGTCTACCGACCCCTCATCGCGGCGGTGCCCGATCTGGAGCGGCGCGATTTCATCATCATGGCGGGGCCCTCCGAGTCGGACAGCAACTGGGTGGGCTGTGGGGGCCATTACGTGGGCGTCTTCGAACACCCCTGGCTGGACATTCCGCCCACCTATCACCCCATCGCCATGCGCTACCATGAGTTTTACCGTATGGAAGCGGGGCGCGTGGTCGAGGTGCAAGCGCTGTGGGACATCCCCCAGGTGATGATGCAGGCCCGCGCCTGGCCCCTCTCCCCCAGTTTGGGCGTGGAGTGGATGGCCCCCTCGCCGGCCCCCCAGAACGGTCTGCTCAGCGGTCCCCGTGACGCGGCCGTCTCCGACGCCAGTCAGCAGCTGGTCGTCGATATGCTGGGCGGCCTGCAGAAGCACGCCGAGGGCGGCCCCGAGGCGATGAACCTGCCGGCCTACTGGCACCCCAAAATGACCTGGTACGGTCCGGCCGGGATCGGCACCAACCGCCGCATCTCCGGTTTCCGCAACTGGCACCAGATCCCCTTCCTCAAGGCGATGCCCAACCGGGGGATGAATCCCGACGCGCCCCACTATTTCTTTGCCGAAGGTCTCTTCGTGGCCATCACCGCCTGGCCCGGCATGCGCTGCACCATCAGTGCCGACGGCTGGCTGGGGATCGCCCCTGGGGATCAGGCCATCACCATGCGCAGCCTGGATTTCTGGCGCTGCGAGAACGGCCTCATCCGGGAGAACTGGGTGCTCGTGGATCTTCTGCATGTCTACGATCAGATCGGTATCGATCTATTCTCCCGTATGCGCGAATTCACCGTCGATCGGCAAGCTCGGAAACCCGCCCTCTGAGACCACCGGCCCGCGTACCAAAGCGGCATCATCAGATTGAAACGGCCTGCTTCTGACCTGTTCAGAACAGGCCTTTTCTCTATCTGCGGCGCTATACCGGGTTGCCGCCTGCACCTGAGCTAGCTTGTCGAGACGGCGGGAGGGCCGGCGTCACAACCGCGCTGTCGTCCGATTGCGGTCCGTGGGTCTATCCGCGTGCGTGCCACCGATGCCGCTATCCGGAAGGATTCGGCTGCAACCTCCCGCGTCGCCGGGATTGATCTTCGCGTCCAATTTGCCTAAGAGTAGACCTATAGACCTTCTGCGTGCTGCGGGATCCATCCAACCATGGGATGCGCCATGAAACTCAGCTTCCAGCGCAACAAATATGGAAAAGTGCTCTCGCTCGACTGCGGCCTCATCTCGCAAACGCCGAAATTCGTCACCCATGATCGACCCTATTTTATCACCTTTCACGAGATCCTCTTCATTACCCAGGGCAGCGGCACCTTTCGGCTCGATGACGAAAAGATCCCTTTTCAACGGGGAACCCTGCTGCTGCTGCCCCAGAATCGCTGGCGACAGTGGGTAGAGGTCAAGGCACCCATGGACGGCTATTTCCTGATTTTTGAGGAGGAGTTCATCTCCACATTTTTCAATGATGCCCTGTTTCTCTATCGTTTTCACTATTTCTACCAGACCACCCCACCCTCCTGGCTGCAGGTCGAAGAGACGGACCTGATCGCGATGATGGCGAAGCTGGAGGAGATCCGTGTGGAGATCAAAGGGCTTCGCAACGACAGCCATCATCTGCTGCGGGCCATCCTCTACTACCTCCTCATCCAGATCAACCGCCGCTATGAGTCGCGCCATCACCTGCGTGACGAACTTTTTCAGGACTGGCTGACCCTGCGCTTCAGAAAGCTTCTCGAACACAATATCCGTACCATGCAGAAGGTCTCCGACTATGCCCAACGCCTCAACGTCAGCCGTTCCCATCTCAACAAGACCTTGAACGCCAGTTTCGGAAAGCCCTGCAAGGATCTCATCAAGGAGCGCCTGGTGGTCGAGATCAAAAAGGAGCTTCTCTACTCCGATCGGTCCATTGCCGAGATCGGATATGATTTCAATTTCTCGGAGCCCGGCAATTTCATTCGCTTCTTCAAGGGGATGACCGGGCAAACGCCCAAGGCCTACCGCCGCTTGAATTCAAATTGATCACTCTGTATCCATCCTGACATTGCGGCATCCGCCGCTCTCGCCTATTTTACTCCACACAGTGCGGCTGCAGAACCGAACCCCACAACCGCCGGTCGTCCGGAGGGCCGGCTTCAAGTGTTCGAAGAATGAGGATGCAATCATGCAATTAGGAGCGATATTCGCAGCGATCGAGAAGATCGGCTGCCTCACCTTCACGACCTTGGACACCGCAAGCGGCCCGCCCCAGATCCATTCGCGGATCGCCCATTTTCTGGCCGGTGACGACGAAGGACTCTATTTCATGACCATGGCGGTGAAACCTTTCTACCGGCAGTTGGTCGATTCCAAGAAATTATCCGTTTGTGGCATCTACCCTTCGGGCCGTAAAACCGGGAAGGATCGGAACGGGATGCCTCTCTTCGAACCCGGCTTCACCCTTCGCATCACCGGCGATGTCCGGGAGCTGGCTTTCGAAACAGTGCAGGCGAAGGCGGACGCCGGCAATGCGGGGATGCAGTTCGCCCTCTATGATATGGCCAGGTATCCGGCCATCCGGATTTTTTGCCTCCACTGCGGAAAGGGAGAGATCTACGACTACGATTTTGAAAAGGACCACCGTCACCACAAGCTGCTGCGCACCCGGTTCGCTTTCGGTGGCGAGCGTTTCAACAGATCCGGGGTCCGCATCAGTGATGCGTGCACCAGTTGCGGCCGCTGTGTAGAGACGTGCACCTTCGACGCCATTGCGCCGGGGGAACCTTACCAAGTCATCAGCGAAAGATGTGACGAATGCGGCAATTGTATTCTGTCTTGTCCGGAGAATGCCATCTGTGAATCGAAGACGATATAGATGACCGTGCGAAATTGCCGGGTGTGCACGGGGGAGAATTATCGGGCGGACAGATCGATAACCATTACGACTCCAGCTGGAGGGATGACGCCGGTTTCAGGCGCACGCCTGTCAGTCGTTGTCGAAAGGCGCCCATGATCAACCGGGCGAGTTGGTCGGCGGCATCTTGGTGGCGGAGTCCACCCCGTCGGATATTGGAAATGCAATTGCGCTCAGCGTCGGTGCGTCCCCGGCGGGGCGCATAGGTGATGTAAATTCCCATGCTGTCGGCCGCGCTGAGACCCGGTCGCTCGCCGATGAGGATTATGCTGAGGCGGGCTTCGAGAAGCTCTCCGATCTCGTCGGCGATGGCCACTCGGGCCTGAGAGGCGATAACAATGGGTGCGCACCGCCATTCGTTTTCCGCTGCCATCGGTAGGAATTCCTCCAAAAAGGCGACGGCGTTGGTGTGAATGGCGCGGGTCGACAGCCCGTCTGCCACAACCACAGCGAGGTCGACGCCGCCTTGCGCCTGCAGACGGGCCTCTTGGAGCCGCTTTTTGGATGCCGGGTCCACTTTTCGCCCGAGGTCGGGGCGTTGCAGGTAGGTGGCGCGATCTCTGGCGGCGCTGTGCACCGCCACTGTCGCTAGGTGCCGGGCACCCAGTTCGTCCGTTACCAGCGCCACATCAAAGGGCAGGTGCACGGCGTCGCGGGCATGCGCATGGTCCCGATCGAAGGTCAGGATATCCCGGGTGGTCAGACTGGAGCCGGCTCTGTCCAAGCCGATCCGCGCCGGTGTGAAGGTCCGCAGCCGCTCCAACCCCATCGTTTTCTTCGCCGGCGGTTTCGTCAAACCATCTCCTTCAGGTACCCCAGCAGGGGCGTGGCGTTGTCGGGGGGCAGAAGACGATGGGCCCCATCCATCAAGCCTATCTTCTCCAGCCAAGTCTCGAACTCTGGGGCGCAGCGCAAGCCCATCAATTGGCGCAGGTAGTTGGCGTCATTGAAAGAAGTACTCTGATAGTTCAGCATGACGTCGTCAGCGCCGGGGACGCCCATGATGAAGTTGACGCCTGCGGCACCGAGCAGGGTCAGCAGGTTGTCCATATCGTTTTGGTCGGCCTCGGCGTGGTTGGTGTAGCAGATATCGCAGCCCATGGGCAGACCCAGCAGTTTGCCGCAGAAGTGGTCCTCGAGACCGGCGCGGATGATCTGTTTGCCGTCGTAGAGATACTCGGGGCCGATGAAGCCCACCACCGTGTTCACCAGCAGTGGGTCATATTGCCGCGCAACGGCATAGGCGCGCGCCTCCAGCGTCTGCTGATCGACATCGTGATGGGCCTCGGCCGACAGGGCGCTGCCCTGACCCGTTTCGAAATACATCACATTGCTGCCCACACGGCCTCTCTCGAGCGACAAGGCCCCTTGGTGGGCGTCCCGCAGCAGATCCAGGGTGACACCGAAGCTCTTGTTGGCCGCCTCCGTCCCGGCGATGGACTGGAACACCAGATCAACCGGCCCATCGTTGTCGATCATCGCCAAGGTGTTGGTGATGTGGGTCAGTACGCAGGTTTGCACCGGCATCTCGTGGCGTTGACGCAAGTCGTCGAGCAATTGCAGCAATTGGGTGGCGGCCTGGATATCGTCGGCGACGGGATTGATGCCAATGACGGCATCCCCAATGCCATGGAGCAAACCATCCAGGATGGTGGCAGCGATGCCCTTGGGATCGTCCGTGGGATGGTTGGGCTGCAGGCGGGTGGACAGGTGACCTTGCAGGCCGACAGTCGTTCGAAAGCGGGTAATGGTCTCGATCTTACTGGCAACAAGGACCAGATCCTGGTTGCGCATCAATTTGGAAACGGCGGCGGCCATTTCGGGCGTGATGCCCGATGCCACCGATCGCAGCCGCTCCGCATCGGTTCCATAGGCCAGTAGCCAGTCGCGAAACTCGCCTACCGTCATGCTGGAAATGGGCGCAAAGGCATCTGTGTCGTGGGTATCGATGATGAGCCGCGTCACCGCGTCTGTCTCATAGGGAACCAGCGCTTCGTTCAAGAAATTCGCCAGGGGGAGGTCGGCCAGTACGAATTTGGCGGCGGAACGTTCGGCCTCGCTGGTCGCCGACACGCCTGCCAGACCATCCCCCGATTTCAGGGGGCTCGCCTTGGCCATGACCGTCTTGAGATCGCGGAAGTGATAGGTGTGGCCGCCCAGCGTGTATCTATATTGCGGCATGGGGTGTCGCCTTTTTAGGAGTTGGTGTTAGCGCTCAGCCCGTTTTAAGGATGATCTGCTTCCAGACCGCCGTTTCATCAAAGAGCACATATTCGCGCCGCAGCCCCCAGGGACCGAATTCGGCGTGGGCGGCCCCCATGATGTGGACCGGCGCCCCCGTGGGTGCGCCAAAAACGCCCCAGCCGTCATGTTTGCCGTCGAGGCTCCAGCGGATGGCGGCGCGCGGCGGCATCAGCGCATCGTCCCGACCGATACAATGTTCGATCTTGAACTGTGCCGAGGGCATACTGGCCCGGATCCCCATCCAAAAGCGGTCGGCGGCCGCGTGGGAATGGCCGGTTTGGCCGCCGGGGTATTCCAGTTGGCAGGCCCGGTCGTACTTGCGGGGAATGACGGCCAGGTTGGCGTTCATGATTTGGGTGAGGATGTCGGCATAAACCTTTCCCCACTCATTGTCGTTGCCGGTGCCCCGGTAGGGTCCCGCCTGGTCGATGCCCGGGGTGAAGGGCTGCACGCATTTTTCAGGCCCCCCCTCCCGCTCGATCAGGTCCCGGGCGTACGCTTTGGGATCCCAGCCCATCTGGCGCACGATGGCCCCCTGATCTCGGATGAGCCACTCGTCGTTGATCTGGTTGTTGATGGCGTGACAATCGGCGATGATCCGATAGGTCAATTGTTTGCCCGTGGCGTTGCCGTAGACCCCGTCCCCCAAGTGGGTGGCGGTGGAGAGCAGGCGATGGGAGGAGAGCATACCGGTCTCTGGCGTACCGCACCAAATCACGTCTTCTCCCAAAAGGGTACGATCGGGAAACTCTGCCAGGGTGGCCATGGTGGCCCCGATGACGTCCGCGTTGCCCACCACCACCGACGCCGGTGAGCGCACAATGATCTCGGGTGCGTAATAGTGGTGGAGGGTGTCGATACCGCGATCTTCCCAGATCTCCTTGGTGATGCCGATGATATAATCAGGAAAATCCTTCCAGCGGGGGTGGAATCCCTTCATGGGGCCGACAGCTTCACTCATGGGGTATTTCTCCTTGCAAGATGCGCGACGGGTGCTTTTTCCATCGGTTTATATGTCTCTTCACAGCGATGCCTATTCTACCCTGGGGCCATCGAAAAATAAAGTGAACCCGTTCCCTTTGAGAAAAAATGGGACGGCAACGAATTGCTTCGGGGGGCGGCGGCGTTGACAGGTATTGAGACGATATGGATGCGGATCTTACAATCCCAGATCCTCGTTGATGAGCACTACCTTGATGCGCTCTTTGGGGAATGATCGCTCCACGATGGACCACATTCGACATATCCTTTCCGCACTGCTGCAGTCCATGCATTGGGCCGTTTTGGCGCAGGGCGTCTTCTTGTTTAACCGCACTGCGTTGGCGGGCGCTGCAAAATGCTTGACGCGCTGCATAGCGGCATCGAGATCGGTGACGACCTTGTTGCGCCCCACCAGGATGATCACGGTTTTGGGGCCGAAGGTGATGCCGCCTACCCGGTTGCCCACCATATCCAGATTCACCAGGGCGCCGGTCTCCGTAATGGCATTGGTGCCGGTGATGAACAGGTCGGCCAGCAGGGCCGGCCGGGCCAGCGCCAACCATTGGTCCATGGTTCGCTCCTGGCCGTCGAAGAGGTCGATGAAGGTCAACTGGGGATCGTTCCGCAGGGCGTCAAATATCCCCGCGCGGATGCAGGTCTGGGAATCGCCGTAGGTGATGCTGCTGGCGCCGATCTTGGGGACGATATCTTCTAAGACGACCCGTTTCGCTTCGGCCAGATCATCCGCCAGGTGGGCCTCGAAGGCGTTTGCGATGAGGGTCTCTTTTAGCCGCTCGAGGCGTTTTTGCCAGTAGGTTTTCAGGGTACCCTGCACTGGGTGTGTCTCCTTATTCTCCGGTTCCGGTCCTTCCGGACGGCGTCTACCCTTTCACTGCGCCGGCGGTGAGGCCGCCGACGATCTGGCGCTGGAAGACCATGACCAGCAGGAAGAGGGGGGCGGTGATGGAGACGGCGGCGGCCACCGCTTCCACCTGGTCGGTCATGGTGGTTTCGGCGTTAAAGTAACTGGTGATGGCGGGCACCATGGTCATGTTTTGCGCGTCCAGCAGCAGCGAGGTGGTCAGGTAGTCGTTGTATCCCACCAGAAAGCTGAAGAGGCCGGCGGTGATCACGCCTGGCCACATGACGGGCATGATGACCCGGCGGAAGGCCTGAAAATGGGTGCAGCCGTCCACCCGGGCAGCTTCGTCGAGCTCCCGGGGGATGTTCTGGAAGAAGGAGCGCAGCATCCACAGGGTGAAGGGCTGGTTGATGGAGACCAGGACGAAGATCACGGCCCAGGGCTTGCCATAGAGGGTAGGGGCTGCGTCACCGAAAATGGGACGCAAGATCTCGGCGGATTTGATGAAGACCGGCAGGTAGCCGGTGACCAGAACGGAGTGGGGCAGGGCGCGGAAAATCAGGGCGACGACAAGGAGCCAGAAGGCGAGGGTGGATCCCGAACGCGCCAGTCCATAGCCGGCCAGGGTTCCCACCGTCAGCGAAATCGTCACCACACCGGTGGTGACCAAGAGGGAGTTGAGGAAGTTGCGGTAGAAGGCGTTTTCTACCCAAACCGCCCGGTAATGCTCCAGGGTCAGGCCGATGAGGGGCTTTCCCAAGGGACCCAGCCAGGGGTTGATGACCCGGCTCAGGGCCGGCAGGATGCCGTAGAATACCACGACGACAGCCAGCCCGAACACCAGGACGCCAATGATCCAGCCCAGCCAGCGATAGCGGGGCGGGCTATACCAGACGACCGCGCTGGGCAGTCGCTGGGTGGCCAGTCGGAAAGCGGCCCACAGCGCCCCCAGACCCAGCAGGAGATCACAGATGGAGAGGCCCTTGCCGGCGGCGCGGGTTTCGGGGCCGAAGAGCACGCTGAAGGGGTTGGAGGCGAAGGCGTCCACCGGGACCTTGAAGCTCATCACCGCGATCCAGCAAAGGGGGAAGGCCGCCAGCAGACACCAAAACGCCAGAAAGCCGTTGGAGGCCAGCCGCAGCGCCGGGGATGGTCGAAGTGCTTTGGGGGTACTCATAGCTGGCCTCCCTTGTGCTGTGCCCATGTGCGCCGCATGGGGGCGATGAGCAGGATGACGATGCCGATCATGGTGAGCATCGAACTGGCCGCGGCCCGGCTGATGGCCCGGTTGCCGCTGTCATCGGGGGTCAGGAAATCATAGGTCAGCCACTGCAGGGAGATGACGTGTCCTTGACTGGTGAAACCGACGATTTCGTCGAAGACCCGGTAGCTGTCCATGAGGTGGATCAGGGAGATGAAGACGATGAGGGGCATGAGGTGGGGAACCACCACGTAACGGAGCCGTTCCCAGCGACTGGCCCCGTCGATGATGGCGCTCTCCAGGGTGTCCATGTTGACCGTCTGCAGACCGGCGTAGAAGACCACGAAGACAAAGGGGACCACATGCCAGATGCGGTAGAAGAGCATGAGGACCTCGATGGTCCATCCCTGGGCGAACATGGCGATGTCCCGTTCAAGCCACCATTCGAGAAAGGCCGTCATGATGCCGTCGCCCACGAAGAGCCAACGGATCGACAAAGCGCCGATGACGGGGGTGATGATAAAGGGCAGCAACGAAACGAAGATCACGGGGCCACGGATCGCCTTGACGGCGGCATTGACCGCCAGGGCCACGGCCAGCCCGAAGGCGATCACCAGGGGCCAGGTGATCAGGGTGAAGGTGAGGGTGAAGCGCAGCGCCTTGTAGAAGTCGATCTTGAGGATCTCCCCCCAGGCACCACCTTCAAGCAACGCGGCTACCTTTTCGGACGCCATTACGTTGCGGTAGCTCTGGAGACCGACGAACCGGGTTTCGGTCTTCACCTGGCCCTTCTCGTCCAGGACCGGGCGGGTCACTTTCTCCACGGTAACCGTCGAGGTGAGAAATCCCGGCGTGACCGTCTCCACCGCCACCGTCTCCATAATCGGTTGGGTGATGTGAAAACTCTGCCAGATCACGTTGACCAGCGGCGCGGCAATGAAGAGACACATCAGGAAGAGGGAGGGGCCGACAAAGGCCGCGAAGGTTTTCAACTTCATGGGCTGCGCCTCCGGAGCTGCAGGCGGTACTGCCAGTTGTGCCGGGGGCCTGGTGACACCGGCCCCCGGTGGTTTTCCGCTTTACTTCACTATTCCCGACTCCTTGGCCGCCGTCAGATAGCTGGCTTCGATGTTGGCCAGGGTCTCCTTGGCCGGCTGTCTGCCGGTGAGAAAGTCGGCGATGTTGTTGGCGATGGCGGTCTGCATGAGGCCCATCTTGGTGCTGGCCGGGTAGGGTCTGGCGCCTGCGGCCGCTGTTTCTGCCGCCCCCTTGGCCGCTGGTCCTGGCTCGTAGCCCTCGATCAGCCAGACCGCCAGGTCGCGGTTGGCCTGGACCATCTCTTTGTCGAGCCCTTCCATGGCGACCCGGAAAGCCGCTTCCGCCTCGGCCTCGCTGATGTTCTTGGCGATGACGATGCCGTCCCACCAGAGGGTCGACGCCGGTATGCCGCCTTTCTCGGGCGCCGGGGCCGCCGCCATCTTCACCTTGCCCACCACCTGGCTCTCTTTGGGATCATCCATGGCCCCGGCCCGGCTGGCCCAGAAGTTGGCCATGGCGATCTTGCCCTGCTGGAACTGCTGTTGGACGTAGGTCGAATCGGCGACCAGGTATTCCGGATCCATGTACGCGGTGAGCTTCCGCATCATCTCGAGGGCCGCGACCCCCTTTGCGTTGTTGACCGCGGGCAGGTTCCCCTCCTTGAAAAACCCGCCGCCGTAGCCCAGGTACATGTTGACAAACTCCAGCCAGGTGGTCTTCCAGGAACCCCCCAAAGGGTAGTCAACCACACCGGCCTTTTTGATCTTTTCGGCGGCGGTGAGAACTTCCGTGTAGGTGGTGGGGACGGCGATGCCAAGCTCATTGAGAATGTCCTCGCGATACATGAGGTGCTGGGCGTTGACCATCATGGCGATGGCCAGGGTGCGGCCCTCGAACTTCATGAGCTGGTTGGGCTTGAGCTGCTGGCCGTATTTGGCGATCAGGTCATCCAGCGGCCGGACCAGGCCTTTGTTCACCAGGGGAACAATGGAAGAGGTCATCACCCCTCCGATGTGATAGAGGGAGGGATTGGTGGCAAAGCCGGCCGCCTGTTTGACGTGCACCTCCTGGCTGAGTTCCGATTCGACGTTGCCGCATTCGGCCATGGCGCCGGTAACCGCCTTCCAAGCCTGAAAGGCCGCCGTGGAGGTTTTCAGTGAGACCGTGTTTTCATAAGTACACCCGGCCTGGGCAACGGCCGCCATGAAACAGATGGCTGCAGCAAGCAGAAAATAGGTTGCTCTCATACTCTCCCCCCTTTGAATACACTCGTGTTGATTTTAGTGGGTCAACCGCTCGCCAGTGTCGGCGTGGAACAGGTGACATCGATCCGCCGGGATGGAGATGGAGACCTGTTTACCGATCTCGACCCGGTACTCTTTGTTGGCTTTCACCGAGATCAGGGCGCCGCCGGCGCGCACCGTGACCATGGTGGCATCTCCCAGCAGTTCGATGGAGAAGACCGGTGCGTTGATCTGGGCCACCGATTCACTGTCGCTAACGGTGGCGTCTTCGGCCCGGAATCCGAGCGTCACCGGCCCTTCGGGGCCGTTCAAGCCCTGGATGGCGACCTTTTCTCCAGAGAAGCTGCCGCCATCTAGCGCACCCTGCATGAGGTTCATGGGCGGCGAGCCGATGAAGCCGGCCACGAAGGTGTTGGCCGGGTGATCGTAGATCTCGGTGGGGGTGCCCACCTGCTGGATCACGGCCCGATTCATCACCACCACCCGGTCGGCCAGGGTCATGGCCTCGATCTGGTCATGGGTCACATAGATGGTGGTTACCTTGAGGGCGTGCTGGAGGTTTTTGATCTGGGCGCGGGTGGAGACGCGCAGTTTGGCATCGAGGTTGGAAAGGGGCTCGTCCATCAGGAAGACGGTGGGCTCCCGGACAATGGCGCGGGCCAGGGCCACGCGCTGACGCTGTCCACCGGAGAGTTCGGCCGGCTTGCGGTGCATGAACTCCCGCAGCTCGACCATGTCGGCCGCGCGCATGACGCGTTCCTTGTGCTCCTTTTTGTCGACCTTGCGGACCTTCAGAGGGAAGCGGATGTTTTCGTAAACGTTCATGTTGGGATAGAGGCCGTAGCTCTGGAACACCATGGCCACGTCCCGGTCTTTGGGCTCCAGATCGTTGACCACCCGATCGTCGATGCGGATCTGACCTTCGCTGACATCTTCCAGACCGGCGATCATCCGCATGGTGGTGGTCTTACCGCAACCGGAGGGGCCGAGCAGTACCAAAAATTCCTGGTCGGCGATGGTCAGGTCGAAGTTTTCTACACCGACGAAATCCCCCCACCGTTTGGACACCTGCTGCAATTGAATCTCGGCCATCTCCGGATCTCCCTGGTTTTTTACCGGTGTTTCACCTCTGAGCGACCTTCTTTTGGAGCGCGTCCATCAGATCGATGCCGAACTGCTGCCAGGCATCGATGAGGTCGATGAGGACCCAGTTCTCGAAGAGCCGGTCGTCCCGCCGGACGTAGAAGTCCATGATGTTCATGCCGATGGGTCGACCAGTGGGTGCTGCACCGTGGAAGGGCGCCCCCGTGAAGGTGCCCCGCAGGCTGGGCCAGCCGGTAAAGGCGGCCGTGACACCGTCGGCGAAGCGGGCCCGGTGGAAGCCGCCCCGGCGGTTGGGGAAGCTGGCCACCGAGGGGCCCTGGGCATAGTCTCTGAACTCCTGAAAGCCATAGCAGGAACCGATCCCCCAGGGACCGTGCCACACCATATCCGGATGCCAGAAGGCGTCCATCCCCATGCTGGTCCAATCGTCTCCGTCGAGGCGGTTGCAGCCGCCGATCATCCCCTCCACCAGATCGAGGGTCTTGGCAGTCTCCACAGGATCCTGGGGGGAGATGCACACTCCGTCGACCTGCTGTGGGCCCGGCGGTACCTCGGCGCGTCCTTCGAAGGGGGGCAGGAGGGGATAGCCCGCTTGGGCAGCCAGGCCCAGAATGTCGAAGAGGCAGCGGATCTCGCTGATACGGCCCTCTTCGATGCAGTAAAACTCACCGAAGCGCAGCCGGACCGGATGGATTGGGGCGGGAATGCCCAGCCACGCGTGTGCCATTTGGCCGACAAAATCGCCGGTGGTGGCCACCCAGGTACGGCCTTCGAAGCTGCCGCCCAGAAAGAGGTAGGGTTGCCGTCGCACCTGGGGAAAGGATTCGGCTAGCGGGGCGTAGACCTCGTCGAAAATGGCCTCGGGTCCGTCAAGGGTGCCGATGGGGGCTGGACCATAAAAAACGATGGCGTCACTGAAGGCGGTTCGTTGGGGTAGGACGAAGGACTTGGGGCCGTCCGTCAGCGTCAGCCGCTGCCAGAGTTTCCAGATCAAATCCTTGGCGGATTGGGTGTCCATGCGCGTCTTCATCTGTTGTGCGGTGAGCGGCAAGCGTCCCCACCAGTGGCTCATTCCGGAGCGTGAGCCTTGTTAGGGTGGTCGTTTGTAGACCAGCATAGGTAATATTAAACTACATGTCAAATTAATATTTAATATGTTTAATATTTTTTTATGATTCAAGTAAATATATATTGATTAAAGTATTTAAAACATTGTAATGATAACACTATTGTGTTATTGTGCGAGAAATTTATGATGATTGCTATGGCAGCGCGATTAAAGCTGCATCTGAAAGTGTGAACCAGCATGCACCCACGCCAAACAGCGAGCGCCGCCTACGTCAGACAACTGGTCGAAACAGGCCCCCTGCCGCGCAACCAGATCGCCACCCTCTCCGGCCTGACCAACACCTATATCCGCGATCTGGAGCGCGGGGCCATCGCCAACGTGGAGCGGGGAAAGATCATCGCGCTGGGGCTGGCCTTCAACCGGACCCTCCTCCAGATCGATGAGATGCTGAAGCTCTTCGACCGGGCCCCGCTCACCAGCGAGGATATCCCGCGGTTTCTGGCCATCGCCGGACGCTGCAAGTCCAGCTCGGTACTTCTGCCGGTGCGCAACACCTTCTCCTTCGATTTACACACCATTGCCGCCCTCATGACCCCGGGGCAGCATTCCGTGGCCACCTATAAACCCATGGCGGCGTTGCAGCCCGCTGGCTATTGGTTGCACCAGCACCGCCAACGCCTGGACGAGCATCCCCTCTACAGCGATTTGGTGGCGGCGCTGAGTCGCGAGATGCGCGCGCAATTGGACCAGCATTTGGGCACCTGGCCCGTAACCCAATTCGTCAGCCAAGCCGCTCTGGCGGCTTACGTGTCAGCGGACCAGGATCCGGTGGAGCGAAGATGGCACCTTGCGCACCTGCGCCGGATGATCGGATATCTAGAACGCTACGAGACGCTGAACTTCTATCTAACCGAGGAGAGTTCCCGCTTTCTCTTCACCTTGAAAACCACGCCCAGCGACCATAAGGGGGGTGACCGCCTGGTGATCTACTATCTGCCGCCGTCTGGTCCGAAACGTCCCAATGTCGGTCTCTTGGCGGGGTTTACCACCGGCAACCCCGTGGTCATCGCCACCTTCAAGGAGGAGTTGGAAGTATTGAAGACCTTGGTGATCGATACCTATCGCGATAAAGCGGATCTGATCCGCTATCTGGAAGCGCTGATGGACGCTTAAGCGGCCGTGATCACTCTCAAGCCATTGACCCTTTGCCGGTATTCCGTCTGAGCCCGAAAATCTGGCGCGCGTCATCGCTTCCAGCACCGTCCAGCGTACTCTCAATCTCACCAGCAGGCAGGTAATCCACCCGTCTGATCTCTCAGACGGACATCGTATGGGGAGGAGGATGATGGAGACCTACGAACAACTCGGGCAGTTCTATCTGGGAAAGTTGGTAGATCCTGAGACCGGTCAGCGCCGGCAGGAGCCGGTGCTCTACGACGCCAAGGATCTGACCACCCACGGGGTCCTCATCGGAATGACAGGCAGCGGCAAGACCGGTCTGGGCGTGGCCCTCCTGGAGGAGGCCCTCATCGATCAGATACCGGTGATCGCCATCGATCCCAAAGGTGATCTGCCCAACCTCTTGCTTCAGTTTCCCAACCTGGAGCCGGCAGATTTTCGGCCTTGGATCGATCCCCGCCAGGCGACGGCCAAGGGGCGCACGGTGGAGCAGTACGCCGCCGACGAGGCCCGCCGCTGGCAGGCCGGCCTGGCCGAATGGGACCAGAGCGGCGACCGCATCGCCCGTCTCCAGGCCGCCGCCGAGATCTGTGTGTACACTCCCGGATCGCAGGCCGGGCGACCGGTGAGCGTCCTGCGCTCCTTTGCCCCGCCGGCCGCGGGCCAGGACGCGGACAGCTTCATCGAAGCGGTTCAGGCGACCGTTTCGGGGCTGCTGGGGCTCCTGGGCATAGATGCGGACCCCATCACCAGCCGGGAGCACGTGCTGCTGGCCAATATCTTCGAGGCAACTTGGCAGGCGGGGCAAGCCCTCGACCTGGCGGGCCTCATCCAGCAGATTCAGGCCCCGCCTTTCGAGCGCATCGGAGTGATGGACCTGGAGGCGATCTACCCGGCCAAGGAGCGCTTCGCCCTGGCCATGCGGCTCAACAACCTCCTGGCCGCCCCGGGCTTTGAAGCCTGGATGGCGGGCGATCCACTCTCCGTCGACCAGTTGCTCACCACTGCCCAGGGCCGGCCCCGGGCGTCGATCTTCAGCATCGCCCACCTCGAAGAGGCCGAACGAATGTTTTTCGTCACCCGCCTGCTCAACGAAATGGTCACCTGGATGCGGTCCCAAGCGGGCACCGGCAGCCTGAGGGCCCTGCTCTACATGGATGAGATCTTTGGCTTCTTTCCGCCGGTCCAGAACCCGCCCGCCAAGGCACCCCTCATGACCCTCCTCAAACAGGCGCGCGCTTACGGCCTGGGGGTGGTCCTGGCCACCCAGAATCCGGTGGACCTGGACTACAAAGGCCTCTCCAACACCGGCACCTGGTTCATCGGTCGGCTGCAAACCGAACAGGACCAAGCCCGGGTGATGGACGGACTTATGGGGGCCGGCGCCGGCATCGATCCCACCCAACTGGGCCACACCCTTGCCGGGCTAGCGCCGCGCACCTTCCTGGTCCACAACATTCACGAAGCGGGACTGCGGCTCATGCAGACCCGATGGGTGCTCTCCTACCTCAGCGGTCCCATGACGCGCGAGCAGCTCAAACAATTGTCGGATCTGGATCGGCCCGCCACCGTCGTCGCGCAGCCAGCCACAGGTGCGTCGCCGTCGGTGCCGACCGCCGCGCCAATGACGGTGACCGCGGCCACCTCTCCCCCGGTTCCCCCCACCGCGGCGCTGACCGTGCCGCCCACGGTTCCCGATGGGGTGGCCATAGGCTTCGTGCCGGCCTCCGGCGCCGGGCAGGGACTCAGCTACCGGCCGGCCGTGATGGGGGCGGTGACCCTGGCCTACATCAGTGCCCGTCACAAGCTGCGGGAGCACCGGGAGGTGGTGTTGTGCACCCCCCTCAACGACGGCCCAGTCCCGGTGGAGTGGGCGTCGTCTCAGGTCATGCAGCTTCATCCGACAGAACTGGCATCGCATCCGCTGAGCGGCGCCAGTTTCACACCATTGCCCAAGGCCGCCAGGCGGGGCGCCAACTTTACCAAATGGCGTAAAGGTCTGCTGCGCTGGGCCAAGAGAGAGAAACCGCTCGTACTGTTGCGGGCACCGCGCCTCAAGGTGATCAGCCGCCCCGACGAGGACGAGGCCCGCTTCCGGGCCCGGCTGGCGCAGTCCATGCGCGAACAGCGCGACCTCAAGGCGGAAAAGCTGCGCCGCAAGTACGAAACCCAGTACGCCCGCCTCGAGAAGCGGCTTTTGCGGGCCGAGCAGGCCATCGCCCGGGAGCAGGAGCAGGCCAAAGCCCGCAAGGTGCAGACGGCCATCAGTTTCGGTTCGGCGATTTTGGGCGCCTTCCTGGGGCGCAAAGCGGTGAGTGCGCGCTCTACCTATCGCATGGGCACCGCCCTGAAATCCGCCGGCCGGATGCGCAAAGAGACCATGGATGTGGCCCGTGCAGAGGAACTCGCCGCGGCTGCCCGCCAGGATCTGGCCGTGCTGGAGGAGCGCTTCCAGGAGGATTTGGACAACCTGGATCTGACCCACGACGCCAGTACCGAGCCGATCGAGTCCATCGCCATCGCCCCCAAGGCGGGAGATACCCACCTCAACGCCTTTCTACTCGTCTGGCTGCCCTATCGACGGGATAGCCTTGGAGGATGGGCATCGGACTGGCGGTGAACTGACGGTGAGGTGCTGCCGCCGTCCGTTTTACCGGGATCGATTTGCGTCGCAGGGGATGGATGCGCCTGTCATCCGGTAGCAATGTGCGCATTGGTGATCACAGGGGCGACGGGGCTGGGCATGGCAGGGCGCCTTTCGACGGACGATGGGGCACCCCTGCGCGGCCCGCGATGCGGGTGGATAGGACGGGGCCGGTAGCTAGCCGCGTACCGTGGTTTCAGCGGACCTCGATGCGCCGGACATATTTCGCCCAGGTATAGCCGTAGTGTCCCTCGGCCACCACGCGCAGCGGGTAGCCGTGCTTCTCCGGAAGCGGCTGACCGTTCACGCCGGTAGCGAGAAAGACCAGATCGGCGGTGACCTCTTCGATGGCAAAACGCTCCTCTGACACCTGGGTGGCGCTTTCAGCGTGAATCACCACCCACTTTGCTGTCTTTGCAGGAACTGATCTCTTCAGCAGGTCCCCCAGCGAGACACCGTGCCAGCGGCCATGGTTGACGAATACACCGGGGCAGATCAGCAGGACGTTGCGGATAATCTCCGGTCGCTTGAGGAGCCCCGCATAGGAGAGCGACTGGGGGCGCTCCACCGCACCGTCGATGGTGAGACGCCAGTTTTGCGGATCGAACTTGGTCTTCTCATCCCCCATGGTGCCAAACGCCTCCAGGGGCATCACGGGCAGCTGGCGGGTATCCAGATATTTGGGATTGGCATTGCGAAGCGTCTGGGGATCGGTGGTGGCTGAGACGATGCGCTTCTTGACGGCCGCCCAGAGCGTGCTGGGATGCAGCAGCCGGATCCCGGAGAGCGGTAGTATTCCACTCGCCATTTGCAGCAGACGCTGGAGAAGCTGGCGGCGATTCAACATGTGTGGTTCACCGCAGTGGCAATCGGAGACCGGATCAAAATGTCTGCACCTCCATGGGGGCGAAGGGCGTTTTGGCATCCCAGCAAAGGGCCTGACCCTCGCTGAGGCGCCAGACGGTGAACACCTCCAAACCCTGCTCTTCGGCCACGGGTTTGAGGAAATTAAACGCTTCCACAATCTCCGCTTTGAGGGCGTCGTCGGAAACCATCGCCACTTGCCCGGAGATCCGCAGGGTGCGGACACCCTCCGGATCGTAGTAGCACAGCTCGACCTTGGGATTGGCCAGAAGCTGGCGGTTGAAGGCTTTCTCGCGGCCCGTCATGAAGAGGATGCCGTCGGCATCGGCGCGGTAGGTCATGATGATGCGCGCCCGCGGCTGATCCCCCTGGCAGGTGGCGACAGAGCAGGCCGGGTGCCGTCGTATGAAGTCGATCATTTCACGCTTGGTCATGGGGCTCCTCTCCTCATGGTCATGCGGCGCTGCCAACAACCGCTGTTCACATTTATGGCGATGCCATAGATTCTTAGGCCGCTCCGGTCCTCGCGGGGGAGATCGGTTGCGCACTGGAACAACCGACGCAGCGTCCGCCCATCATTCCGCCGTCACCGTCAGCTCAATCTCAGGCCCCAACTGACCGCGGATGAAATCCAGACGCTGTCGCTTTTCGGAAAAGTCTGCCGGCACATACTCATTGGAGGGCATGCCGGCCGGCGGCTCCCTGAGCAGTCCCAGGCGCTGATAGGCCTCCGCCACCAGTTCACTGCAGAACACGCTGGTGAGGTCCTCCGTGTTACCGCCGAAGGGGCCGTCGTAGGCCGCCTTGGCCAACTCCAGTTTATCCTGCTCGTACGGCTTGTCTCTCATTTCGGCACGCAACCGCATCAGCTCCTGGACATGGTCCGGAACGATGTTGACGCCCTCCAGTTGTCGGACGGCGATATCGCCGTCATACTGCTGGACGCGCGCCCGCAGCGGCACCAATTGTACGCCTTTACAATAGCGGCCGGTATCCAGGTCCTCGATTCTGTTCAAGGTGGTGGACTCCCAGAGGCAGACGAAGTCGTACTCCGGCAAAATAAGGACCATGCCCACGTGGGACCAGCGGTTTAGGGTGAGCCATTTGATCCCCGCACTGATGCCCCCTTTGCCGGAGAATAGGACGATGTCTCCGGTCTTCAGTTGATCGCGGTACGCTGCGTATCGTTTTTTTGCCATCATCGACCCCCTTCCTACGAACGATTGTCAAACGCCTCGCCAGCTGTGGAGATGGTTGGCAAAGACCCCATTCCCGGCATCGGCGGCGATTTCGTGACCACAAGGCGCGCAGATCAGCGCCAGTCGGCGGCGAGCATTGGGTGCTGCTCTCACAGGGGCGGGAACTGCAGTTGTAGAAGTAGGCCTCGCGGTCCGTCGATCGACGCGCAGCCGGATACCTGGGCCTTAGTCTGTCATAGCCGGTTCCTGCTGACAAGGGGGGCGCGATCGTGCGCCATCAGGAGGGCGCCAAAAGTTTGGTCAAGGCCAGCGATCCACCGGCGGCTTCGGCATAAGTGGCTTGCCGAAATCCGGCTGCAGCATACAATTTGCGGGCGCGCTGATTGTTCTCCTGGACCTCCAGGGTGACCTTGCAGCAGCCGCTGCCGCGCGCTTCAGCCTCAACGGCCGCCAACAGCCGCTTACCGATGCCGTGACCGCGCTGCCCCGGCAGGACGACCAGGTCGTGGATGTTGATCAGCGGCTTGGCGGCGAAGGTGGAGAACCCACGAAAACAGACCGCCAATCCCACCGGCTGTTCGTCCAGGAATGCGAGAAAGATGAGGGTCGTGGGGTGGGCCAGCAGTCCTGGAATCAGGCGGTCGCGGACTGCCGGCGCCATGGGGCTGCCGTTGCCCATCACATCCCGCGAAAACGCCTCGAGAAGATATAGAACGGCTTGCTGGTGATCGGGCTGATTCAGGTCTGCGATGCGGATCTCGGCGTCTGACATGGGGGTCTCTAAAATGCTGAATCCTGCGGTATGAAACGGGTTGAATGCCGGTCCCTCTTTTAGCACACCCGCCACCCACCCGCCAGTCTCTGCGCCCCACTCGCCGCTTCTGGGCCCCGCCAGCCAAGCGGACCGCGCGGCACCGGCCCCTTACGGGACGCATGGCTGATGATACCGCCGACGGCTCGCGATCGAAGGCGATGGCAGAATGGACAGGGGTGCCGTGCCCCCGGGTGCCGGATGGGCGTTTCCAATGGAGGTTGCGGAAATTGGGACCGGCGCGGGCAATCTATCTTAATTTCAGCGCCGGAATGACCGATGATGAGGGTGTGCGCCCGCGTGGCGGGTGGATTCGATCGACCTTCATCGATCCCTTTGGATCGGATAGGACTTCTCGCAAAATGGGCTTTGTTGCACTAGAAGCGTTGGGTGAGGGCCGTGTTCTGGCAGCCGATGTCCATGACATCAATGGGCGCCTGCTGCTGAGCAAAGGACAGGTGATTGCTGCCAAGCACCTACGCGTCCTCAAGATTTGGGGCGTCACCGAGGTGGATGTGGCCGGCAGCAGCACGGACGATGCTGTCGGCCAAACCGCCGTGGATCCCGAAAAACTGTCCGCTGTGGCGGCGGCCGTCACCGAGATGTTCAAGCAGCTCGACATGGACCACAACACCATCGCCTACCTTCACGAATGTGCCGTTATCCAGCGATATACCAGCGGGCTCATCCCCCCCAATCGATGCGTCCCGAAAGAACCGACGCCAGTACCCGATGGATTCGATTTTCAAGAGATTCATCGGCAGATGACGAGGGACGGGATCAAGTTGCCCGAAGCACCGACCATTGTCCTGAAGCTCAATGAGATCATCGCCGACCCGCACACCACCGCCAACGATGTCGCACAGATCGTGGGCACGAGCCCCAGCCTGACGGCCCTCATTCTGCGCATCGTCAATTCAGCGGCCTTCGGCCTACCGACGCGGGTGGACCGCATCTCGCGGGCGGTTGCATTGTTGGGAACGCGTGAGATCAGCGCCTTGGCGATGGGGGTCAGCGTGATGAAGGCCTTCATGGAGATCCCCCGCGATTGCATCGATATGGAGGCCTTTTTGCGCCACAGCCTGGCCAGCGCCACCATTACGCGCTATCTGGCCGCGCTCTCCAACAGCAGCCAAACCGAGCAGCTCTTCATTGCCGGATTGCTGCATGACATCGGCAAACTGATCCTTTTGAAGTACTTTCCCGTAGAGATGAAGACGCTCTTTCAGGCCACCTGGGCCGACGAGGAGCAGTGTCCCTTCTACCTGGTCGAACGCAAGGCCATCGGCAGAACCCATGCCCAACTCGCCGGTATGCTGCTGAAGAAATGGAAATTCCCCGAAACGCTCCAGGACATGGTGGTCAACCATCACCGTCCCGCGCGTGCGGTCCATCCAAGAGAGACGGTCCTCGTCCAGATGGCCGACCTCATCGTGAACGCTGTGGGGTTTGGCACCAGTGGCGAACGGGTTGTCCCAAGTTTTGATACCTCGATCTGGGATCAGGTGGGCATCGCTGGAAGCAGTATCAAGATGGCGATCCGGCAGGGCGAGCAGCAGTTGCGGGCCATGGAAAGCCTCTTCTCGGCGAAGGGATTGGGGGCATGAATCCTGAACCCATGATGGATGACCTGGCGTCGCCGCCGCCGCCGTCGGCCCACACAAGGGCCTACTTGTACGAGGCGGTCGAGGCAGTGCTTCTGCTCGGCGATTATCAGAAGCGATCTGCCCAGCCATACGCGGTACAGGATTTCTGTAAGATGGCCCTCGGTGGGATCGACAAGATCGCCGCCTTCGAGATCTCAGCCATCTTCACCATCGATGCAGACAGTTCGGACCTGAAACTGGCGGCGGTCACACCCGCCGATCGCCCCGATGAGATAGAGACGCAGTTGGAACACCTCATCGACCAGGGGACGGTGGCCTGGGCGATCCGCGAACGGCGGGGCATCACGGTTGTTTCCCAGAAGGGTGACACCCGCGTGTTTCTCCATGTCATCACCACGTATGCCCGCATCCGCGGGCTTTTCATCGGCGTGCTCCCCAAGCGGGAAGATGTTCCAGCGTCGGAATCCGCTCCCGTTGAGGGTCGCGGCGCTCAAGAGGCGCCGTCACCGACTCGGCGGGTTCACTTTCCAGACGGCGCCCTGGAACTGCTCTCCCTCTTTATGCGCAGCGTGGCCACCTCCCTGGAGAGTATCGAGTATATCGATCTGCTGGCCTATCAGAACCAGCAGCTGCAGCAGCAAGTCGAAGAGAAGATGCGCCTGCTTCTGCGCCACGAGCGCGAGCTGGCCAATACCCGCAAGCTCAACGCGGTTGCCTCCCTGGCGGGCGGGATCGCCCATGAGTACAACAATGCGCTGATGTCGTTGATGGGGTATGGGGAGTTGGCCAAGATGGCGTCGCGGGACAATCCCAAGGTATTCAGCTACCTGGAGAAGATCACACCGGTTGTGGAACGCATGTCGCAGCTGACCAATCAGCTGCTGGCGTACTCTCAGGGAGGCAAGTACCACAAGGAATCCGTCGATTTGCCGGAGTTGGTGCGTCGGGTGCTGGCGACCAACAAAGGCAACCTGGATCCCGATGTGATGCTTGAGACGGCGTTCGAGGGTCAAGGGCTGTGCATCGAAGGCGACCGTAACCAGCTCCAACGGGCCCTGACCGCTCTCCTTGCCAACGCCAGCGAAGCGCTGCAAGATGGCGGCGAGATTGCCATCGGCGTTCACCGCGTCGCCTTCGACCAGATTCCGGCGGATTGTGCTGCACGGCTGGCCCCGGGAGATTTCCTCCAGTTGGAGATCCGCGATACCGGATGTGGCATGGACCGGGAGACCCGCGAGCGTATGTTCGAGCCCTTTTTCTCGACGAAATTCGCCGGACGCGGGCTGAGCCTGGCCGCCGTCTACGGCATCGTCGAAAACCACAAGGGCGCCATTGCCGTGGAAAGCCGTCGCGGACACGGCACCCGTCTGGCGCTCTACCTACCGCTCTTCAGGGACACCACCACGGAGTCTCCCTAAGCATTCAGGCTGGCCCACTGCTTGAGCAGGCGGATGGTGAAGCGCGTGCCCCGACCCGGCTCGGATGTCACGGACATCTTGCCGCCATGGTCCTCGGTGATGATGAAGTAGGACACCGAGAGGCCCAGTCCCGTGCCTTTGCCCACCTCCTTGGTGGTGAAAAAGGGCTCGAAGATCCGTTTCCGCACCGCTTCCGGAATGCCCGGACCATTGTCCTCGATCTCGACCCGCACCCACGCGTCGTCATCCGCCACGCGCAGGGAAAATTGGGGACTCCCGCCAGCGGTGTCGATCGCCATGGCCTCGGCGCCGTTCTTGAGAACGTTGAGAAAGACCTGCTGAATCTTGCTCTCTTCGCAGGGGACCGGCGGCGCTTCGGCGTAGGCCCTTTTGATTGCGATGCGTTTGAAATCATATTGCTTCTTCATGTCGTAGTCGGTCTGTACCAATTCGATGGTCTGATCGAGGAGTTGGTCCAGCCGATGCCGGGCGATGTCCCGGTTGCCCTTGCGGGCGAAGCTGAGCATGTTGCGCACGATGGCGGCAGCCCGTTTGCCCGAGGCGCGGATCGCATCCACCATTTCAGGTATCCGGCGAGCGTGCAGATAGCCGCCGATCGCCGCCATCGTCGTGCCCGCCGCCGCCGCCGCCCGATCGTTGGCGGGCAGGTCGCCCACCAGTCGGTTTTCCAGCACGGCGGCGTTCTGGAGGATGCCGGCCAGGGGATTGTTGATCTCGTGGGCCATGCCGGCCGCCAGCCCTCCCACCGAGAGCATTTTTTCGCTTTGGATCATCATCTCCTCGAGGCGCACCCGCTCCGTGACGTCGTCCACCCGGATCACGGCGCCCTCCACCCCGTTGGCCACCAGGGGATAGATGGTGAGGTCCAGGAAGCGGGTCTCGCCATCTTGGTGTCGGGCGATCTTGGGGTCGTGAATCAGCAGGCGATCGCGGATTGCTTTTTGGATGCGGGCAATCTCCGGCTTCAAGAAGGGCAGGGCTGCATCCAATGGCTGGGCCGCGACCCGCTCAAAGGAGAGTCCGGTGAGCTTCTCTGCTTCCCGGTTCCATTGGGTGACGCGTCCCTCGGCATCCACGCCCACCAGAACCGACGGCATGGAGTTGATGATGTTGGCCAGGTAGTTGCGCAGCCGGCGGACCTCCTCCTCGGCCACTTTGCGCTCGGTGATGTCCTGATAGGTGCCCAGCACCCCGATGATCTGATTTTGGGCGTCGCGCATGGGCACCTTGCTGGTGTTCAGCCAGATCTTGCCCCCCGTCGGCGTCGTCTGCACCTCCTCGTAGTCGAGGCGGGGCTCGCCCGATGCCATGACGGCGTCGTCGTCCTTGCGGTAGAGCGCGGCTTCGGGGGCCCAGGTCATGGCATAGTCGTCCTTGCCCAGCATCTCGTCAGGGGTGGCTCTGCCCGCATCCGCGGCGAAAGCCCGGTTGCAGCCCAGATAGCGGCCCTCGCGATCCTTCCAGAAGACCCGCACCGGGATGGTATCGAGCACCAGTCGCAGCATCTGTTCGCGCTCGCGGATGGCCGCTTCGGCCTGCTTCAAGTTTGAAATATCGGTGTACATGGCCACCACGCCGATCAGGCGGCCGTCCACGAGGATGGGAGAGCCGGCGGCAATGACGGCCACCGCCGTACCGTCTTTGCGGTGGCGGTGGGTTTCAAAGGCCTCGACGCGGCGGCCGCCGAGGACGATGGTCGTCTTCCGGTTGGCTTCCCTGCGGATCTCTCCCTGGGCGACGAGGGCGTCCAACTCATTGCCCAGCGCCTCTTCGCGCTGATAGCCGAAGATCTTCTCCGCACCGGGGTTCCACTCCATCACCCGGTGATCGTCGTCCAGGATGATGATGGCGTCTGGTGCGTGGTAGAGCACCGACTCCAGAAACTCCCAGCGTCTGCGCAGCTCGGTCGCGGCGCGATGCTGTTCGGTGACATCGCGGGTGATTTCGATGGCGCCGATGACGTTTCCCGTTTCGTTCAGCAGGGGGCCGGCGGCATTGCGGAAATAGCGTCTCTCCCCGGCGACCAGCTCATTCCAGTTCTCGCTGTGGAGCACATCGCCATCGCGTCTAATTTCAATATAAGTGTCCGCCACGGCCGGATCCCAGTTCAGCACCAGGTCGATGAGCAGCGGCTGCCTGTGGCCATAGAAGGGCACCGCGTAGGCGTAGTTGTCTTGACCCAGCATCTCTTCGGCCGGGACACCAGTGACCTCCGCGATGGCGCGATTCCAAACGATGACGCGGCCCGCCGTGTCGATGACAAAGGTGGGGTCGGGGAGAAAGTCGATAATCTGGGTTTGTCGCCGCTGCAGCTCCCCCAACGCCGCCTGGGCATCCAAATGCTCGGCCTGCATCAAGGTGCGCGATAAAAACTCTGAAGCGGAGCGCGCCAGTGAGATTTCGTCGGTATCCCAGGTGCGCGCGCCGGCGGTGTGCTCGTGGCAGATGACGCCGGCCAGTTTGCCGGCCTTGAAGATGCCGGCGTCCAGCAGGGCGCCGATGCCGTTGGGTACCAGGTAGCCGTCGGCAAGTTCCGCCGTGCGTGGATCGGTGACGGCATTGTCCGCCGCGATAATCCAGTCTCTCCGCTGGGCCGTGAAGTAGCTCGGATACTGGGCGGTCTCCAGCAGATCGCCAGCGGTGTGCGCGTCGGTTGCCCCGTCATATCCATCGACAAGGACCATCTTCTCGCCGGCGTCGTCCAGCATCCAGACGCCCACCCGCGCCACGTCCAGGGCGTGGGCCATGCTCTCCGTGAGAAAACGGGTCGCGCGCGTCATGTCGCCGTCGATGGTGGCCGTGTGGTTGCCCATGGCGATGAGGGCCGTCTGGTGCCGCTGAAAACCTTCCAGCCGCAGGCGCTGATCCTCGATCCGCTGTTTTCGGGCCGTCGTGTCCACCAGGACCCCGTCGAACAGGAGGCGTGTGCCCTCGCGATGGGGGGTCGAATCCCCCGTCAACCACAGGGTTTCGTTGGGTGTCTTGATGTAGCGCCCCTCGAAATGCCAGGGGGCTTCACGGGCCACCGCCTCCTTCACGGAGGACCAGAACCGGTCTACGTCCGCCGCATGAATCCGTCGGGCGACATTCTCCAGGAAGGTCTCCGGATCGGGCTCCAGCGCGAGGATATCGCGCGAACGCTCACTGATGTAAGTCATTCCGTACTTACCCGCGTCCGTGGCGTAGAACTGGTAGACCACCCCGGGGATGTTTCGCGTAATCCCGGTGAGGAAATCCTGGCTGGACCGTAGTTGCGTCTGGGACCGGCGGCCTCTGCGAATGGCCACCAGCAGACAGGCGCTCAACAGGGTGAGGGCGGTCAACGCCACCGTGACGCTCCAGATGAGGGCCTTGTGCGTTTCGTAGAGACGCCGCGGCCGGTTGATCAGGTGACTGCCGGCGGGCAGCCGATCGGCGTTCAGCGAAAACTGCTGGATCCGCGCGTAGTCGAAGGCGAAGCGGTTGGGGCTGCGCATCATGATGGGGATCTCGTCGGCGTGCTCACCGGCCAGAATGCGCAGGGTCAGTTCACCGGCGTTGATGCCCTGGGTGACGCCGCTGACCAGTTTGCCGCCCACGATGCCATGACCCAGGTTGAACTCCCAGAGACCAAAAACGGGCACCGGGGCTGCCGCGCAGATGGCAGCGGCGCTCTCGTCATACTCGAAGAATCGGCCCTCGCTGTCGCGGAAGAAAAAGCTGAAGAGAACGATGGCCCCCGATTCGAGCTGCCTCAATCGTCGCAGGAGGGTCTCAAAGGGCAACGCCTCCAAATAGGCGAAGGTGATCCGGTCCGCATACGCCGCGGCAGCGTTGCGGATCTCCTTGTGGACGTTGCGACCGGTCGGTGTGGTATCGTTGACCACCACGATGTGACGGGTGTCGGGCAGCAATGCAAGGGCGGCGTCGATGGTGGCCTTCACGTCGGCGGCTTCGTTGACGCCAGTGATGGGCGCCAGCGCCCGGACCCCTTGCAAATCGACATTGTTGGCGCCGCAGAACACCGTGGGGATGCCGCGGAAGAGGGTCCCCCGGTAGCGTCGCAGAAAGGCCAAGGCGTTATCGTCCGCAACGATGAGGGCATTGAGCCGGACGCTGTTGTACTTCACGCGAATCAGATCGGCCAGACGATCCATGGTGGCCTGGGAGTAAAGCCGTTTGCTGTCGAGATACTCCACATACAAACGGGCATTCGGCCGGCTGGCGATGAGGGTGGTGCGGAGACCGTCGAGGACCGCGTCGCTCCAGCGATAGCCGCTGTGGTATGCGCTGAGGATGAGGATCTGCGCCGCGCCGGCTTTCTCTGAGGGTTCGGCGGTAGGCAAACCACCGGCGAAGGCCAAGAGGCCGACCAGCAGAAACAGCGCTGCCCGCGAGGCACCTCGCCATCTCTCCTCTACGGGGGAGAGGCATCTAGGCGGACGACCGGTTCGAGAGGTGCGGTTGCCGCTGGCGGGCGGGATGGGAGCGACACAATTGATGGGGCGGGGATGATCCGGGTGGGGGTTTATGTCGGCTCGATGTGTGATCGGGATGCATCCTTAAACGCGTTTCGTGCAGGTATTCCGCCGGCTGAAGCCATCGTCGAAGTTCATTCTAATTTGGTTTGGAACGGTTGGCAACTGCTTATTGGCGTGTTGCCGAATTGTTCCAAAGGGTTGACGCACTTGCACGGCCTCTCCCACCCCCTGCAGGAGAGATCGCTTCACAGCGGATCATCCGTCCGTGCTGAAGCGGTGGTCACGGGCAACGCGGAGGCGCCGTCCACCGTCAAGGTCAAGGCGCCCCAATCTTGCTCCACCCGCCCCGACAAGAGATAGGGCCGACCGCGATCCACCATGTGGCAGAAACGACGATAGGCCTCTGGAAACCAGGTGGTTTCCACGATGCCGGTCTCATCTTCGAAGGTGAGAAACTCCATGGGATCGCCCCTTTTGGTGTGGACCACCTTGCCGGTGATCAACCAGGCGGCCAGGCGAACCCGTCGGCCGATGAAGCGCGGCAGATCGCGGGCCTTGATTCGAGTGCGGCGGGCCACAGCCCGTTGGAAGAGGACCATGGGGTGGGTGGCGCAGAGAAAACCCAAGGCGGCGAACTCGCGCCGCAGACGGACGATGGGCGGTTCCGGGGGCAGGGGTGGACTGGCGATCTCTGCGGAGGGCCGGATGAAGAGGTCTTCCGGTCGCGTGCGGCGACCGCGCCGCCGCTGCCAATCGGCGAGTTGCCAGCGCAGGGCGGGACGATCGGCGGTCGCTGCCACCTCGTCCAGGCCGCCGGCGTTGATCAGGGCCCGGGCTTCATCCTCATCGGGACGCACCCGCTCCAGAAAATCGGCCATGCTGCGGTAGGGCCGTGTCCGCCGTCCTGCGACAATGCGCGTCTGGGCGGCGCTGGAAAGACCGCTGACCGCCATGAGACCCACCCGAAGCGCCGCCTGCCGGCCGGTCCAGCGGACCGCGCTCTGGTTGACACATGGGGGCAGGATGGTCAGCCCCATGCGGCGGGCTTCGGAGACGTAGGCGAAGCTGCCGTAGAAACCGCCCTGGTTGCTGATCACGGCGGCCATGAATTCCGCCGGATGGTGGGTCTTGAGGTAGGCCGCCTGGAAGGAGACCCGCGCGTAGGAAGCGCTGTGGGGCTTGCAGAAGGAGTAGCCCGAAAAACTCATCATCATCTCCCACACCGCCGCGATCTGGTGGTCGCTGACCCCTTTGCGACGGGCGCCGCCGACAAATCGGTCCCGGTAGTCGGCCAGTTCGTGCGCCTTGTCCTTCTTGCTGAGGACCTTGCGCAGGCCATCCGCCTCGGCGTCGTTGAAATCCGCCAGGGCCTTGGCCGTGCGCGAGACATCCTCCTGGTAGACCATGATGCCGAAGGTTTCGTCCAGCACGTCGGCCAGAAGGGGGTGAATGGGGTCCCAAGTGCCGCCGTGGAGGCGGCGGATATACTCCTGAATGAACTCGTTGGCGGCCGGACGGATGATGCTCGAGTGGATCACCAGATGCTCGAAGTCGCCCACCGCCGCCTTCTGATGGAGCAGGCGCATGGCCGGGCTCTCGATGTAGAAGCAGCCCATGGTGCGTCCCTGGGCGATCTCCGCCTGGGTGTCGAGGTCGTCTTCCGGCTCCCAACGCGCTTCATCCAGGGGCACACCATTGCAATGGACGTTGGCCACGGCGTCGCGGATCACCCCCAGGCTGCGGTTGCCCAAGAGGTCGATCTTCACCAGCCCGGCGGTCTCGGTGGCCTCCTTTTCCCATTGGATCACCGGCACCCCCTTGGGAGCGGTTTCCACCGGTACATAGTGGTCGATGGGGTCCGGGGTGATCACCACCCCGCCGGGGTGGACCGACAGATAGCGCGGGTGGCCGATGAGGTGTTGGGCCAGGGCCAGGATTTCGGGCCAGGGCTCGATGAAGTCCAGGTGGCGGGTCTCTGGGCGCTGGCGCAGGTTGGCCAAGAGCCCCCGATCCAGCTCGCTGGTGCGGAAAAACCAGGGCAGGCGCTTGGAGACCTGGCCGATCTCCGCATCGGTAAGGCCGTAGACCTTGGCCACCTCGCGTACCGCCATGCGCGGCTGGAAGAGAATTTGGCTGCACACCATGGCGGCGTGGCCCCGGTGCCGTTCCAGGACCTCTGCGATCACCGCGTCGCGTTCGTCCCAGGCGAAGTCCACGTCGATGTCCGGTGGATCGCTTCGTCCAGGGTTGAGAAAGCGGCCGAAGTAGAGGTTGTGCTTGACCGGGCAGACGTTGGTGATCCCCAGGCAGTAGGCCACCAGGGAGGCGGCCCCCGACCCGCGACCGCAGGTACGCGGACTCCGGGTGACGATCCGCTCCACCACGAGGAAATAGGCGGAGAAGCCCATCCGGGCGATGGTGGCCAGCTCGTGTTCGAGGCGTTCCACCACCGGCTCGGGCAGCTCCGCGCCATAGCGCCGCTGGGCGCCGGCGTAGGCGGCGGCGCGCAGGTGGGTATCGGCATCCGCCGACCCCTGGGTATCGGCATCCGCCGACCCCTGGGTATCGGCATCCGCCGATCCCTTAGCGGCGGCTACGCCGCCGCTTGGCGAGGTACCGCCCGGGGGCTGCCAGGGGGGCATCACCAGGCCGAACGCGGGGCCGGTGAAATCCAGCTCGGCGGCGAGGCGTTCGGCGTTGGCCATGGCTTGGGGGCAGGCGGCGAAGCGCTGTCGATAGGTGCTCGCGCCGGCCAGCCAGGCGTCCGCCGGGGCCGTCTGGCGGCGGTCCAGGCGAGAGAGGGCCGTGTTGCTGGCGATGGCCCGCAGCAGGCGGTGAAAGGCGTGGTCATCGGGATGGAGGAAGAAACTCCCCGGGGTGGCCACCAGGGGCAGGCCCAGCCGCCGGGCGGTCCGGCAAAGCGGGTGGTCCCCGGGGCGGGGGCGGCGGGGTAGGGCGGCGGCCACTGCCACGCCCGCCCGGTGCCATTTTTCCAGGGCGGCGGGATCCTGGGTGAGCACCCGCAGGCCGTCGGCCCGGCGGGGCAGGGCGGTCAAGAGGTCGAAAGAGGGGCGACGCTTGCGGCGGGTGATGAGCTGGCAGAGGTGGCGGTAGCCGGCATCCGTCGCCACCAGGCACACGGCCCGCAAGGCGCGCCTGGGGTCGCTCAGTTCGGCCCCCACGATGGGGCGGATCCCGCTCCGTTTGCACGCCGCCAAAAAGGGCCACAGCCCATAGAGATTGTCCGTGTCGGTGAGGGCCAGGCGGTCGTAGCCCAGCTCGGCCGCACGCTTTACGAGTGCTTTAACGGAAGCCGTGCCCCACATGAGGCTGAAGTGTGAGCGGGTGGTCAGGGGTACCATTTCGTTTTCGTTACATCGGGGAGGGTGCGTACCTCCTCACGGTAGGTCAGGTTGTGGCGCCGAGCGTGGTGACGCCTGAGCCCCCTACCTGATGTCTGCTTTCCAGACCCGTCAGGCAACTCGCTCCGCTCGCAGCCCGACCTGCACACCATCAACATCGCTCGAGGACTCAGGCCGCCAGGCCGCGGCCGAACCTTACCGCTTCGCGGCCAAATCGTCCTCGGATCGTGTCCAGGCTGCCGATGAGGGCCTCGCGCCGGTCGAGGGCCTCGCGGTCGGCGGTGAAGAGGGGGCGCTGGGCCGGGGGGTGGACCAGGCCGGCGCAGGTCAGCTGCAGGTGACGCAGGCGGACCCGACGGCTGAGGGCCAGATGGAGGGCCCTTCTGGCGGTTTCGAACAAGGTGATGTCGTTGGCCGTGGCCGGACGGGCCGCCGCTTGGCGGCTGCGCCGGCGGCTGTCGGCATAGGTTACCCGCACCGCCAGCCGTCCGGCGGCGCGCCGGGCGCGGCGCAGACGCCGTCCGGCCGCCTCCACCAGATTGAAAAGGGCCCCCTCGATGACGGCGGTGTCGTTGGTATCGGTGCCGAACTCGTGGCCCAGAGCGATCCGGGGCGGCCGATGACCGGCGGGCAGTACCGGTGTTTCGTCGGTGCCTTTCAAGGTGTCGCGCACGAAACTGGCCCGGGCGCCCAGGATCACCGTCAATTGGTCGTTTGTCAGGGCGGTGACCTCGGCGGCGGCGGTGAAATTGAAGTCGCGCAGCGAGAGCAGATCGGCCCGTTCGATGCCGGGGAAAAGCCAGATGGGCAGGGGAGCCAGGAAGGCGGCCTCCTCCCCGGCCGCCACCTGGAGTTCCCCCAGGGGTTTGACCAGGCGCGAGGCCACCTTGGCGGTGAGCTTGTTGGCCGCCAGAGACCAGATGGGCGAAAGATCCAGGCGGCGGCGCATCTCGCGGCGCAGGCGCCAGGCCACGTCCACCGGCGGCCCGAAGAGGCGGCTGGTTCCGGTGACATCCACGAAGAGGTGGCCGTCGTCCTCCCCCGGCTCGATGAGGGGCGAGTAGGGCAGGGCCTGCTTGAAGACATCGGCCATGGCGCGCTCGTAGCGGTCGGGGTGGGGCGCCAGGATGCACGCCCCGGGGGCCAGCCGCCGGGCCCGGCGCAGGGGCATGCCTTTGCGTACCCCGGCCTGGTAGGCCTCTTCGCTCATGTCGTAGACTGCCGCCCGGGCGGCACCCTCCGGGGCGATGATCACCGGCCGGTCCGTCAGGCTGCGGTCGACCACCCGCTCGACGGCAACGGCGAAGTCGGCGATGTTGATGTGGATGATGCTTCTCATTCGTCAAATCGTTGATTCGTTGATTCGTTGAATCGGGGGGGGATGCCGGAGCGTTGAGCGGTGTTGGTGCTTAAGGGGCCGGTTGAGCACTGCCGAACCGGCGAACTTGCCCTCGTCTTTGGCCGATGGCAACACCATACCGACGAATTGGCGAATTACCGACTTAACGAATCGACGAACTCCGTCTGGAGTTCAGATATTTGATGTCGCCATTGAGGATCCAGATCGCTTTTTTTACCCTGGCGATTGAGGCCTGGGTGGCATCGGGGCCAAGGTGGCCGCACTCTGCGGCGACTTCGATGTGATCGATCAACTCGTAGAGCGATCCTCTGGCCTGGCGGCAGAACTGGATACTTCCTTTGAAATGGAAGCGCCCGTAGCCCTCGGCGATGCAGGCGGTGGCGGAGCGGCTGGCGCGGATCATCTGGTCTGACAAGCGATATTTTTCCTCCTTTGGAAATTGTTGGCACATCCACCAGACGTTTCTCCGAATCGTTCGACAGTGCTGCCAGACCTCCAGCTCTCTAAAGTCGTTGTGTCCCACGGCATTTCTCCCCGAATTGACGATTCGACGATTTGACGAGCTAACCACCGCCCAGCCCCAGCTGGGCGGTCAACTGCTCGGCGTTTTTGGGCGCCTGGGCGCGGACATGGTTGTTAAAGAAGAGGAGGCCGCTTTGGGCCGCCGACGCCATGGTCTCGATGGCCGGCAGCCACTCGGCCAACTCCGCGTCGGTGTAGTCGTAGTCGAATTGCTGCTGCATGTTGCCGGAGCGCCAGCCGCGGGCGTTGCGGCCGTGGAAGCGCAGGTAGAAGAGGTCGGGATTGGTGACCACGTCCAGCCGCGGGAAGAGGCCCGGCAAAGCGGGCGTATCCACGGCCACCAGGGTCACCCGGCGGCGCTCCAACTCGGCGAAGACCCGGTCGGTGGCCCAGGAGCTGTGGCGGAACTCCACCGCCACGGGCAGATCGGCCAGCTCGTCCAGCAGCTCGGCCAGGTAGCGCCGCTGGGGGGCCCGGCGCCGGAAACTGGGGGGCAGCTGCACCAGCACCGCCAGGAGCTGGGCCGACTGCACCAGGGGGGCGATGCCATCCCGGTAGCGGGTCATCTGGCCGCGCCAGCCGTGGGGATCGATTTCGTGGGTGAGGGTGCGGGTCAGCTTGACGGCGAAGCCGAACGCCTCCGGCACCCGCTCGCGCATGCGCACCATGGCGGGGGCCTTGGGCATCTGGTACCAGGTGAAGTTGAGCTCGGTGACCCCGAAGCGCCGGGCGTAGAGCGGCAGCATCTTCTCCGAAGGGGTGCTGGTGGGGTAAAAGCCGGCGGTCACCCACTCGGGGTAGGCGTAGCCGCTGGTGCCCACCCGCAGGTTCGGTATTCGACGGGTGATGCCTGGCCTGTCGGCAGCCATCCCGCGGGCGGCTGGGGTCATCGTATCTGCACTGGCTGACATGGCGTCCCCCGGCTTATGGTCTGTCCCACGAGGGGGCTTCGGCGAGGCGGCGCTGGAGGCCGACGACCTTTCCCTGGACAAGAACCTGTTCGAAGCCGTAGCGCATGGGGGAGAAGTCGGGATTCTCGGGGCGCAGTTCGATGTGGTCTTCGTAATGGAAGAAGCGCTTCACGGTGGCCTCCTCGCCCTCGATGAGGGCCACCACGATCTCGCCGTTGCGGGCGTACTGGCGCGGTTCGCAGATCACCAGGTCCTGGTCGAGGATGCCGGCATCCCGCATGGAGGCCCCCCGGATCTTCAGGGCGAACAGATCCCGCCCGGGAAACAGATCGCGGTCCACCACCAGGCTGCCGTCCCACTCCTGCTGGGCGTACATGGGCAGGCCGGCGGTGACCCGGCCGATGATGGGCACCTCCCGCCAGCGCTGCACGGCCGCCGCCTCCCGGGCCCGGTTGAGGAGGTGGAGGGTACGGCTGTAGCGCCCTTCCCGGCGGACATAGCCCTTCTCCTCCAGCACCTTTAAGGTCTGGGCCACGGCGGCGTGGCTGACCCCCAGGTCAACTGCCGCCTGGCGCAGGCTGGGGGCCTTCCCGCGGCGACCGATCTGCGCCTGCAGATAGTCCAGAAACCGCTGCTGTTTGACGGTGAGTTCGGCCTGCATGGGTCCTCCCGATCTTTGCGTAAGGGGTCCTCCCGTAGGGGCTTCCGAGAAAAAGCATCTACGCCGTGTATGTCAACGCGTGGGCCGGTGCGTCAGTGGGCCGCTTTGCGGGGCAAAATAGATCTTACACCCCACCGGCTGACGGGCAGACTTCAAAATGGAGTCGATCCACCCGCCGACCGTCGGCAGGGGGGATGCCGGAGGAGCGGCGGGGTGGATCGTGGGCAAACCTCTAGGTTGATTATAGGGTGACGCGGAAAAATGTCAATGTAAATGTAAAGTAAAACGTATAGTCTCTCCGTGCGTGGATGGGGTCGCGCCAACGCATTGTGGCCGTTCTCGACCTTGCATAGCCCCTCTCTTTGACAGATCCGGTCACGGGCAGAAAAAGGATCGCCGGTGGTTCTTGAATCTCGACCGGGGAGGGGGTACACTACCGGCTCGACGCGCCCATCGGTGTCTGTCCGCTCTTTGCCGCTCACGGCGCGCTGCCCATCATCGCAACCCGCAACCCGCCAGCCGGAAATATCCATGTCCGCTGATTTCGATATCGATCTTTTTGTGGCCACCATCGCGCGTCACTACGAGGCCTGGAACCCGCCCATCATCACCTTCATCGCCACCCGCGGGGCGAGCCCTTTCGAGGTGCTGGTGTCGACGATTTTGTCCCTGCGCACCAAGGACGAGGTTACCAGCGAGGCGGCCAAGCGGCTCTTCGCAGTGGCACGTACGCCGGAGGAGCTCCTGGCCTTGGGAGAGAAACGGATCGCCCAACTGATCTACCCGGTGGGGTTCTATCCCACCAAGGCCAAACGTCTCGTAGAGATCAGCGGGATCCTCATGCGGCGGTACGGGGGGGCGGTGCCCGCCGATCTGGACGAGATGCTCACACTGCCCGGGGTGGGACGCAAGACGGCCAATTTGGTCATGGTGGAGGGATTCAAGCAGCCGGCCATCTGCGTGGACACCCACGTCCACCGCATCAGCAACCGCATCGGCTATGTGGCCACCAAAACGCCCGAGGCCACCGAATTCGCCCTGCGGGAGCGGCTCCCCAAGAAGTACTGGCGGGTCTACAACGAATTGCTGGTGGCGTTCGGCCAGGTGCTCTGCCGGCCGATATCGCCGTTCTGCAGCAAGTGCCCGGTGCGGGAGATGTGCGCCCGGATCGGCGTCGACAAGTCGCGTTGAACAAGAATGTCAGCGTAGCCGAATACCGGCACACTGGTTGGGCGGCCGCACCGGCACACTGAATCAAAGGAGCGATTATGGTCATCGTCTTCGGCGAAATACTCCTCGATATCTTCCCCGACTACACCCGCATCGGGGGGGCGCCCTTCAACTTCGCCTTTCACCTGCACCGTCTGGGGATACCGGTGCGGTTTGTCTCCCGCATCGGCCGAGACGAAAATGGAGAGAAGATCCAGGCCTTTCTCGAGGAGCAGCGTTTCCCCGCGGACGACCTGCAGGTCGACGATAATTGCCCCACCGGCACGGTGCAGGTGACCTTGGACGCCCAGGGATCCCCCCGGTTTGACATTCGCACGGGCGTTGCCTACGATGAGATCGAGCTGGCCCCGTTGGCCGCACCTCTGTCCGCCCGGCCGCCGGCGCTCTTTTACTTTGGTACCCTGGCGCAGCGCACACCGGCCGCCCATGCACGCTTGCTGCGCCTTGTCGACCGTCTCCCCTCTCGGACCCGATGTTTCTATGACATCAATCTGCGCCCGGGAGCGACACCCCCCGACATTGTCGCCGCGTCACTGTCGCGAAGCCGAATACTCAAGCTCAGCGAAGCGGAACTGCACTGGCTGCAGCGGGAATTGGGCGCTCCCCGGGGAGAGGAAGCGTGCCTGGCCTGGCTGCACGAGCGGTATGCACTGGACACCATCGCTCTGACCTTCGGCGCGGCAGGCAGCCTGCTCTCCACGGGCGAGGGAACCTCCCGTATCGGTCCCGCACCGGTGGGCACCGTCGTGGATGCCGTGGGCGCGGGAGACGCCTACGCGGCACTGCTGGCATATGGGCATCTGCACCAATGGTCGGCGGACCGTATCCTGAAGCGGGCCGCGGCCTTCGCCGCCGAGATCTGCCGCCTGCCGGGAGCGGTCCCCATCGATCAGGACGCCGTGCTCTATGCGGCCTATCGCTGAGTCTGCCGGATGCCCAGCTTCACGCACACCGCATCACGATAGGATGAGATATGTCTCAGGAACCGCTTTACATCCAGATGTTCAGCCTGCATGGGCTGGTGCGCGCCGCGAATATGGAGCTTGGCCGCAATGCCGACACGGGCGGCCAGGTGAAGTATGTGATCGAACTCTGCGACCAGTTGAGCCGCCGCACAGACGTGGCCCGGGTGGATCTCTTCACCCGATTGATCCGCGATAAATCGGTCTCCGAAGACTATGCCCAACCGGTGGAAGTGGTCAGCGGAAAGTTTCGCATTGTGCGCATCCAGTGCGGGGGGCGCAAATATCTGCGCAAGGAGCGGCTCTGGCCGCACCTGGAGGAGTTCATCGACAAGACCATCAAGTTCATCAAGCGCCAGGAGCGGCTGCCGGACATCTTTCACGGCCACTACGCCGACGCCGGCTACGTGGCCATGCAACTGGCCCGGCTCCTGGGCTGTCCCTTTGTCTTCACCGGACACAGTCTGGGGATGGACAAGCGGCGCCGCCTTCAGCAGGACGGCATGTCGGATGCGGAGATGATCAAGCGCTTTAAAATCGACCTGCGCATCCGCGTGGAAGCGGAGATCCTGAAATGCGCCGATCTCATCGTGGCCAGTACCCGCCAGGAGGTCAACGACCAGTACGGTGCGTACAAGCACGGCCGTCTGCCAAAATTCAAAGTAATCCCGCCAGGCATCGACATCGAGCGCTTCTATCCCTTTTACCACGACACGCTCGCCGAGGGCGAGAACGATGAGCAGGCGCGCTACGCCCAAGCCTACCTGATCAAGGAGTTGGACCGGTTTTTCGCCCATCCCGATCGCCCCCTGGTGCTGTCCCTCTGCCGGCCGGACAAACGCAAGAACATCTCCGGCCTGGTGAAGGCCTTCGGAGAGGACCTGGAGCTCCAGGCCATGGCCAACCTGGCCATCTTCGCCGGCCTGCGCAAGGATATCGACCAGATGGCGGAGAACGAACGGGATGTCCTCACCCGTATGCTGCTGCTCCTGGACAAGTACGACTTGTATGGTAAGATGGCTATCCCCAAGCGGCACGATTTTGAATACGAGGTGCCGGCCCTCTATCGCATTACGGCCGAGAAGCGCGGCGTCTTCATCAATCCCGCCCTCACGGAACCTTTCGGCTTGACCCTTCTGGAAGCGGCCGCCACCGGTCTTCCCGTCGTGGCCACCGAAGACGGCGGCCCCATCGACATCATCCAGAACTGCGAAAACGGCATCCTGGTGGACCCCACCGACACCCGGGCCATCGGCAGCGCCTTGAAACGGATCATCAGCGACACCCATCTCTGGAACACCTATTCGCGTCAGGGACTGCTCAACGTCCGCGAGCACTACACCTGGCGAAGTCACGCCGCCAGCTACGCGGCCGTCGTGAAGAAGGTTCTCGCCGATACCAACGCCAAGCCGCTCAAGGCCGCCGTCCCCAAGGACGCCATCGGTCGGCGCCTCATGGCGCTCAGCTACTTCTTGATCACCGATATCGACAACACCCTGCTGGGCGATGATAACGAGAAGCTGGCCGAGCTGGTGGGGCTGCTGGATTCCCATCGCGGTCGCATCGGCTTTGCAGTGGCCACCGGGCGCACCAAAAAATCTGCCGTTGAGATCCTCGATGCGCATGGGATACGGTCGCCCGACGTGATCATCTCCTCGGTGGGTGCCGAGATTTACTACGGCCCGCAATGCCAGTATGGACAAGGTTGGCACACCCACATCGCCTACAGGTGGCAGCGCGAGAAGATCGTCGACCTGCTCAAAAGCTTCGATTTTCTCGTCCCACAGCCGGACGACACCCAGCGGGAATTCAAGATCAGCTACGATATGGCGCCGGACAAAGACCGCCTGGCGCGCATCCACGACCGTCTTTTGCGCAACGGATGCCGCTACCAGCTGATCTATTCACACGACCGCTACCTTGACATCCTCCCCTACCGGGCGTCGAAGGGCAAGGCGATACGCTATCTCAGCTACAAGTGGGAACTGCCGCTGCGCAATTTTCTGGTGTGCGGCGATTCGGGCAACGATGAGGAGATGCTCAAAGGCCCCGCCATGGCCGTGGTGGTGGGCAATCACAGCCCGGAACTGGCCCACCTGCAGAAGAAGCGCGGGATCTATTTCGCCACGTCGTTTTGCGCCGGCGGGATCCTCGAAGGGATGCGCCATTATCGTTTCCTGGAGAATGCGTTGAGGGAGTAACCCATGCGGCTACAGAACAAAGTCCAATTGATCACCTACCCGGATAGCCTGGGCGCCAATCTCATGGAACTGCACTTTGTCCTGCGACGCTATCTCAAGAAGGCCATCGGTGGTGTGCACATCCTGCCCTTCTATCCCTCTTCGGCCGATCGCGGCTTCGCCCCCCTGACCTACGACGAGGTGGATCCGACCTTTGGCGACTGGGAAGATGTGGACCGCATCGGCGCCGACTTCGACGTGACCCTCGATTTTATGGTCAACCACATTTCGCGTCAGTCGGTCTATTTTCAGGACTATCTGCAGAAGGGGCCCGATTCCCCCTACGCGGATATGTTTCTCACCTTCAACAAGCTGAGCGAAAGCGGCGAGATCGACGAGAGCGAGCTGGCCAAAGTGTATACCCGCAAGCCTAGACCGCCTTACACGGTGATCGAACGGGTGGATGGATCCAAGGAGAAAATCTGGTGCACCTTTGACTACGAGCAGATCGATCTGGACTGGCAGTCGCCGGTGACCCGCGAGGTGATGCGCCGCTTCATCATCCGCTTGGCCCGCTCCAAGGCCAAGCTGATTCGCATGGATGCCTTCGCCTACACCACCATGGAGATCGGCACCAACTGCTTTTTTCTGGAACCCCAGGTGTGGGAAATCCTGCGCTGGCTCAACCAATACGCCACCGCTTTCGATACCCATATTCTTCCCGAAGTGCATGAACACTACCGTTACCAGCAGAAGATCGCCGACAAAGGCTATTGGGCCTATGACTTCGCCCTGCCCATGCTCGTCCTGCACACGCTCTATCACCACACCAGTGAGCGCTTGCTTCACTGGCTGCGAATCTGCCCAAGACGGCAGTTCACCACGTTGGACACCCATGACGGCCTTGGGGTGGTGGATGTGGCCGACCTGCTTAGCGAGGAGGAGATCGAGCGCACCGTCAACGGACTTTTTGAGAAGGGATCCAACACCAAAAAGATCTACTCCGGACCGAGCTATCAAAACCTGGACATCTACCAGATGAATTGCACCTACTACTCTGCCCTCGAATGCAACGACGATTCCTACATCGCTGCCCGTGTGATCCAGTTTTTCACCCCCGGTATCCCCCAAGTGTACTATGTGGGCCTTCTGGCCGGCGAGAACGACATCGAGTTGGTGGAGTGGACCAAAAACGGTCGTGACATCAATCGTCACAACTACTCCCTGGAGGAGGTCGACGACCAGATCCGCAAACCGGTGGTGCGCCGTCTGCTGCGATTGATGCGGTTTTACAACAGCTACCCGGCATTTTCAGGCAAGCTCACTATAGCGGACGCACCCGATAGCGAGCTGAAGCTGATCTGGAAGAAGCCGCCCTATGAAACCCGGGCCCACATCGACCTGCACACCTACAGAACCACCATCGATTTCTACGACCCCCGCCATTCGAAAATGGTCACGTTCACGGCCTGACAACCCCAATGGAGATGCGCGACGCCTACTAAAAGGAACTGAATCCATGAATTCCACGCCTCTGAAACTGATCTCCTGGAATGTGAACGGCCTCCGGGCCGTGATGAAGAAGAACTTTCTTACCGTCCTGAACGACGCCGACGCCGATATTTTTGCCATCCAGGAGACCAAGCTCCAGGAACCCCAGCTGACCCCGGCCATGTGCGCGGTGGCGGGCTACACCAGTTATTTTTCTCACGCCAGCACCAAGAAGGGCTACAGCGGGGTGGGTGTCTACACCCGCCGGGCGCCCACGGCAGTGAAAACCGGTATCGGCATCCCCCGCTTCGACGATGAGGGACGCATTTTAGAGTTGATCTTCGATGATTTCAGCTTTTTCAACGTCTACTTTCCCAACGGGCAGATGAGTGACGAACGCCTGCACTACAAGCTCGATTTTTACGACGCCTTTTTCGACTACACCGACCGATTGATGGCGGACGGCCGCAGCGTCGTGATTGCCGGTGACTACAACACGGCTCACAATGAGATCGACCTCAAACATCCCGGACCCAACTCAAAACGCTCGGGCTTCCTGCCCATCGAGCGCCAGTGGCTCGACCGCATCGTGGCGCGCGGCTACGTGGACACTTTCCGAACGCTTTACCCCGATACGGTGAAGTACTCATGGTGGTCGTACCGCTTCAACGCCCGCAAGACCAACGCTGGTTGGCGGATCGACTATTTCTTCACCTCGAAGGATCTCTTCGACGACAACCGCGTGGTTGACGCCTGGATCGACAACGACATCTTCGGGTCTGACCATTGTCCGGTGGGGCTGGCGCTCACGGTGTGATGGTGCAGCCTCGCCCGGTGCTGCGGCCAGGTATTGGGGCGCGCTGCGACGGGTAAACGACGCGCATTGTCTTGCGTCAAGGAGCCTATGATGAAGTGGATCGGTGCCCATGTCAGCACCAGCGGCGGCGTGCAGAACGCGCCCCTGAACGCCGCGAAGATCGGCGCGACGGCCTTCGCCCTATTTACGAAGAATCAGCGCCGGTGGCAGGCCAAGCCCCTGACGGCGCCCGCCATTCAGGCTTTCAAGGAGAACTGCGCCACCTGTGGATTTCAACCCGCGCAGATTCTGGCCCACGACAGCTATCTGATCAACCTGGGGCACCCGCAACCCGAAGGGCTGGCGAAATCCCGGGCCGCCTTCCTGGACGAGATGCAGCGCTGCGAACAATTGGGGCTCACCCGTCTCAACTTCCATCCCGGCAGCCACCTCCGGCAGATCGCCGAAGAGGCGTGTCTGGGCCGCATCGCCGAATCGATCAATGTGACCCTGGCGGTCACCAGCGGCGTCACCGCCGTCATTGAAAACACGGCCGGGCAGGGGACCAACATAGGCCATCGCCTGGAGCATTTGGCCGAGATCATTGACCAAGTGACGGACAAGGAGCGGGTGGGTGTCTGTCTGGATACCTGCCACCTGTATGCCGCCGGTTACGATCTGACCAGCGATGCGGCCTATGCCGGCTTCATGTCGCATTTTGATCGCGTTATCGGATTCGACTATTTGAAGGGCCTGCACTTAAACGATGCCAAGAAGGGATTGGCCAGCCGTGTGGACCGCCACGCCAGCATCGGTGAGGGGTCTCTCGGCCTGGAAACGTTTCAGCGGTTTATGCGCGACCCCCGACTCGACCACCTGCCAATGATATTGG
>JASJCL010000032.1 GCA_030066015.1 Desulfosarcinaceae bacterium | reverse complement strand
CATTTAAGGATGACCACGCTGCTTGTTGGGATACGCGGTACGGCCACCCGCCTCACACAAGCCTGTTCTCTCCAGAGCTTTGCAAATACTGACAGGAATATATAAACCCGGATTCTGCATATCACTTTCGGGTTGACCAATAAAAAAGCACCCTTTAATAATGATCCTGGGATCTTAACCGTGGCCAATCCACGAGAAAGGGATCATCAAAAGGGTGCGAAAACACAATAGCAAAAGCGGCCGTCCTCGTAAAGTTATCAAGCAAGGCAAAGCACATCTCTTGTTCACCGGGAAATCGGTCACTTCTCTTGCCGGTATGGCGATCATTTCCCGCGGCCTCGATTGCTTCGGTCTGCGTGAGAATTTGAAGCAGGCAACCAGCGATTTGGACACCTCGAGCCAATATCCTACTTGGCGGTTTTTAGAGCAGTTAATCTGTCTGCGAACCATAGGTGGCGAAGCGATTACCGACATCGGTCTTCTTCATGATCCAGCTCTGATGGCTATCTTCGATTGGGACACCATCGCTCACCCGACAACTTTCGGCCGCCGGCTGGGCAAGATATCCTGGCGACATAACCTGGAGCTACAGAAGCTTGTCACCGGTCTGGCTGATACACTGCTCAAACCAGGGCAACGGTTGATCGCTATCGATTCAACCGTCGCCAGCGTTTTTGGCCATCAGATCCAAGGAGCCGAACTGGGATACAATCCTCACAAACCCGGTCGCGACTCCTACCATCCGCTGCTCGCTGTAGATGTCGCGACCCGATCGGTCGTCGATGGATATCTCAGGCCGGGCTCATGCGCGTCCGCTCATGGCCTCGACGGATTTATTCGCAAGGTGATCGCCGAGAGCAAGCATCCGGCTGATCAGACCGTGCTTCGGCTGGACAAAGGCCTTACCTCCGGGGCCATATTGGACACTATCGAAGAGCTTGAAGTGGGCTATGTGGCCAAAGCCAAACTTACAGCGAAAGTGATGGGTAAAATCTCACAGATCGAAAAATGGCGCGCCTTTGGAAAAGGTCACTTTGTCGCCAATATCCGCTGTAGGCTCGACGGTTGGCAGCGCTCCAGGCGCATGGTGGTGATTGAACGCAACCTGCCACCCAAAAAACCAGACGCCCAACTGCCACTTTTCGAGATGGTCGAAGGACGCTATGAGGTCGTCGTGACGAACCTTCGGATGAAGGGCGAGAACGTCTGGCGGCTTTACAATCGCGGCACCGTTGTCGAGCAGGTGATCGAAGAACTCAAAAACGATTTTGCCGCCACAGCTATCCGCACACGGGATTTTTGGGCCAACGACGCCCTGTTTATCACGGGCCTGATCGCCTATAATCTTCTCAATTGCATCCGCCGCTTTGCGCTGCCTAAAGCGCTTCGCACCGCTCGCATCAAACGGATCGGACTGCTCCTGCTGCACTTGCCAGCCAATGTGGTGCGAAGCAGCCGCAGGCTTTGGGTCAAAATCAAACGGGATCATCCCATGCGATTTGTCTTTTACCAGGCCATGGCGGCATTGCAGTAGAATGATTTTCAGAAAACAAACTTTTAGCTGATGAGGTGCGACCTGAAGTCACCGAAACACGTCCTTTTTTTGGTTGCAAGTCCCTAAAAATCATCAGCCAGAGGTTAAGCTCAGCCATAAGAGAATTGTGTCCGTAAGAAACACCGCTTCAACTGCAAATTTGGTTGCTATTGAACTTAAGATGCAGGATCCGGGATAAATAATGGAAATAAATGATATAATAACCTTATTTAATTACAATTGTTGGGCAACTGAACAAATAATGAAATCAACGGCAAAATTAAGTGCAAATCAATTTACCTCGCAAACAGAATACAGTCACGGAAGCCTTCGCGGGACAATCGTCCATATATTGAGTGCTGAATGGATTTGGCGTCTGAGGTGCCAGGAAGGTATATCACCCGATCATTTTATTGATGAGAATCTTTTCAAAACGCCAGCGTCACTAATGTTACGGCTTGTTGATGAACAGTCTAAAATGAGAGAATTTATAGGCACTTTGAATAGAAGTGATTTAAATAGATCAATTACATACAAGACAACGAACGGCTCGGTGTTTAAAAATACCTTATGGCATTCAATATTGCATTTGATTAATCACGGCACGCATCATCGTAGCGAGGTTGCCGATATATTGAGCAGATACGGCCATTCACCGGGGGACCTAGATTTCATTATCTACTTGCGAGATTTTAATAATGGATGACCAAGGCGTTGAGCAGACGCCTTGTAAATGGCGTTTTTTCGTGAAGGCCGTGCAAGGTTGGTTCTCATATTGGCCTCAGTTCTCGTCATAACCCTGAAGTTTTTGGATGGGATCGTTTAGATCAGATCTGATACATCGCTTTTAACATGAAGGTAACCGGTTCTGATGGTAAGTGCCAACCACATCCAATCAAACCCATAGGAGCCACCCCTACCATCGCTGAGACCACCATCACACCTAACCCGGAAACTTAGGAGTGGCATTAGCACCTATCCTTACAATTCCTTCCGAATATTGCACCGGAAATGGGTCGGCGCGTCTCAGCGCCACCAGGGCCGCTCGGCGGCATTCTGCCTTCCCATTGTCCGCGTGTGGCTGACCGCACAACTTGCAGATCCACCAAAGCGCTCCCCTCCGATAGGTAGCCTGTCCATCGGGTCGACGCCTGCGGGTGACGTCGCTCTCATTTGAGGAAGGGCTGGCGTGGCCGATATAGCTGTTGAAGCCGAAATAACGCGAAGTAGGAGATAACATGCGTCAACAGCGAAATCTGTTCCGAATGGTGGTCTCGATGGTACCCACGGCCCTCATCCTAATGGCCTGCGCGGCTCCGAACGGGGGGCATGTGACCGTGGGTTGGGGTGATCCGCAGGAGCCCCCAGCCCAGGAAGAGAGGGTAAAATCCCACAAATCCGGGCCGCCCGCCCATGCACCGGCCCATGGCTACAGGGCAAAGCATTCCTATCGCTATTATCCCAATGAGCGGACCTACTATGACACCGAACGGCGCCTCTACTTTTACCTGGAGGGTCGTGGCTGGCGTGTGGGCGCCTCACTGCCGGGCCACATCCAGCTGTCCACCACCTATGTCTCCATCGAGTTGTCCACAGATAAACCGTATGAGCATCACGACGAGCACCGACGCAAATATCCGCCCGGCAAGAAGCACCGTAAGGACAAACGCAAGCATCAAAGGGGGCTCAGCGCCCACCGCTAAGGGGGCTCAATCGATCGCCAGGTCGGGGTGGTGGCGCTGGATACAGGCGGGACAGATGCCGTGGCTGAATTCGGCCTCGGAGTGCGAGCTGATATAGGATTCCAGCTGCTTCCAATTCCCTGCCTCATCCCTGATTTTGTTGCAATAAGAGCAGATGGGGAGAATACCTTCGAGGGTCTTGATCCTCTCCAGGGCCCGCTTGAGTTCGGTGTTGATCGTTTCCAGCTCCGTATTTTGCCGGGCCAGCTGGCGATTACGCCGGTCGATCATCTTCCGGGCCCGGGTCAATTCAAGATGGGTCCGAACGCGGGCCAACAGTTCATGGGCGTTGAATGGCTTGGTAACGTAATCCACTGCCCCCACCTCAAAGCCTTTGACGATATCGACGGACTCCGTTCTGGCGGTCAGGAAGATCACGGGGATCTCACTTTTGGCGGGCATCGCCTTTAGCCGTCGGCACACCTCGTAGCCATCCATCACGGGCATCATAATGTCCAACAAGATCAAGTCGAACGCGCTTTCGGCAATCATGTCCAGCGCCTGGTGGCCATCCGTGGCAAAGGAGACAGAATAGTGCTCTTTGGCAAGGGCATGCCCGAGCACCTGGATATTTTCTGAAATATCATCGACAATCAGTAGATTATACTCCATGCCGCCCCCATAACTTAGGTCCGTTGGCGTGGTCCGGCGTCGTACAACAGGGGCCTACCACGCCATCGACCACGACCTACCCGTCCATCATCTCCAGCATCTTCTCGTAGCAGCCCAGCATGTGTTTAATCTGATCGATCTGGAAGTTGTCGGCGTGGCGACACAGATCGGTCCCATAGGCCTCCAGCGCCGGCGCATCGACATCCCGCCCCAGATCGGCCAGCGCCGCGCCGAAATCGCGGATGTCGGGGATCTTTTGCTTGCGCTGGGTCTCCTGCCAGCGCTCCTTCAATGCGCCCTTCAGCTGGCGTGCGGCCGCCACTGGGCATTTCCAGGCGCTTAGATAGATTGGCGGCGGCCATTCGATCCCTCGGCCGGGATGCGGACGGTGTTCATGGCCCACACGGCTGCAGGGCAGATGGCGCATCAAGATGGCCAGGAGCTGTTCCCGGTTGAAGGGCCGAATCAGATAATCGTCAAAGCCGGATCGTTGAATTTGCGCGATGTCCTCTTTCATCCCCGAGGCGGTCAGCGCGATGACGGGAACGGCGGCCAGCTCCGGTTCCTGTTGAATGTGGGCGATGGCGGTGTGACCATCCATCTCCGGCATCCGGATATCCATCAGAATGATGTCCGGACGCGTCTCCCGCGCCAGGTTGAGCGCTTCGCGACCATTGGTCGCCTCGGAGATGGCCAGCGGCGAGTGCCGCAAGGCCTCGATGATGAGCTGGCGGTTGATCTCGAGATCGTCGGCCAGCAGCACGGTCGCCGGTTCGAACGCTATCCGCTGGGATTCGTCCCGGTCGGCCGCCTCCGGCGAAGCTTCCTGACGCGCGGATTCCGGCTCGGGCACCTGGGGCAGGGTAATGGTAAACACGCTGCCCTCCCCCGTTTGGCTCTGCAGGGCGATCTGCCCCCCCATCATCTCCACCAGATTCTTCGAGATGGGCAGTCCCAATCCCGTGCCTTCAGCCTGGGGGGTGGTCATGGTGCGGTGCTGACGAAAGGATTGAAACACCTCTTCATGAGCCTCGGGATCGATGCCGATGCCGGTGTCCGCCACCGTGATGGTCAGGTCCCAGCAGCGCTCGGCCGCCGATCGCTCGGCGGCCGCCGATACCCGCACACCGCCATTCGGCGTGTATTTGACGGCATTGCCGATCAGGTTGAAGAGCACTTGGCGCATCCGCACCTTGTCCAGCAGCAGTCTTGACGGAAACGCATGGGAAACGATCAGGGAGAGGTCGAGCCCTTTGGCGAGCGCACCCGCGGAGAAGATGTTGTCCAGCTCTCGAAAGAGCAGGGCCAGGTTTACCGGCGTTGCCTGGATCTCCATGCGTCCGGCTTCGATCTTGGAGAGGTCCAGGATGTCGTTGATCAGCTGCAGCAGGCTGGCCCCGCTGCTCTTGATCACCTGGATATAGTGCTTTTTGCGGGGGTCCTTCTCGGCGGCCTCCATGACGTCGGCGAATCCCAGGATCGCATTGATGGGGGTTCGAATCTCATGACTCATGTAGGCGAGGAATTCGCTTTTGGCGCGACTAGCGGCCTCGGCGGCTTCCTGTTTGCGCTCCGCCTCCTCGCGCTGCCGGCGTTCGGTGATGTCCTCCACCGAGCCCTCGACGTACTGGACCGCACCGGCGTCATCCTTTACCCGACGGGCCGAAATGGAAACGGTGATGGTGCTGCCGTCTAAACAGCACAAGGCGGTCTCGAAGCCAACCGTCCGGTCGGCGGCCTGCAGCTCGGTTTCGAAGCGAATGGCGTCCGACCGGTTGAGAAAGAGCTGGCTGCTGATGTCGGTGATGGCGCCCATCAATTCTTGGCCGCTCTGGTAACCCAGCATGGCGCTGAGGGCACTGTTAACGGTTAAAAACCGCCCCTGGCCCGGCGTGCACTGAAAAATGCCCTCGATAGCGTTTTCAAAAATGGAGCGATATTTCTCTTCGGCGTCCATGAGCGCGTTGTGCACCTGCCGCAGCCGAACAGACATATCGTTGAAGGCCGCCCCCATATCACCGATTTCATCCGTTCTAGGCAGGGCGACCGTTTCGCCAAGCCCGCCCTCCTCCACGCGGCGCATGGCGTTTCGCAGGAGGGAGACCGGCTGAATCACGGAACGGAATAGAAACCGGTTGAGCAGTACTCCCATGAGCAGTACAGTCGTGGCCAGGAGGCCGCTGAAGATGGCCACCGATTGCCAGATCTCCCGGTCAAGGTCGGTGAAATCGTAGTAGATGGCGATATAGCCGATGATCTGGCCGATCACTTCGATGCGGTTCAGGTAGACGCCCACCGAGGCGTCCTCACCAGAGAGCCGTTCGAAGATACTGCCGGGTGCCGTTGCCAGCCGCTGCGGTCTGGGATCGATGCGGGCGGCCAACGGATGGTTGGACATGAACTGGCCGCCGTCCGGCAGATAGATCGCCGCGCCGAGCACGTCGTCGACGTTGACGATCTCGTCCAGCGACGCCCTTAGGGCCCGCTCCTGCCGAGCAAACAATTCGTTGGCGAGATCGTTGAGTTTCTGTCTGAAAATGGTGTCCAGAAGCAAATTGATGCGCTGGACCTGTACGTCGGCGCGACGGTGCTCCAGCGGATAGAGAAACATGCCGAACAGGACGACGATCACCAGGGCGGTGGAGATGATGGCGATATTGATGCGAAGCGGAAGGCTTTTATAGCGCATCGGCCCCCTTTCCGCCCCTCCAGGCCAAGTCAAGCAGCCGGTGAATCGGCTCAGCGATCGGCATCGTCTGCGCTCACCGGGGGCAGAGGGTTTTGAGATAGCGGGCGGCGCCGTCCTCAATCTCCATGATAACGGCACATTTAAATGGATCACCGTTGCCGTCGAAGGAGATGGCCCCGGTGATGCCGTTGTGCTCCTGGATGCCGGCCAACGCCGTGCGAATATCCTCCGGGGCGGTGGATCCGGCCTTTTCGATGGCGGCCGCCGCAATCATGACGGCGTCGTAGGCGAGCGCCGAGGCCACACCGAAGTCTTTCTTACCGCCATGGCGGCGGGCGAAGGCCTGCGATTGCGGGTTTTCGGACGCGGCCGACCAATGGGAGCAGTAGTAGGCCTTGGTAAGCTGATTGCCGCCCAACTCAAAGAAACTTGGATCGGACCAGCCATCGCCACCGATGAAAATCGCCTGGATGCCGGCCATCTGCAGATGATTGGCGATGATGCCGCTTTCATCGTGTCCGGCGATGAAGACCACATCTGCCGCCTGGGTGGTGGCCAGTTGGATCTGCTTCTCGTAGCTGTCCTGGCGGGCTTTGTACTCGATCTCACTGATGACCTCGCCCCCGATGCCTTCGAAGTGCTGCCGAAAGATGGCCGATAATTGGAGGCTGTAGTCGCTGGTCAAATCGACAAAAAGGATCGCCTTGCGGGCCCCGAGTTCATAACGGGCGAACTCGGCCATGATACGCCCCTGGAAATTATCGGTGAAGCAGACCCTGAAAATATAGTCGCCGATGCGGGTAAGCTTGGGGGAGGAGGAGATATTGGAGATCATCGGTATCCGATTGCGCTGCGCCACCTCGGCAATACTCAGGGAGTGGGAACTCCAGGCAGCACCGACAATGAAGGCGACACCGGCCGCAACGGCCTGGTTGGCCGCCATGCTGGAGCCGATGGGGGTGCTCATGTTGTCCAGCACAATGAGATTGACCCGCTGCCCCAGAAGGCCCCCGGCGGCGTTGATCTCGTCAACGGCGATGCGGGTTCCCACCAGCGAGGTGCGGTTGGCGTTGGCGGCGTGTCCGGTCAGGGAGAAGATGGCGGCGATGTGGATACCATCGTGGGAGTGCGCCATCACCGCCGCCGGAGATGCGGCGAGGGCGACCAGCAGGAGACCCCAAAGCGCCGTCCCCACGGCGACTATACGGACTGGAATGGACTTCATCCCCATATCTACTCCCCGCTTCACCATCACGGTCGAATGGTTTTATGAAAAAGCCGGCGGCCTTTCCGGAATTGAATGATGATCACATCCTTGTTCCGCGGATCGCCGTAATCGTCAAAACTGAAGATGCCGGTGGCCCCCTGATAGTTGACGGTCTGGGACAATGCCAAACGGATATCCTCCCCCTGCAGGCTATCGGCCCGCTTCATGGCGTCGACCAGCAGCATGACGGCATCGAAGGCCAGGGGCGCGCTGACGTTGTCGATATCCCGCATGAACTTGCGGCGGAAGAGATTCTGCAGGTAGATGCTTCTCGGGAAGGGGGCCTGGGGGTGCCAGGGGGCCGACTGGAAACTGCCGTTGATGGCATCGCCGGCGATCTGCTCGATCTCATCCCAGGCATCGCCCCCCAGAAAGGTACTCTTCAGCTTCAACTGGATGGCCTGCTTGATGAACAGGCCGCTGTCGCGCGTATAACCGGGCAGGTAGACCACATCCGGCGGCTCACGCTGGATCTTCTTGATGATGCGCGAAAAATCGATCGCCTTGCCGCGATAGCCCTCCTCGAGCAGCACCCGCCCACCGCTGTCGATGAAGGCTTTCTTGAAGAACTCGGCCAACATCACGCTGTAGGCCTCGTCAATATTTTGCACCACGACCGCTGTCCGGGCCTTCAAATCTTGGGTAGCGAAGGTCGCCATGGCGACCCCTTGAAAAGAGTCCACAAAGCAGGCCCGGAAGATAAAATTACCGATGCGGGTCACGTCGGGATTGGTCGATCCGGGGCTGATCATGGGAATGCTGGCCGCCTGGAGGACGGGCGCCATGGCGAGCGAATGGGAACTCCAATGGGCGCCCACCACCGCCGTGGCTTTCAAGCGGATGGCCTTCTCTGCGGCGAGACGGGCGCCGATGGGGGTGCTCTGATTGTCCAGCAGGATGAGTTGAATCGGCCGCCCGAGCACGCCGCCGGCGCGGTTGATCTCCTCCACGGCCAATTGGACCATGGGAATGAGGGGTTCGTTGTGGGTGGCGGCAATCCCGGTCTGGGAGAAGATGGCCACGATGCGCACCGGTTCGGCGGAGATCTGCGCCTGGGATTGGGCGTTTACCGGCGGGAGCGGGATGAGGAGCGTGAGGACCGCTGCGAGCAGCAGGGTCCCGATGGTCTGGGGCCGAGGGGTCCTCTGGGTGGTGTCGACGGGACGGTGTCCAATCAGCAATCGGTATCGCATGTGCCCTCTTGATGCGGTTCGCGTTCACGCAGCGGGCAGTCGGGGACGGCGCTCGGCGGGGCGGGCGGGTTGGCGTGGGCCGCGCCGATGCGCACCGGCAGGCGTTGGATCGGTCGTCGCCACCGGCAGCCTCTACCTAACCACAAATAACGCCTGCTGACAATGCGTCAATGCCGGGGGCCTTATCCGATTGAGAGGAAGGGGGTGGGCCATGGGTCGGCCCGACTGGCATCTTGAATGGCCGATAGCGACCATAGCGGATCTACCGCTTGGGGCCCCTTTCACGAGTCGCCTTCGGTGGCCACACCCGCATCGGAGGCGCCCGTGGTCATCCGTTCGAGCAGTTTGACGACCTCCAAGGGAAAGGGGAAGACGATGACCGATCCTCTGCCCTGACTGACATCATAGAGGGTCGATAGATAGCGCAGCTGCATCGATTGGCTCTGCGTCGCCATCTTCTCGGCGGCGGCAACCAGTTTGTCCGCGGCCTGCTCCTCGCCGGTGGCATTGATGACCTTGGCCCGCCGGTTGCGCTCCGCCTCCGCCTGGCGGGCGATGGCGCGCACCATGCTCTCGTTGATGTCCACGTGTTTGATCTCCACGTTGCTGACCTTGATGCCCCACTCATCGGTCTGCTCGTCCAGAATCTCCTGGATATCCCGGTTGAGCTTGTCCCGCTCGGCCAACATCTCGTCCAGTTCGTGCTTGCCCAGCACCGAGCGGAGGGTGGTCTGGGCCAGCTGGCTGGTGGCACCGCGGAAATTTTCCACCTGGTTGATGGCGCGCTCGGCATCCACCACCCGGTAGTAGATGACGGCATTGACCTTCACGGAGACATTGTCCCGCGAGATGACGTCCTGACTGGGGACATCCTCCACCACGGTTCTCAGGTCCACGCGTACCATCTGTTGAACCAGCGGGATAAGGATGATCAGCCCCGGCCCCTTGACACCCGAAAACCGCCCCAGGGTGAAGATGGTGGCCCGTTCGTATTCACGCAAAACGCGGATGGCGAGGTACAAAAACCCGATCACCATGATGGCGATGGTGAGGTAAAGGCTAATGGTCGGCATGACGGTCTCCTTTTGCCTTGGGGGCGGTTCGCCCGACGTCCAATCTCAGGCCGCTGCGACCGTGCACGAAGACCCCCTCGTCGGGGGTAAGGTCTGCCGGTCCCGCGGCTCTCCAGCGTTCGCCGCCGCAGCGCACATAGCCGCTGCCGCTCTCCGCCGACCATTCTAACACAACGGCCGCCTTGCCGATCCAGGCCCGGCCACCGGTGGTGACTGGCCGCCGTTGCGCCCGCCAGACATAGCCCAGCAGAAAGATCAGCAACCCGGCACTCATGGCCGCAGTGGTCAAGATGACGGGCCACGAGATGGAAAATCCGGGTATGCCGCTGTCAATCAGCATGGTGGCGGAAAGCACGAAGGCGATGATTCCCCCCGTGCCCAGAACGCCGAAGGAGGGGCTGAAGGCTTCGGCGGCCATCAAGGCGATGGCCAGAATGAGGAGGCCCAGGCCGGCGTAATTGATGGGCAGGAGATTGAGGGCATAGAAGCCCAGCATGAGACATATCACGCCCACGACGCCCGGACCGATGGTGCCGGGATTGGCAAATTCGAAAAACAGGCCGTAGATCCCGGCCAGAATCAGGAGGAAGGCGATGTTGGGGTTGGTCAGGACGCTCAGCAGCCGGTTGCGCCAATCGGGCTCGATGGTCTCCACCCGCAACTCATCCGTTTTCAGCGTGCGGGTGCTGCCAGCCACTGTCACCTGGCGACCATCGAGCTGGCGCAGGAGATCGGCGATGTCGGCGGCCACCAGATCGATGACGCTTTCCGCCAAGGCGTCCGCGACCGCCAAGCTGACCCCTTCACGGACAGAGCGTTCGGCCCACTCGGCATTGCGCCCCCGCATCTGGGCCAGGCTGCGGATATAGGCGGCGGCATCGTTGACGATCTTGGCCGTCAGGGCATCGCGGCGCGTTTTGCCTTGGTCGGACGGCTCCTGGCTTTCGTCCGAGGGCCGCTCATTTTGCCCGGGCAGCGGTAGACCACCGCCAATCTGAATGGGGGTGGCGGCGCCCAGATTGGTGCCCGGTGCCATGGCGGCGATGTGGCAAGCATACAGAATATAGGTGCCGGCACTTGCCGCCCGGGAGCCGGAGGGAAATACGTAACCGACCACCGGCAGCGGCGCTTCCAGGATGCTGTGGATGATGTCCCGCATGCTGTCGGATAGGCCGCCGGGCGTGTCCATGGTCAATACGACGAGGGCGGCCGAGCGCGATTGGGCGGTGCCAATGGCTTTGGACACAAAATCGGCCGTGGCGGGACCGATGGGGCCGCGGATCTGCACCACCAGGGCCACTGCCCCGGCCGACGATTCCGTGCCGTCTGCCGAAAACGACAGCCCGGTCAGGCCGGCGATGATCCCAGCGATGCACAGCCAATAAAGACCATACCGTTTGGATCTTGGAGAGATGCGCTTGCAATCCAACATGTGATGCTCCTCTATATCGACGGCGTCCGACACAACGCTTGGGGCAAGCATCAGCGGCGGGAGAGAGCGATGCGCAGGAGAAAGCTTGATTGGACGGATGACCGTGTTTCCGGCGATCGATTGCGCACGCTTCAGACACCGATGGCGGTCACGGGCTTCCGGCCGTCGACGAGCGGTCGCGTCCAATAATCGGCACTGGATCCTTGAACCAACCAGAGGTTAAGGCCCAGATTCGCCGCGTCAATCCGACCAGCTGGTGCAGGACCGGGCGGCGCGTCTACTGGAAGCCGCTGCGCTGGCGCACCCGCAGGAGTCCAGCAAGAATCGATTGGGCCCGCTTCTCGCCAATCCCCTCGACCGACATGAGCGCGTCGGCATCCGCGCGACGGAGACCCGTGATATGCTTGAACCGGGCCACCACCTGCTCGGCGGCGGCCATTGGGATCTTGGCCTCCCGCGCCAGCAGACGGTAGCCTCTGGCGCTGACGGCGACATCCTCCAGGTCCGCCGCCGCTGCTGTCGGCCACCCCAGACGGCGGGCAATCCGGCTGAGATTCTCGCGGTCGTCATCCGTGAGTGCCATGATTCGCTCGGCACCAACGTGTCGCCCATCCTCTGGATGGCCATAATCCTTGGCCAGCAGTTCAACCATCTCCATTACCTCGTCACTGACGCTGCCTAGCCGCATGGCGGGCAGCCGGCCCTCGTCGCCGCACTCCACGACATAGGGCGCCACCTCATCGAGAAGGCGCAGGATCATCAGGCCATCCCGGATCAGCTCGGTCACCTGGACAAGGTGAACCTGGTCCAGGAATTCGTCGGCTTCCAATTGGCCGGCCTTGCGATCCAGCAGCGCCTTGTAACGCTCCACCATTCGGATGGTTTGATCGAGTCGGGTGAGAAGATAGCTGATCTCGTTGATTTGATGCTTGTGGTGCCGGTGATAGAGCGTAATGACCCGCCGGCGTCGTGACACCGTCAGGACGAACTTGCCGGTTTGACGGGCCGCCCGCTCCGCCGCGCGGTGGCGCATGCCGGTCTCGTCGGTGGGCAGGGAGGGGTCGGGGGCCAATTGGACGTTGGCGGCGAGAATTCGGGAAACGCTTTCGTCTAGAATAATGGCGCCGTCCATTTTGGCCAACTCGTAAAGCTTCTCTGGCGAGAAGCTGGCGCCGATGTAAAAGCCCCCCTGGAGAATGTTCTCCTGGGCCTTGATGTCGTCGAGGAAAACGATCAGTGCGCCGAACTCGGCCATGACGATGGCGTCCAGCGCCCGCCGCAGTCGCGTGCCGGGCGCCACCATCTGGATCTTGGGTATGAGCTGTGCGGCGATCATCATCACCCTCCCCGGGGAATCAACGGAGGAGGCGCTGGGCGCAAAGGCCGACGGCAGATACCCCCCATCGGGCAGGTGGCCAATTGCACCCCAGCGGATGATTCCAGTATACGCTGGCCCCCTCCCCCGGGTCAAGCCGCGGTGAAAATTGTAATATCATTCCAGCGCCTTGAATCGTATTTCGAGCCTTGTGATGAAGCATGCCAGAAGGTCTCACCGAGACCATGCGGTTCAAGCACCGTCCCACAAATCACCCCTCCGCTGCGCCTGGGCGGCGGCAGCTGGCGCAAGTTGACGCCCCCCGATCCCGCCTTACCATTGGGTAAACGGCTGACGGTCGTGGATCGCCAACCACTGCGGCACCACCCAGTTGCACCAACCGCAGGAGGAGGTCTGTCGTGTCAACCACCCTCTATATCGCCACCCACATCGGTCTGTTCATCGTCAGCATGGCCGGAGAAACTTGGCAGCTCACCGGCCATCATCTGGCCTCCACCGCATTGACCAGTGTGGTGGTGACAGAGAAGAGCATCCTCGTGGGTGCTGTCGACGGTATCCGTCGATCGACGGATGGCGGTACCAGTTGGCAGCTGGCCAACGAAGGCTTGGCCACCCCCTACGTGCGCTGGCTCGCGGCATCCGCGGAGAGGCCGGCGCTGATCCTGGCCGGTACCGAACCGGCCGACATCTTCTGGTCGATTGACGGGGGCCGCAGCTGGCAGGCGGGAACTGGCGTGGCCGAACTGCGCGACCGGCTGGGCTGGTATCTGCCCTATTCACCGCGGGAGGGCTGTGTACGCGGCTTCGCCCTGCCACCCGGCCCGGGAGCAGAGACCCCGATCTACGCCGCCGTGGAGGTGGGGGGGGTGCTGATGACCACCGACGAGGGTCGATCCTGGCAACTCGTATCCGGTAGCGACGGCAAGCCCGACCTCACCCGTGGCCTGGAGCGCCGGATCCACCCCGATGTCCACAGCATCCGCCGTCATCCGCAGTCGCCCCGATCGCTGACCGCCGCCACCGGGGGCGGTCTCTATCGCTCGGAGGATGCCGGTGGCGCCTGGAAGCGCATTCATCCCGGCTATATCCGGGACGCCTGGGTCCACCCCGACGATCCCGCCCTTATCGTCGCCGGTCCGGCGGACGGCGTCGACCGCAACGGCCGGATCGAAATCTCCCGCGATGGGGGCCGCACCTGGCAGGCCGACGCCGACGGCCTGGACGCACCCTGGCCCGATTACATGGTGGACCGGTTTCAGCAGGCGGGCGACCGCCTCTTCGCCATCCTCTCCAACGGCAAGCTGTGGTATCGCCCCCTGGAAGACACTGCATGGCGGCCGCTGCCGGTGACGACGGGTCGCGTTCGCGCGCTGGCGGTGGCCGTAAACGTGACCAAATAGGTCCCATCCAGCTTTCACCCACCTTCCCGCATCGAATTGAAAAAAAGGCACCCGACAGGTGGCGCGGACTCTGGCAACCATTGAGTCAGCGCCGCTGATTCAGCGCCGCTATGGCCATCTAATTGCAAGGGTCGTTGGGCGGGTTCGGCGGGCTGGGGAGAAGGGGGCGGTGAGTGGGCAGCGGCGGTCGCCGCCTGGGGAGTCCAAAGCCCCCCAGGCAGAGCCGCAAGCGCTTATTCGGGCATCTTGGATGAGTGATGCTCCACAATCTTCCAGCGCTGGCCATTCCACCGGTAGACGAAGGTGAAGCGGGCCTGGACGCTGGATCCATCGGCGAAGGAGAAGGTGTACACACCCGAGTTGATGGCCAGATCGCCAAAGATGCGCACGTTGGCTTCATCGATCTTGCCATTGGGCCCCTTGGCGCAGAAATGTACGAAGTAGTCCGCTACCTCCTCGGGATTGTGGCGCACTTGGTTGGAGACGGTGGGCAGTAAAATACCGTTGGATTCATAAAGGGCGGCAACCGTCTGGGGATCGCCGGTCTGAAGGGCGCCGTTCCATTCGTCGAAGAGGGCCAAAATCTCTTTTTCACGCATCGTCAATCTCCTGCTGATGGGTTATGGGCGGATGCTGATGGTGCGACACCGGCGGATGGCGCGGCAGCAGCGTCTTCAGCATCGGGTTGTCCGAGGTCCCGCCCGTGGATCCGATGCCGTTTGACGCAAGGGGCAGACGGCCGGGCGGTTTGGGATGGGGCAAGGGCCACCATACTCAAAGACGTCTCGGAAGACAACCATGGCCATAGATCCGCGCGACAGAGGAGGGGGCCAGTGGTGTCACCAGCTTCAGCTGCGGCGCTGAATGCTGGACACGGGATGGGCCCCATGATCGCCTGTGACGACCTTGGGGGCCCTATTCGACCGTGATCGTCGTCATCATGCCCGAATCGGCATGGGCCTGGATGTGGCAATGGGCCATCCAGATGCCGCCGTGCTCGGGAACGAGCCCGACGACGATGGTCTCCCGCGGCCCCACCAGGACGGTATCCCGCGTGAAGGGCTCTACCGCCGATTCCCCGTTCACCGTCAGCACCCGAAAGAAAGCGCCGTGAATGTGCATCGGATGGAGACGGGTGCTGCGATTGACGAACTGGATCTTGACCGGTTTGCCAATTTCGAGGGCCAGGGTATCGGCATCGGGCCAGAGCTGCCGGTTCATGGACCACCCGATCCCGAAAGCGCCCCCGCGAATGGCGTCCAAGTCCCAGGTTTTGACCACTGGTGCATCGGCAAAGCGGGCGGCCGGAAGGAAGCCTGCTGCCAGCGGCGGATCGAAAACGGGTGTTGCCACCGGCGGCGCCGCCCGCACCCGAATCTCGGCCAATGCGGTGGTGCGGCGGGTCGCCCGATCGATCACGCGGTAAGTGCTGCCTGCTGCATCCGCCGGGATGGTGATGTCCAGATCGATCCGATTGCCCGGTGACAGGGGCAAGCGCCCATGGGGGAACGGCCTGGAGACCGGCCGCCCGTCGACGGCGATGACGGTGGCGGAGAGACCCTCGATCTGGGGCGCGAAGATGCGCGCGTTGGCCCCGTTGACCATTCGCAGGCGGACGCGCTCGCCCGGCGCGACGACCACCTCGGGTGCCACCTGCCCGTTGACGGTGACGACGTTGCCCCAGCGCCCATCGTGCATCAGATCGTGGTGGGTGTTGAAGTGGGGAAAGATGGTGCCGTCTCGCTGGAGACGCCAATCATCGAGCAGCCAGACCAGATCCTGTGACCATGGCAGTGGGCGGCGCTCCTCGACGACAAGCACCCCCTTGAGGCCGCGTTCCAACTGCTCTCCGGTGTTGAGATGGGGATGATACCAGTAGGTGCCCGCCTCCTCGAGCCGCAGACGATAGGTGAAGCGGTCTCCTGGTTGGATGGGATCCTGGGTTACGCCGGGCACACCGTCCATGGCGTTGTCGATCCGCAGGCCGTGCCAGTGAATGCTGGTGGGCTCCGCGAGCTGGTTGTGCACCTCTACGGTGAGGGTCGTTCCGGCCTTGGCCCGGATGAGGGGACCGGGGATGCGCCCATTGTAGCTCCAGACCGGCGTCTCCGTGTCGAAGTAGGGGAACCGATGGGTCCCCGGCGCGGGGACCAGCAGGGTGCTTCCGGATGAGGCCGCACATCCGCTGAATAGCAACAGCAGCAGACAGGCCGTAAATAGGCGTCGCGCGATCATAGGGTCCTCCCGCGGGGCCACTTTTGCCGTGCCCCGAATTAGGTTGATTCCTGTGTAAGAGATAAGACGCCCGGATGGCACCGGCAAGCGGGATGTCGGCCCCTAGCCCAAGCGGGGGTCGGCGCACGCTGGCGCCGGCGGTTGTCAAAAGGCGGTCGGGGTGCGGTCAGATCTGTTCGGGGTAGCCGGTGATCCGCTGGATCTCACCAAATATGGGCGCCAGTCGGGGGTAGATCTTCAGGTAGACCCGTTCGAACAAGGCATGGTAGAGGTCGCGGTGACGGGGGTTGGGAGTGAAGGTTCGGCCAATGCGGGTCATGGCCGCCGTCGCAGCAGCGTAGTCATGGTGAAAGCCCAGCCCCACCGCCGCACAGACCGCCGCACCGAGGGCGGCGGTTTCATACGTGTGGGGCCGCTGGACGGGCCGGTCGAAGATGTCGGACGTAATCTGCAGGGCGGCGGCGCTCTGGGAACCGCCGCCGGAGACCCGCAGGCCGGTTACCGGAACCGCGTTGCGACGCTCCAGCGTCTGCAAACCCTCTTTGAGGGCGAAGGCCAATCCCTCCAGGATGGCACGGTAGAGATGGGCCCGGGTGTGGACGGCGCCAAAGCCGATGACGGCCCCCTTGGCGTCGGCATCGGTGTCGAAACCTGGCGACCAATAGGGCTGCAGGATCAGCCCCTGACAACCGGGCGGCACCTTGGCGACCAGCTCGTCGAAGAGGGTCTCCGGGGTCACCTGACGCTCCACGGCAAGCTGCTCTTCGCGCAGACCGAATTCCTTGCGAAACCAGCTCACCATCCAGAACCCTCTGTAGACCATCACCTCGTTGGTGTAGGTGCCGGGGATGGCTCCCGGGTAGGGCGGCAGCAGCGGTTTGAGCTCCACGTAGCGGTCGGTCGCGGTGTTGACGGTGGCCGTGGTGCCGTAGCTGAGACAGGCGGTCTCCGGTGAGGTGCAGCCGGCGCCCAGCACCTCGCAGGCCTTGTCGGTGGCGGCGGCGATAACCGGCAGCCCGTCGGGAAGGCCGCTCTCGGCGGCTGCCTGGGGGGAGATGGTGCCAAGTTCGGCGCCCGGTGCCACCAGATCGGGAAGAATGCCATCCTCCATAGGGAACAACTTCCACTTGAGGTCCAGGCGTCCCGCCCAGCGATGCCGTCGGAAATCGAAGGGCACATAGCCGACCATATTGGCCGCCGAATCCACGAAGTTCCCCGTCAGGCGATGGGTTAGAAAACCGGACAGGAAGAGTAGCTTCGCGGTGCGAGACCAGACGTCGGGCTCCTTTTCGCGGATCCAGTTGGACTTGCAATCACGCATGGCGCCCATCGCCGTGTCGCGCTTGCCGCTGACGGCCAAGGCCGTGCGCAGGAGCCAGGGCAGCGGTAGATCCTCGGAGATGCGGCGCTGATCGAGCCAAGTAATGGCCGGCCGCAAAGGGCACCCCCGCGCATCCAGATTCACCAGGGTGGCCCGCTGGGTGGTGAGGGTCACCCCCCGGATCCGAGCGGCATCGACGTGCGGCAGATCCAGGAGGGCGCGTGCGGTCCGGCACAGCTGGTGCCAATAGGCATCGGGATCCAGTTCGGCCCAACCCGGTTGGGGCGACTGGTAGGGATCGATGGGGGTCTTGACCAGGGCCTGAATCTGCCCATGCGGATCGATGAGAGCGGCCCGGACCGATTGGGTGCCAGCATCGAAGACCAGGATCAGATCCGACCGTCTCTTCTGGGGTGTCATTCCGGTTCCTTATGATGGCGCAGCTGTTCGAGCATCAGATCCGGTTTCTCCAGGTGGCGCAGGGCGCTGGGCCGCCGGTTCGGTCGGGGAGGGAGCTCGCATGGCGGCGGTCGCCAATGGCGCCGCATTTTTTCTTAGTGTGGTTTCGTAATGGTTTCAAGCAATTTGTGGACCTATTCCCCATTGCCGTGAAAGTCCATTGGGTTGCCGATGATGGGGGCCCCGTTCCGCCGGCATCCCGCCACCGAGCGCTTGCCGGGGATCCGGCGATCTTCGCGGTTCTCACACCGGGAAGTGCCCTGTCCGGCCCCATCTGACGTGCGACGTTGACAAGGCCCATTGATGGGTATATTTGTATGTGCAAGCAAGGATGTGCCCATGAGTGACAGTCAAAAACTCCTCCACCATTGCCTCTACTTCACGGCCAACGCCCTGTCGCGGGTCATCACCCGCATGGCGGAGGAAGCCTTTCGGCCCACCGGTCTGTCGCCGTCGCACGCCTTCCTGGTGATGCTGGTCAACGAAGCACCCGGCATCGGACAGAAGGATCTCTGTGCAGCGCTCCAGCTGGCGCCCTCAACGGTGACGCGCTTCATCGATACCTTGGTCTACAAAGGCTATCTGGAGCGGCGCAGTGAGGGCAAACTGTCCCGGGTTTACCCCACCGAAGCGGGCATCTCCCTGAACGATGCCATCCTGAAGGCCTGGAAAACGCTTTATCGGAACTACTCCGACCGTCTCGGCCAAAAGGCCGGTGACCGGCTAACGGCCCAGATCGACACGGCCAGCGAACGCCTCAGCAATAGCTGAGATCCATGCCTCGGCAATAGCTGAGGTCCTCGCCTCGACAATAGCTGAGACCCGCCTGCGCCATATCGCCGGACGGTCCCCATCGAGGCGGTAAGCGGCCGCTGCGGAGCACACCATCGATGGAACAGCGGATAGCCGCCGCCCGCACAACGCAACAGCGGCGTCAGCGACGCCTGCGCCGCAGACAATGGAGAAGAGGAGGCAAGCGATGCTGAGAGAGCGACAATTGGGGACCGACGGTCCCCTGGTGGGCGCCCTGGGCTATGGCGCCATGGTGTTGGAGGGCTACTACGGCGCTTCCGAGGATCCACAGGCCGTCGCGACCCTGCAGGCGGCCCTGGAGATGGGCTACACCATGATCGACAGCGCCGACGCCTACGGCAACGGACACAATGAGATCCTCGTGGGACATGCAATCCGTGATCGGCGCGGCACCGCCTTCGTCGCCACCAAGTTCGGGATCGTGTTCGAGTCAGAACAGAGGGGCACGGCGCTGCCGACCGGCTGGGGCTTTTCGCTGAACATCAACGGCAGGCCGTCATATGCGCGCCAGGCAGTGGACAACAGCCTCAAGCGCCTCGGGTTGGACACCATCGACCTCTGGTACCTCCACTATCCGGACCCGGATGTGGCCATTGAAGAATCGGTGGGCGCCATGGCGGAAGCGGTCACCGCCGGCAAGGTCCGCCATCTTGGCCTCAGTAACGTCACCGCCGACCAGATCCGCCGGGCCCATGCGGTCCATCCCATCTGCGCCGTTCAGTTCGAATATTCACTGTGGCGCCGCGCGGCGGAGAGCGACCTGCTGCCCACCCTCAGGGAGCTGGGCATCGCCCTGGTACCCTGGTCCCCCCTGGGCAGTGGATTTCTGACGGGGACGGTGGCATCTCTCCCGGAGGGAGACTTTCGCCACAACAACCCCCGCTTCAGCGACCAGAACTTGCAGAACAATCAGGATCGCTTCGCGCCGGTCAAGCGTCTGGCCGCCACACTGGAGCTCACACCGGCCCAACTGGCCCTCGCCTGGCTGCTGCACCAGGGGGGGGACATTGTTCCCATCCCCGGAACGCGCAGCATTGACCGATTGACGGAAAACGCTGTCGCCGTCGACGTCGCCTTGGATGGCGAAACGATGGCCGAGTTGGATCGGCTCATGCCGCCTGGGTCCACGGCCGGGGCTACCTTGGTCTAGGATTCGGCGCCTGTGACAGGGGCCACGCCATCGACACGGATTGCCAGGCGCGCGACATACCGAACTTTTTCTTCATTGAGCGCAACGAGGAGACCTTATGGAGACACTATTGATCGCCGGTGCCACCGGCAATACAGGCAGTGAGGTGGTGCGGCAGCTATCGGCCGCCGAAATACCCTTCAGCGCCCTGATCAGGGATCGTCGCAAGGCGCCGGAGATTCCCAACGCCACTTGGGTGGAGGGTAATTTCACGGACAGGGACTCGCTGGCGGCGGCCTTCGACGGCCATGACCGCATCTATGTGGCCATGCCGGCCCACCCGGACAACGCACAATGGATGCACCATCTCCTCGATGCGGCCCAGAGCGCCGGCGTCCGGCATGTGGTCAAACTCTCCGGCATGGGCGCCAACCTGGCGGCCGGCTCCGAGATCATCCGGGTACATGCCCAGACCGACGCCCTCCTCAAGGCCAGTGGCATCGCCTACACGCTGCTGCAGCCCAACTCATTTTATCAGAACATCCTCAGCGCCATTGCCACCATTCAGGCGGAAGGCGCCATCTATATCTCGCTGGGGGAGAGCCGACAGAGCTTTATCGATATTCGCGATGTGGCCGCCGTGGCCGTCAAGGCACTGACCGAGGCGGGCCATGCGGGCAAAACCTATCTGCTCTCCGGCCCCGAGGCGCTGAGCTTCCATGACCTGGCGGAAAAGGTATCCAAGGCCATCGGCAAACCGGTCACCTATCACCCGATCAGCGACGCACAGATGCAGGCCGGTCTGCTGAAGGCGGGGCTTTCTGAATGGGAAGCCGAAAAGCTGGCCGAAATCTTCAGCTGGTTCGCCAAGGGCGGCTACGAGGCCGTTACCCCCGATGTGGAGAGCGTCCTGGGGCGCCCCCCGTTGCGCTTTGACGATTTCATGACCGCCCACAAGCATCTGTTCGATTCGCCGCACTAGCGGAACCGACCACCGCGCCCGCGTCCAGGTGCCGGGCCTAAGAAAACCTGGCGCTGCTTTTGTCACGGCGACAACCGGCGTTCGTTGGCCCTGCGCGCCAGTGGCGAGGTTGCGATGGTCCCTCAGTCAATGGCTAGGCTCTTTTCAGGCGGTAGGTTCGGGGAAGGTCGCCAGGCGTCAAGCCCGGGGTCTCCAGCGGCGGTGCACTGCCGCTGAAGATGCGCCGGTAGAGTTCGACCAGAGCGGCGGGACGTTCGCGACCGTAGAAGTAGTCGTGGTTGACGCCGATGGCGGTGAGGTCTAGGTAGACGGCCTTCTCGGCCAGCGGCTCCCTGCGGCCGTCGGCGTGCTGCAGCTGACGCCCCAGACGGGGGGTGCCCAGGAGATAGGTGGACAATTTGAGCAGCTGGTCGCGGCCGCTGTTGAGGAGAATATAGATGCGGTCGCTAAAATCGATCGCGTCCACCCAATGGCGATGGTCGGCGAGGGCCACATCGGGCGCGTTGAGGATGAGGCTGTCGAAGAGCGGCGGCCCCTCACCGAAACGATGGTCATAGGCCGCCATGTAGCTGGCCAGTACCTGATTGCCCATGCTGTGGACGAGCAGGTGGATGCGGCTGGGGCGGTCGGCGCGGTTGCGGCCGGCGCGGTAGCGCGCGAGCGCATCGAAGAGGCGCGCCAGGTGGGGGCCGGTCTCCCTGGCGTTGAGAGACGGGTAGCCGGCGGGGCCCAACCAGGATGGCCAGTGGAGCATCAGCACCGCAGCGCGGTACTCGGTCGCCATCTGGGCCAGAATATCGCGGCCGATCTCGGGATGATCACCGTAAGCCTTGTCGGGATGCTTGCCGCGGCCGTGGATGAAGAGGATCAGCGGCTGGCGGGCCGCCACCGCCGAACCGCCCACCCGCTCAAGGGCAGCGGCGATACCCTCGGCAGTGAACGCGAATTGATCGCGGGGGGTGGTGCAGAGCGCCAAGTTGCGGGCATCGATGCGGTAGGACATGAACTGCGGCTCGCCCCATCTGTGGATGGCCCAGCGGGTCAGCCCGCACCCCCCCAGGAGGAGCGCTCCCACCAGTGCGGCCACCAATATGGCCAGCCCCCATCGCCTTCGCATGGTCGTCCCTCCCTTCCGCCGTCGGTTCGGGTGTATCTGCCTTATCCCCGCTTCCCACCCGTTGCGCAAGCTAAAAAAAAACGGCCCTCCGTGTGAAGGGCCGTTGCAATTGCGTCGTTGCGCCGCAGGGGCATCCTCTCGGAAAGTTCTCCTCCAGGTGCTTAGCCGGTGGTAATGGGCATCCCCATGATGGGCCACACCACGTATACCATGAAGCCGGTGGCGATCATCAAGATAATACTGGCCGGAATGCCCCAGAGAAAAAATTCACCGGTGGTAAACTGGCCGGAGTCATAGGCGATGGCGTTGGGCGCCGCCCCCACGAGGAGCAGAAAGGGCATGCCGGCCACGACCAGCGAGGAGAAGAGAATCACCTCGCCGGCAACGCCCAGGTAGGGGGCGATGACGAGGGCCACCGGCAGACTGATGGCAATGGCGGCCACATTCATGATGAAGTTGGTCATGATCATGACGAAGAAGGCGATGCTCATGATAAATACGAATGGGGTGGCTTCGGTGAACAGGGCCAGCCAGTTGACGGCCAGCCAGTTGGCCGCGCCGGTCTGCCAGAGGCAGTAGCCGATACTCATGGCACCGGCGAAGAGGAGAATGATGTTCCAGGGAATCGCCTCCAGATCGTTGATGTCCAGCAGGCCGGTGATGAAGAAAAGGATGGTGGAGATCAGCAGGACGGCCGTTTTGTGGGGCGGCACGAATTCAGGATTGGAGGCCTTGAGCACGGCGCTGACCCCCAGGACGAGGATGGCCGTTCCCACGATCACGGCGGCCATGATCTCTTTACCGGTGATCTTGCCCATATCGGCGTTGAGCTTGGCCGCCTTCTCGCGCAGACCGGGAATCCGGTCTTTCTCCGGCTTCATCACCACCATGAAGAAGCCCCACAGGATGAAGGTCATCAGCCAGCCGATGGGGAACATGTAGTAGGAGAGTTCGAAGAAGCCCACGCTCTTGCCGGTGACCTCGCCGTAAAACCCCAGGGCCACCGCCCCGCGGGCGGCCCCCAGGAGGGTGACGATGCTGCCGGCGCCGGCCACGTAGGCCATGCCGATGAAGAGGCCCTTGCCGAACTTGGTGGGCTTGTCGCCCTCGCCGTACATGGCGTAGATGGCCACTAGGAGGGGATAGATCGTGGCGGCCACGGCGGTGTGGGCCATAATGTGGGTGAGGGCCGATGTGAGAATGAAGCAGCCCAGATAGATCATGCTGGTCTTCTCGCCCACGATGGCCAGCATCTTGTAGGCGATACGGCGCGTCAGGCCGGTCTTGGTGAATACCAGGCCCACCACGATGGAGCCGAAGATGAACAGCACGTTGGGATCCATGAAGTCCCGGAAAGCCTCTTTGGCCGGTCGGATAAAAAAGAGCACCTGTAGGACGCCGATGGCCAGACTGGTGACCCCGATGGGCACCACCTCGAAGACCCACCAGGTGGCCGCGAGCAGAAATACGGCAATGGAGCCCTTGCCCACCACGCTGAGGGCGAAGTGCTTGCCGTTGGGATCGACCGCGTCGGGCCAAGCCGGAGAGTAGTAAACAATCACAAATAGGGCCACGCCAATCAGTAGGAAGATCAGTTTTGTCCAATTGTATTCATTGGTGACCGCATCAGTAGTGTCGCTGCTCATGCAAACCTCCTAAATTTACGATACAGTTCAAGCATCTCAATCGAAATTATTCGGTGATCGCGATCACGCCTATTCACCATTGAGTACGCATTCTTTCATGGTATGAAAGACGGCGGCGAACATATCGGTCAGTCTCAATATTCCCAGGATTTCTCCGCCCTCGGTGACCAGTAAGGATTGCTGATTGCTAAGGACAAACTGATGGATGGCGGCATCCATGGTAGCGTTGATATCCACGTGCTCGCCTTCGCTGAACGAGGACATAAACTTTTTCACATTCTCAGTTCCTGCCTTTTTGCAGATGTCGGTGAACGGTTGTTCGAAGAGGCCGAACTTCTCCAGCATGGATTCCATAAACTTTTTGGAAATACCATAGCGATGTAACCCGGCACCCCGGCCAATCTCTTCGTATTTGGGTTCCAGCGCTCTTAAAGCATCGATCTGGGACACCTTTCCAATAATCTTGTTGTTGTGGTCATACACCAGGATAGCACGATGGCGGTACTTGGTGTGGTCGAACTCCTCTTGTGCCTTCTCCAAAGCCAGAATGGCTTCGAAGAGTGTCGCATCTTCCGAGACGGTGGCGTACTCGGAGAGAGGGACCATGAGGTCTTTAACGGTGTAAGTTTCCACGTGTCACTTCCTCCCTTCAGCTATTTTATATCGAGAGGCGGCGCCTGCGCGCCCGCCCAAAGTCCAGATTTTGAGTTTGGAACGCCAGCGGTTGCATAGCACAAGCCATGGATTAGTGCAAGTGTGGAGTAAAGAGTATATTCCTATATATTACTATTGCTTATAGCACGGTTACAGCCACCCGATCGTTCGACACGAAGATGGTTACGGTTGACTCGCCATCCCTTTTTGCATAACTCAGAAGCCGATGATTTTGCCAACCACCTGGATACGCACCACATATGAAGCTTAGCGCTACCATAGCGGGACTGATCCTGTGCCTGCTGGGAGTGACGGGGCTGACCCAAGGGCGCGCCGCGGTCATCACCGACCAGCTGGGGCGATCGGTCCTGGTGCCCCCGGACCCCGCGCGTGTGGTCGCCCTGGCCCCCAGCATCACCGAAATCGTCTACGCCCTGGGCCAAGCGCACCGGCTGGTGGGGGTCACCCGCTACAGCGACTACCCGCCCCAGGCCCGCAGGCTGCCCCAGGTCGGCTCCTACGTGCAGCTCAACTTGGAGAAGATCGCCGCCTTAAGGCCCGACCTGTGCATCGCCGTCAAGGATGGCAATCCCATCGCCGTCATACGGCGTATGGAGGCCCTCAACATCCCCGTCTATGCGGTGGACCCGCGTGATTTCGACGCCATCGGCGCCACCATCACCGAGATCGGCCGCCTCCTGGATGCCGCACCACGAGCCGAGGAGATCACCACCGAAATGGCGGCCCGTATCGCCCGGGTGCAGCGCCGTGTTCAGGGTATCGGTCGGCGGCCCAAGGTCTTCTTCCAGATCGGGGTTTCCCCCATCGTGGCACCGGGAACGGACACCTTTATCCACGAACTGATCGAAATGGCCGGGGGAGAGAACGCCACTGCCGGCTCAGTCCCCTACCCACGCATCAGCCGGGAACAGATCTTCACCTTGGCGCCTGAAGTGGTCATCATCACCAGCATGGCCCGCCTCGAAACCTTTGAGAAGGTCAAACAGGAGTGGCAGCGCTGGACCCAGCTGCCGGCTGTGCAAACTGGTCGCATCCACCTGGTGAACTCCGACCTCTACGACCGCGCCTCACCGCGCCTGGTGGAGGGGCTGGAGCAGCTGGCCGAGCTGATCCACCCCCGCACGGCGAAGGGGGATCCGTGACCCAGCCCGACCCACAAGCCACGTCCATCAGAATGGTCGGCAGCCAACTGACCTGGCGCATAACGCTCACCACCGGTGTTCTGCTGGCCACACTTGCCGGTGCCCTCGTCCTCAGCCTGACCTTCGGCACCACCGGGTCCAGCCTGGATGCGATCTGGGACAGTCTCACCGGCGGCAAAGAAACCGTCACGGTGGGACAGACGATCGTGTGGCAAATCCGCCTACCGCGGGCCCTTCTCGCCGCCCTGGTGGGGGCTGCCCTCTCCCTGGGCGGCCTGGTCTTTCAGGCAATTCTGCGCAACCCCCTGGCGGAGCCCTATATCCTGGGGATCTCCGGCGGCAGCGCCATCGGTGCCATCCTGGGCATCCTCCTGGGCCTCTCCCGCTTCCCCGGAGTGAGCGTCACCGCATTTGCCGGCAGTATGGCCACCCTGGGGGTCGTCCTGATCCTCTCCACCGGACAGAGCATGCTGAAGAAAGATTCCCTCCTCCTGGCCGGGGTAATGGTCAATGCCTTCTGCTCGGCCGTGATCCTCTTCTTACTCTCCCTCACCCAGGACGCGCGCCTGCACAACGTAATCTTCTGGCTCATGGGCGATCTGAGCCTGGCCGACATGCACCAGGTGGGCATCCTCACGGCCATGCTGCTGCCCTGTTTCGTGGTGGTCTTCCTCAGCGCCCACGTCATGAACCTGCTCCTCATGGGCAAGGAGACGGCCCAGGTGCTGGGAATCAACATCCGGCGAGCGACCTTGATCCTGTTGGTGGTGACCTCCTTCATCATCAGCGCCACGGTGGCCCAGTGCGGCCTCCTGGGCTTTGTGGGGTTGGTGATGCCCCACCTCTTGCGCCTCATCCTGGGATCCGACCACCGCCTCCTGGTGCCCGCCTGCGTTCTGGGGGGCGGCACCTACATGATGCTGTGCGACCTCATCGCCCGGGTGCTCTCCGACCAGGGGGAGATGCCCGTTGGCGTCATCACCGCCATGATCGGCGCGCCCCTCTTCATCTACCTGCTCAAACGGTCGAACCGCTAATGACGGCCGCCGTGGAGATCGTTCGCCTCAGCCACGCCTACAGGACCCGGCCTGTCCTGAAGGGCATCTCCTTCGATATCGCCGCAGGCGATTTCTTCATCATCATCGGCCCCAATGGCTCAGGCAAGACCACTCTGCTCAAGGCGATGGCCGGACTGCTGGCCCCCCAAGGAGAGATCCATCTCATGGGCCGACCACTCGAGGTTTACACCCGCCGGGCGTTGGCCCGCCGCCTGGCCTTTGTCCCCCAGCTCATCACCGAGGACCTGCCCTTCACGGTCCGGGAGGTGGTCCTCATGGGTCGTACCCCCCACATGGGACTGCTTGGGCTGGAGGGCCCCGAAGATATCGCCCAGACCCAGGCCGCCATGGCCTTCACCGGCGTAGGCCACCTGGCCCACCGCAAGATGGACGCCCTCAGCGGCGGCGAGCGCCAGCGGGTCTTCATCGCCCGGGCCATCTGCCAGGAACCGGAGATCATCCTCCTGGACGAACCCACCGCCGCACTGGATCTGACCCACCAGGCGCGTCTGATGGACCTCATGGAACGCCTCAAGCGGGAGCGGGGCGTTACCGTGGTGATGGTTTCCCACGACGTCAATCTGGCCGCCATGTATGCCGACCGGCTGCTGCTGCTGAAGAACGGCCGCATCCAAGCCCTCGGCCCACCCGGTGAGGTCCTCACCTACGACCGCATCGAGGAGACCTACGGCTGCCGTGTTCTGGTGGATGAAAGTCCGCTGGGGCGCTTTCCGCGAATCACCTTGGTGCCCGATAAATACGCCCATCCGGAGAAAAGCGGACGCTCCTGAAAAAGTGTGCCGGCGGCGGCCCTTCCTTGTTGACAATCCCTGTGACATCCCCTAAAGCTGGCTCTCGAGGTACAGGTGCTCCTGTAAGGAGCGGCGTTTCACGGATAGGGTGAACCGCTGAGGGAACCCCGTGCAAATCGGGGACGGACCCGCCGCTGTAACCCGGCCCAGCGACCCACGCGTCGCTGGGAACAGAGTCGGCACACACAAACCACTGTTTCGCTGAGAAATGGGAAGGTCGCCGACCCTGCCGGGAAGTCAGAAAACCTGCCGGCCTCGCTGTGGCGTGCCTCGTGGAGAGTGGTGCGCCCACAGATCCAACGGATGAAACAGGGAGACTCCCGGATCGATGCGCTATCGATTCGGGTTTTTTACTTCTGGCGAGGTGATGGATGCTCTGGACCTGTATGGCGCTGCGATCGATTGCCCTTGGCGGCCTTCTTCTCCTCCTATCCCCCGCTGCCCCCCAACTGGTTCTCGCCGAGGAGACCACCCGACTCGATACTGTGGTGGTCACCGCCCAAGAGGAACCGCCTGACGAGGCCCAGGCCAAGGCGCCCTCCGCCTTCGTCACCACCATCCCCGCTGAAGACTTCGAAGAAACCCTCACCTCGGTGCCCGAAGTACTGGAGAAGACCGCCGGCATCACGGTGCGCCGCTACGGCGGTTTGGGATCTTACTCGACCGCCTCGATCCGCGGCTCCTCCGCCGAGCAGGTTTCCGTTTTCATCGATGGCGTACCCCTCAACCGCGGCAAATCGGGCGTGGTCAATCTGGCCACCATCCCCCTCAGCAGCATCGAGACGATAGAGGTTTACCGGGGCGTTGCACCGCTGCGCTTCCGCTCCAGCGCCGTCGGCGGCGTGATCAACCTCGTCACCAAGCAAGGCGCCGGCACCACCGCCCACCAAGTGGGCGCCAGCTACGGCAGCTTCGACACCTTCAACCTTAACGGCGCCACGAGCGGCCGCGTCAACGCGACCGGCTACACCCTCCTGGGCGACGTCAGCGGCACCCAGGGCGATTTCGAGTACCGCGACGACAACGGCACCCGCATCAACACCGCCGATGACGAAACGGTGCGCCGGCAGAACAACGACTACCGCAGTTACAACCTCCTGGGCCGCATCGAACAGGAGCTCGGTGCCGCGGCCTCGGCGGATCTGTCGGCGGCGTATTTCCACAAGGACGAAGGCGTACCGGGGCTGGGTAGTTTTCAATCCGACACGGCCAATCTGGAGACCACCCGCCAACTCTACCATGCGGGGCTGGGCAGTGACACGCTGTTCGAAGAGTGGCTATCGGCCGAAGGGCGGATCTATCTCCTCAAGGAGCAGACCCGTTTCGAGGATCTCGAGGGGGAGATCGGCACCGGCCGGCAGGACGCCACCAACGACCAATTGGGCTGGGGAGTGGACACCTACCTCAGCATTGACTGGGGCCAGTATCAGACCATCGGCGTTCTGGCCGCCTTCCAGCAGGAGCATTTCGAATCCGACGACCCCCTGGCAGCGGTCAATCCCGACGGCGATCGCCAACGGCGTGACACCTACGCCCTGGGCGCCAGCGACGAAATCTATCTGTTCGACGAGCGCTTGGTCCTTACCCCACAACTGCTCTACACCTACCTCCACCATGAATTCGGCGGCAATCTGCCGTTCGAGAGCGAGGCGATCGACGAACCGGACGACGCAGACTATCTCAGCCCCCAGATCGGCGCCCGAATCCAATTGGCCGAAGGGCTGCAGTTCAAGGCCAACCTGGGGCGCTACTACCGCTTTCCCAACTTCTCCGAACTCTTCGGCGACCGTGGCGGCGTCATCGGAAATCCCGACCTCGACCCCGAAGAGAGCGTCAATACCGACCTTGGCCTGGTCTACCACCGCCCCCGTCTGGACGTGGCCGGCGTTCCTATCGAAGGTCTCCATCTGGAAGCGGTCTACTACCATCGCACGGTGGACGATATCATCCTTCAGATACAGACCAGCCAGCGCACCGCTCAGGCGATCAATATCGACAGCGCCCGTCTCCAGGGGTTCGAACTGAGCTGGGCCCTGGACCTGGGGGCCCACCTGGGGCTGTCGGGCAACTACACCTACCAGGACACCGAAAACACCAGCGACATCCCCTACCTGCAGGGCAACGAGCTCCCCGGCCGGCCGCGTCATGCGGTGTTTCAGCGAGTGGAGGCGTTTAACGCGCTGGCCAAACTCTTCTACGAATACCACTATCTATCGGAGAACTATATCGACCAGGCCAACCTGGAGGAGGTGGACAGCCGTAACATCCACAACCTGGGACTGACCCTCTATCCCGCTGATGGGCTTTCTCTCACCGTGGAGGCGAAGAATATCTCCGACCAGCAGATCAGCGACGTCCTCGGCTACCCGCTGCCAGGACGCAGTTACCTGGCGTCGGTACTCTATAAATTCTGAAGCGCTGGGGGTCGACCACCTTCGCGCCATCGAGACGAACAACGACAGGAGAACAGGAGAGATGAAACGAGCACGGAAGTTGAGGCCCCATTCGACTGGAATTCTGGCGATCGCCACAGCATTGACCTTGATCCTCGGCGGTTGCGGCGACAGCAGCAGCAGCGGCGGCGGCGGCGGGGCGACGACGGAGAACGTGGCCTTCGTGATCACCACCGACTTCACCAGCGGTTCCTACAGCACCATCGACCTCACCACTGACACGGCCAGCAACGACCTGCCCACCGAAAACGGGATCGTGGAGAGCGACAACGCCGGCACCCATTACAATGATCGCATCTATATCATCAACCGCTTTCTGGCGGATAACATCACCGTCTTGGAGAAGAGCGATCCCGGCGTGGCCATCAACCAGTTCAGCACGGGCAACGGCACCAATCCTTATGCCTTGGCCTTCAACAGCGACACCGAGGCCTACGTGTGTCTCTTCGCCAGCAACGATCTGCTGGTGGTGGACCCCACCGACGATACAGATCCCATCCTGCAGAGAATCGACCTCAGCGACTTCATGGCCGCCGGTGATAGCGATGGGGCGGTGGAGGCCGCCGCCATGGTCAAGGTCAACGACTATCTCTTTGTGGCCCTTCAGCGGCTGAACAACTTCGCCGTCGAGAACGACGCCCTCCTCGTCGTGATCGACACCACCACCCATGAGATCGTCGACGTGGACGACACCACCCCGGCGGTGGACGCCATCACCCTCACCGGCCGCAATCCCCAGTTTGTCGACTACAATGCCGATCTGGGCAAGATCATCGTGTCGGAGACCGGCGCCTATTTCGATACCAGTGACGGCGGTATCGAGACGGTGGACCCGGTTAGCTGGGAGGCGGAGGGCTTCCTCGTCACCGAGGACACCCTGGGGGGGGACCTGGGGGCGGTGGCACTGGTGGACGACACCGTTGGCTATGCCGTCATCGGCGGTTTTGGCGACAACAGCGTGGTGGCCTTCGACGTCGCCGCCGGCACCAAGACGGCCGACGTGGTGGCGGTCACCGGGTTCATTCCCAGCCTGGCCATCGATGCTCAGGACCGTCTCCTGGTGCCCGATCGCACCCCCACCGCGCCCGGTGTGCGCATCTTCGAGACCAGCACCCACACGGAGGTGACAACAGCGCCCATTGACGTGGGACTGCCGCCCAACGTGATCCTGGTCTACTGAAACGGGTACCCGCAACACCCAGCGGCCGGCGGCGGGCGATGGCGTTGCCAACGTTCGCCGTCGGCACCGATATGCCATGCGCCTGCATCGCTCCGTCCATCTCTGGCTGCTTTTTCTGCTCTGGGCCGTCCCCGTGGCGGCGGCCCAGTCATATCCGATGCGTTTTACGGACGACAGCGGCCGCCCCATATCCCTCCCGGCGCCGCCCGGGAGGATCGTCTCCCATTCCCCCATGGCCACCGAAATTCTCCAAGCCCTCGGTGGCGAACGGCCGATCGTGGCCGGTGACGGGGTGCTGCTCTTCTACGACCCCCGCACCCCACCGTCCAGGTCGCTCGAGCGCAATCCGTTCCATCGCCGGATCGCCCTGCTGCCGGGGACGCCGGCGCATGCCCTTAAGTGGATCGCGCGCGTGGGCGCCATCACCGGGCGCAGCGACCAGGCCCATCGGCTGGAAGAGGAGATCCGCGGCGACTTGGCGGTGGCGGCGACAAAAACCGCTCGGCTGGCACCCGACCAGCGTCTCGCCATGCTGGGGGTGTCGCTGATGGATGGCGTTCTCACACCGCTTGCGGGTTCCTGGCAGGCCGAGCTGATTGCCCGCGCGGGCGGGCGGGCCATAGCGGAGGCGCGCTGGCCCGCCAACCCGCATGAGCGCTCGGCGGCGCTTCTGCGCTTCGATCCGCAGCTGATCTTCGCTCCGCGCGAAGCTCGGCGCGAGATCCGTGCGGCGCTCAAGGCCCCCCCTTGGGATCGGCTTTCGGCGGTCCGCAGCGGGCGGGTATACTTCTTTCCCGCCCGACTGCTAAACCATGGTCTCCCCGAGGCCGGCTACATGGTCAACGCCCTGGCGGCGCGGGCCCATCCTGAGTTGTATACGAACCCGAGCCACCAGGTCCGCCCCACGCGCATCATTCGCACCCGGCGGGTGCCCATCGACCTGGAGATGGTCACCGCCGCCCGCGTTTGTCACCACTATCGCTACGACTTCCTGACCAAGACACTGGTGGTGGATCTCCAATCGCCCCAGAAAACGCTCTCCACCCTGGAAGGCTTTCGGACAGGCATCCGGACGGTGGGCAACCACTACGCCGCCCCGCCCTGCTGGTGGCTGGACGCCCACAGGGGCCTGGACAGCCTCCATCGGCAGGTCCTGCCCGCCATCGAGCGATCGGCGGCTTCCACGAGCCTGCTCTTCACCGGTGCCGACCTGGCGCACCTGGCAGTGGAAACGGCCCGCTATCGCGACATGCGGGTCGTGGCCCTGGCAACCGCCGGCGTGCGCAGCAACGCCATGCGCCTCTCCCGCGACCGGGGCAACTATTACGAGCCGGGCACCATCAACATCCTGCTGCTCACCAGCATGCGGCTCAGCGAACGGGCCATGAGCCGCGCCCTGGTCACCGCCACGGAGGCCAAAACCGCCGCCCTCTGGGATCTGGATGTCCGCAGCAGCTACAGCCCCCGGCGGCACGCCGCCACCGGAACGGGAACGGATAACCTCATCGTGGTTCAGAACAGCGCCGCCGCCACCCGTATTGACAACAGCGGCGGTCACACTAAGATGGGAGAACTCATCGCCACGGCCGTCTACCGGGCGGTGCGGCGGTCCATCGCCGGGCAGAACGGTATCACCGCCAACCGCGCAGTGGGAGCGCGGCTGGCCGAACGAGGGATCGATATCGCGGCACTGGCGGCGGCCTGCACCCTTCCCGAGGGCATCTCCCGCCGCGATCTGCAGGCGGCCATCCGCCGGGAGCTTCGACGGCCGGCGGTCGCGGACCTGCTCACCGCCGCCATGAGTCTGGAGGATGCCGCCGGCCGCGGGCTGACCCGCGTCTCCAGCGGCTTCGAGGGCTGGTGTCGTCGGGTAGCAGAAGAGATCGCCGGCAGAACGCTGCCCGGCGGCAGCGGCGCCCTCTGTGGGTCGCTGGGGGCGACGGCAGCGGCCTTGAATTTGGCGCTCGATGCGATGGTGACGGGGATCCTGGCCCAACTGCAGACGCCGGGATCCATGTGACGGACGGGATGGTCCGAGAAGATCGAGGAGTTCCAGCGATGTGGCAAATCTTTCAGAATGGCGGGCCGGTGATGTACCCCCTCCTGGCGTGTTCGGTGATCGTGCTCACCATCATCATCGAACGCTTCTTCTTCTGGGCCCGCATCAGCTACGACCGGGATCAGCGCCTGCTGGACGAAGTCTTGGAGCTGAGCCAGAACGGCCAGTGGGAGGCGGTGCGGGACAAGGTCACCCACACCCGCGACTACGTCATCCGCATCCTGGTGACCGGCATTCTCCATCGCGAGTTCTCCATGGCCAAGGCGATGGAGTCGGCCGCCAACGACGAGGTCAAGAAGATGCGGCAGTACATGAAGGTGATGGACACGATGATCACCGTGGCGCCCTTGCTGGGCATCTTCGGGACCGTCCTGGGCATCATCTCCAGCTTCGAGATGTTGGGGGCTGCCGGGATCGAACACCCCGAGCTGGTCACCGGCGGCATCGCCCAGGCCCTCATCACCACCGCCTCCGGGCTGGGGATCGCCATTCTCACGGTCTTTCCCTACAACTACTTCAACAGCCGGGTGGAGGAGGCGACCCTGGCCATCGAGAAATACGCCACCAGCCTGGAGATTGTCTACGAGAAGCTGTCGTCACCGGAGTGTGCCGAGCCGGACACCGCCACCCCGTCCACTGGGCAGGCCCGGTCATGAGGATTCGCCGCCCCACATCCCCCCAGGCGCGGATCGAAATCCTGCCCCTGATCGACATTGTCTTCCTGCTGCTGGTCTTCTTCATCTACGCCATGCTCTCCATGGCCGTGCACCGCGGCATGCCGGTGGATCTGCCCGCCTCATCGGCGGCCGAAATCGACAAACAGCTCACGCTCAGCGTCACCGTCCAAGCCGACGGCGGGCTCTTCCTCGACAAATCGCCGGTCTCGTTGGCGGCCCTGCAGGAGCGCATCACGAGACAGGCGATGCAGGAGGGCAAACCGGCGGCGGCGATGGGCGTGCTGCTCTTCGCCGACCGCAGTGTCACCTATCAGCAGATTTTCGAGGTCCTGGATCAGATTCGCTTGGCCGGCCCGACGCGCATCTCGCTGCAGGCGGTCAGCCCGGAGAACGGCGGGCAGCCATGAATCGTCTGGCGCCGGCCGCCGTGCTCGCCCTGGCCTGTCACGGGCTCTTTTTTCTGCTTCACCCCCTGGAGAGCGCCGCTCCGCCGCGCCTCAGAGCCGCCCAGCGGCCGGTGAATCTCAATCTGGCCCACTTCGTACCGGCGGCGCCAGAGGTGCAGCCGCCGGCCAAGCCGGTTCCAAACCAGGCGCAGGAAGCGCCCACGCCAGCCAAACCCACCCCCAAGACACGGCCCAAAACAGCGCCGCCGCTGAAACCGCCCGACGCGACCCGCAAGGTGCGGTCGGCGGTGCCGCAGGCACACCGGCCCATGCCGCCACCCAAGCCGCCCGCGACGCCATCCCCGCCGGTGACCCCGCCGCCGGCGCCCGCGCAGACCACGGCCACACCTCCGGCGGCGGCCCCTGCACGGCATCCTTCAGCAGCGACGGTGGAAACGGCCACCGACGAGACAGCGCCGCCGCCGGCGGAAAGTGTCGCCGCCGTGGTGGATCCCGGGCCGCCCCGAGCGGCACCGCTGGTGGAGGCCACCCCCCTCTATGCCGACAACCCGCCCCCCCGCTATCCCCGCTCGGCCAGGCGCCGGGGCCACCAGGGCACCGTCCTCCTGGCGGTCCATGTGACGCCCGCCGGTAAGGTGGCTGATCTGAAGGTGCAAAGCTCCAGCGGTTTCAAAACCCTGGACCAGGCCGCCCTGGAGGCCGTGCGCGGTTGGCGGTTCGCCTCCGGCAGACGGGGAGACACGCCCGTGGCCATGTGGGTGGAGGTGCCCATTCGTTTTGAACTGCAGCGCTGAAGCGGGAGATCAGGACTTGGTGCAGTCGTAGGGATAAAAGTGATGGTAGCAGTAGCCGCCCGGGTCGCTGTAGAGCAGTTCGGTTTCCGCCATGCAGGCGCCGATGGTCTGCTTGGCCACTTCGGCGTAATCCGCGCGCTGCTCCTCGGCCTTTTTACAGCTCTGGCAGATGGGCTGATGATCGTACACCGAGAGAATCCGCTGGTCGCGCTGCTTCATTTTCGCCTCGCAACGGCCGCAACGGATGGCACAGGCCAGACGTTCTTCCCATTGATCGCGCATGGTGACCTCCTTCGTCGAATTGGTGTTGGGCGGGATGATGCCGGGTGTGGACCGCTGGCACAAGCTAGGCCCGTCCGGTGGCGATGGCAAGTGGCTTGACAGCCCAACGGCGGCGCCCCATCATTAACGAACGTGACCTCACCGGATGCGAAAGGCTCTCCACCAGTGCAACTCCTCAATATCAGCGCCATCGCCGTCGCTCTCGCCATGGATGCCTTTGCCGTGGCAGTGGCCACCGGTGTCACCCTTCGCTGCGTCAGCTTCCGGCAGTACTTCCGCCTGGGCTGGCACTTCGGCCTCTTCCAAGCCCTGATGCCCATCATCGGCTGGGCGGCCGGCCTGACGGTGCGCCAGGCCATCGAGGCCTATGATCACTGGATCGCCTTCGGCCTGCTCTCATTTGTGGCCGGGGGCATGCTGCGTGAAGCCCTCGGCAGCGAAGCGGAGGAGTGCGAGCTCAAAGACCCCACGCGGGGCATGACCATGGTGATGCTCTCGGTGGCCACCAGCATCGACGCACTGGCCGTGGGTCTGAGCCTCAGCATGATCCAGGTCACCATCTGGACACCGGCGTTGATCATCGGCGTGGTGGCCTGCCTGTTCACCCTCACCGGGTTATACCTGGGCAAGACCATCGGCAGCATCGGGCGACTGCGCCGCTACGCCGAAGTGGTCGGCGCAGTGGTGCTCATCGCCATCGGCATCAACATCCTCGTCGAACACGGCGTCTTCGCCGCGGTCACCTGATCCCCACCACCGTCTTCCCACCTGCGCCGTGCGCCCCATCCTGACCAAGCGGCCATGCCGGTACCGCCGCTGCGCAGGGTTCAATGCTGGGTCAGGGGTGGCGCTCTTTTTCTCCCGTCCTCTTAAGTCCCCTTTCGCCCGACCGATACTCTCTTCACACAGCACTCTGGCGATCCCCCCGCACCTGCAACCCCCCATCAGGCGGCTGATAATCCAAACGCCTGTATGATGGTTGCCGTGCAAACGCCCAACGGGCCTTTGCCGATGCTGACGCCCCTCGGACGTCAGCCCCTCGCCCGACGCTCCTCTTGACCAGTACGTTACTTGAGCGGACCGAATCTCTTATTGGGAGGAAACCCCACCGTGCAATCATCGTCACCTGCCCGTCACCGCTGGCTGGAAGTACTTCTGCTGCCGCTGTTCGCCATCCTCGTCGCCGCGTCGGCCCACGCCGCGCCGCTGGACGGTCCACTCCACCCAGAGGTATTCCGACAGGTGCGCCCCCTCCCCGGCCCAATGGCGACCCACATCGGTGCCGCCGATCGGCGCGCCGCAGCCACCCCAGCCGAACCGGCAAGCGCCGCGATGATCCGCGCCATCTATCTGCCCCCTTCGGCCCTGACCGACCGCCGCATCGCGGATCTGCTCCACCACGCCGATCAGCTGCCCGTCAACGGCGTCGTCATGCATGTGAAAGACCCCTTTGGCCGCCTGCGCTGGCGATCTGCCGCCGCCCTGGCCAACGCCAACGGCAGCGATCGTCAGACACGTCATTTGATCCATACCGTCAAGCGCCTCAAGGCCAAGGGCATCTGGACCATCGCCAAGCTGGACCTTTTCGCCGACCATGGCCTGGTGGCCCACCATCCGGCCATGGGACTCATCCATGTGGAGACGCTGGAGAGTTGGCAGGACAAAAATGGCCTCTTCTGGGCCAATCCCTACGATGAGCGGGTGTGGGACTACTATATCACCCTGGCCAGCGAACTGGCCGGATTGGGATTTGACGAGGTCCAGTTCGACTATGTGCGCTTTCCCAGCGATGGTGAACTGGCCATGATCCGCTATCCCCTCATACAGCCCGGTCTGACGCGAGCGGCCTGCATCGGCCGCTTCCTTGAAAAGGCCTACGCCGCGCTGAAGCCCACCGGCGTCACCCTTTCGGCCGACATCTTCGGCCTCACCGCCTGGAAAACGGATGACTTCGGGGTCGGGCAGATTCTCGAAGCGATGGCGCCCCACCTGGACGTGATCTGCCCCATGCTCTACCCCTCTCACTTTCCGCGCGGTTTTCTGGGCAAAAAGACCCCGGGCGACTATCCGCGCGAAATCATGGCCCGCAGCATGGCCAACATCCAGCGCCGCACCGACAGGATCGTGCGCCCATGGGTCCAGGGTTTCTGGTACACCCCAAATCAGATTGGGGCCCAATTCGACGGCATCGAGGCCGAAGCGCCCGCCACTTGGACCGTCTGGAGCCCCACCGGCAGCTACGGGCTCACCTACCAAGCCCTGGCGGCGCGCGGTGGGATCGAATTGACCCGGCCGGTCTTCTATCCAAGCCTGGCAGAGATGCGCGGCCACCGGGACCGTGTCACCGCCGGTCGCCATACGGTGGTCAACTACACCAACTTCCGCGAAGGGTATTCGGTTCTCAGCCTGGAAGTTTCCCGCAGCGGCTATCGCAGCCCTTACACCACCCCCACCGCCATGCTGGCCACCCTGGACGAAGGGATCATGGACCACATTCTCAGGTCGCGGGGAATCGACTTCGGCCGCATGACGGGCCGGGGAACCAAGGCCGCCCATCTGGCCCGCCTCTTCTGCGCCGATCTCAATCTCGATCCCCGGCGCCTGCGCCCGGCCCCCTATCTCATCGATTGGGAGAACGGCTGCCGCTTCTCGGCCGAGCTTGGCCAAGCGCGCCGACAGCGCTACGCGTCGGTGGTGGCCGCCGCCATGTCCGGAGAGCCGGACACCTATCTGTCGTTGCTGGAACCGCCGCAGCGAAATTTGTGGCGGGATCTGCAATAGAGGGGGCCGGTGAAGGCCGTAAAGCGTCGCTTCGTCAAATCGGCAACGGCGCAGATTGATCCGATGCGACCACGCAACGACTGGCGGCTTGCATCCGCTCGGGCGGAACGCCAGCGAGCGCGTTCAAGAAAAACTGCACCTACAACTTCTCCCACAACCGCCGCCCCATCTCCCGGGCAAACGCGAGGGCCTCGGCCTCATCCACTTGGGTGACCCGCCGCTGTTCGACAATGAGACGTCCCTGGGCGATGACGCTCTCCACGTGGCGGGCGTCGATGCCGTAGATAAAATGGCCCAGAAAGTTGTCGGCCGTCACTTCGGTCGGGGTGTCGTAATCTAGGACCACCAGGTTGTTTTCGCCGTCACCGCCCGCACCGAACGCCTCCAGGTAGCGGTGGACATTGCGGAACCGCCGATAAAGGGTGTCGAAGCTTATCCCCTCGGTGGCCTGGCCCGACAGGAAGGCGGCCTTGGCGCTGCGCAGCATGTCCGAGTGCATGCCGTCCGTTCCCAGCATGGTGCGGTCGCTCAGACCGGCATAACCGGTCACCCCCACATTGTTGTTCTGGTTGCTCTCGACGTTCTGGACCACCCATAGGGCGGAATTGGCGAGAAGGTCGCGTTCGTTGGCGGAGAGATGGATGCAGTGCGCCAAAATCGATTTGGGCAGGCTGAGGACGCCGGCGGCGGCAAAGCGCTCGATCACCCGCCGGCCGTACTTTTCGGCCGCGTCCAACTGGTCGGCCATATCTTCGGCCACATGGAGATGGAGGCCGGTGGCGTGCCGGTCGGCCAGGTCGACGGCCCTGGCCAGCAGTTCGTCTCCCACGGTGAAGGAGGCGTGCAACCCCACGTGCCCCGGGTTGCCGGCGGCCAGGTAGGCGTCGGTTTCGGACAAGCCCGCCTCCCGTGGCCCTTCGCCGTCCCGGTCGGAGATCTCGTAGCAGAGCAGATGGCCGATGCCCACCCGCTCGAAGGCCTCGGCAATCGTGGTCAGGCAGCCCGCGATGGCGAAAGGCGAGGCGTGGTGGTCGATGACGAAGGTGACCCCGTTCTTGGCGCAGTGGATCGCCGCGGCCAAGGCGCTCGCTTCGATCATCTCCAGGTCGAGACGCTTGTCGATATGCCACCAGATGTAGGACAGAATCTCGCTGAAATTGGTGGGGGTTTGCGCCGGGGCCGGCATGCCCCGCGCCAAAGTGGAGTAGATGTGATGGTGCCCGCAGCCGAAGGCTTTGGTCACCAGCTTGCCGGCGCAGTCCAGGATCCGGTCGGCGGGATCCAGCTGGTCGGCCGCCGGTATGGCCTCAACAACGGACAGAGCGCCGTCGGCACCCGTTTCAACGGCCAGGTGGGAACGGGTCATTGCCAGCGTCTGCCAATCGAGAAAGGTGGGATCTTTCAGATAGAGCGTCATCGGTCTACTCCTTTTTGGGAACCCGCTTTACGGGCGCCAGGGGCAAACGGTTGCGGGGCTGGCCATCATAGCGGCAATAGGCGTTGGCGATGGCCGGTGCCGTCGGGATGGTGCCGATCTCTCCCACCCCTTTGGCCCCGAAGGGTCCCATGGTATCGGGGCATTCGATGCCGATCACCACGATGGCGGGAACGTCCTTGACCCGGGGCAGTTTGAGGGCGGCCAGCTTCTCTGATGTCAGGCGGCCCGCCTTGAGGGGAAAGCGTTCCCGGGTGGCGTAGCCCAGCCCCATCACCACGCCACCCTCCACCTGGCCTTCGAATAGGAGGGGATTGACAATGCGGCCGGCATCGTGGGCGGCATAGATGGTATCGATGGCGCCGTCCGAGTCGAGAGCGGCCATATGGACCGCATAGCCATAGGAGAAGTGACTGACCACACCGCCCGGCGCGTCGGGGGCCGTGGTCCAGTCCACCCGGTAGCGGGCGCTGTACTCGCGTCCCACCAAGTCCGACAGGGAAGCGTTCGCCAAATCGGCCTTCAGCCCTTCAGCCGCTGCGATCACGCTATTGCCCAGCAGAACGGTCCCCCGGCTGGCGGTGGTCATGCCACCCACCGCTTCGGCGGCGGTGTGGCAGCGGATATCGACCGTCACGGCAGCGTCCAGGCCGAGGACCTCGCAGAGGATCTGACAGGCAACGGTATGCATCCCCTGCCCCATCTCGGTCCATCCGTGGTAGAGAAGGATGCGGTCGGCCGCGGCGACCTTGAGGCGGGTGTCGCTGATCTCTTCCACCCCGTTGCCGATGCCGCAGTTCTTGATGGCGCAGGCCAGACCGGTGCAGGCGGTGCGGTCGTATGCCGGTTTGACCGCCGCCAGACATTGGCGCAACCCAACGCCGTCGCCCAGAACATGGCCGGTGGTGGTCATGCGCCCTTTGTCCAGGGCGTTGGCGTAGCGGAAGTCCCAGGGATCAAAGCCCCCTGCCTCGCAGAGCGCCTCCACCATGCGCTCCATGGCGAAGGTGGCCTGGTTGACGCCGAAGCCCCGAAAGGCGCCCGCCGGCGGGTTGTTGGTATAGTAGGCCCGGGCCACGACATCCACGCTGGGCAGGTGATAGGCACCGGCGGCGTGGGTCCCGGTGCGGGCCACCACCTCGCCGCCCACCGATGCATAGGCGCCGGTGTCGCCCAGGATGCGGGCTTCGAGGGCCGTCAGGCGCCCCTGGGCATCGCAGGCCAGTCGGTAGTGCAGCCGCATGTGGTGGCGCTTGGGATGCATGCGCAGGGATTCGGGCCGACGCAAATGGACCTTCACCGGCCGCTGCAGACAGTGGCTGTAAAGTGCGGCATGGTGCTGGACGGTGAGGTCCTCCTTACCGCCGAAGCCGCCGCCGGCGGCCACCTGCACCACGTCGATCAACCTCTCGGGTATCGCCAGCAGATCGGCGATCTGACGGCGATCGGCGAAAATGCCCTGATTCTGGGAGTAAACCGTCAGCCCCCCCCCGTCGACATCTGCGGGTACGGCGATGCTGGTCTCGGTCTCCAGGAAGGCATGCTCCACAAAAGGGGTTTCGAACTCGCCCGCCACAACATGGGCGGCGGCGGCAAACAAGGACGTCACCGGTTCGCCCCGGCGAATCACGGTCTCCTTCAAGAGGTTACCGTCGGGGTGGACCTTCACCGGGCTATCGGCCGCGGCCGCGACGTCGGTAAGAGGTTCGAGGATGTCGTAGGTCACCCGGATGGCGTCGACCGCCGCCCGCGCCAGGGCATCGCTCTCGGCCACGACGCCGCAGATCACATCCCCGATACAGCGGGTCTCCTCCCCTATGGCCACAAACATGGGCCAGTCCTTGACCTTGATGCCCTGATAGCGTGCGCCGGGGATGTCTGCCGCGCCGAAAACGCGGATAACACCCGGCATCTGCTCCGCCGCGGCGGCGTCGATGCCCAGCAGCCGGGCCCGGGGATGATCGCTGAATTTGAGCGCCCCGTGCAGCATACCGGCGATCTGCATGTCGTCGATGAAGGCACTTCGGCCCACCGCCTTTTCGTAGGCATCCACTTTGGGGGTGGACACGCCAACGCCGGTGCCCGTCTCCCAGGCGATCTCGTCGCCATTCCGGAGGGCGGCGGCGGCCAGGAGGATGGCGTCGACGATTTTAACGTAACCTGTGCAGCGGCATAGGTGAGATTTGAGGGATTTGGCCACCTCGGACCGGCTGGGATTGGGCTGGGAATCCAGCAGGAGCTTGGCCCGGGTGAGGATCCCCGGCGTGCAGAATCCGCATTGGACGGCGCCCGCCGCCACGAAGGCGCGCCCCAAGGTGCGGCGCACCCCCTCGGGGAAGCCTTCGATGGTGACAACGTCCCGACCGGCCACCTTCTCCATGGGGGTGGCGCAGGCCAGGACGGGCCGGCCCGCCACCTCCACCAGGCAAGCGCCACAGGTGGCCTGGCCCGAGCAGCCGTCCTTGGCCGAAAAGATCCCCGCTTCTGTCCTTAGATAGGAGAGCAAGGAACGCCCGGGATCGCCGGTAAACACCACTGAACTGCCATTCAAGGAGAATTCAAGCATGCACCCATCCCCGTATCGATTCAGCCCCTATCCCATTCGCCGCCGGCCCACCTCCAGAAGGGCCGCCAGTGTGTCTGCAGGGTGGCGCAGTTTACTGAGCAGGATCATGGCGGCGATGATATAGGGCTTGTAGCTGGCCTGTTTGTAGAGGGGTACCCGGTAGCGATCGAAGACGACGGCCGCCACCTCACCGGCCTCGCAGCTGACGCCACTGATGTCGGCCGGCAGACAGTGCAGGTAAAGGCCTTTGCCCTCGTGGGTGGCGGTCATGAGGGCCTCGCTGCAGGTCCAGTCTTGGTGATCGGCGTTTTGGGCGAGCAGCTGTTTCTCCAGCGCCGCGATGCCGTCGAGGTCGCCCTCGTCGAAAAGGTCGGTGCGTTTCTCCATGGCCGCAAAGGGGGCCCAGCTCTTGGGGTAAACGATATCGGCGCCCTCGAAGGCCTCGGCCATGTCATGGGTGGTGGTGAACCGGCCGCCGCTGTCGCTGGCGTTGCTTTCGGCCACAGCCGCTACCTCGGGCATCACGTCGTACCCTTCCGGATGGGCCAGGACCACATCCATGCCAAAGCGTGTCATCAATCCGATCACGCCCTGGGGCACCGAGAGGGGCTTGCCGTAGGAGGGGCTGTAAGCCCAGGTCATGGCGAGCCTCTTTCCGGCCAATTGGTCTGCCCCGCCGAAATGGCTGATCAAGTGAAGCATGTCGGCCATGCTCTGAGTGGGATGGTCAATATCGCACTGGAGATTGACCAGGGTGGGGCGCTGTTCCAGGACGCCTTCATGGTAGCCCGCCTGCACCGCCGCCGACACCTGGCGCATGTAGGCGTTGCCCTTGCCGATGTACATATCATCGCGGATGCCGATGACGTCGGCCATGAAAGAGACCATGTTGGCCGTCTCACGCACCGTCTCGCCATGGGCCACTTGGGATTTGCCCTCGTCGAAATCCTGGACCGCCAGCCCCAGGAGATTGCAGGCGCTGGCGAAGCTGAAGCGGGTGCGGGTACTCTGGTCACGGAAGATGGAGATCCCCAGTCCGCTGTCGAAGATGCGGCTGGTGACGTTCCGCTCTCGAAGGCCGCGCAGAATATCGGCGACCAGAAAGGTGGCCATCACCTCGTCCACCGTCTTCTCCCATGTGAGCAGAAAATCGGTCTGGTACATCCCTTCGTAATCCAAGGTGGCCAGGCTCTTGATCATCTCGCTTATCTTGATGGTGTCCATCCGCTTTCGGTTCCTTTCCAGACGTTGTTCCGATATCGCTACCACTGCCTCCCTGCAGCCAACTGCCGGTGGGAGGATCTTCTGCCGCGGTCGTCAGGGGATCACGTGGGTACCTTTGCCGGCCACCACCGCATCGCGGATGTGGGCGGGCGCGGTGATGATCACCTCGCGGCCGCCGGCCTTGAGAAATGCCACGGCGGCTTGAATCTTGGGCAGCATGCTGCCGGGGGCGAAATGGCCGGCGGCCATGTAGGTTTCAGCTTCGGCAACGGTCATGGTGCCAATCCCCGCTTCATGCGGTCCGCCGTAGTGGAGGGCCACCTGCTCCACCGCCGTGGAGACGATGAGCAATTCGGCGCCCACCTCGCGGGCCAGCAAGCTGGCGGTCAGATCCTTGTCGACGACGGCGTCGACGCCCTCCAGCCCGGCCTCGGTCTGCACCACTGGGATGCCGCCGCCGCCGGCGGCGACCACGTGGTAGCCATTCGCCAGAAGGGTCCGGATGGCAGGGGTCTCCACCACTGCCAGGGGACGCGGTGACGGCACCAGGCGACGAAAACCGCGGCCGGCGTCTGGGGCCAGGTGCCAGTGGGGAAAGTCGCGGCGAATGGTCGCCGCCTGGTCCGGTGTGTAAAATTCACCCACGGGTTTGGCGGGATGGGCGAAGCCGGGATCGGCCCTGTCCACCACCACCTGGGTCACCACCGTCACGCACTGGCCCGCCAGTTGGCGATCCGTCAGCGCATTGCCCAATGCCTGCTGGATCTGATAGCCGATGGCGCCCTGGGTATCGGCCACCACGCTGACCAATGGGACGGGGTGCAGGCCGGTCTCCCGCCGGGCTACCTCCGATCGCAACAGGATGAAGCCCACTTGGGGACCGTTGCCGTGGGAGATGACCACCTGATATCCCAGGGCGATGAGATCGGCCACGTGGTGGATGGTCTCCCGGATGGCACGGTGCTGGTCTTCAACGCTCATGAGCGCCTTGCTCCTAATGAGACTATTGCCGCCGATGGCGATGAAGGCCAGCTGTTGGGTCATCCCAGTGCCTGTCGTCCGTTCAAGTAGGTGAGGGGCATGGCGGCGTAAAAGGCCGCACACCGCACCAGGTCGGCTTTCCAGGTCCTCTCGTCGGGCGCGTGGGCCTGGGCCTCCTTGCCCGGCCCGAAGCCGATGACGGGGATGCCGAAACGGCCCATGATGGAGACGCCGTTGGTGGAGAAGGTCCACTTGTCCACCCGCGGCTCGGCCGCGAAGAGATGCCGGTAGGTCCGGACCGCCGTCTGGGTGACGGGATGATCCTCTGCGAGCACCCAGGCGGGAAAAAAGCAGTCCGTGGGGTAGACCAGGCCGGTGTAGGAGGGCCGCTCGTAGCGGTACATGGTGACCTCTCCCGCGGCAGCCTTGACGGCGGGCAGTTGCCGAATCTGCGCCATTGCCTGCTCCATGTCCTCTCCTGCGGTGAGTCGACGGTCTATGGAGATGGTGCAGCCATCGGCCACCGCGCAGCGGGAGGGGGAGGTGAAGAAGATCTCCGAGACGGTAAGGGAGCCCTTGCCCAGAAAGGGATCGCTCTGCAGCCGGCCATGGAGCGCCTCCAGTTCGCCAAGGATACGGCCCATCTTGAAGATCGCGTTGTCGCCCCGCTCGGGCGCCGAGCCGTGGGCGCTGACGCCCCGGACGGCCACACGGATCTCCATGCGTCCGCGTTGGCCGCGGTAAATGCCACCGTCGGTCGGCTCCGTGGACACCACGAAGGTCGGCGTGAGCCCCGACTCTTTGATAATGTACTGCCAACAGAGACCGTCGCAGTCCTCCTCCTGAACGCTGCCCACCACCACCAGGGTATAGTCGCCGTCCAGCCCCATCTCCTTGATGATCTTGCCGGCGTAGACCATGGATGCCATTCCGCCCGCTTGATCGCTGGCCCCACGCCCGCCGATCTCGGTATCGGTTTCATAGCCCTCGTACGGATCGAAGGTCCAGTTCTCCGGATTGCCCACCCCGACCGTGTCGATATGGGCATCCAGGGCGATCGTGGTGCTGCCGCTTCCCAGATACCCCAAAATGTTGCCCATGGGATCGACCTCCACCCGATCGAAGCCTACTGTCTCCATCTCCTGCCGGATCCGCCGGACCACGGCCGCTTCCTGACAGCTCTCACTGGGCAGTCGAATCATGTCGCGCAGAAAGGCCGACATCTCCGGCAGGTAGGCCTCGGCCAATGCGTTGATCTTCTTCACGTCGATTGCGGTCATTCCGTTCGCTCTGCTTTCACTTGGAGGTGGATTGAGGGAAACGCCTCTCACGCGCTGCGGACCTCTTTCAGATAGCTATAGACCGTGTAGGGTGAGACCCCCAAGACCCGGGCCAAATAGTTGACCGATCCCTTGACCATGAACACCCCGGCCGACTCCAGGCGTCGGACGATCTCCGTCCGATCGGCCCGGTCCATCATGGCGGGCGGTTTGCCCCGGCGGGTCACCGTGTCGTCGACGATGGTCTCCATGGAACGTTCCGGCTTCTGGGAAAAATCCACCCGCGTTGCACCGCCGCTGCCGCCGTTGTCACCGGGCAGGCTGGTAAAATCGGCAAAGGCCTGGGCGAAGAACATGAAATCGCTGATATTGAAGTTGATGGAGAGGCAGCCCGTCAGGCGGCCCTGCTGGTCGCGCAGAAAAATCGAAGCGCAGCGCAGCACTTTGCCATCTTCGGTGGTGATCTTGTAGGCGACTTTGTCGGGCACCCGATCGCCGAACTCGTCCAGCATCCGCTTCATTGTGCTGGTGACGGGTGCCCCCACCGAACGATGGGTGACATCGCCCTCGATATGCACGACGGAACGGGCGAGATCGCTGAAGTCGTGAATCACCACCTCACAGCGTTCGCCAAAAACACCCACGATTCCCGAGGCCATCCGCCGCAGCGTTTCGAGTTGGTTCAGGTCCATACGTTCGTCTAATTTACAATTTTTTGTGGGTCAACCAAAAAATTGTTGGCGCCTGGCGTACCAATCCTCCGGGCCGCCCTAAATATGGATCGGCGTGGCCGCTTAGAGGGTCACCGTCTGAAGGGGCGGGGTTGGCGGAGCGGATCTACTTGCCATAATAGGTGTGGCGGAGCTGATCGTAGAAAGGCCGGGTCTCTTCATCCAGCCAGGCGCTGTAGAACTGGGCGAATCGCTCCAGGACGCCCTCCTGGCGCAAAATGGCGTTGAACTTGCCCATCAAGGAGATGCCCCATTGGTTTTTGGGCGTTCCAAAGAACACCGGGATAAAGGGCACCATGCCGGAGACGCGCAGGAAGCGCAGGTCCCGTTCAAGTCCGCCATATTTGATTTCGACCGGAAACCCGAAAGCGGCATCGTAGCGCTTGATCCGCACCATTTTGAGGGTCCCCAATTGATCGCTGCCGGTGCGTTCCTGAAAAACGCCGGCGGTTTTGTAGTTTCGGATCATCGCATCGATGATGCCAAAGTAGCTGCGGCCCGCGGAGATGCCGATGTTGAATTTACCCGATTGGCACAGTGCATCCAGATCGATGGCGCCGTCCGCCAGGAGATAGGGCGCATACCGGGCGAGATCATCCTTTTGATATATGAAACCATTGGGCAGTACCAGGTAGCTGGAGATGTCGCTGTAATGAACGTATTCTTCCCGCTCCGGCGTGCGGAAAAGGGGAGTGGTGACGCCCGGCTTCTGCCGCTTGAAATCGTTCAAGATGCGGGAGTAGCTGGCCACTCGAAATTGGTGCTCGTAGCCCGGTAGCCGCTCGATCATATAGGCCATGATCTGATTGTCGATGCCCAGCGCTTTGTCAGGGCCCGCCAGGATGACGTAGGGCGGAAAATCGGCCTGATACCAGACAAGCGGTTCGCCGCCGGCAGGGCCGCTGGCCACCAGAATCAGGCCGGTGACGAGGATCACGGGTATGATGTTTATCCGCATGGCGTCAGAGTGTCATGGCGGCCCACGCAACCGGTACCGCCGGGTCGCCACACCCGGCCGTTGACGATATGGGGGACCCTGTGGTTTGGTGATGGTGCCCTGTATTGCCCGCATTGACACCACTAGCCAACAGCGTAAGGGGCGATGGCTAGAATCGTCAAGCCCGATGGTCGAAAATCCGCCAAGGTGACCGGCGCTTTTCCGGCTGTCCACCGAAAGGGATGGAGTGATGCTGACCCCCAATCTTCCCATGGACGACGGCCCCGAAGGCGCGGCGATTCCATCCGACTTGCCCACCGTCATCGACGCCCATGTGCACGTCTTTCCCGGCGGCATCTTCGACGCCGTGCGGCGCTGGTTCGCCGCACACGCCTGGCGCAACCGCTATGTGCTGTCCACCAGCGAGGTGTTCAGCTTCCTGCTGGGCCACGGCGTTCGACATGTGGTGGCCCTCCAGTACGCCCACAAACCCGGCATCGCCCGCGGCCTCAACCAGTACATGGCGGCCAAATGCCAACCCCACAGGGGACGGGTGACCGGGATGGCCACGGTATTTCCTGGAGAGGCGGGGGCTGTGGAGATCTTAAAAGACGCCTTCGATCTGGGCCTCGGCGGCGTCAAACTGCACGCCCATGTGCAATGCTTCGAGATCGGCGCGCCGGCGATGGCGGAGATCTTCGATCTCTGTCAGCATCGCGACAAACCCATGGTGATCCACTTCGGAACGGAGCCCAAGAGCGCGGCCTATCCCTGCGATCCTTACGAGATCTGCAAGGCCACCCGGTTGGAACCGGTGCTGGAACGCTATCCCAACCTGAAAATCTGCGTCCCCCATTTGGGTTTCGGCGAGATCAGCGCCTACCGGGAGATGATCGAACGCCACGACAACCTATGGTTGGACACCACCATGGCCCTCACGGACTATTTTCCCATGTCGGAAAAGGTGGACCTCGCCCGCTACCGCATCGACCGCGTCATGTACGGGTCCGATTTTCCCAATATTCCGTTCGCCTGGGACCGGGAGTTGAAACAGCTGCGGATGGTGGACGTGTCCAGAACCGACCTGGAAAAGGTGCTTCACCGCAATGCTGCCGATTTTTTCGGCCTGACCACTGGGCGCTGAAGCGGCTTGTTCCACCCCGTGGGTCGTGCTATTGAGGCTGCTCAACAGAGGATGCCGTCATCTCGGCAATGCAAGGTCATCGACATCATGGGGGGGAATACATGGGAGCATTACTCGCTCAAGCGGATATCGCCAAGCTGGTTGAAGAGAACCTGGACAAGGCCCTGGACAGCGCGGGCATGGCGGCGCTGGTGGAGAGTGGTGACCTGCCGGCGCTCCAGGGGGCCGACTACTACCAGGGCAAGGTGAGGGCCAATTTCACCGGCAGCGACTTGATGTCCAAGGACGGCATCCCGCTGCGGGTGATCGTGGCCACCGATCAGATCTCCACCCATGACATGGTGCGCGGCGCTATCCCCTTCCGGGGCCAGATCCTCACTGACATCTCCAACACCATGCTGGAGATCACCCGCGAGGTGCTGCCCAACGCCCAACGCTACGCCCCGGCCAACTCAGCCGTCGTGATCGCCGAGAACTGCGAGCCGTTCATGTTCGAGATGGTGTGGCGCATGCACATGTGCAAGTCCTCCACCGAGACCTCCCTCTACTACCACTACGTGGAACTCGGCAAACGCGAATTCTGCGGCCATCTGCTGCCCGAAGGCCTGGTGGCCAACGGCCCCCTGCCCTATATGATGGACACCCCCTCCACCAAGGAATCGGATGAAGGCGCCCACGACGAGAGCGTCAGCCCGGGCGAACTCTATCGCCGCGGCGTGGTGGATCCCACCACCTACGGACAGATTCTCTATATGACGGGGACGGCCTATGCCTTGGGCCGCCGTCATTTCAACACCAAAGGGATCTTCATCCCCGACACCAAGTTCGAGCTGGGCCGCACCCAGGACGGGACCATCGTCACCATCGACGAGGTCCTCACCCCCGACTCGTCGCGCTTCTGGGTGGCCGAGGACTATGAGGCCAAGATGGCGGCCGGCGAAAGCCCCACCTCCTACTCCAAACAATTCGGCCGCGACATCGGCACCCCGGGGCAGCCCTACACCGACGATGAACGCCTCCAGATCGGCTGCCGCTACATCGAGACCTACCAGAAGCTGACGGGCAAAGCCTTTATACCCGACCTGCGCCCGCCGGCAGAACGGGTCAAGGCCGACATCGACAAGGGTCTGCAGCAGCTGCGCTAATCCGTGTCGATCCCGCGTCAGAGGACCCGCCCTGCCGGGTCCTCCTTCCGGCGACGGGCCAGAGATGTGTAGAGCCCCACGGTTCCCGTCATCATGTTGTCCCCCCAGGGTGCACCCCAGACCAGGGCGTAGCGGGAATCCCGCGCAAGGCGGCGCTTGGGACCAGTGGCAATTATTGGGCACTGGGCCTTGGGGTCCCGTGACCGCGAGCCTCGGGCCTGCGGTGTCACCGCGCGTCGAACGAAGGCTCCATGGCCGCCCTGGGCCAGTACCGCGGCGTGGGAGAGCGTGCCGGCCATCAATCCCGCCAGCAGGTCGTCCAGAATGGCGGCGGTCACGTCGTGGGTGTGGTATTCGAATATCCCCAGGACCTCCTCCCCCTTCAAGGCAGCGCCCACGGTGTGGGAAGTGGCGATATCGAGCACCACGAAACCGTCTGCGGACCGGGAAGCGTGCGGATCGATGGCGGCTCCCGTAATCGCGGCCATGCCGCTGTCCATGACGTAGACCGAATCGGTCGGCAGTTCGGCCGCCGAGGCCGCGATGGTGGCGAGCCGATTGAAACTGCCCGGCACCTCGTCGCTGCGAAAGAGCAGGGTGTGGGGCAGGGGGGTGCGGGTGAGGGCCTCGGCGAAGAGGTTGTGGCGATACTCCAGGTGGGAGACACCGACCGGCGCTACCCCGTGATCCTGGGCGCAGACCGCCACCGCCTCGAATTCAAAGGGCACGCCCAGGGCGGTCACGAGGGATGCGATCCGTCGGGGGTCCACATCGGCCAGGTGGATCTGGCCCATTCCCTTCTCCTGGGCGGCGAGTCGGGCGTCCGAGTCGGAGACGATCTCTAGCCCCCAGCCGGCCACCCGATCGGGATCGTGGTGGAGGGTGGCCGCGGCGCTCTCACCGATCACCACCTTCTGGGAAGCGGCCCGCTCCTTGAGCAGCGCCGTCACCCGCCCGCCGCCCATCTCGCCGCCGGTGACGGCCAGGGGGCCATGGGTGGCCGCAATGGTCTCGGCCACCGTGCGGATGGGGGATTTGACCACCGCCTTGTAGCTTTGCCCGTCATCGCCGTCCACCACCAGAAGGTCCAGGGTACCGGCGCCGATATCCAGCATGAGCCAGCGTGCCATTGAGCCGCCTCCATGGGGTTGGGCGGGTTAACGTCTGGTTGTCTGCGGCCCTTATACCAGGGAATCGCCACGATGGGGATAGCGCTTGGCTTTCTTTTTTCCTGGGCGATGGTATAGTTCCCGGCGGGCGTTGGAAGAGGCAAGCGCCGCATTCCTCCGCCGGAAGCTGCCGCGAAGGGGCGTTCACAGTGCCGCACCGCCCGAACGGTCACCGACGATAACCAAAGGAGATAGAAGGAGCCCGCATGCCTGTCCTCCCCCACCTGCTCCGGGCCGAGATCGATCTCGGCGCCGTCGCCCACAACTGCGCGGCCCTCAAAGGTCTACTTCCCCGAGACACCATGCTCCTGGTGGCGGTCAAGGCCAACGCCTACGGCCATGGCGCGGCCGCGGTGGCCCGCACGGCATTGGCCAGCGGTGCCGGTTATCTGGGGGTGGCGCGGCCAGGGGAGGGGATCGCGCTGCGGAAGGCCGGCATCGCGGCCCCCATTCTCATCTTCGGTTACAGCCCACCGGAGATGGCGGCGGAACTGGCCCATCACCAGCTGGAGCAATGCGTCTACGATCTCGACAGCGCGCGTCAAATGGCAGCCGCACTGGATGGTCACACAGCGGCGCTGGCCGTGCATCTCAAGGTGGACACCGGCATGGGCCGTCTGGGAATCCCCTGTCCGGACAGCGTGGCCACTGCTGATTGTGTGGCACTGGCCAAAGCACTGTCCCAGCTGCCCCATCTGCACCTCAAGGGCCTTTTCTCCCACTTCGCCACGGCCGACAGCCGGGACAAGCGATTCGCCAAGCACCAGTTCCAGCAGTTCCAAGCCTGCGCGGCGGCCCTGGAGACCGACGGTCTGCGCCCTCCCCTCCGTCACATGGCCAACAGCGGGGCCATAATCGACCTGCCGGAGAGCCACCTGGATATGGTGCGTGCGGGGATCTCCCTCTACGGCCTCTACCCCTCCGACGAAGTGGACCGGGAGGCCATCGAGCTCAAGCCCGCCCTGAGCCTCAAGGCGCGTATCATCCATGTTAAAGCGGTGCCGACCGGCACCCCCATCAGCTATGGCTGCACCTGGCGGGCCCAGCGCGAATCCACCATCGCCACGATTCCCATCGGCTATGCCGACGGCTACAGCCGGGGACTCTCCAACCGGGGCATGATGCTGGTGGGTGGACGGCGGGTGCCCATCGTGGGACGGGTCTGCATGGATCTCACCATGGTGGACGTGACCGAGGTGCCGGGGGTGGCCATTGGCGATGAGGCGGTGGTGATTGGGCGTCAGGGGACGGCCGAGATCACTGCCGATGAAGTTGCCGCCTGGCTCGGTACCATCAACTACGAGGTGGTGGCATCTCTGACCGCAAGAGTTAACAGAATATACAGCGGACCTTAGATATGGGCGTGGGGCGACACTGCGTTGTTGAACGCCATCGCCGAAAGCCGTCCCCGACCATCTTGGGCATACCAACAAAGGGGCGACACCCCGCAAATGGTGGGGGTGCCGCCCCTTTTTCGGCAATCTCTTATCAGCGGGAGGATCGCTGCTCAGTCACGCTTACAGCGCTGTTGCGCGGCGGCAATCATCTCCACGAGGCTGGTGACCTTGGGCTTGGGGCGCTTGGCCGCCAATGCCGCCAGCTGCACCTCCGATAGGGTTTCACGGAGGTGCCGCTCCACATCGAAGATCTCCCACCAGCAGTCCAGCACCTTGAAACAATAGCCGTCTCCCTCGCCACTGCGGCGGCAGTAAGCGAAGCTCACGGGACCGCCGATGCGGGGACAGCGTCGCTCACGATCGTCAGGCCGCATGCTTAAACGCTCTTGAGGCTTGCGGGTTTCGGGTACTCGGCGAAGAGAGCGTTGGCGTCCTCGATAATGGTGTCTTCGAAGACCACGTCATTGATCTCGCCAGAGAGGAAGCGCTCGTAAGCGCCCAGGTCGAGCAGGCCGTGGCCGCTGAAATTGGCCACGATAATTTTTTCCTTGCCCTCTTCCTTGGCGCGGTTGGCCTCCTCCACCACGGCCGCCAGGGCGTTGGTGGTTTCCGGGGCCGGGATGAATCCCTCCGTGCGGGCCCACAGCAGACCGGCCTTGTAGGCCTGGGTCTGGGTAACTGCCTTGGGCGTGAGAAGCCCCTCGTCCACCAGTTGGCTCACGGTGGGCGCCATGCCATGGTAGCGCAGCCCGCCGGCGTGGATGGGAGGCGGTACGAAGTTGTGCCCCAGGCTGTGCATGGGCAGCAGGGGCGTGTAGCCGGCGGTGTCGCCGTGGTCATAGACGAAGGGGGCCCTGGTCATGGTGGGACAGGCGGCCGGTTCCACCGGGTAAATGGCGATCTCCTTGCCGTTGATCTTGTCGCTCACAAAGGGGAAGGCCAGACCGGCAAAGTTGCTGCCGCCGCCGGCGCAACCGATGACGACGTCTGGATAGGCGTCGATCATGGCGAATTGTTGCCTGGCCTCCAGGCCGATGATGGTCTGGTGAAGCATGACGTGGTTGAGCACGCTCCCCAAACTATACCGCGTTTTGCCGCTTTCGTCGGAGACGGCGGCTTCAATCGCCTCGCTGATGGCGATTCCCAGGCTGCCCGGCGTGTTGGGATCCTTGGCCAGGGCATCGCGGCCGGCCTTGGTCTCCTCGCTGGGACTGGCCACGCACTGGCCGCCCCAGGTCTCCATCATCGCCTTGCGATACGGTTTCTGGTCGAAGCTCACCCGGACCATGTAAACCTTGCAGTTCAGTCCAAACTGGGAACAGGCAAAGCTGAGGGCGCTGCCCCACTGGCCGGCGCCGGTCTCGGTGGTCATATTCTCGATGCCGAACTCTTTGTTGTAGTAAGCCTGCGGCACGGCGGTATTGGGTTTGTGGCTCCCAGGAGGGCTGACCCCTTCATGCTTGTAGTAGATCTTGGCCGGCGTGCCCAAGGCCTTCTCGAAACGGTCGGCGCGGATCAGGGGGCTGGGGCGCCAGATGCTGAGAACGTCCAGCACCGGCTCGGGGATGTCGATCCAGCGCTCCTGGCTGACCTCTTGTTCGATGAGGTTCATGGGGAATACTGGGGCCAGCATATCCGGCGAAACCGGGTTGCCGTCGGGGCCGAGGGGAGGGTTCAATTTGATGTCGGCCAGCACATTGTACCATTGGCGCGGCATCTCGTCACGGGGCAGCAGAATACACTTGGGGGCCATGGGCGTTCCTCCTTTTCCAATTCACGTACTCGCGGGGCCGTTAACCAAAAAAAGCCCGCTGCGTGTCGACAGCGGGCTTTCGAGGTGGCTTCCTTCAGGCTGGCGTTACCAGCGGTGCACCTCCGCCCCGTGGCACCACCACCAGTTGCCGTTGGTGAAGAGACAAGTGGTATGCAGGGCTGAAGGCTCCATAGCCATTTTTTTAAGCGAGTGGCGCATGGGTGTCAAGGATCAAATCGTTGATTCGTCGAATCGTCCAGATGTGAATGGGCTCCGGCGCGTTCCGATTTGGCGAAAGCCTAACCGTGCAGGGCCATGTCCATGGCCTTGAGGCTCACCTCCAGCATCGCCTCTCCCAGGGTGGGATGGGCGTGGATGGTGTCGGCGACCTGATCCACGGTGAGCCCGTTGTGGACCGCCAGCCCCCCCTCGGCGATGAGGTCGGTGGCGTGGGCGCCCACGATATGGACCCCGAGGATTCGTCCGCTCCCCCGTTCGGAAACGAGCTTGGCCTCGCCGGCCAATTCGCCCATCGCCTGGGCCTTGCCCAGGGTGCGCAGCAGGACGCTGTCTGCGCGCACATCCATGCCGGCTTCACGCGCCTGGGCCTCGGTGAGCCCCACATTGCCCACCTCGGGGATGGTGAAGATGGCCCCTGGCACGGCCCGATAGTCCATCTTCGCATCGCCGCCGGTGGCGTTCTCGGCGGCCACCAGGCCTTCGGCCGAGGCCACGTGGGCCAGCATCACCCGTTCCGGTCCCAGAATATCGCCGATGGCGTATACCCCGGAAACGTTGGTCCGCAGACCCGCATCGGCGACGATCCAGCCACGTTCGTCGCAGGCCACGCCAATCTTCTCAAGGCCAATCGCGCCACTCAGGGGAGAGCGACCGATACAGACGAGGACCTTCTCTGCCGCGATCTCCAGGGGTTCGCGCTCTTTCGGGGTCAGGCGTTCGGCGTCCACGAAGGGTGAGGGGCCGACCGTTACAGCGAGGTCGTCGCCCCGTTTTTCGACCCGCTCCACAGTGCGCTTTACCATGAAGGCAATTTTGCGCTTTTTCATCTCTCGCTGGAGGTGCTTGGAGCAAGCCGCGTCCACCGAGGGCAGTGGCAGGAGCCGATCCAGGGCCTCGACCACCGTCACGCGGCTGCCCATGGCGGCCAAAATAGAGGCAAACTCGCAGCCGATAACGCCGCCGCCCACGATCACGATGGAGGACGGTACTGCGGTCAAGCAGAGGGCGTCGTTGCTGGAGAGAATGCGCTCGCCATCGAAGGGGAAGGCCGGGATGTTCAGCGGAATCGTGCCGGTGGCGATGATGAGCTTGTCCCAAGCCACTGTCTCCGAGCCCCCTTCGGCCCTTGCCACCTGCAGCTCGCCGGGAGCGCTGATGCGGCCTTCGCCCATGATTAAATTGATCTTGTGATGGGCCAGCAGCCCTTCGATCCCCTTGGCCTGGGTCTGCAGGATCTTCTCCTTGCGCGCCATGAGCGCCACCATGTCGGCGGCCACTTCACCCGCTCCGCTGATGCCATAGGCCTTGGCCTGGCGCATGTGGCTGATCAGTTCAGCCGTGGTCTTCATGATCTTCGAGGGAATGCAGCCCCAGTTGAGACAGGTCCCTCCGACGCGTTCTTTTTCGATCAAGGTCACTGCGGCCCCGCGCTGGGCGGCCCTCACTGCGGCCACGTATCCACCGGGTCCCCCACCGAGAATGGCAATCTTGGATGTCATACGCCCCCCTCCCCACGTAAGATTAAGGATCTAGGTTTCCCATAACGCAATCCTCCGATCACATCAATGTAATTTTTATGTTATCGGAGATCGGTCAAAATATTATTGACTGATCGTTCAGAAAAGGAACTTTTTTTTGAAGTTACCTAAAAATATTTGACAGAATCAGTATTGTCCTCTATAGGCAAATAAGGGGAGTGCAGCGATGAGATAAAGGGCCTTCATATCATTGTGCCGCCGCGCTTACCCGTTCCGGAAGGCCGACGCGCAACCCGCCACCCGAACGCCACGAACAGAACAGCGCTGACATGAAGATCGATGCGACCACCATCGCCATTTTACGCCACCTGAAGGACGGCCGCAAATCCTACAAGGAGATCGCCGACGATCTGGCACTGGCCGAGAACACCGTTCGCGCCCGGGTCAATCGCCTGAAAGAGGAGGGGATCCTCAACATCATCGGCATGGTCGATCCCGAAGGGCTCCCCGGCCACACCATGGTCTTCATCGGGGTGAAGCTCAACACCATGAACCTGGTGCAAAAGGGCAAGGAGTTTGTCAACCTGCGGGGCATCGTCTCGGTATCGGTGGTCACGGGGCGCTTCGACCTCATGCTGCAGGTGCTGCTCAAGGAGGGCTTCGGTCTGCTGGAGTTTTACAATGATGAGGTCTCCCGCATCGACGGAATCCAGGCCGTGGAAACCTTCGTCGTCTATAAGGGGTACAACTTGCGAGCTCCCTACCTGCTGTAGGGGCCCTGGTCTCCATACGTTTTCGGCTAAACCGCTGCCGCCGCGCACCCTCAGCGTGCCGACCCAGCAAGCCCGTTGGTCGACAAACCACGGCATCCCGCTGGCAGCGCCTGGCACGAGAAGCCTCAACCCAAAACAGGAGGGCCCAACCAATGACTGCCCCTAAAAAAACCCCCTTACACGGCTGGCATGTCGCCCGTGGAGCCAACATGGCCGACTTCGGCGGCTACGAAATGCCCCTCTGGTACTCCTCGGTGAAAAACGAACACCTGGCCGTCCTCACCGGCGCGGGCATTTTCGATACCAGCCACATGGCGGCCGTGACCGTGAGCGGCCCAGACGCCGTCGCCCTGTTGCAGCACTGCTTCACCAATGATTTGGCAGCCTGTATCGGACCCCGGAAAATGCCCCTGGCCGACGGCCGCTGTGTTTACGGCGCCTTTCTCAACGCAGCGGGCCATGTGATCGACGACGCCATCGTCTTCCAGGTCAGCGCGGACGATTTCTTCATTGTGGTCAACGCCGGTATGGGTGCCCAGATCGCCGAACACCTCGAGGGGCATTTGGCGGGTCGCAACGCCGCGGTGGCGGACCTTACCGACCGGGTTGCCAAGATGGATATCCAGGGACCCCAGGCGGCCAACATCCTGGCCCAGCTGCTGGCATCGCCGGAGACCGTTTTCGACCGGCTGCCCTACTTCTCCTTCAAGGGGCACTTCGACCCGAGTGTCGCCCAGGCGAAAGCGGTGACCCTGACCAACGGGACGCCCCTGCTCCTCTCGCGCACCGGCTATACGGGGGAGTTCGGCTTCGAAATCTTCATCGGCACGGGTCAAATCGAAACGCTCTGGAAGATGGTGCTCGAGGTGGGCGGTGCGGCCGGTCTGCTGCCTTGCGGCCTGGCCGCCCGCGACAGCCTGCGGGCAGGCGCCGTGCTGCCCCTCTCCCACCAGGACATCGGGCCGTGGCCCTTCGTGAATCATCCCTGGCCCTTTGCCCTCCCCTATGACGACGACGGCGGCTTCAGCAAACGCTTTGTCGGCAGCGAGGCCCTGCTCAACGCCACGGACGCGCCCCACACGCTGGCTTTTGTTGGCAAGGATCTGCGCAAGGTCGCCAGCGGCGACGACGCCTCCGGGGTTTACGACGGCCAGGGAAATCGCATCGGCGCCATCCTCACCTGTGCCACCGACATGGGGATCGGCTGGTCCGGCGGCGAGATCGTGAGCATCGCCAGCCCGCATCAGCCGGCCGATTTCAAACCCCGCGGCCTGAGCTGCGGTTTCGTCCAGGTCAACCAACCGCTGCCAGTGGGCGAGACCATCGAGCTGCGAGACGCCCGCCGCAAGATACAGGTCACCATCACCACCGATATTCGCCCGGATCGCACCGCCCGCAAACCCATGGGGCAGATGTGGACCGGCGCGTGACCCATTCATTGTTCTGCCCGCGTTAATCATCGCAGCAGAACCCCACCCAAGGAGGACGAGGATGAAAGAGATCAATGAACTGAACCTGCCCGAAGATGTGAAGTACACCGACGACCATGAGTGGGCCAAACTTGACGGCGATGTGGCCACCATCGGCATCAGCGACTACGCCCAGGACCAGCTGGGCGACATCGTCTTCGTGGAACTGCCCGAGACAGGCAGTACTTTCGACAAGGGTGAAGAGTTCGGCTCGGTGGAGTCGGTCAAAGCGGTCTCGGAACTCTACATGCCCCTGGGCGGCGAGATTGTGGAGATCAACGCCGAATTGGAGGACGCGCCCGAACAGGTCAACAGCGCCCCGTACGGCGGCGGCTGGATGGTAAAGATCAAGATCGCCGATATGGCCGAGTTCGAGGCACTGATGGATAAGAGTGCCTATCTGGCGTCACTGGAAGGCTAGCCCATATTCCCAGTGTTCAGGGCGACGGGCAGCTACTGCCCGTTGGCATGGGGCCCAAGCCGCCGGCATGGGGCCCAAGCTGTTGGCATGGGGCCATCGCCATCGGGTAGGCGCCGCTGTTCCTGAAAGCGACGCCTCGGTTGCAAGCAAGAAAGGATAGAACGATGCGCTATCTGCCGCACACAAGTGAAGACATCGCCCAGATGTTGGCGTTGGTCGGCGCGGAGAGTATCGATCAGCTGTTCGAAGATATTCCCGCGAACTGTCGCCGAGAGGGCGAATTGGACCTGCCCGCTCCCCTCACCGAGTGGGACCTCAATACCCACATGGACGGCTTGGCCGATACCATGGGCGCCGCACCGCGCTACAAGGTCTACATCGGTGCGGGCAGCTACGACCACTTCATCCCCGAAATCAGCCGGCAACTGCTGCTGCGCTCGGAGATATTCACCGCCTACACGCCCTATCAGCCGGAGATCAGTCAGGGCACCCTGCAGACCATCTACGAGTATCAAACCCTGGTCACCCGTCTGCTGGGCATGGATGTCACCAACGCCTCCATGTACGATGGCGCTTCAGCATTGGCGGAAGCACTGCTCATGAGCATCCGGGTCACCAAGCGCAAGAAAGTGGTCGTCTCCAAGGCGATCCATCCGCTCTACCGCCAGGTGGTGGCCACCTATTTCGCCCCCACCGACTTCGAGGTGGTAGAGTTGCCCTTCGGTGCTGACGGACGCACCGACCTCTCCGCTGTGGGCGATTTGTCGGAGATCGCCGGGGTGGCGGTGCAGTCACCCAACTTCTTCGGTTGCATCGAGGATCTGAAGCAGATCGGAGAGACCATCCACAGCGACAAGAAAACCCTCTTCGTGGTCGGCTTCAGTGAACCGCTGGCCTACGGACTGCTGAAGAATCCCGGTAGTCAGGGGGCCGACATCGCCTGCGGCGAGGGCCAGAGCTTCGGAATTCCGCGCAGCTTCGGCGGACCGGGCTTGGGGATGTTCTCCGCGAAACAGAAATATGTCCGCAACATGCCCGGTCGTCTGGTGGGCAAAACCGTGGACGTGGACGGCAAGTCGGGCTTCGTGCTGACCCTCTCCACCCGCGAGCAGCACATCCGCCGCGAGCGGGCCACCAGCAATATCTGCAGCAACCAGGGCCTCTGCGCCACCGCCTCGGTGATGTACATGGCCGCCCTAGGAGGCACCTGCGTCCGCGGTCTGGCGCAGCTCAACCACGACAAGGCCGAGTACCTCAAGGCCGGTTTGAAAGGCGCCGGCTTCGAAGTGCCCTTCGCCGCCGCCAGCTTCAACGAGTTCGTGGTCAAGGCGCCGGCGGGCTTCGCCGCGAGGCGGGACGCCCTTCTGGAAAAACGGATCGTCGCCGGTCTGCCCATCGCGTCCTACTACCCAGAGCTGGCCGACCACTACCTCTTCTGCGCCACGGAGACGGCCTCGAAGAGCGACATGGATCTTCTCGTCAAGGAGGTGAGCGCATGAGCCACACATCCTCAGAAACCACCTGGATGCCCACCGGCACCACCGGTCTGATCTTCAACGAACCCCTCCTCTGGGAGCAGGGCGCCGAAGGACGCTGCGGCATGAGCGTTCCGGAGAGCGACGTGTTGATGAGTCCCTTGGACAGCGAACTTGTGGGCGACGGCCCCGACTGGCCCAACCTCAGCGAACTGGACGTGGTGCGCCACTTTACACGCCTCTCCCAGTGGAATTTCGGGGTCGACAGCAACATGTACCCCCTGGGCTCCTGCACCATGAAGTACAACCCCAAGATCAATGAGCGTCAGGCGGCCCTGCCCGGCTTCGCCGGATCCCATCCCCTGCTGCCCGAAAGCCTCAGCCAGGGAGCCCTCAAACTGCTCTACGACCTGGAGCGCTACCTGGCCGAGGTAACCGGACTGCCGGCCATCAGCCTGCAGCCAGCGGCGGGCTCCCACGGCGAACTGACCGGCATGTTGATCTTCGCCGCCTACCACAAGGCCCAAGGCAAGCCGCGCCACAAGGTCCTCATTCCCGACACCGCCCATGGCACAAACCCGGCCAGCGCCGCCCTGTGCGGCTTCAAGTCGATTCCCCTGGCCTCGGGTGAGGACGGCATCCTCACCCCGGAGATGGTGGACGAGCTCATGGACGAGGACACCGCCGGGATCATGATCACCAACCCCAATACCTTGGGCCTCTTCGAAAACAACATCAAGGAGGTGGCCGAGGTGATCCATGCCAAGGGCGGCCTCATCTACGGCGACGGGGCCAACATGAATGCCGTCATGGGCATCGTCAACATGGCCGACGTCGGCGTGGACGTTCTGCACCTCAACCTGCACAAGACCTTCTCTACGCCCCACGGCGGCGGCGGTCCCGGCGCCGGGCCGGTATGCGTCACCGAGGCCCTGCGTCCCTTCCTGCCCGTGCCGCGGGTGGTCAAAGAGGGCGACACCTACCGGTGGGACGAGGACTATCCCCAGAGCGTTGGCAAAGTCCATGCCTTCTACGGCAACTTCGGCGTTCTGGTGCGGGCGTACAGCTACGTCCTCAGCATGGGGCCCTTTCTCAAGAAGGCCAGCCAGCTGGCCGTGCTCAACGCCAACTACATCAAGGAGAGCCTCAAGGAGGTCTTCCACCTGCCCTTCGACCGCGTCTGTATGCACGAGTGCGTCTTCACCGACAAGTATCAGGAGCAGCACAAGGTGGCCACCCTGGATATGGCCAAACGCCTCATGGACTACGGCTTCCATCCACCAACGGTCTACTTCCCCCTGGTGGTCCACGGTGCCATCATGATCGAACCCACTGAATCGGAGAACAAGGAGACCCTGGACCGCTTTATCGCGGCGATGCGGGCCATCGCCGAGGAGGCGCGGGAGCATCCCGACCTGCTCCACCAGGCGCCCCGCAACCCCAAGCTGGGCCGCCTGGACGAGACCCTGGCCGCACGCAAACCGTGTCTATGCGGCTAGTGTAACTGTAGATCAGTTGACGACATGAACAACTTGCCCCCGGTGCGAACCGCTGCATCGGGGGCAAGCTGTTGGTGGATTCGGTAAATCACCGCTGCGTCCAACCGAAGCGGACGCAGCGGCCTCCCCGCAGAAAGGACGCCACGATTGCCAGCTGCGGTGGGGACGCTCGACTTTTCCGTAAACACGCTTACGTTTAGCGCTACATTGCCCGCCAACGAAAGGTCGCCATGACATCCACGACCACAGAGAAAAGGTCCCGCAAACCCCGCTGGCTCAGGCGCAAGCTGCCCAGCGGCCCGGAGTATGAGCGGGTGCGCGGTCTGATTCGCCAAGGTCGGCTCCACACCGTCTGCCAGGAGGCCGCCTGCCCCAATCAGTTCGAGTGCTTCTCCAGCCGCACGGCCACTTTCCTCATTATGGGGGATCGCTGCACCCGCAACTGCCGTTTTTGTAACGTCGACTTCGGCCCCCAGGCCCCCCTCGACCCGGAGGAACCGGAGCGGGTCGCCGCGGCAGCGGCCGCCTTGGGGCTGCGCTATGTGGTGGTGACCTCGGTGACCCGGGACGATCTGCCCGATGGCGGCGCCGCCCACTTCGCCGCCACCATCGCGGCGTTGCATCAAGCGATAGCGGGCGTCAAGGTGGAGGTGCTCATCCCCGATCTCCAGGGAGATGCCCAGGCGCTGGAAACGGTGATCGCCGCCAAACCGCAGGTTCTCAACCACAATGTGGAGACCGTTCCCCGTCTCTACGCCAGCGTGCGGCCCCAGGCGAGCTACCAGCGTTCCCTGACCCTGCTGACGCGTGTGGCGCGGCATCCCGCCGGCATCCCGGCCAAGTCGGGACTCATGCTCGGGCTGGGAGAGACCCGTGATGAAATAGAGGCCACCATTGCCGACATCCACGCCACCGGCTGCCGGATCCTCACCCTGGGCCAGTACTTGCAGCCCACCAAAGCGCACCTGCCCGTGGCACGCTACGTTCCGCCCGAAACGTTCGCGGAGCTCGGCGCCCACGCCGAAGCGCTGGGTTTCGACCAGGTGGCCAGCGGCCCCTTCGTTCGCAGTTCCTACCACGCCCGCGAGGTGTTCGAGCAGATGGCGCCCGATGCCAATCGGACGGCGGGATGTCACCCACCCCCAGCGCCGGATTAGGCCCCGCGGAACCATACCGAAGCGAAAAGGAGGAAGTGATGCCCAACCGACACCCGAAATCCTTATGGTTCCTCCTCGTCCTACTGCTGGCCATGGCGCTTATGACCGGCTGCGCCCACCACTGGCCCCTGCCGGAGGAGGAGCGCCTGGCCCTCTACACGCCTCGGACGGAAGCGGGCGGCGATGAGGTCTTGTGGCGCCACGCGCCCCTTTTCGTCGCCCACGGCAGCGAGAAGCCCTACAACCGCATCGGCACGCCCACCGCCGGCTACGACAACTACGGTCGGGAGAGGATCACCATCGACCCCGACAAGCCCACCATCTACACCCAGGTGCGACAGTTCACCACCGCTCGGGGCAGCTACACCAACCTCATCTACCGCATCCACTTTGCCGCCATTCCCTTCAACCTGCTGCCCTTCAATCTGACCGCCGGCCGCAACGTGGGGCTCATGGTGGTGGTGACCCTGGATGCGGCCGAGCGTCCGGTCCTCTTCACCACCGTACACACCTGCGGCTGCTATATGGCCTTCACGCCCACCTCCCACCTGCCGGAAGCGCACTACCCCGACAACTGGCCGGAGGGGGTTCTCAAGAAGTATGGTGAGAGACTGCCCGCCCGCCTGGATCTGAGCGGAATGGAGAGCCCCCGCCTCCTGGTGTCCCTGCGGCCCGAGGTGCACCGGGTCATGGATCTGCGGGTCGTCGCCGACGGGGTGCCGACAGCGGGCGACGGCTACGATCTGCGGCCCACGGCACTGGTTCCGGTGGCGGAACTGGAGCGCCTTCCCCTCAACGGCCGCACCACGAGCCTCTATCACAAGGAGGGGTTCCTCAAGGGTCATGTCAAAGGCTCGGTGAAGTTCTGGGAAACCCTGCTCCTCAGCTGGGCCAGTCTCGACCTTTTCGTCGGCACCGACAAAGCCTACGCCGATCCGGCCGAAACCGACAATCCCTTCTACACCAGCCTCAAGCCGTGGAACCGGGACGCCTCCAACATGTGGCATTTCGAGTCGTTCCTGGAATTCTGGGGATGGCGGTTGTGATCCCTTCAGGGATGGGGCCCCCTCCGGGGGCGAACCGCCAGCGCACGACCGCCGTCGGGCGGTGCCTCGCCGTGCCAGCCCTCTCCCCCGTAGCTGTAACTGAAGATCCAGCGGGATGCGGATGAAGGCTCCCGCCCGGCCCAGATCCAGTACCCGGTCGAGTAGAGCAGGTGGGTCATGTTGTTGATCCCGTCACCGATGTAGTGGAGGGTTTTCACCTCACGACGGGTCGGCATCCGCCATCCGCCCCCGGCAATGCCAAGGGCCGTCACCCAGCGGCTGGCCTCCAGCCAGCTCATCCCCCGATCCGGTCCCGCGTACCACTCGAGTCCGGATTCCGTATCGTAGACCACTCCCGAGGCATACCGCACGAGATGCCGGTCCACGGCGACGATAGCGGCTCCGAGGGCCGCCGTGGTGCCCCCGATAGACAAGATGCAGATCATCGCGGCTGCAACCCCAAGGTTTCGGAAGACCTTCATGCCACCTCACAGAAAGTAAGCGTTCAAGCGGTTTGGTAAAAAACTATAACTGCCGGGCCCAAAATCAAGCGGCCGGCAGCCGCGCGAAGGTGAAAAAATCGCTTGACTATAAATGAATGAACGTTTATTTTAGCCACCATGAGAACCAAGGATGACGACAAGATTGCGGCCCTCTTCGGCGCCACGGTCAAACTGGTCAACGAGATCGGCTTCGCCGCCAGCAGCGTCTCGAAGATCGCCAAGGAGGCCAAGGTCTCTCCGGCAACCCTCTATGTCTACTACGAGAACAAGGAGGCCCTCCTGGTATCCACCTACGTGGAGATCAAGCGAGAGCTGAGCCAGGTGGTTCTGCGGGACTTCGACGAGGGCCGACCCATCCGCGACACCCTGCAAATCGTGTGGCGCAATCTTTTCGAACATATTTCCAACCACCTGGATTATTTTCGATATATGGAACAATTCAGCAATTCTCCCTACACGGACCAGGTGGACCATGCCAGGCTGGAGCGCTTTTTCGAGCCACTCGCCCAGGTGATCCAGCGAGGGATCGCCGAGAAGATCATCAAGGATGTCGATCGGGACATTCTGAAGGTCTTCATCTGGCACCCGGTCATGGTATTGGCCAATCCGCGTCTTTGTCAGGGGTTCGAGATGACGGACAAGAACATCGAGGATGCCTTCACCATGGCGTGGGACGCCATTAAGCTGTAGATCATCCCAAGACGAAAAAATTTTATCCTAACCATAAATGATCATTCACTTATATATCGCCAAAGAGCGCCCAAAATGAAAACCATCATCCCCCTTATCCTGGTCAGTGTCGTCTGCGCCCTGCTGCTCACCCACTGCATCCGTTCCGGTGCCTGGGCATCCAGGGAAAGCGCATTGATCGCCGACAAGGGCCACCAGCGCGTCACGCAGCTAAGAGGAGGTCGACCCATTATGTCCATTTCCGACACCGTAGCCACCACCTGGTCATTTCTCTTCACCCAGAACAGCCGCACACCGAAAAGCGAGCTCCCTTCACGCCCCGTGGAGCTGGCGCATTTCAATCACAGGGGCGACAACCAGTTGCGGGCCACCTGGCTGGGGCACAGCTCCCTGATGATCAACATCGACGGATTCAGACTCCTCACCGACCCGGTTTTCGAGAAGCGTGT
>JASJCL010000033.1 GCA_030066015.1 Desulfosarcinaceae bacterium | reverse complement strand
CGCGTCGCTCACCACTCGCCAACGTTTGCGCCGCGATAAACCGCTGCTGCTCTTCCCGCTTCGCAGATGCCATGATGTCGCGGATCTCGTCTCTGACGAGCGGGGTGAATTCCGTCAGCCGCTTTTGCCGAAACACCTCCCGCGCCCAACCATAATAGGCGACGGCGGCCGGGTTGGCGTCGACAATGGCGGCGGTCTCGGGATGCACCAGCAGCATGGCGGAGTGGTTGTTGTCGAACAGGCTGCGGTATCTCGCCTCACTCTCCTGCAGCGCTGCCTCCGTCTCTTTCTGGGCCCTGATCTTCGCCTCTAGGTCGGCATTGGTCTGGATGAGGTCGTCGTTGAGCGCCATCCACCTGTCTTTCATCAGGCCGATCAGATAGCCGGCCACCGCGCCGATGAAGAGGGGCACGAGAAAGCGGTAGTACTCATGCTCATGGCCGGTGTTGTGAAGCGCAATTCGGCCGAAGCAGGGGACGATCAAGGCCCCTATCACCATATAGCGTATCTTGTTGGACAGCTGCATCAGCATGGCTAACACCGGTCGTCAGGGGCGACGAATCGCTTGCGCGCAGGGCGGCTGCCGGGACCATCCCCGCCGGTGTGATGGCCCCCTCGCCACTTCTCGGGCACCATGGCCGCCAAGGTTATCGTTCGCCTCGGCGCCGGAAGGTTGCATTCCTACAAGCCGGCGGTATGGTCGCCGTCATTGCCCGCGCAAGGTGTGAACAAATACCAGCGTAAAGGCAGATCGGCCTCACTTCAAAGGACTTACGATTGTGGCACAATGGGCTTCCATCAAACCGATACTGTAGGAGGCCTACCATGTCTACCCAAAAATCCCATACCAATACCGCGTTTACGGAAACCACGACCGTTACCATACAGCCCAATCTTGACGCTGCCGCGGCCAAAGCGGCAGGGCGCGATAAGGGCCTCAACGGCTGCACCACGGTTGTCGTGGTCGGGCCCGATTTTGACATCAAGGGCTACCGCTGCGGCGGCAGTTGTGGATGGTTCGACAGGCTCCTGGGTCGCACCTGTAAAACGGTGGAAAGGGGCAATTCAAGCGGCGGGGTCGATGTCGCCTGCACCTGCACCGGCGGCTGGTGGGACACGATCTTCGCCTGACCCATCCGTTAATGTCACCGCTGAATCCATCTTGAACACGGGTTGGATGATGTCCATGGCACTCCCGCGCGGCGGGGACCTGGATGTCATCCGCCCGTTACCGACGGGCGCATAAGGTCTGCCAAAGCGGCGTGGTGTCCTGGCTGCGGCGGTTTCGCGCCTACGCGCCATGCTACCAATGGTCAATCCCGCTCGGACGCGGCGCAGCGGATTTCGGACCACTGGGGACCGAGGCTTGACTTAGGTCAAGGACAAGGCTCTGTTGCCATATTACAAACCGATGCATGAACCCGATAGCCCACCCCCATCGACGTGAAGTGACCCCCGTCGCCAGCCCGGCGCAATACGATTTTCCATCGAAGCTTTTCGTGGAAGTGACGACCCGCTGCAATCTCAGCTGTCCCATGTGCTGCAAGCAGTCTACCGGTTGCGGCATCGCCGAAGGGGAGATGACTGGTGACATCTTCGACCGTATCACCCCCAGCTTCTCACGGCTCGAGGCCTTGATCCTCAACGGCATCGGCGAACCCCTGCTGCACCCTTCTCTGGAACGATTCATCGCAGTTGCCAAAGCGAAGCTGCCCGCGGGCGCCTGGGTGGGATTCCAGACCAATGGCCAACTGCTCACCCCACGTCGGGCCCATGCACTGGTGGCGGCCGGGGTGGACAAGGTGTGTGTTTCGGCGGACGCGGTGACGCCCGATATCTTCCGGGCCATGCGCACCGGGGGCGAGAGAGCGGCGGTGGAGACCGGGATCGCGGCGCTGCGGGCAGCCGCACGCCGTATGGGCCGACCGCTCTCCCTGGGGATCGAGTTTGTGGTCACCCGGCACAACATCGGCGAACTTTCCCCGCTGGTGCGCTGGGCCGCGCGCCACACCATCGATTTCGTCATCGTCTCACACCTCCTGCCCTATCACGATGGGCAGGTCGACGCGGCGGCCTTCGACACCAACACGGACCGCGCCCAGGAGATCTTCGGGCAGTGGCAGGCAGCGGCGGAGCGACGCGGCATCGATCTGAACAATTACTTCGACATCTTCATGAAGTTTCAAAAAACCCCTGAACAACAAGGTCTGGTGGACTACGTCAATTGCATGAAGGCCGAGGCGCTGCAACGTGGGATCACCCTTCACGTGGAGCGGCTGCTCAAGCGCGACCGGGAGATGCTGGGCCGCGTGCAGGACGCCTTTGCCGAGGCTGAGCAGATCGCCGCCGCGAAGGGGATCGCCCTGCGACTGCCCAGCCGGGTGCCGACCCAGACGCGGCGCTGCGAGTTCATCGAGGCGGGCGCCGCCTTCATCTCATGGGACGGTCGGGTGCATCCCTGCTATTTTTTATGGCACCAATACCGCTGCTACATCGGCGGCCTGGCGAAACATGTACAGCCGCTGTCATTCGGCCGCGTCACCGGCCAGCCCCTGCTCTCCATCTGGAACGCGCCGGAGTTCGCCGCCTTCCGGCAGGCGGTCCGGCGCTATGACTTCCCCTTCTGCTACGACTGTAGCATGGCCCTGTGCGACTATGTCGAGATGGCCGAATTCGAACAGGACTGCCACATCAGCGCGGTTCCCTGCGGGGCCTGCCTCTGGTGCACAGGATTGTTCCACTGTCTGCAATAGGGAGCCGACGGCCCGCCAGCCCCCCCACCATGGGAGTGGGATGGTCCCCAGCAACCGGCGCAAGATCACCGTCCATTGCCTAATTCCAGGAAGCGTTGACGCGAAGGCTCGCTTGGCAGAACATCTCGTCGTTGGATACGCTACAGTATTTGACATTATGACGCGCCGGCCGCCCTTGCGCCACTCGTCCGCAGGTGCGGCAAAGCCCGCCTTTCGGTGCGTCGCTGGCCTTCCTTCACCCTTCCGAGTGGGTCCGAAAATGCGTGTTCGCTTTTCTCCTTGTGCACTATTTGCCCGTCACTCTGCCGTCAAGGCGTTCAGCATCTCCGGGTTTGGTGAGGCCAGAGCGGTGAGGTGACTGTTCGGTCGCTTAAGGCTTGATTGGCGTTATCGCAAGAATTGAAACGGGTGGCGGCATCCAGGGGCTGGGTCAATGGAAGGGGCAATGGTTCACGCGAAGGCTACCTCCAGAATTGTGAAATCATCATCGAAACTTACCTGCAGGGCGATCGCTTGTACATGCCGGAGAAGGCCATCCAGGTTGGGCTGGTCAACCTGAAAGGATTGATGGCCAAATTCTAGCAATCCATTAAACCCCCAGATGGATTCATCAATCTTTTTGATATCATAAACCCCGTCTGAATAAACGTAAAGACGAGCAGAACCGTCAATCGCCTGTATCTTGCTCTGATAGGGGATATCCGGTTCAATACCCATCACCGAATTCGGCGTTCGGAGCTGATCCAGTCGACGATTGGGCGAACGGGCCCCGGACAATAATAGCGCTGGTGGATGACCACCACTGGCATACACCAATTGGTGCGAATTACGATGATAAACCCCATACCAGATGGTAAAAAACAGATCATTGTTATTCTCCGCTGGAAACGCATTGTTCAGCGAAAACAATACCTGATTGGGCTGATGAAAATCCGTATCTGGCAATGATTGCGAGCGTAAAACGTTAATCACCGAGACGGAGAGAAGGGCTGCGGCCCAGCCATGGCCGCTTACATCCACCAAATAGATGGCAAAATGATCGTCATCTATCCAGTGGTATCCAAAGGTGTCGCCTCCCAATGAATGCGAAGGAATAAACTTCCAGTCAGTGACCACCGGTCCCGTCGTGATGGGTTGCGGGAGCACCGTTTTAACGTATCCAATCGCATCGGAAAGTTCATGGCTTAGCTGCTTTAGTATCTCATTTCTGTCAAGAAGCGTTTTATTCAGAATTGCTTCCGCTTTTTTTTGCTCGGTAACATCCCGCGATACCTCAACAGCCCCGGTGATGGTTCCATTCGCATCCGTAATGGCTGCAGAGTTCACCTCAATCAAGAGGGTATCGCCGTTGGGCAGGGTAACGTCTGTTATCCATCTTCTGCTCTTTCCGTCTTTGAGGACTTCGAGGACCAAACAGTTCTCACAAGGCTTCGTGCGGCCGCGATACGCCCGATAGCAATATTCTCCGACCTGCGAACCATATAGTTGATTTAAAATCTTATTTTGAAAATTAACCCTGAAATCGTTGTCAATAACGATGACAGCATCGTTCACGGTATTCAGAACCACCTCAAAGAAACTCTCGATCTTTTTCATCGAAGCACCCAAAGTCAGTACGCTTCAAATTTACTTCTCGTAAAAAAGCTGTTGAAACAAATGTCAGAACTGGGATGAAATCGTTGCCAGGATGTGTCGTACGCTCCGTATTGCGCAATTGCAGATATATGAAGCCTACCTTGGTCTCGTTTGGTGTGTCAAATGTTGCGGATAGATGGCGTTCGGTCCGATGGCTAGGTTTGGCCAGGATGGGATTGGTGCCGGGTGCGGGAATCGAACCCGCATGGTTGGAGGACCTTCAAACAGGTTCTATTTGTCATTGGTCGGCGCTAACTGATGCGCTGGCGTACCATCGCCGAAACAAACTCACTCACCAGAACGACGCCGAAAACGGAACAGAGAATGAGGGACACTTCGCGCCACTGGAACTGGTTGATGGAGGAGTAGAGCAGGATGCCGATCCCGCCGGCGCCCACAAAGCCCAGGACGGTGGATTCGCGGATGTTGATGTCCCAGCGGTAGACGGCGGTGCCGTATATCACCGGCAGCACCTGGGGCAGGATGCCATAGGTGAGCACTTGGAGGCGGGAGGCGCCGGTGGCCTCTATCGCTTCCACGACCCCCTCGTCGATCTCCTCGATGGCCTCTGCCACCAGCTTGCCCATGAATCCGATGGACCGAAAAGCGATCGCCCAAATGCCGGCCAGGGGTCCCGGTCCGAAGATGGCGACGAAGAAAAGCCCCCATACAACCGTGTTTACCGATCGGGAGGTGACGAGGATAAAACGGCCCACAAACCAGGTGGCAGTATTGAAGGTGGTGTTGCGGGCGGCCAGAAACGCAATGGGAAACGCGATGGCGCAGGTCACGATGGTGCCCAGGGTGGCAATGTGGATGGTCTCCAGCAGCGGTGCGGCGAGGGTATCCCAGAACTCGAGATCCGGTGGAAACATGCGTGTGGCCAGATCCATCGCCTGAACGTGAGCGTCCAAGAAATAGCCCCACGGCAGATCCAGGTTGCTGACCGACCAGACGGCCACGGCCACGATACCCAAGTACCAGGCGTAGTGTATCAGGGTGGTCCGGGGTGAAAAACGCCGCCACACCTGCGGGTATTTTTTGGCATGTTCGGTGACGGTCATCGCAGGTAGCCCCTTACCCAACTGGAGAAGAACTCGCCCAGAAAGACCAGGGAGACGATGGCCATGAGGATGGCGAGGCTGAAATCGTAGTCATACCGGCTGAAGGTCGCGGCCAGGACCTGCCCAATGCCGCCGGCCCCCACGATCCCAACGACGGTGGAGTGCCGGACATTGGCATCCAGACGGTAGATGGATACCCCGAGAAACCGCGGCAGTACATTGGGGGAGATACAATACAGCAACAGCTGGGGAAAACTCGCGCCGGTGGCCCGGATGGCCTCCAGCTGCCCGGGCGTCATATTCTCGATGTCCTCCGCGATCATCTTGGAGATAAAACTGGTGCTCGCCACGATGAGGGTGAGGACCCCGGCAAGCGGGCCGAAACCGAATATCTTGACGAAGAAAATGGCGATGATGATCTCGTGGAAGGTGCGGGAGAGAATGATCAGGGTGCGGGCCACGAAATACACCGGCTTGGGCACCAGGTTGACCGCGCCGCAGATGCCCAGTGGAATGGCCAGGAGCATGCCGAAGAAGCTGGCCGCCAGGGCCATCTGGACGCTTTCGAGGACGCCTTTGACGAGGAGGGACCAGCGAGTGAAATCCGGCGGCACCATCCGGACAAACATATTCCCCGCCCGCGGGATGCCTGTCGAGATGCGGTGCCAGTTGATCTCCAGAACGCCAATGGACCAGATGATGTAAACCACGCCCAGGCACAAGAGGCCGTAGCGCAGGGCCGGGTTTTCAATCATGCGGAGCCGGTTCCAGCGTGGCGGTGCCGGTGTTTGGTCAGGCAATGATGGGCTCATCCGGTGGCTGCCTCGCGAAGATAGCCGTTGTTCTTGCCCTGCGTCTGATCATCGCCCCGATCCTCTCCATTTGCCTTGCGAATGGTCAGGCTCCAGTCCTCTTCGCCGTAGATGTCGGTCAGCACATCTTCGGTGACGTCCTGGGAGGTGCCTTCAAATACGATTTCCCCCTTACGCAGACCGATGATGCGGTCGGAAAAGGTCTGGGCCAGGGCCACGTCGTGGATATTGACCAGGGCCGGGGTGCCCTGCTCCTCCACCAGTTCCACCAGCAGCCGCATGATCTGGCGGCTGGTTTTCGGGTCCAGGCTGGCGGTGGGCTCGTCTACCAGGAGCAGGTCCGGCGCCTGCATCAGCGCCCGCGCAATGCCGACGCGCTGCCGCTGGCCCCCGGACAGGGCATCCGCCCGCGTATCCTGGTATCCCTCGAGCCCGACGCGCTCGAGCAGCTTGAAGGCCGCCCTGACATCATCCGGTGGGAAGTTCCGCCGCCAGGCGCGCCAGAACGAGACGTAGCCCAGGCGGCCCGAAAGCAGGTTCTCCATGACGGTCAGGCGGTCCACCAGGTTGTACTCCTGGAAGATCATCCCCATGCGCCGACGGGCTTTGCGCAGATCGCGCCGGCCAAGCGACGCGATGTTGACGTCGTCGAGCATGATTTGCCCGGCGGAGGGTTCCACCAGGCGATTGATGCATCGGATCAGGGTGCTCTTGCCCGCCCCCGAGGGGCCGATGATGGCGATGACCTGGGGCTGGTCCACGGTGAAGCTGATGCTGTTAAGTGCTTTGGTACCGTTGGGATAGACTTTTTGGAGATTTGATATCGTCAGCATATCGCTTGGGGCCTGTCATTGGCGGTCGGGTCGCGAATCCCAAGAAAGAAAGACCACCGGCAATCTGCCATACCGGTGGCCTCTATCGAAAGGCGTGGCCCTATTTCTTCTTCTTGACCTTGAGCCCCTTCAGGGCCTCATCGCTGTAGACCACGCCATTTGTCTTCTGGATGGTGCGGATATCGGACCAGTGGTTTTCATAGGTGATGGGAATGAAGCGGTCGGCCTGTTTGCCGAATTCTGTCTCGAGGCCGGTGCCTTTCCAGTCAAAGGTCAAAAATGCGTCCACGATCTTTTCGGCCAGGGCCGGGTCGAGATTGTAAATGTATCCGTAGGACGTGGTGGGAAACAGTTTGGATTCCCAGATAACCCGCAGGTCATCCATCTTGACGACCCCTTTCTGGACCATCCTGTCCAGAACGCTGGATGCGACGGGGGCGGCATCGTAGTCCTTGTTGGCCACGCCCATGATCGAATTGTCGTGCTTTCCGGAGTAGTTGACCTTGTAATCCACATCCGGCTCGACGCCCTGCGCCTTGAACAATGCCCGCGGGGCCTGGTTGCCCGAGTTGGAAGAGGGCGTGACGTGGGCGATTTTGCGGCCTTTCATATCCTTGAGAGCGTTGATATCGGTATCTTTATGGGTGATGACCTGCAGCTTGTAACCGAAGGTGCCGTCCTCCTTGCCCATGATGGAGAAGGGCACATAGCCGGCCAGGTTGACGCCGAAACAGGTGGGGCCGGTGGAGATCCCGGCGACATGCAGCCGGCCGGAGCGCATGGCCTCCACCTGGGCCGCGTAGGATTCGGCCCCGTACCAACGGACCTTTTTGCCGGTTTTCTGGGCGAGGTAATCCATGAACTCAGAAAACACATTTTCATACACGGACGGATCTTCCACCGGCGTGTAGGAAAATACCAGGGTGTCCGGATTAAGCCATTGGCTGGGATCTTTCGGTGTATCGGCCACCAGATCGCCATTCTCATCACAATATTTTACGTCCAGAGTGCCACGGTTCGTGCACGTATCCGCCGCAACCGCCGATACCGGGCCGCATATTAGGGCCAACGCACCGGCAGCGACCAATCCTAACCAGCACAATCTACGGAACAACACTGTGTCTTTCATCGTCTCCCCCCTTCAAACTTAAGTGTGATGCCAATGAGGTGCGAGATGGAAATTCCCTCTGGAAAGGCCAAAAACAGCCTACAATTGATGCGTTATTTTGTCAAACTAAAACAATATGATAGCAGCAATCACCAGGCGTCGCAGGCCCTGTTAAAATGCTGGTGAGCAGGGGCGTGTCAACCACCATGCGGTACCCCAGTTGATTCACCCTTTGCGGGTTGTTACAACCCAAAGTGTTACCTACGGGGGCATCGTCTCGCGATGCGACGGCATCGTGTGAACCAGCCGGACGAGAGCCCTCACAATGGCGGTGACGGTTACTTCCCGCTGAAAGGAAACGACATGTCTCAGCAACTGAGGACGGCAATGACCGCTGCCATCGAAGAACTGAAAAAATGGCCCGACAAGACCCTACAACTCCTCCATCACAACGATGCAGACGGGTTGACCTCCGGGGCTGTGCTGACCCGGGCCTTTGAACGGGCGGGATTCACCGTCCAACGGCTGTGCCTGGAAAAGACCTATCAGATGGTGGTGCAAAAGGTGTTGTCCGACGAAGGTCGCGTGATCGTTTTCGCCGATTTTGGCGGCCGCATCGCACCGCTGATCTCCGATTGGAACCGTGGCCGGAACCTGGTGATCATCCTGGACCACCACAAGGCATTCCCCTCCACCGATTCCCGGGTTCACAACCTCGATCCTGAATTGTACGGACTCACCGGCGACCGCGATATCACGGCCTCGACGACCTGTTATCTGTTTGCTTACCAACTGGATCCGTCCAATGCGGATCTGGCCCCCATTGCGACCGTGGGTGCGGTAGGGGACGGTTTTCTCGTCGACGGGCGATTATCCGGCCCCAACCGTGCGGTGGCGCGCGTGGCGTCAGGGCAGGGGACGCTTGAAATTGAGACCCACCCAGGGGGGGAGAGATACCACCTCAAAACGCGCCAAGGACCAGTGACCTGCCAAGCATTGGCCGCCGTCCTGGATACCTTGGGAGCCGTCGGCTATTACCAGAACGGGCCGGAGATGGGCATTCGTGTTTGCATGGACGGCATCGGTCCGGCATCGAAGCTAATGGTGGGGAAGTTGCAGAAGTTAAGATCGCGGCTGTTCGCGCAGGAGATTAAACGGCTGAAACAAGGGGGCTTGAACACCACCGCTCACCTGCAGTGGTTCCACGTCGGGAACCGATTTGTCCCCATGGGCGTCAAAATGATCGGGGTCTTCTGTGATCACTGCAAGGAGAATGACCCCTTTGACCCGCGTAAGTTCATTGCCGCATTTCAGACGATCCCCAACGAGGTTCCGGGCTTCGGGCCGGTGGCCCTGGACCAAGTCAAAATCTCCATGCGGGTGTCAACCGCGCTGTGCAGGGAGATCCGCGCCGGTCGAACCCCCGGACTCGATACCTTTCTCCCGGAGGCCACCCGACGCCTGGGCGGCTTTGCCGATGCCTGCCACAGCTTGGCCGCTGCCACAACGATACCTGCGGGCAAAGCGGAAGCGCTCATCCAAGAAATTGAGCAGCTTCTTTTACGCCAGATGAACGCGAAGCAGAAAACTTAGGTGACCGCATCCGATTCAAAGCAGGCACTCCGGCTGAAAATCAATCCGCGTGCATGATTCTAACGAGGGGAGATATTGTGAGGAGATGTTGGCGGCAGCCCGTCATCGCATCGTTGCAGCAATTGCGCGATATGTGTGGGGTGCCAAGGATACCAAGGCCAGGCCCACGACCGCCGTGGAGGATCTGTTCGCTGGAGTTGGGCATCAGCACGAAGCAAATGAGGTGAAGAAATGAGAAGGCAGTCTTGTGGAGATCTGAGATTGTTTCGTCGAAATGATGGCCACGCAACTTACCGCACAACCTCCCACCCCAAACACCAAAAAAGGCCTGCTCGGAAATGCTTCTTCCGATGCGGCCTTATCGCAACTACCTTCCTTAAACGTTCTTCAATAGCCGTTTTAGAAAGGCACCTACCGTAGTTCCTTGATGGGATGGTGCCGGGGGCGGGAATCGAACCCGCATGGGCCAAAGCCCGCTGGATTTTGAGTCCAGTGCGTCTACCAGTTTCACCACCCCGGCATTTGGAGAGGTGGCCTTGTATAAAAAAATCATCCTGAGTTGTCAACCGGTTGCTCGTTGATGAGGGGCGTGAGGTTCGCGGTGCGAACAGCCCCTTCGCGCAGCACTTGGGGCGGCGTCGCGGTGCAGTCCACAACGCTGGATCCGGGCCCCCCGGCAAGGGCGCCGGCATCGAGGATGAGGTCCACGGCGGCGGCCACAGTGCCATCGAGGTTGTCGATGCGGCTGCAGCCCGCTTTACCGCTGGGGTTGGCGCTGGTGCCGGTGATCACGCCGCCGGCCGCTTTGGCCAGGGCGCGGGCCACGGGGTGGGCGGTCAGGCGGATGCCGACCGTGGCGCCGCCTCCGGTGAGGGGCGCCGGTAGGTCCGGGTGGGCGGGCAGGATCAGGGTCAGGCCGCCGGGCCAGAATCGGTGCATGAGGCGCTTGGCCACGGGCGGGACCGCGGTGGTCAGACGCGGCAGCATGTGGCGGTCGTGTATAAGCACCAGCAGCGGCATGTGGGCGGGGCGCCCTTTGATCTCGAAGATGCGTTGGACGGCGGCGGGTTGAAAGGGATCGGCGGCCAGTCCGTAGAGGCCGCTGGTGGGGCAGACCACGACACCGCCCTGGCGGATGATCTCGGCGGCGGCCCGAACCAGGGCCGGGTCCACGGCATCCGTGGACCCGGCCTGGATGAAGAGGCGTTTAGCGGTAGTCACTGAGCTTGGCGGCCTTGCGCTCCACTTCGGCGGCCATGTCGGCTTTGAAGCGGACGAGCTCTTCGGCCAGCGTGGGATCGCTCTGGGCCAGGATCTGGACGGCGAAGATGGCGGCGTTTTTGGCGCCCGATTTGCCCAAGGCCATGGTGGCCACGGGGATGCCGGGCGGCATCTGGACGGTGGCCAGCAGACTGTCCAGCCCCTGGAGACAGGAGCTGTCGATGGGCACGCCGATGACGGGCACGGTGGTGTGGGCGGCCAGCACGCCGGCCAGATGGGCGGCGTGGCCGGCGCCGGCGATGATGACGGCCAGGCCGCGGTCACGGGCGCTCTCCGCCCAGGCGGCGGCCCGTGCCGGGGAGCGGTGGGCCGATGCCACGGTCATCTCGAAGGGGATGTCAAATTTCTTGAAGATCCCCACGGCGGCCTCCATCACCGGCAGGTCGGAGTCGCTGCCCATGACGACCCCCACCTTGGGGGTGCGCGACATGCGCACCAGGGCCTTGCGGCCGATGTCGGTGCGGTAGTGGACTTTTGTCCATTTGATCTTGGCCACCGCCTGGTAGGCCTTGTCGATCGCTTTGTCCACCGTGTCGCCCAGGGCGGTGACGCCCAGGACGCGTCCGCCGCTGGCCACCACCTGCTTGCCTTTCAGGGCCGTGCCGGCGTGAAAGACCACCACGTCCTTCATCCGTTTGACCTTGTCGAGCCCGCTGATGGCGTGGCCCTTCTTGTATGCCTTGGGATAGCCGCCGGCGGCCATCACCACGCAGACGGTCGCGCGCGGGTCGATGTCGAGGGTGCACTGATCGAGCCGTTCGTCCACCACCGCTTCAATGACGGGCACCAGGTCGCTCTTGAGGCGCATGAGCAGGGGTTGGCATTCGGGATCGCCGAAGCGGCCGTTGAATTCGAGCACCTTGATTTTATCGCGGTCGATCATCAGGCCGGCGTAAAGGACACCCTTGTAGGGATGTCCCTCGGCCGCCATGCCCTTAACGGTGGGCGCCATCACCTCCTTCATGATGCGTTGATGGAGGTGTGCGTCCACGATGGGGGCCGGTGAATAGGCCCCCATCCCGCCGGTGTTGAGGCCCTTGTCGTCATCGTAGACGGGCTTGTGATCCTGGGAACTGGGCAGGGGCAGGATGGTCTTGCCGTCGGTGAAGGCCAAGAAGGAGGCTTCCTCGCCCACCAGACACTCCTCCACGACCACCTTTTGGCCGGCGTCGCCAAAGGCCTTCTGAACCATGATCTCGTTCAGGGCGTCCAGGGCCTGCTTGACCGTGGCGCAGACAAGGACGCCCTTGCCGGCTGCCAGGCCATCGGCCTTGACCACGATGGGGGCCCCCATCTTCTGCACGTACTGGCGCGCCTTGGTGTGGCTGGTGAAGGTCTCCCCCTGGGCGGTGGGAACCCCGTATTTGTTCATGATGCGTTTGGCGAAGCTCTTGCTCGCCTCCAATTGGGCGGCCTCGGCCGAAGCGCCGAAGACCCGTAAGCCCTTCTCCTCGAAGCGGTCGACGATTCCCATGGAGAGCGGGTCTTCCGGGCCGATCACCGTGAGGTCGATATGCTCCTGTACGGCAAAGTCCACCAGCTGATCGATCGCATCCGCAGAGATGGGGACGCAGGTGGCCAGCTGGGCGATCCCGGCGTTGCCCGGGGCGCAGAAAACCTTCTTGACTTTGGGGCTCTGAGCGATCTTCCATACCAGGGCGTGTTCCCTGCCGCCACCACCAACGACGAGTACCTTCATGAACGACCTTCCTTTCTTTGGCAATCTGGATATCGCTTGATCAGCGCATCTATGAATACGGGTACGGCCTTACCATTTGCTGTCGGCCGATCTGGATCGGCGCGTGGCTGTCCGGAACCGGGCTTATTGTTTACGTTTGGCCTCGATGCCCAGTTCGATGAGACGGTCGAGCAATTCGCTGAAGGGCAGGCCGGCCTTGGCCGCCGCCTGGGGGAAGAGGCTGGTGCCCGTCATGCCCGGAATGGTGTTGGTCTCCAGAAGATAGAACTCATCCTCGACCAGAATCATGTCGGTCCGGCTGTAGCCGCTGAGCTGGAGCGCCCGGTGAGCGGCCAACGCGTAGGATTGGGCCTTCTCCGTCAGCGCTTCCGAGATGCGGGCCGGGCAGATCTCCTCCGTCACGCCGGCGGTATATTTGGCGGTGTAGTCGAAGAAGGTATGGCTTTTGTCGGGAATGATCTCGATGAGGGGCAGGGCGGTGAGCTCTGCATTGCCCAGGACCCCGGCCGTGATTTCGATTCCCTTTTTGTAGGCTTCCACCATAACGGTGTCACCGTGGGAGAAGGCCGTTTCCAGTGCCGGTCCCAGGTCGGATTGCTGTTCGACGATGGCCATGCCGATACTCGAACCGGCTTCCACCGGCTTGATGACCACCGGCAGCCCCAGACGCGCCACCACATCGGACTCCTCTGCTGGTTGGCCGGCTTGTAGAATGACATGCGCTGCCGTCGGCAGGCCGGCTGCGGCGTAAAGTTGCTTGGTCACCAATTTGTTCATCGCCAGGGCGCTGCCCAGCACGCCGGCCCCCTGATAGGGGATGCCCAAAAGGTCCAGGAGCCCCTGGACGGTGCCGTCTTCACCGTAGGGCCCATGGAGGATGATCAGGGCCACGTCGAGACCCTCCGCGTCGGCCACCAGCTGTTTCAGATCTGATTGGGGATCGTAGCGATGGATGGTGTACTTGGATTTGTCCAGGGCGGCGTACACCTGGTCCCCGCTGCTGAGGGAAACTTCACGTTCCGAGGAGATGCCGCCGGCGATCAAGGCAAGGTTGAGTTTGGCCATGAAAACACTCCTTTCGGGGCGTGGTGCGTGGTACGTTATGCGTTATGTGTGGTGTGCGCTTAGTGGTCGGTGGTGCGTCGACGCTGGTGGTTGCCGACGGAGCGGCAGGCCCTCGACGGCGAGGGCACCGGGATGCGGTGCCATGTGGCGGTGCGCCATGTGGCGGTGCGCCATGTGGATCCCGCCATCGTTCGGGCCCAGGCCGGGCCTACGGCGATCGCCGGTGCCGGATCACCGGAAGGACGCTCAGGGACTGGGCTTGAGGAGCTGCTGCTTGGCGGTGTCGTACTCCTCCCGCGATATCAGGTCCCTCTCCAGCAGGCCGGCCAACTCCGTCAGCTGGCGAATGCGCTGGGTTTCCGGGTCCTCCAGCTGCATTTGGGCCGGCGTCGCCGCGATGGCCGGCGGCAGCGGATCGCCCTGCTGATTGAGCCGGATGCTGGCAAAGCCCCCCATGAAGCTGACCTCCACCGATCGGCCGGCAAACAGTGGCGAGTGCATCATCTCCCGCAGATTCTTGCCCTCCGCCCGCATGCGGCGGTAGAAGTAATAGCCGGAAGCGAGGATGAGCAGGGTGATCGCCAGGAAGATCCACAGCATGTAGTTGACGATTCCGCGGAAGAAGATCACCAGAATACAGATCATGGCGATGACCAGCACGTGGAGGGCCAGCACCAGATAGGCCATGAGGACGCTCTTGAGCAGGCCGTCGCTCTCTTTCTTCGGTTTCTGTCGCTTGAACATTGAGGATCTTTGCTTTCCGCTGAAGCTCTATTTGCGCGGTGTTGCGCTCATGCGATCAACCACCTCGCCCAGGTAGCGCTGGGGCAGTTCGCGCGAGATATCGCCCTGGCGATGGTTGTTGAGCTTGAGGATGAGGAAGTTTAATTTTTTCAGAATACGGTGTTTCTCGGCCGTGTCCGTCATACCGCCAAGCAGCTCCTCGGTGCGCTGAATCTCTTTTTTGAGTTCGATCTCCGGCGGCAGGCAATCGGCATTTTTTAAAATCTTGTGGGCCAGGCGCAGATCCGGCGGAATGTGGCTGTCCTCTGCCAGATCCAGAGGCCGGCCGCTGCCGTCGAGGTCGTTGAAGGCGCCCTCCCGCTGGGCTTTGCGGATGCGATCTTCCACAATTTTCTCAAAACCGGGTATCAATCTGTTCGTCCTGTTTAGGGATGGGCGCCCGGCGGGGCGCTGATGGTGAGATGCAGGTCTGAATCTTCGGGCATAATGTCGATTAAAAATCGCCAAAAATATAATACAGCGCCATTCGCAGAATCAAGGTAAAATCGCGCCGCGCCGCCGCCGCCCGTTGCGGGGCAAAGCGCTTGCATCCACCTACGATCCATTGTATCACCGCTGCACGGCGGCCTGGCGGCCATCTTTGGCGTATCACCTCATTGCACAACAGGAGAGATTGACATGACCGACCAACCTGGGGCCCTCGACACCACTTGCGTCAACACCATCCGGACCCTGGCCATGGATGCCGTCCAAGCGGCCAACTCCGGTCATCCCGGTGCTCCCATGGGGCTCGCGGCGGCCGGTTATGTGCTGTGGACCCGGGAGATGAACCACAACCCGGCCAATCCGGATTGGCCCGACCGGGACCGCTTTGTCCTTTCGGGCGGGCATGCCTCCGCCTTGCTATATAGTCTACTCCATCTTTGCGGTTACGATCTCTCCATGGAGGATCTCAAGCAGTTCCGCCAATGGGGCAGCCGCACCCCGGGGCACCCCGAATACGCCCATACCCCCGGCGTGGAAACCACCACCGGCCCTCTCGGCCAGGGAGTGGCCAACGCCGTCGGCATGGCCATGGCCGAACGCCATCTCGCGGCGCGCTTCAATCAACCCGGGCACGAAATCGTCGATCACTACACCTATGTGATGTGCGGCGACGGCGACCTCATGGAGGGGGTGGCCGCCGAGGCCGCCTCCCTGGCCGGCCATCTGGGGCTGGGTAGGCTGATCTGCATCTACGACGACAACCGCATCTCCATCGAAGGCAGCACCGAGATCGCCTTCACCGAAGATGTGGCCAAACGCTTCGAAGCCTACCAGTGGCAGGTGATCGTGGTGGAGGGGGACGGCAACGACCTGGCCGCCATCCAGCAGGCCCTCGTGGCGGCCCGCCAGGAAACCCAGCGGCCCACCCTCATCAAGCTGCGCACCCACATCGCCTTCGGCAGCCCCAATAAGCAGGACACCGCCGATGCCCACGGCGCCCCCCTCGGGCAGGAGGAGGTGTGTCTGACCAAGGAGTGCCTGGGCTGCCCGTCCGACGCGACCTTCTGCGTGGCCGATGCGGTGCGCGAGCACTTCGGTCGGGTCGGCAGCAAGGGGGCCGCCGCCGAGGCCGAGTGGCAGGCCCGCTTCGACGCCTACAAGGGGGCCCACCCCGAGTTGGCCAACCAGCTGGTGGACGCCCTGAGTGGCTTCCTGCCCGCCGACTGGGCCGATGACGTGCCCACCTATCAGGAGAGCGACGGCCCGCTGGCCACCCGCGCCGCATCGGGCCAGGTGCTCAATGGGATTGCCGCCCGGCTCCCCACCCTGATCGGCGGCAGCGCCGACCTGGCACCCTCCAACAAAACCTTCCTGAACGGCCTTCCCGAGTTTCAGCGGGACAACTACGCCGGGCGCAACATCCGCTTCGGCGTGCGTGAACACGCCATGGCCGCCATCATGTCAGGCATGTTTCTCCATAACGGGGTGCGGCCCTACGGCGGCACCTTTCTGGTGTTTGCCGATTACATGCGCCCCGCCATTCGGGTGGCCACTCTGATGCATCTGCCGCTGATCTATGTCTTTACGCACGACAGCGTTGCCGTGGGGGAGGACGGCCCGACCCACCAGCCGGTGGAGCATCTGCTCTCCCTGCGCGCCATCCCCGGGCTGACCGTCATCCGGCCGGCCGACGCCAACGAGACCGCCGAGGCCTGGCGTCAGGCGATTCAGACCACCAACCGGCCGGTGGCCCTCATCCTCAGTCGCCAGAAACTGCCCATCCTGGCCGCTGAGCGTGTCGCCGACGGCGTGGCGCGCGGCGGTTATGTGCTCAGCGACTGTGAGGGCAGTCCCAAACTGATCCTCATCGCCAGCGGCGCCGAAGTACACCTGGCGCTGGCCGCCCAGGCCGAGTTGGCTGCCAAGGATATCCCCGCGCGGGTGGTCAATATGCCCAGTTGGGATATTTTCCAGGAGCGTTCCGAAAGCTACCGCCATACCGTTCTGCCGCCCGAGATAAGGGCCCGCTTGGCCATCGAGGCCGGCAGCTCGCTGGGCTGGGAACGCTATGTGGGCGACGCCGGCGCCGTCATCGGCATTGACCGTTTCGGTGCTTCGGCCCCGGGCGGCACCGTGCTGGAGAATCTCGGTTTCACCGTCGCCAACGTGGTCGCCAAAGCCGAGGAACTGCTTGCCTAGCGTGCGCTGACCTCCCCGCTGAGACCCAGGTAACCGCCGCCGGAACGGTTCCGGCGGCGGTGGTGTTTCCCCTATGCCACCCGCCTCGATCGGCGTCACTTTGCCAAACGAGATTCCATGACCTATTCTTTGCAAACGGTCTTCGACGTCGGGTCCCTGAACGTGCCGCGGCGGCAGCCGTCGCCCGGCCGAGCGGCAACACTTCCGATCCTGACCCCCTGAAGATCCATCCATCCACTGCCCAACCCTGGAGGTGGTCATGCTGCAGACACTCCGCTATTCGATCCGCATCGACGCAGCGCGTTCCCATGTCTGGGACACCATGCTGGCGCCGGACACCTATGCCCAATGGGTGAGCGCCTTCTCTCCTGACTCACGCCTCGAGGGGACCTGGGAGCAGGGTGCGACGGTCCGCTTCGTCGATCCCAACATGGGGGGCACCGAGGCGGTCCTGGATGTCGTCGATCCCCACCGCTGCATCCGTGCCCGGCACGTGGCCATGGTGACCCAAGCGGGCGAGGTGGACACGACCAGCGAGGCGGCCCGCCAGTGGATCGGGACGACCGAAACCTATCTGCTGTCCGAAGCGGAGGGCGTCACCCAATTGACCATTGAAATGGCCACCCACAGCGCCTTCGTCGAGATGTTCGACGAGTGCTGGCCCAAGGCCCTCGAGAAGATCAAAGCGCTCTGCGAAGCGTGAGGCCGCGCGCCAGCGAAACGGCGACCAGCGAGAACCCCATCAGGCCATTTGGCGGGAAAACATGGGATACGACTTCAGCTACCGGCCTTATGCCGAGGCCCTCTACCTGGCCCTCCGGGAAGATGTCTTCTATGTCATCATGGAAGCGTCCGTCACCAAGGGCACGCCCCGCGAAGCGATGATCCGCTACATGGATTACGCCATGGTGGAAGCGGAGAACCTTGGCGCCCTGCACCTTTCACAAGCTTCCGGGGGAGGGGCATCGGTGTGGACGAAACCGCTGGATGCCGCCCTCACGGCGCGGCAGCACCGCGAGAAGATCGCCTTCCTGAGAGAGCACTTGGGGCGCAAAAGCGCGGCCACCTACGGGGCCATCGTCGATTACATGGCGGCAAAGGCACAGCCTCACATCCCGGCGGATACCTGGTACCTCTCCATCCTTGGCATCCGACCGGCCTATCAGGGGCAAGGCCTCGGGGCCGCCCTGGTGCACGAGACCCTCACCCGAACCGATGCCCTGGGCATCCCCACCTATGCGGAGACCTTCGCCGCCCGCAGCCTTCCCTTCTACCATCGTCTGGGCTACCGGACGGTGGCGCGCTTCGTGGAACCCGTCAGCACGGCGCCTTACTGGCTGCTGCTCAGAAGCGGCGGCCGCGCGACCTGAGACGCCGCAGGCCACCGATCCCCGCAGTTGTTCCCGCAAACAGCCCCGCTGGCCATGCGGTCGCCTAGCCGCGCAGAACCGCCTGGATGGTTTTGGCGAGCTGATCGATGAAGTAGGGTTTTTTGATATAGGCGCCGGCGCCGAGGGCCTGGGCTTCCCGAATGCGGTCCGATTCGGAGTAGCCGCTGGCGATGATGGCTTTCTGGCCGGGGTGTAGGGCGACGATCTGCCGATAGGTGTCCAATCCGTCCATTCCCGGCGTCATGATCATGTCGAGCAGCACCAGATCCGCCGTGTGCGCCTGCAGGTAGGCGACGGCCTCCTCCCCCGAGGTGACGCAGCGACACGCATAGCCCAGGCTATCCACCATCTGGCAGGCGATTTCGCGCTGGATCGCCACGTCGTCGACCACCAGAATCAATTCGGCACCGCCCCGGTAGGCGCCGATATCGAATGTCGTCTCCTCGGCCACCGGCTTTGCGTCGGTTTTGGGGAAGTAGAGATTGAAGGTGGTGCCGCTACCGACGGCACTCTGGACGTCGATGTGGCCGCCGTGATCCTTCACCGTCCCCCAGACGATGGCCATGCCCAGCCCGGTGCCGCTGCGGCCCATCTTTTTGCTGGAGTAGAAGGGCTCGAAGATCCGATCGAGATCGGCCTCCGAGATGCCGACCCCCTCGTCGGCCACGCTGAGCCTGACATACTTGCCCTCGGCCAGGTTCTCATATCCGGTAACGGGCTGGTCGATGGTGACGTTGGCGAGGCCGATCCGCAGGGCGCCGCCCTCGGGCATGGCTTCGCTGGCGTTGGCCACCAGGTTCATGACGGATTTAAAGAGATGGATGGGGGAGCCTTTGATGTGGCTCAGGTCTGCCTCAAAGCGGGTTTCCAGTCGAACCGCTGGATAGCGAGCGGCCAATTTTTGCTGTTCGGGACTGGCCAGATACTCGCTGACGATCTCCCTCAGGTCGATGACCTGCTCTATGGGGATCCCGCGGCGCGCCAGGGTGAGCAGATCCTGGACAATGGCCGCCGCTTTCTGGCCGCTCTTCTTAATGGTGGTGAGGGGCTTGATCAGGTGACTGTCAGGGGGCAGCTTCATGATGAGCAGGTCGGGGTAGCTGGAGATGCCCGATAGAATATTGTTCAGGTCGTGGGCCACGCCGGCGGCCAGCTGGCCGATGGCCTCCATCTTCTGGGCGCGCTGGAGGGCCGCCGTCACGCTGCGGCGCTCTGCCTCCGCCTTGCGCCGCTCGTCGATCTGTTTTTTCAGTTCTGCATTGGAACGCTCCAGGTCGGCGGTGCGCGCCGCCACCCGTTGCTCCAGTTCTCCCTGATAGCGCTTGAGTTGGGCTTCGGCGTTGCGCCGTTCGGCAATTTCGAATTCCAGTTTCTCCTTGGCCGTGGTGATCTCCCGGGTCCGGTGGGCGACCTCTTTCTCGAGTTGGTCCAGAGAGATGGTACTCGCTTTGAGATCGGCCTTCATCTGGTTGAAGGCATTCACCAGATCCCCGATCTCATCCTTGGGTGCCGGCATCAGCGCCACATCGTAGTGGCCGTGGCCGATCTGGGCCACCGATGCGGCCAGCTCCTTGACCGGCCGCGTGAGGCGTCTGGCCAAGACAGCGACCACCACCACGACGATGAGCAGTGATAGGGCCGTGGTCAGCAGCACCACGATGAGGTTGTTGCGGATCGCCTCACTGACGATCTGGCCGAAATTGCGGTTGACGGCGTCGATGTGTTGGATTCCGCGCTCCAGTGAGAGCCGGATCTTGACGCCCCCCAGGGGCTTGTCGGCCAGCCAGATGGGCAGTGATACGGATAATTGATGGCCGTCGAGGGTGGATACCAGCTCCCCTTTGGTTCCAAGGGCGGTGATGCTCGCCGGGTCCTCCAGGAGCGTGCCATAGGCGTTCACGTCCCCCGAACCATCGTGGATGATCCGGCCCTGCTCGTCGTAGACCCACGCCCGGTTCACATTTTCCTGGGACAAGGTGGCCTTGAGCAGCTCCTCGATGGTGGCCAGGTCATAGTGATAGAGCGGGTTGAGGAGGGTTTCGGCCAAAAGGCGAATGATGACCTCGCCGCGGGCTTTCTCCTGTTCGAGCAGATCGGCGGACATGGTGACCGTGCTGGCCTCCCGCAGGCCCGTCATGGCCGATCGGAACTGATAGAGGAGGCTGCCCGATAGAAACACCACGACCGCCAGCATCAGGGGCATAAAGGTGAACAGGAATTTTAACTGGAGACTGTGCTTCATTTGCTTCGATAATTCCGCCGCGCAGGTCCCCTCACCCGGCGCTGCGGCGAAGCGGCGTTGGGTGAGGGCGGCCGCGATTACTCCATTGCTCGTTGAACGATTTGGGTGAGCGCGCGGATTTCCGCCAGTCCTGCCAGGTCCGCGGCATCGAGGGCTTCGAATTTGGTGGTTTTCTGATAGGCCTTGAGGGCTGCCGCGGCATCGGGATCCGCGGGGGCCGCCAGCAGAATCGCCTTCAAGCGGGACTTGATCGCCGGATCCAGGTCTCCGCGCACCAGCTCGATGGCCCTGGGAATCGCTTTGCTGCGGTGGAAGATGCGAAACGCCTGCCGATGGGTTTGAAACGAATGGTCGTCGTTGCGCCAGTCCAGGTTGCTGAAGGCGCCGGCATCCGCCAATCCGCGATAGACCCAGGTGGAGGTGTTAATCTCCTGCTGGGAGAAGGCGTAGCCCACCATATCGGCCGGGGGCCGTTCGCGGGGCGAGGCGAGGAGGGCCAGCTGCAGGCCTTCCCGCAGCAGGAGGGCTGCCGGCACCAGGTAGGCTGAAGTGGACCCCGGATCCTCTAAGGCGATGGTTCTGCCCACCAGGTCGTGTAGGGTCTGAATCGCGCTCTCCCTGCGGCAGAAGAGGACGGTGTGGTACTCGCCGACCCCCTTCTTCCATTTTTTCAACAAGATCTCGGCCCCGGCCTTCTCCTCGTAGAGAATGGCCGAAAAGGGGGTGTCGGTGACCCAGTCCACCCGTCCCTGGCGCAGGTAGCTGATCATCTGGCGATTGTCTTTGGCGATGAGCACCTCGCACCGACGGATGCCCACATCGTCCATTTTGGCGATGGTGTAGGTGGCCATGGGCTTGAGCCGCTGATAGAGCTTCTTCGGGTTTTCGGAGACATGTCCGATTACCAGGGTATGCCCACGATCGCTCTCTGTGGCGGTTTGGGCGGCCGAACTGCCGGCCCACATGAGCTGCAACCCCAGGAGTCCGCATGCGATCACGCCGATGAGGTGTCGCCATCTCGACACATCTCTTAATTTGATACCATTAGGCACAATGCCCTCCATCGTTTCGAATAGCACGGGTGAGCGGCGCGCTGCGACCATATCTAACTTAGATCGGTACCTGGTCGCTTCGCTTTAGTATGCCGGTGCTGTGCCCTATTCACCCGGCGCGAGCGATTGGCTCAGATGGATCAGGGCCCGGCTGGTGTACTCGGCCACGTCGGCCAGGGCGTCGGTGGGCAGAAATCGCTCGGCGTTGGCGCTGAATCGGCAGGTAACCCCCGGCAGAAACTCCTCGTCCGCCAGATAGAAGGCGTAGCAAAGGGCGATCTTGGGCAGGGGCTGGAGGAGGATGGTCCAGTCGCCGCCAATCTCGGGCGGGGCCGGACGACCGCCGAATCGCGCCGCCACTGTTTCCCGATGGGCCAAGATTTGATCCACATGGGGGATCAAGGGGGTCTCGCTGTGGGTGCGAAAGGCGGCGGCATAGGGAGCGCTGTCGGGCAGTTCGATGAAGGCCTTCAGGGGCAGATCCACACCCCCCGCGTCGACGGCGAAGCGGGCATAGAGGGCGATGAGGAGCGCCGGCACGCCGCTGGCCGGCGCACCGTCGAGCCAGATCCCCTCTGGCGCTAACCGGCAGCGCTGTCCGAAGGCGGCGAAGGTGTAGCCCGCATCGGAGGCCTCGGCGCCCATGCGTCGCGCCAGATCGCTGTCGGGTGCGGCGAAGATCTCGGCGAGGTGGCCTGCGGCGATTCGATCGTAGGTGGTTGTCATGAATCGGTTTCGAAATATTGGCGGGTTCTGTTCTTCAGCGGCCGGCGAAGGCGTCGATCTTGGCGGCTGCCCCCCGATCCCCGTTCCTGCGGACCCAGGTCGCCAGGCTCTCGCAGACGGCCTTGACCACGGCCGTCTTGGGTTGGGGGGCGAGGAGCTGGGTTTCGATGGTCTTGATATCGACCACAAAGGCCGCCATCGCTTCGTAGTCCAGCTGCCACCGGCCGGCCGCCAGTTTGAGCTGATCCAATAGGGTGAGAACGGCCTGATGGTCTTCCGCGTCGAGGATGGGGCCCGCTTTGAGCCGGGGAGCGGCTGCATCAGCGCCGCCGGCCAATCCGACCCCCCCAGTCAGCCCGTCGGCGGTGAGACCCACGCCACCCGACAGTGTCTTGATCTCCACCAGGCCGAAACCGATGAGCTCCTGGCACACCTGCGAGGCTGTATCGCGGTCTAAGCCGATACGCGCCCCCACGTCGTACATGGAGACCTGGGCACTGGCCTCACCCTGGCACGCTTCCACCATGGCCTTGAGGTACTCTGATTCTCTTTGGTCCAGATCGGGTAACGCCGCCATCCATCACCAACCTTTCCGGGTTGTGTTATTGCGCCGCGGAGCGTATTTTAGAGGTCCCAAATGACGCCGAAGTGTACCATGGCCCCAATGAAAAACCAAATCTGTCTCAATCGGATCCTGGAGGAAGAGGTATGCGGATAGTGGTGAGCGGTCGCTTGCCCGACGTGGTGCGGGAGCGCCTTGAGGCCCAGCATGAGGTCATCCTCAATCTTCATGACGCCCCCATGGCGCGGGCCGATCTCCTTGACCAGGTGGCGAACTCGGACGGGTTGCTCTGCATGATCACCGACCGGGTGGACGCCGAACTGCTGGACCGCGCGCCGAACCTGAAGATGGTGGCCAATTGCGGGGTTGGCTACGATAACATCGATGTGGCCGACTGCAGCCGGCGCGGCATCCTGGTGAGCAACACCCCCGGCGTGCTCACCGAGGCCACCGCCGAGCTCACCTGGGCCCTCATCCTGGCCATCAGCCGCAACGTGGTCAGCGGCGACGCCTACACGCGGGCCGGCCGATTTCGCTTTTGGGCCCCGCTTCATTTTCTGGGCACGGAGGTGAGCGGCAAGACCCTCGGCATCATCGGCATGGGCCGCATCGGTCGGGCCGTGGCCCGTCGGGCGGCGGGCTTCCAGATGCCCGTCTGCTATTACAGCCGCAGCCCCCTCCCGGAGGATGCGGCGGCGGGCTTCGAAGGGGAGGCCGTCTCGTTCGACGCGCTCCTCGAGCGGGCCGATTTCGTCACCCTACACCTGCCCCTCACCCGCGAGACCCAGCACCTCATCGACGCTGCCGCCCTGGCGCGGATGAAGTCCAACGCCTTCCTCATCAACACGGCTCGCGGGCCGGTTGTGGACGAGACCGCCCTTGTGGGCGCCCTGCGGTCCGGCCAGATCGCTGGCGCGGCGCTGGATGTCTATGAGAATGAACCCGCCTTGGCGCCCGGTCTGGCGGAACTCGACAACGTCGTCCTCCTGCCCCACATGGGCAGCGCCACCTGGGAAACCCGGACCCGTATGACGGCTTTGGCGGCGGAGAATCTCCTGGCCGGCCTGGCCGGCCGGCAGCCGCCCAACTGCCTCAATTGGCCCTCCAGCAGATCTGCTGACACCTGACCCGATTTCAGTGGCGATACGCCTATGAACATGTCGGTCGTCCTTATTTTGCACGAACGAAATGGCTGGAAGCGAGCGATTGCCCTATGAAAGAGTTCTTTAAACTGATGGATCTGCCGGCCGTTCTGGCCCTGACCAACCGCTTCGCGGTCACTGCCAGCGAGACAGTTGCGCTCGAGAACGCCCTGGGGCGGGTGCTATCGGCGCCCGTCGCCGCCGATCTCGATATCCCCGGCTTCCCGCGCTCGACCATGGATGGCTTCGCCGTGGCGGCGGCCTCCACCTTCGGCGCCTCTGAGGGGAATCCCGCCTACCTCGACGTTACCGGCACGGTGGCCATGGGCGAGGAGACCGAACTTTCGGTGGAGCCCGGTGCGGCGGCGCAGATCGCCACGGGCGGTATGCTGCCCGCCGGCACCGACGCAGTGGTGATGGTGGAGCATACCGATCAGCTGGATGAGACCACCATTGAGGTCTATAAGAGCGTGGCCCCCGGCCAGAACATGGTCTCCCGGGGAGAAGATGTGGCCGCCGGTAGCGAGGTGCTGTCTGCCGGAACCCGCCTGCGGCCCCAGGAGCTGGGGCTGCTGGCCGCCCTGGGGCGGGCGGTCGTGGACGTGCATCACCGGCCCCAGGTGGGTATCCTCTCCACCGGCGACGAGGTGGTGGATATTCGCACGGCGCCCCGCATCGGCCAGATCCGCGATATGAACGCCTACACCCTGGCGGGGCAGGCCCGCCGCTGCGGCGCAGACACTCGGAACTATGGGATCGTCGCCGACGACGCCGCGGCCTTGGCGCAGCGCTGTGCCGCCGCCCTCGCCGAGTGCGACATGGTTCTTCTTTCCGGGGGCAGCTCGGTGGGGGCGCGCGATTTCACCATTGAGATCCTCGGCGCCCTGCCCGATACCGAGGTCCTGGTCCACGGCATCAGCATCAGTCCCGGCAAACCCACCATCCTGGCCCGCAGCGGCACCAAGGCCGTGTGGGGGCTGCCCGGTCACGTGACATCGGCCATGGTGGTGTTTGCGGCGGTGGTCAAACCCTTCCTGCTGCATGTGGGGGGGCAGGCGATGGCCCGGACCCCGGCCCGCTGTCTGGCCTACTTGAGCCGCAACGTGGCGTCGGCCCAGGGGCGCGAGGAGTATCTGCGGGTACGCCTCGCGCTGCGTGACGGGGAGTTGTGGGCCGACCCCCTCCTGGGGAAATCGGGTTTGATCCGCACCATGGTTGAGGCCGACGGACTGGTGGCCGTACCCAAGGATACCGAGGGGCTGGAGTCGGGGGCGGTGGTGGAAGTGCTCCCGCTGTGAAGCGGTCGACCCGTCCACCGGACGGACAGATCGCCCGTGGGCGAATCGATTCCCAACACGCCGCTGCATCGGCGAACCGGCTGACCGGCGTTCGGCAGCGGCGATTCATCAAGCCATGTATACCAGGACGATCTCTCTCAACGTCAACTTCCCAAGCATAGGAACCTTGCCGTGCCCACTCCCAAACGCAATGTATATCTGGAGATGCGCTCCCTCGCGGATGCGCGCAGCATCGTGTTCGACGCCTTTCGCTCCCTGCCGGTCCTCGAGGCGGAGAGCGTTTCCGTGCCCGACGCGGTGGGGCGGATCCTGGCCCGGCCGGTGAGCGCCCGGGTCAGCTCGCCCAACTTTCACAGCGCCGCCATGGACGGTATCGCCGTCACGGCGGCGGATACCTTCGGGGCCCGGGAGGATCGTCCCAAGCGCCTCACCGTCGGTGACCAGGCCATCTACGTCAATACCGGCCATGTGCTGCCCGAGAACACCGACGCGGTCATCATGATCGAGAATGTCCACAAGATCGACGAGACCACCCTGAGCATCGAGGCGCCCGCCTTCCCCTGGCAGAACGTGCGCAAATTGGGCGAGGACATCGTCGCCACGGAACTGCTCTTCGCCCGTCACGAAGAGATAACGCCCTACGCCGTGGGGGCCCTGCTTTCCGGTGGGGTGTACACGGTGCCGGTCTATCGTAGACCCAAGGTCCTCATCATCCCCACCGGCAGCGAGCTGGTGGATTGGCGGACCACCGCCCCCGAGGCGCTTCAACCGGGTCAGGTACTGGAAACCAACTCGGTGGTCCTGGGCAAATTGGTGGAAGCCAGCGGGGGGGCCTATGTGCGGCATCCTGCCGTCATGGACAGTCTGACAGAGATCCAGACCGCCGTGGCGGACGCCGTTGCGGAAGATTTCCAGATGGTGCTGACCATCGGGGGCAGCTCGGCGGGTTCGGAGGACTACGCCAAACCGGTGGTGGCCCACCTAGGGGAGGTCCTCGTCCACGGGGTGACCATCATGCCCGGCAAACCCGTGTTGGCGGGCAAAATCGCAGGCAAACCGGTCTTCGGGATACCCGGTTACCCGGTGTCGGCCATCATCGCGTTCGAGCAATTCGTGCAACCCCTCCTCTACCGTATGCTGGGGCAGGCCGAACCGCAGCGGGCCACGGTGCCGGTACAGCCGACCCGCAAGCTGGCCAGCAAGCTGGGGGTCGAGGAGTTTCTGCGGGTCAAATTGGGGCAGGTCCAGGGCCGCGTCGTGGCCACCCCCCTGCCGCGTGGGGCGGGGATCATCACCAGCATCACCGAGGCCGACGGCATTATCCGCCTGCCGGCGCATGTGGATGGGCTCAAGGATGATGAACCGGTGCGGGCCGAGCTGCTCAAGCCCGCCGCCGCTGTCCAACAGACCGTGGTGGCCGTGGGCAGTCACGACAATACCCTGGACCTGCTCGCCGATGAGCTGCGCGCCAAGAGTGGTTTGAGCCTCAGCTCCAGCCATGTGGGCAGCATGGGCGGCCTCATGGCGGTCAAACGGGGCGCCTGCCACCTGGCGGGGGCCCATCTTCTGGATACCAGCGACGGCAGCTACAACCGCAGCTATGTGGCGCGCTTTTTGCGCGATACGCCTGTGCGCCTGGTAAATCTGGTCCTACGCGAACAGGGTCTGATCATTCCCAAGGGCAATCCCAAAGCGATTCGGGGCATCGAGGATCTGGCCCGACCGGACCTGAGCTTCATCAATCGCCAGGGGGGCTCCGGCACCCGTATCCTCTTGGATTACCGCCTCGGCCAGCTGGGCCTTGGCGGGGAGCAGATCCGCGGCTATCAGAACGAAGAGTTTACCCACATGGCGGTGGCCGCCGCCGTCCTCAGCGGGGCCGCCGACGCCGCCCTGGGCATCAACGCCGCCGCACGTGCGCTGGACCTGGACTTCCTCCCCGTGGTCACCGAGCAGTACGACCTGATAATCCCCGAGGAGATCTTCGCGAGCGAGATGATCCAGACCGTTCTGACCATCATCTCGGGCAGAAGCTTTCAGGAACGGGTGGCCGCTCTCGGCGGCTACAGCACCGAGCAAACCGGGACGGTATGGGAGATGGGTTGATGCGCTACATCGTCGAATGGTCACTTCGTCGAAGGACGGTGCGCGTAATCAACCGAATTGACGAATCACCGAATTGACGATTTAACGAAAGCACGATGCCATACCAATTCATCGACCACACTGCCGATCTGGGCCTTCAGATCGTCGCGCCGGACCTGCCCGAGCTCTACGAAACAGCCGCTGCCGCCCTGGGGCACCAGCTTCTGGAAGCTGCGCCCAACCAGGAGATCCAATGCCAGCGGCTGAAGATATCTGGTGAGGACCGGGCCGATCTGCTGATCAACTGGTTGCGGGAACTCCTCGCATTCTGGCATGTCGAGGGGCGGGCGGTGCGGGCCGCCCGCTGCCTGGCATTGTCCCCACACACCCTCACGGCGGACGTGGATCTGCTCGACTTCGACCCTGCCGTGCATACCCCCAAGCAGGAGATCAAGGCCGTCACCTATCACCAGTTGGATGTCTCCTCCTGCGCCGAAGGTTGGCGGGCAACGGTGATTTTCGACCTCTGATGCCCTTCAGGCGCATCTCCGAAGTCGCCATCCAGAAGGGCCATCTTTGTCCGCCGTGGGATGGAAGGGGTGGCCCTATCGGTCGCCATCCATCTTGAAACCGGACAATGCCGACGAAATCTTCGCCTCCTTGAAGCCGACCACGACGGTTTCGCCCACGACCATGGTGGGAAAGGTGCCCGCCGGGTTGAGCTGCTTGAGCCGTCGCAGGACGCGGTTGCGCTCCTCACCGCAGAGCATGTCCACGTAGGTCACCCGGTAGGTCACTTGCCGGACATCCAGATAGCGTCGCAACGCCTTGCAATGACTGCAGGTGGTCAGCGAATAGAGACGCACCTCTGATGGGTCGTTGAGCTCGTTCATCTCGGCGCTCTTCTGTTTCCGGGAACCACCGGTGAGAGGTGTCACCGCTGGTTCCCGGCTCGTTTCCAGCCAAAGCGTTGGCTTGGTTACAGGGCGTTCTTGTAGATCTGGACCACGTCGTCCAAATTGGGACAACGGGGGTTGGTGAGACCGCAGGCGTCTTTCTGGGCGTTCTCCGCCATGATCTTGAGGTCCGCTTCCTTCACGCCCAGTTCGGCCAGTCCAGAGGGAATGCCGATGTCTGTCGAAAGGGTACTGATCGCCTCCAGAGCCACATCCGCCGCGGCTCGGGCCGAAAGCCCCGTGATGTTTTCGCCCATGGCGACGGCGATGTCGGCGAAGCGGTCCATCTTGGCGATGAGGTTGAAGCGCTCCACGTGGGGCAGCAGGATGGCGTTGCACACGCCGTGGGGCAGGTCATAAAATCCGCCCAACTGGTGGGCCATGGCATGCACGTGGCCGAGGCTGGCGTTATTGAAGGCCATCCCGGCCAGGTACTGGGCGTAGCACATATTGTCCCGGGCCTCCATGTCCTGGCCGTTGGCCACTGCGGCCCGCAGGTTCTGGGCCACCAACTCGATGGCCTTGAGGGCGCAGGCATCGGTCACCGGGGTGGCGATGGTGGACACATAGGCCTCCACTGCGTGGGTGAGGGCGTCCATGCCCGTGGCAGCGGTGAGCGCAGGGGGCATCCCCACCATCAGGAGGGGGTCGTCGATGGCCACATTGGGCGTTACCCGCCAGTCTACGATGGCCATCTTCACCTTACGGCTCGTATCGGTGATGATGCAGAACCGGGTCATCTCGCTGGCAGTGCCCGCAGTCGTGTTGATGGCGATGAAGGGCGGCATGGCTTTGCTGGACTGATCCACACCCTCGTAATCGCGAATGCTGCCGCCGTTGGTGGCCACAATGCCGATCCCTTTGCCGCAGTCATGGGCACTGCCACCGCCAAGTGAGATGATCAGGTCGCACTTGTTCTTCTGGTAGATCGCAAGACCCTCGTGTACATTTTCGTCGGTGGGGTTGGGCTGGGTGCCGCCGTAGACGACGGCCTCGACACCGCACGTCTCTTTGATCTGGGTCACGATCTGGTCGGAGATGCCCGCGTCGACGATGCCCTGATCCGTGCAGATGAAGGGTTTCTTACCACCGAGGGTCTTAATCTGGTTGCCGATCTCCTTGTGGGAGCCCACGCCCATGAGAGTGACGGTGGGAATGTAGAATCCGTAGACTTGTTCTTGAACTGCCATGATCTCCTCCTTGGGGATTGATGGTCCGAATCGAAGGGCCCGCGCCCTGATCCGCAGTTTTGGTGGAATACGCCTGGAACGTTGTGGCGATCTCCTATGGCAAATCGTGGGCCAAAGGGAGGTGCTCCTGCTCTGCATCCGGCCATCGAGGAAGCTATCTGATTGAAAGATATACTCATATTTATTATGATGGTGGCTCAACCCGCGGCCTCCGAGGGCGTTGGGAAGGTTTCTACAGCCGGTTCGCCTGGCGGCCGCGTGGCAGATTGACCCGCCCCGGGACCGAGCTTTGGGTCATAGTGACCCGTCTGTTCCGGGGTCACGGGAGTCGAGCGCCCGCTCCTGGTGTATCTGAGGGGGATCCTTCCGATGGCACGGGGTTTGCGGCGCATTCCCGCCAAGGAGTTGGTCCATGAACGTGCTTAAATTTTCGGTTCCGGAGATCCTCTTCGGTGAAGGCAGCCTCGGCTACGCGGCGCTTTGCGCCCGGCGGCTGGGCGGCGAAAAGGTATTCCTGGTGAGCGATCCCGGCGTGAAGCAGGTGGGCTGGGTGGAGAAGCTGACCGATCAGCTTCGTCGGGAGGGCCTGACCTGGGCCTATTTCGATGCGGTGGTGGCAAACCCCAGGGACGTGCAGGTGATCGACGGCGCCCGACATTACCGGGAGGCGGGCTGCGACGTTGTCATGGCCATCGGCGGGGGCAGCCCCATGGACGCGGCCAAGGGGATCGCCATGGTGGCCAGCAACGGCGGCCGCGTCCAGGACTACGAGGGTGCCAACCGCATCCAGCGGCCCCTGCCCCCCATGGTGTTCATCCCCTCCACTGCCGGCAGCGGGGCGGATATCTCCCAGTTCGCCATCATCACCGACGTGGAGCGGCAGGTGAAGATGTCCATCATCAGCCGCACGCTGGTGCCCAATATCTCGATCATCGATCCCCTGCTGCTGACCACCAAGCCCACCGACCTGGTGCTCTCCTCTGCCATCGACGCCCTCTCCCACGCGGTGGAGGCCTATACCTCGACCATCGCCTCGACCCTGACCGATGTGCACGCCTTAAAGGCCATCGATCTGATCATGAAGACCCTGCCCATGGCACTGGAGGAGCGCTCCTTACAGGTACTGGAGAAACTCTCCAGCGCGGGCACATCGGCGGGCATGGCCTTCAGCAACGCGAGCCTGGGACTCGACCACGCGCTGGCCCACTCCCTGGGGGGCAAGCTGGATTTGGCCCACGGCCTGATCCACCCGGTTCTATTGCCGCCGGTGATGCGATTTAATCAGCCGGCCTGTCCGGAGAAGATGGCCGATATCGGGGAGATCATCCTGGGCCGGCGCTATGGCGACGATGGCGACACCGCCAGGGCCGGCATCGAAAGGCTGGAGGAATTTTTCGCCGAATTGAATATCGCCACCCGGCTGAGGGAGATCCTCGGCACTGCGGACCGCGCCATCCTCCCACCCATCTGCCGGATGGCGCAAAGCGACGCTTGCCTGATCACCAACCCGAGACCGACGACGCTGGAAGAGATGATGGCCGTTTGTGAGGCGGCATGGTAAAGCAGCCACCCGACGGTGCGGGCGCAAATGGTAAACCCAGTCTGGACGACCTCATCGGCCTGGGACACACCAAACTCGGCTTTTTCAGGGAAGTGCAGGACAAGATCGCTGAACTGCGCCGGTCCAACAAGGAGCTGGAAACGCGCCGGCAGGAGGTGCAGGCCATCCTGGACGGCATCTCCGATGTGGTCGCCGTGATCGACGCAGATTATCGCGTGCGCTCGGTCAACAACAGCTTCTACGACCAGTTTCCCAACCGAGAACCACTGGGTACCCGGTGCTACGAATTGTTTCGCAACCGCCGCCAGCCGTGTGACGACTGTGTTCACCGCCGGGCCCTTACGACCAACCAGGTCTGCCGGGAGAGCGCCATCCTCCGGATCGGGGGCCGCAACCGGCAATTTGACATCACCGCATCACCTTTGCGCGATGCTCAGGGGCGGCCCACCGACATCATTCTGGTCAAACGGGACGTTACGCTGGAGAAACAATACCAGGCCCAGTATCAGCATGCGCAAAAGATGGCCACCATCGGCCTGCTGGCCGCCGGGGTGGCGCATGAGATCAACAATCCGCTGGCGTCCATTCAGGGATTTGCCCAGGGGCTGCACCGGCGCCTGGGAGCGCTCAAAGCCGAAATTCAGGATCCGGATCTGCGGGGCGATGTGGAAGAATATGTTGGCATCATCATCAAGGAGTGTCGGCGCTGCAGCGACATCGTCCAGAGCCTCTTGACCTTCAGTCCGCGCAAGGACGCACCCTTGAGCCGAACCGCGCTGAATCCCCTGGTGGAGAATGTGCTGCGCATCCTCCATCACCGCCTCAAGTCCCATCCGCAATGCAGGCTGGCGCTCGATCTGGAGTCGGATTTGCCGGAGATCATGGGCAATCCGGCGGAACTGGAGCAGGTGATCCTCAACCTGGTGCTCAACGCACTGGATGCCGTCGGCGGCCGCGGCGCGATCCAGATCAGGACCCGGACCGACAATCGGGATTGGATCGTCCTGGAGGTCGCGGACGACGGCTGCGGGATCAGCGCGGAGGATCAAACCAAGTTGTTCGAACCCTTTTTCACCACCAAACCCGCTGGGGAGGGGGTGGGCATCGGTCTGTCCACCTGTTACAGCATCATCCAGGCCCACAGCGGGGAGATCCAGGTGCAGAGCACGCCGAATCAAGGATCGTGTTTCAGCGTGGTCCTTCCCCGGCAAGACAGAGGAGATGAGGCGTAATGACGGCCGCCGAGGTGCTCCAGGTTCTGGTGGTGGACGACGAAGAGGGCATCCGCCGACTCATCGAGAAGGAACTCGGCGACGAGCGGCGGCGGATCACGACGGCCGATTCAGTGCAAACCGGGCTGGCGGCCTTCAAGAAGGCCTCCTTCGACGGCGTCCTGCTGGATATGCGCCTGCCCGACGGCAGCGGTCTGGACCTCCTCGAACACTTTCAGGACCTGGACCCGGAGGTTCAGGTGATCGTGATCACCGGCCACGCCGATGTGGACAACGCCGTTCAGGCGATGAAAGGGGGGGCCTACGATTACGTCACCAAGCCCTTTGAACTGGATCACCTGGAACTGCTGCTGGAACGGGCCTGTCAGCGCACCCTGCTGCAGCGGGAAATCCGCACCCTGCGGCATGCCCAGGCCGAGCAGCCGCCCCGCCAGTTGGTGGGCCGTTCGCCCCGGATGGACGAGGTGCGCTTTCTCCTGGGCAAAGTGGCCCCCACCGATGTACCGGTGCTGCTCACTGGTGAGAGCGGGACTGGCAAAACCCTGGTGGCCCAGTACCTGCACGATCTGAGCGCCAGAAGCGGGCACCCCTGTATCACCAAGAACTGCGGCGCCTTCCAGAAGGACCTGATCCGCAGTGAACTCTTCGGCCATCGCCGCGGTGCCTTCACCGGCGCCCACGAGGCCTCGGAGGGGCTGCTCTCTTTTGCCAACAAGGGCACCCTCTTCCTCGATGAGATCGGCGAGGTACCCATGGAGGTGCAGAGCGCTCTCCTGCGGGTCATCGAAACCAAGACCTTTCGGCGGGTGGGCGACCGTGACGAGCAGCACGTGGATGTGCGCCTCGTCTTCGCCACCAATCGCAATCTTCAGGCGGCCGTCGAAGCGGGCCGCTTCAGTCAGGCCTTGTATCACCGCATCAACGTGTTCAATATTCCCCTGCCGCCCCTCCGGGAGCGCAAGGAGGACATTCCCGCCATGGTGGCGTTCTTTCTCGGCCGCATGGCCAGCGGCGATACCGAGGCGCGCGTCTCCGACCGGGCCTTGCAATGTCTCATGGCCTATGACTGGCCGGGCAATGTACGCGAACTGCAGAACGTCCTCGAGCGGGGACTGATTCTCTCCGATTCAGGTGTCGTCACCGAAGAATGTCTCCCCCAGGAACTCAACCGCACCGGCATTGCCACCAATGACGCAGCCCCCTTTCTGCCGCTCCGGGAGATCGAGCGGCAACATATCCAGGCGGTCCTGCGCTATGTCGGCGATTCGCGCACCAAAGCCGCCAAAATTCTCGGCATCGGCCGCAAAACCCTCTACCGCAAATTGAACGCCTGAAGCAGGAGGCAGGTGGTATCAAGCTCCCCCGGCTGGGATACTGGTCCCGCCGCCAGAGGCCTACTCCGGCGGGGTGCGATTCACACGTCGTCGCCGACAGTGGCATTGGCAGCCAATAACACCGCCATTTTGCCCCAAGCTTCCAATCCCGCCGCGTGGATCCAGCATCGTCAAGAGGGATCCCACTCCTGCGATTGACTTGAACTTGCAACTTGCCGCCGCACTGACCATACTGAGCATAGGGCTGGATGTCTGTTTCCGTGACGGTGGTTTACCGGGAGGCTCGCATGGATCTACGAAAAGTATCGGCTAACTGCTGGGAGTTGCCCCGCAGCGGCGGCATGCGCGTGCCGGGCAGAGTTTACACCAACGCCGAGCTGCTGACGGCGTTGAAACGAGAGGCAGCCGGGAAAGGGGGCGCCCTTCAGCAGGTGGCCAATGTGGCCCATCTGCCGGGCATCGTGGGGGCCTCCATGGCCATGCCCGACATCCACTGGGGCTATGGCTTCCCCATCGGCGGCGTGGCGGCCTTCGACTGGGAGGAGGGGGTGATCTCCCCCGGTGGCGTGGGCTACGACATCAATTGTGGGGTACGTCTGGCCGGTACCCAGCTGGAAGCGAGGGCGGTCGCTCCCCAATTCGAAGCGCTGGCCGACGCCCTCTACCGCGCCATACCCGCCGGGGTCGGCACCGGCGGTCGCGTGAAGCTCTCCGCCAAGGAGGAGCGGCGCGTGTTGACCGAGGGCAGCCGCTGGGCAATTGAACAGGGCTTCGGGCACGCGCAGGATATTGAACACACCGAGGACGGGGGCTGCCTGCCCGGGGCCGACCCCGAGGTGGTGAGCGCGCGGGCCCTCAAGCGGGGCGCCGGTCAGTTGGGCACTCTGGGCAGCGGCAATCACTTTCTCGAACTGGGTGTGGTGGACGCTGTCTTTGCCGAAGCTGAGGCTCGGGCTTTCGGCCTGTTCGAGGGCCAGCTAACGGTCCTGCTGCATACGGGATCACGGGGTTTCGGCTATCAGGTGTGCGACGATTTCCTCGCCGGAATGACCAAGGCGATGCGGTCCAGCGGCCTGAAGCTGCCCGATCGTCAACTGGCCTGTGCGCCCATTCAGAGCAGCACCGGCCAGCGCTATCTGGCCGCCATGGCCTGCGCGGCCAATTACGCCTGGGCCAACCGCCAGGTTCTCATGCACCTGGCCGAGGAGACCCTGCAGCGCACGCTGGGGATGGGTCCGCGGGACCTGGGCCTGCGTCTGGTCTATGACCTGTGCCACAACATCGCCAAAAAAGAGGTACATACCGTGGCCGGCCGGGAGCAGACCCTCTGCGTGCATCGCAAAGGGGCCACACGGGCCTTCGCCCCCGGGCATCCCGCCTTGGGGCCGGCCTATCGTCAGGTGGGCCAACCGATCATCATCCCCGGCGATATGGGGACCGCCTCCTACGTTCTGGTGGGGACGGAGGGGGCGATGGGTGAGACCTTTGGATCCACTTGCCACGGGGCCGGCCGGGTGCTGAGCCGCAAGAAGGCCAAGCAACGGAGCCGCGGCCGGCAACTGCACCGCGAGCTGGCTGATCGAGGCGTGACCGTTCGCTGGACGGGCCGAGCCACCCTGGCCGAGGAGATGCCGGAGGCGTACAAGGATATCGAAGCGGTGGTGGACGTCGTCCATCGGGCCGGCATCTCGCGCAAGGTGGCCCGCCTCAAACCCCTGGTAGTGGTGAAAGGCTGACGGCCACGAATCATGCCCGATGGAATGCCCATCAGGCGGGCATTTGACCATGGGGGGCCGTATTTGACACTTGGATTTGTGAGCGGCTGATGCCATCGATAGTGGTCTGATGGGCCGTCCATCAGGCCGGCATCTCGCGCAAGGTGGCCCGCCTCAAACCCTTGGTAGTGGTGAAAGGCTGACGGCAGTGTGCGGGTTGGCCGGTATGCCGGTAGCGGCATTCTGTCGATTTCTATCATTCGATCAAGTTGGAACACGGCCCAGCCAGGCTAACTGGCTAACTCTGTCAGGTAGTTCGCTTCGCTCACAACCTGACCTACAACTCTAGTTACTGGATACTGGTTCCTGGCCACTGGATACGGATCCCTGGGTATGGTCTCACCACCCCCATCTCTCCCTCCCACTCTGAGACCCTGCCACTCTGTCACTCCAAAACCGGTCACCGGCTCTCCGGCCCACCCCTTTTCTTTTGCTTTGAAGCACTTGACTTGATATGACCCCCTTGATCCGCTCCCCTTTTCGGGGTGCCGAGCGCGGCCAGATTCCGCCATGCCTCGGTGCACCGAATCGGAAGCAAAACCCCCATCTCTGGAGGCGGTTTGGAACCAGCACAGGCGATCGCGTTGGGCTTGATTCAGGGGTTGACAGAGTTTCTGCCGGTGAGCAGCTCCGGCCATTTGGTGCTCTTGCAGAACTTCTTTGGCATGAAGGAGCCGGAACTGCTCTTTGACATCTGCCTCCACGTGGGAACCTTGGTGGCGGTGCTGCTGGTCTTCTATCGTGAGATATGGCACATCCTCGCTACCCTGGCGCGCTTGCCGCGATTGTTGCGCTCGACGGGTGGCTTCAAAGCGCTCTACGCCACCAATGCCGATGTGCGGCTGGCAACACTGATCGTGATCGGTTCGGTCCCCACCGCCCTCCTGGGTCTTTTTTTCAAATCTGGCGCGGAGCATCTGTTTGGCGCCGTGTGGATCGTGGGGCTCATGCTGCTGGTGACCGGAACCCTGGTGTGGTGTACGCGCTACATGGCACCGGCGGGTCGTGCCCTGCTCGACACCCACCCCAAAGATGCGCTGGTTATCGGCTTCGTTCAGGGCATGGCCATCATACCGGGTATCTCGCGCTCCGGTTCCACCATCGCAACCGCGCTTTTTCTGGGGATCGACCGGGAGGTGGCCGGTCGCTACTCCTTTCTCTTGTCCGTCCCCGCCATCCTGGGTGCCCTGGCCTTGGGATTGGATGCGGAGGAGATGCAGACGACCATCTCGATTGAGATGACCCTCCTCGGCACCCTGATCGCCGCCATCGTTGGCATCCTGGCACTGAAAGTGCTGCTGGGATTGGTGCGGCGGGGCCAGCTGAGCTGGTTCGCCCCCTATTGCTGGGCGCTGGGAGTGCTCGCCCTCGTCGTCGGCTGGTGATCCGAACCACTCCGCCGCCGTCTGCTACGGCCGCCAATTCGTTGAAAGGAGCGACCCGTATGCTGAACCCCGAGATCTTCCGCCAATACGACATCCGCGGCATCGCCGGCAACGATATGGACGCGGCGGGGGTTCATCAGATCGGCCGTGGGATCGGCACCTATCTCCATCGCCAGGGCCGGCAGCGGATTGCGGTGGGACGCGACTGCCGCACCACCTCCGCTGAATACACCGCCCGCGTCATCGACGGTCTCACCGCCAGCGGCCTCGACGTTGTGGACATCGGGGTCTGCTCCACGCCCGTCTCCTACTTCTCCATCCGTCATCTGGAACTGGATGGCAGCGTCATGGTGACGGCCAGCCACAATCCGCCCGACTACAATGGCTTCAAGATCTGCAGTGGTGTGGACTCGGTCTACGGCGAGGCCCTGCAGGAGATTCTGGAGCTCATCCAAACAGAAGATTTCTCCGCCGGCAGGGGCCAGGTCCGCCAGACCGATATCATGACCCCCTATCTGGCCTACCTCGCGGAGAACATCAGGGTTTCACGTCCCCTGCGCGTGGGCATCGATGCCGGCAACGGTACCGCCGGTCCGGCCGCTGTGGCGGCGGTCACGGCACAAGGGTGCCGCGTTTCGGCGCTCTACACCGAGATGGACGGGACTTTCCCCAACCACGAGGCGGATCCCACCGTGGCGGCCAACATGGCCGACCTGGTCGACCTGGTGACCGGGGAGGGGCTGGATGTGGGGCTGGCCTTCGACGGCGACGGCGATCGGCTTGGCGTGGTGGACAAGGACGGTCGCCTGATTTACGGGGATCACCTGATGATCCTCTTCTCGCGGGAAATCCTGCACCGCAAGCCGGGGGCGACCTTTATCGCCGAAGTCAAATGCTCCCAGACCCTCTACGACGACATCGAGCGGAACGGCGGTCGGGCCATCATGTGGAAGACGGGCCACAGCCTCATCAAAAAGCAGATGAAGGCGGTCCGGGCGGAGCTGGCCGGTGAGATGAGTGGTCACATCTTCTTCGCCGATCGCTATTTCGGCTATGACGACGCCCTTTACGCGGCCCTCAGACTGCTGGAGATCCTGGCCGACACGGGCCAGACCATCGGCGATCTGCTCAGCGACGTTCCGGCGACCTTCTCCACGCCCGAGATCCGCGTGGACTGCCCCGACAAGCTCAAATTCGACGTGGTCGCCCAGGTCACCGACCACTTCCGCAGGCAGGAGGAGGTGATCGACATTGACGGGGTGCGGGTCCTCTTCGGCGACGGGTGGGGTCTGGTGCGGGCGTCCAACACCCAACCGGCCCTGGTGTTGCGATTCGAGGCCCTTTCGGCGGCACGGTTGACCGAGATCCGGCAGATGGTTGAAGCGCGCTTGAACGATGTCATTTCCCAGTTTGCTTAGCCGCGTGGCAGGGCTGTGAGCCAAGTCTTCGACTACAAGGTCTTCGCGACCCTTTTCTTCGCCATCTTTGCGGCGGTACTGGGGATGGGCATCGTGGTGCCGCTGTTGCCGGTCTACGCCCATGAACTGGGCGCCAAAGGGATATACATCGGTTTGATCTTCGGGGCCTTCGCCCTCTCGCGCTCCGTCTGTCTGCCCTATTTCGGCCGTCTTTCCGATCGCAAGGGGCGCAAAGGGTTCATTGTCGCCGGTTTGGGGGCCTATGCCCTCATCTCCCTCTTCTTTCTCTTCGCCGCCGATGTGACCACCCTCATCGGCATTCGCTTCGTCCAGGGGATCGCCTCGGCCATGATCATGCCGGTGGTCCAAGCCTATGTGGGCGACATCACCCCACCGGGGCGGGAGGGCTTCATTATGGGGCTCTTCAACATGTCGATGTTCTTCGGGTTGAGTTTGGGGCCCCTCATGGGCGGCGTTATCAAGGATCAGCTCAGTCTGGACGCCGCTTTCGTCTGCCTGGGCCTATTGGCCCTTTTCGGCTTTCTGCTCGCTTGGGCCTTTTTGCCGCCCATCCATACCGAGCGCGTGGTCCAGCACCGCCATCCGGTAGCCCCCTGGGGGCATCTGCTCCGAGACCGGGTAACCTTGGCGTTGGTGGGCTTTCGACTGGCCTACACCGCCGCCATCGGGGTCATCTGGTGCTTTTTGCCCATCCTGGCGGACAGTCGATTGGGACTGGACAGCACCGCCATTGGATTTCTGGTGATGCTGGGGGTCTTCATCTCCGGATGCCTCAACACCCCCATGGGCTGGCTCTCCGACCGCTGGAACCGCAAAGTCCTGGTGATCATCGGCGGGCTGCTGGTGAGCGGTTCGCTGGTACGCTACGCGACGGCACGCGATTTTGAAGGCCTGATCTGGGGCGGTCTCCTGTTCGGCACCGGCGGTGGTATCGCCATGCCGGCCCTCATGGCCATCGCCGTCGAGAAGGGCCGCACCACCCACAGCATGGGAACCGTCATGGCCATCTTGACGGTGGCCCACAGTGCCGGCATGCTGGCCGGATCCCTCCTCGGTGGCTTGATGATGGATTGGTATCATCTGGAGTTGGCCTTTCACCTGGGGGCCGCCGTCGTCACGGTGGGGGTGGTACTCTTCATGGGACTCCTCATTGGGCGGGGTCCCCGGATGGAGACGGCCGGCGCCCCGCTGCCATCGGAGCCACCGCCGGCCGAGGAGGGGCCGCCCATTGGCTGAAGCGGCCGCCACAACCTGCGACGCTGGCGATCAAGGAGGATAGAGGAATGGGCCACCCCATCCGCTTTACCCGCCACGAACTGGCCGGTGCCATGGGGGACTTGGGCACCCTCTTGCCCCTGGGCATCGGCATGGTGCTGGTCTGCGGCCTGCAACCCGCCGGCCTTTTCCTTGCTGTCGGGCTCTTTTACGTCGCCACCGGCCTCTATTTCGGCGTGACCACACCGGTGCAACCCATGAAGGTGATCGGGGCCTACGCGGTCGCCATGGGCCTCGGGGCCCATCAGATCAGTGCGGCAACCCTCCTCGTGGCAGTCCTGCTGGCCGTCGTCGGGCTCAGTGGGGCGGTGGACTGGATCGGTCGGCATACCCCCAAGGCCGTCATTCGGGGGGTCCAATTAAGTACGGGCGTGCTGCTCATGGCCAAAGGGGTGCGGTTGATGCTGGGAACGACCCCTCTCCAGCAATTGCAGCAGGTGGCCGAGCCCTATCTGCGGTTTCAGCAGATCGGCCCGCTGCCGCTGGGACCCGTCATCGGCCTAGCGGGTGCACTGCTCACCTTTCTCCTCCTGGACAACCGCCGACTGCCCGCCGCTTTGGCGGTGCTCCTCGGCGGTGCGACGGTGGGGCTGCTCTTCGGCACCCACACCGGCTGGGCCGACTTCCGCCTGGGGTTCACCATCCCCGACCTGCTGCCGCTCGGAATGCCCGGCGGCACAGAGTTGAGCTTCGCCCTCTTGGTCCTTGTCCTGCCCCAGCTGCCCATGACGCTGGGAAACGCCGTCATCGCCGACGCCGATCTCTCCCGCGAGTACTTTGGGCCCGCCAGCCGCCGAGTCACTCATCGGGGGCTCTGCCTGAGCATGGCCGGGGGCAATCTGCTCAGTTTTCTGCTGGGCGGCATGCCGCTGTGTCACGGGGCCGGCGGGCTGGCGGCCCACTATCGTTTCGGGGCGCGCACGGCCGGCTCAAACGTGATTATCGGCATCGGCTTCATCCTTCTGGCGCTCTTGTGCGGCTCTCACTTACTGGCTATCTTGTACCTGCTGCCGCTGTCCGTCATGGGGGTTCTGCTGCTCTTCGCCGGCAGCCAGCTTTGTCTGACCCTTCAGGATATGCAGACCCGCAGGGATCTGTTTACGGCCTTTCTCGTGCTGGGAATCACCCTGGCATCCAACCTGGCGGTGGGCTTTCTCTGCGGGATGGTCGCCGCCTACGGGCTCCAATCGGGAAGATTCAAGGTGTAGCACAACTGCCGCGGCGTCATTGAAACGCAATGCGGGAAACAAGGGAAGGGGAGATGGAATGGGCAAATTGATTAAGGAAGAGGGCGCAGAGGGCCGTCTGCACATCGACACGCCCATGATGGGGGAGTCCCTGGTCAGCAAGGCGTTTCTACAATCCACCGAGGCGGGCGAATATTTCCGCATGCACCCCGACGTCAATGTCCTCAAGATCGGAGGGCAGAGCATCATGGACCGTGGCGCCAAGGCCCTTCTGCCGATTCTCGATGAGCTGATCGCGGCCAAGGACGATCACAAGCTGCTGCTCATGACGGGCGGCGGTACCCGCGCCCGTCACGTCTACAATATCGGGGTGGACCTCGGCATGCCCACCGGGGTCCTCTCCAAGTTGGGGGACAAGGTCTCCTGGCAGAATGCCGAGATGCTCAGCGTGCTGCTGGCCAAACACGGCGGGGTCAAGATCGGCCACGGAGATCACCTGGAGCAGCTCAACATGTATTGCCGGCTGGGCAATCTGCCCATCACCTTCGGCATCCCCCCCTACGGATTTTTCGAGCACCCGGCGGAGCTGGGTTCCATCCCGCCGCACCGCACCGACTGCGGCGCCTTCCTGTTGGCGGAGAATATCGGGGCGCGCTCGCTGATCTTCCTCAAAGATGAGAAGGGCCTTTTCGACCAGGACCCCAAGAAGGTGCCCGCCGAACAGCGAGACAGCCTGCGCTTTTTCGACCGGATCAGCGCAGCCGAGCTTCTCGCAATGGACCTGGACGACCTGATCATCGAGCGGCCCATTCTCAAAATGCTTCAGAACGCCAAATGTCTAAAGCAACTTCAAATCATCGACGCCCTCCACCACCCCGAGCACATCCAGCCGGCGCTGGCGGGAGCCCATCTCGGCACCATCATCTATCAGGAGAAGTAGGACCGATCATCTCGCCGCATCTCCCGGGCGGCTGGGCGTGAGCGCCATCCGGACGGGCATGGGCGACCGGCCGGTCCGCTCGCCCTGCGGGCGCCGCCACCGATCCCAGGTTGGGGCTAGGCGCGACCGCTGCCCGTCCCCGGGCCGGAACCGTCGCCGGCGTCCGTGAGCTCGATCACTTTGGCACCGGTGGCGGCGGCGATCTGATCCAACTCCTGTCGGCGGATGTGCTTTGCGTACAGCCTGAGGTGGGCGCCGCTCACGCCCACCACGCGGAAGCGGGGCTTCTTTTCGCCTTTTTCGATCTTGCGGCGGATTCGAACGAAGATTTGCGTGTCCATGCCGGTCTCCTCTGGTGCGATCTGTCGAAGTGCTGGCTGCGGACCGAACCGCCGCAGCGACAGGTTGGTTCTCCCTTCAGCAGCCTCCGTTTCCCCAGGGGCGATTCGTCCGCCCCGGCAATCTTGCTGCGGGCGGAGGGTGCCTGAGAAGATTTTAACAGGTAGTATTTAGTTTTGCTATTTATATCCTTATAGGATATATGTCAATCTATGGATGAACAACGATCTGGTCAAAAGAAGCGTCAGCCCGGACCGGGAACGGCCAAGCAGGAGCGCTATCTGCAGCCCTCCATCCTGCTGAGTCTCAAGCAGAGCCCCTCCTACGGCTACGAGATTATTGGCGCCCTGCAGCGCTTCGGCTTTATCCAGGGCGCCGCACCGCCGGGGATGATCTACCGGCACCTGCGCCAGCTCGAAGGGGACGGACTGGTGACCTCCCATTGGGAGACCCAGGGAACGGGACCTGCCAAGCGTATCTACGAAATCACATCCGAGGGTGACGAGGCCCTGGAGCTGTGGATCGCCCACATGGCGCTGCTGCGCGACAAATTGACCGCCTTCATCGAGAGCTACCAGGCAAGCGCTCGTTAGCCGGCGCCCTCCTCCCAAGGCCGCCCCGTTTCCTGCGGCCGCAGTTCTCCCCATACCCGGACCGCATTTGCCCCGATGACGACCGCACCACCGCTCCCATATTTGGCGAGGTACGCGGGTGGTGCGGCTGCCAGTGACGCGTTCGGATTCCAGGGTGTCGGTGTCGTCGAAGGCGATCTAGCAACCCATATGAGGCTTTCAATGTTGCCGGCGGTTGGCGGGCGACCGTCCTTTGAGAGGGCGTTGGCGCCATGGCCGCATGCCATAGGGGTGGGGCAGACTGTCAAGAAGTGGCTGCTTCGCATAGGGACGAACCCTCGAAGGCGGGCTCTGGCCGACGCTCTGGTGCGCCGATCGGCGCTTAGGCCACCAGCTCGTGGACGGTATCAGCGAATTGCCGGATTCGGATGGGCTTGCGCAAAAACGCCTGGGCTTGGCGGATGACGGGATCTTTTTCCGTCTCGAGGTTCGTATCGCCGGTGATCACCAGGATGGGTTTCTCCGGCGTTTCAGTGCGGATCGCTTCAATGAGGTCCTTGCCGCTCAACCCCGGCATGTTGAGATCGGTGATGACGAGATCGACCAGATCGGGAGCAGCCTCAAAAAGGGTCAGCGCCTTGTTGCTGTCCGATTCGGCGGTGACGCTGTATCCCAGGCTGGTGAGGATCTCGGAGAGGAGTTCGATGATGACGATCTCATCGTCCACGATGAGGATGTTGGCGTCTCCGCCCGGTATCCGGGTCCGGGACCGCTCCCGGCGCAGGGCTGAACGGGACGCCCGCGGCAGGTAAATCTCAAAACGGGCCCCGCGGCCGGGATCGCTGCAAATGTCGATCTGACCCGCCAGTCGCGTGACGATGCCGTGCGTGACGGCGAGCCCCAAACCGTTGCCTTCGCCGGGCTCCTTGGTGGTGAAGTAGGGCTCGAAAATCCGTTCGATGGTCTCGGCCGTCATGCCGTGGCCGGTGTCGCTGATGCTGAGGCAGATGTAGTTGCCGGGCGCCAGGTCACCGGTGGTCACATTGCGCCGTTCGTTCAGGGCCTGATTCGAGAGACGGATGGCGAGGCGGCCGCCTCTGGGGGACATGGCGTGGGCCGCGTTGGTGCACAGGTTGAGGACCACCTGGTGGAGTTCGGAGGGGTTCCCCAAGACAACGCCGCTGTCACGGGGGATGGCGTACTGGATTTCGATATTGGCCGGCAGGGTGGCCTGGAGGAGTTTGAGGGCCTCCTTGACGATGTGACGGACCTCCACCGGATGGTGCGCCTGATCCTTCTGACGCGTATAGGTGAGGATCTGGTTGACCAGGTCGCGGGCGCGCAGACTGGCCCCGAGAATGTGGTCGATGCGTTCTTTGGTGCGTGATTTCGTCGGTGCCTCTTTACCGGCCAATTCGGCATGTCCGATCAGACCGGTGAGAATGTTGTTGAAATCGTGGGCGATGCCTGAGGCCAGGGTGCCGATGGCCTCCATTCGCTGGGCCTGGCGCAGCTGCGTCTCCATGCGGTTCTCTTGGGTAACGTCGCGCTGGATGCAAACGTAGCTGATGACCGCACCCTTGCGGTTTTGGATGGGATAGATCCGGGTATCGGCGATGGTGGCGCTGCCGCCCGCCAATTGGCGCTCGATGCGGCCATACCAGGCGTCCGTGGTCGATCCCACCTGCTGCATTCGGGCAAACGCCGCTGCGGCGGCCTCGTCGGCCATGATCGCCTCGAGCGGCGCTCCCAGGCATTCGGTGGCCGGTCTGCCGGTCAAGGTCTCGACGGACGGGTTGACGTACTGGATGGTTCCCTGCGTATCGGTAATGAGGACGGCCTCGCTGCTCTGCTCGATGACGGCGGCCAGCCGCAGACGCTCCTGCTCGGCGCGCCGCTTTTCGCTCATATCGATGATGGTGACGATACCGCGCTGCGTTCCCGGAATCAGGCGCACGCTGGCGACCACCTCGCGGGCGCGGCCATCTTTCTGAATGAGGGTGAGTTCAAACTCGGTGGGGACGTTCGGCGTTCCCGCCCGTCTTGCGAAATGAAATTGGCGCACCATCTCGTGGTACTCCGGCGCAATGACATCCAAAATCTTCATGCGGCCTTCGATCTCCTCGCGCCGGTAGCCGCAGAGGCGTTCGCAGCGGTCATTGGCCATGGAGATGGTCATGTCCGCTTCAATAACCACGGTGGCCGCGCCTGTGTTTTCGAAGACGGTGCGGTAGGTTTCCTCGCTGTCGCGCAAGCTGGTAAGGGTATTCCAAAGATCGGTGACGTTCCTGGCGATGGCCAGGAGGTGGACCTTGCCCTCCAGGTGGGTCAGGCCGGCATTGATCCGGGTGTGAACGATGTCGCCCGCCCGGGTGCGCAGGTCGGCCTGAACCTCGATGGGATGGTCAGATCTCCCCAACTTGTGCATCAGGGCGTCATACTGCTCGGGTACCGCCCAAATGCCCAGCTCGCAGCCCCGCTTGCCCCGCACCTCTTTGGCCGTGTAGCCCAGCAGCGCCTCGAAGCCTGGATTAATCTCTGTGAGGACCTCGTCCGTCCACCGCTGCACCCAAATGGCGTTGGGGCTGATCTCGAAGGCGCTTCGGCAGGCGGTCCGCTGGTGGCCAAGGGCGGCCTCCGCCGCCCGTCTTCGATGGATCTCCGCTTTGAGCTGCTGCCGAAGTCGGCGCACCTCACTCTCCAGAGAGCACGCTTTTCCCGACATCGGCAGGTGCGCTGTCGATGATGCGCTTTCGCGCTTCGCGGCGCGACCGGGATTGTGGGGGGCCTTGACGTTCATTAGACTTCCAGCATCGATAGTGGTGTGGGATCAGGTTCATCATCGGTCTTTTGAGCGGTCTCTTTAATCGTATTAAGGTGGGGGTTCCTCCGACGCGATCCCGCCGGGGTCGGTCGTGCGGTGTGATAACGCCATTCGCAGGCGCCCGCACGGAAGACCCCGCCCGGCGTAGTCATTCTGAAATATCAGAGCTCTTCTGGGATGAAGGCGGTCACGTCGGCGATGTCAACCGAATCGGTCAGCAGCATTGCCAGGCGGTCCATGCCGAGCGCGTTGCCCGCGGCGGGCGGCATATGTTCTAAAGCGGAGAGGAAGGCTTCAGGCAGCGGGGCGACGCTTTTTCCCACCGCACGGCGCTGCGCCCGCTCCATCTCAAATCGGCGGCGCTGCTCGACGGGATCTCGCAACTCCCCGAAGGCATTGCAGAGTTCGATGCCGCCGATGTACAGTTCGAAGCGCTCCACCAGGTGCGGGGCCTCCGCCTTGGGTTGGGCCAGGGCGCCGCAGTCCAGCGGGTAGTCGCAGAGCAATACCGGATGCGCCTGGCCGAGACGGGGTTCGATGGACAGGGCGATGGTCTCGTCAAAGCGGTCCTGGGCCAGCGCCGCCGCCATGCTCATTGGCGCGTAGCGGTCGAAGGCCTCTGCCACTGTGAGGCGCTCCCAGGGTGGGCTGAGATCGATGCGGCGGCCTTGATAGTGCAGCAGCGGGAACTGCGCCGGACGGCATGCCGCCGCCACGGCGCACACCAGGGCCTGCGTCTGTTCCATCATGGCGACGTACTCCAAGCGGGCCTGGTACCACTCCAGCAGGGTGAACTCCGGCAGATGCCGCTGTCCCCGTTCCCCCCGTCGGTGGCAGCGGGAGAGCTGGTAGATTTTCGGGTAGCCCGCCGCGAGGAGGCGCTTCATGCACAATTCGGGAGAGGTGTGCAGATAGGCCCGACCCGCCGGCTGAGGATCGATGTGGGCCTCCGGGGCCGGAGCGGGGATCCGATTGGGCGTCTCGACCTCGAGAAACCCCTGTGCATCCAAAAAGGCGCGCGCTGCCGCCAGGGCGCGGGCCCGCAGGTGGAGGTTGGGGCGAATGCCGGTCTGACGGAAGCCCTTGGCCGAAGGGGTCACTTGGCGCCGCGCACCCGGTAGACGTCTTCGGGGCGATCCTGGAGAAAGATCTGGTGATAGGTCGTCGCATCGGCCCCTTCGAACCAATCGTAGGCCTGCTGGCGGCAGGCCTTGCAGGCGCGGATGGGCAGATGGACGGCCAGGATGTGGTCACCCCGATCGCTGCGGCTGTCGATGCGCAGCGCGCCGGCGCAGTCGGCGCAGACGACGATCTCCTCCGACTGGGCTTCTCTGATGTTGTCGGTGTCGTAGAAGATGTTGCGCTGGCGGCGGCCGCAGTCCGGCCGCCGTCGCACCTGTTCGCCGTAAGCCACGCGCTGCTGCCAGGATTCCATCACGCGATCGCAGACTTGGGCGATCCAGTCGCTCACCTCACTGGTCTGCCGAAGGCGCTCGGGATCGAAGTCGGGTTCGTTGAGGTGGCTGTAGTCCAGGCCCGCCATGGCCAGGATGATACCGGCGTTGACGTAGGGTAGGGCGCCCTCGATGGAGTAGCCCCCCTCCAGCACGGCGATGTCGGGCTTGAGGCGGGCGGTCAGCTCGGCGTAGCCCTGGGCGGTGAAGTTCATGTTGGTGATGGGGTCGGAGTAGTGGTTGTCCTGGCCGGCGGAGTTGATCACCAGTTCGGGCTGGAATTCGGCCAAGATGGGCAGAACGGTGTTGTCGAGGGCATAGAGGAAGCCCTCGCTGCCGGTCTCCGGCGGCAGGGGGATATTGATGGTGGTGCCCAAGGCGGTGGGCCCCCCCAGCTCGCCCATGAAGCCGGTGCCCGGGTAAAGGGTGCGGCCGTCCTGGTGAAGGGAGATGAAGAGGGTATCGGGATCGTGCCAGTAGATGTCCTGGGTGCCGTCGCCATGGTGGCAATCGGTGTCCACGATGGCCACCCGGCGAATGCCGTATTGCGATCGCAGATACTCCACCATGATGGCCTCGATGTTGACGTTGCAGAAGCCGCGCGCACCGTGGACCACCCGCTGGGCATGGTGGCCGGGCGGGCGCACCAGGGCAAACCCCCGCGCCACTTTGCCGGAGAGGACCGCCTCGGCGATGGTCTTGGCCCCGCCCGCGCTGATAAAATGGGATTCGGTCATCACCGCTTGGGGTTCTGGCACGCAGAAGTGGACCCGGCGGACATCGGCTTCCGTCACCAGATCGGGTTTGAGTTCGACGATACCCTCGATGTCCAACAGCCCCTCTTCGAGGACCTGGTCCTGGGTGTAGAGCAGTCGCTCCTCCCGCTCGGGGTGGGTGGCGCTGATGGCCCAGTCGTAGGCCGGGAAGAAGACCAGCCCGGTTTGATGTTCGGCACGCAGCATGCGTTCTCTCCGCTGTTTGGGGCCTGCGCTTACCTGTCCGGCGGCGTAGACGCCGCCACCGGGTCGAAGCCCTCGATCAGGCCGGGCTTGACCTGCACGCGCACCCGCAGGTTCTTGCCGGTGGTGTGGAAGCCGCGGACCATGTTGAACTGTTGCTTCGCGATGATCTCCGTCTCCAGATTGGCCGCGTCTGCCCCTCTGCGGCGGGCCTTTGCGCGCAGCAGCGTCAGGGCGGTGGCCACAGCGTCCTCCAGGCCATAGTCGCCGGAGATGTTTTCGACAAAGTCCTCGCCGGGCGCCATGGCGATCTCCTGCTCGGTGTCCACGAAAAGGACCACCTCGCAGGTGGTACGGGCCAGTGCGGCACCGATGGCGTTGGCCACCGTCCAGCGAGGCACGACATGGACACCTTGGTGGCAAAGCCCTTTCAGACGATCGGCGAATTGCGCCGCCGGCCCCCCCAGCACGAGGATGTGGTCGGGGACAATGCGGCTGCCCTGGTAGAGTTCGTGAACGGTGTAGACCGGTTTGCGGTTGATGCCGGCCACCATCTCTTCGGCGGCGGCCAGGATTTGGCGGCAGGCCTGGTCGAGGACCTTCTCGGCGAGACGGTGCAGCGGCAGCGCGAGGCTCTCCGCCAGGGGCGTCAATCCCGTCGCGGCGCGCTGGCGGTCGCCCCGCTCGCTGAGCCCCAGGACCACCATGGCATCGGTGGGGGTGGGCACGGGGCCGCCCAGGGACATGGGAGCGCCCAGCCGCTGGGGCCCCACCCGCAGGTCCCCCCCCTCCACGCGCACGGCGCTGTCCCCACCCACGCCAATGGAGAGGGTCTGTAGCGCCCGGATGAGGGTTTTGTACTCGCCGATCTGAATTCCCTGGGGGGCCAGGAGGGGGACGCCGTCGATGAGGATGGCCATGTCGGTGGTGGTGCCGCCGATATCCAGCAGCAGACTGACGCCTGTATTGGGGGCCGATGCCAGGGCGCCCATGACGCTGGCCGCCGGGCCGGAGAGAATGGTCTGGGCGGGGGTCTCCACGGCGCTTTCAAAGCGCATGTTGCCGCCGTCGGGTTTGAGCAGGCGGATCGGGACGGTCAGTCCCTTCTCCCGCAGAGAGCGTTGCACCGCTTCGAAGAAATCTTTGTGGACCGGATAGACCGATGCGTTCAGAAAAGTGGTGGCGATGCGCCTGGGAAAGTTGAGATCGCCGCTGATGCGGTGGCCGAGAAAGAGGGTGTCAAAGCGGTCGGCCAGAAGATCGGCGATGGCCAGCTCGTGATCGGGGTTGCGCGGAGAGAACTTGCCCACCACGCCCACCTGCCGGATGCCGGCCCCCTGCAGCTGGTCGGCAACGCGGCGGATCTCATCGGGATCGATGGGGTGTATCTCCCGGCCACGATGGTCCATGCAGCCCGCCACGGCATAGTAGGCCTCATTCGTGCGAAAGAGGTTGGGATCGATCCCGGGCCCGGAAGAGACGATCATGCCGACCGGCGCGGTGCGTTTTTGAATGATGGTGTTGGTGGTCAGGGTGGTGCTGAGGACCGCTCGTTGAATGCGGGCCGGTTCGATATCCGCCGTGATTTGGTCCAGCGCCTTGAGAATGGTGCGGAATAGGTCCTGGGAATCGGTGGGAACCTTGACCTCCCGCAAGAGGCCCTTTTCTCCCAAAAGGACCACGTCGGTGTGCGTTCCACCAACATCCAAGCCGATGATCATAGGTCCGTCCCGGTTCAGGTAAGGTCGTTGGCGCCCCGCCGGCGCTATGGATGGTGGTCAAAGACGGCGGTGGCAGTGGTGTCGTTGGGGGCAATCCTCCGCAGGAATAGGTCTCGAAGTGCCCGTCGCTTCACGAAATTTAAGCGATAGGCGGATGCTTGTCAATATGGTCGCCAACCCCCGGAGCGCCGCGACGGACCAGCGAAATTACCGTTGACTGGCGGGGCCACAATCGTTAACTATACTCGTTTGTAGATAGTTGACGAGATGAGCCTTCCACGGGGAAGGTTTTTTTTCGCACCTGATGCGACCCTTTACCGAGATGTGGAGCGATGATCCAACTGATTCGAGGCTTCCGCGACATCCTGCCCAGTGACGTGCCGCTTTGGCAACGCATCGAACAGACCGCCGTCGAACTCTTCGAGGCATACGGGTTTGCCGAGATCCGCATTCCTATCATGGAGAAGACCGAGCTGTTCGCCCGCAGCATTGGTGAAACCACCGACATCGTCGAGAAGGAGATGTACACCTTTGCCGATCGGCAGGGTGCCAAGCAGAAAGCGGATGAGCTGCTCACCCTGCGTCCCGAGGCCACGGCCTCCATCGTGCGGGCCTACATTCAACACAAAATGTATGCCGGGGATCCCCTGCACAAATTCTACATGACGGGCCCCATGTTCCGCCGTGAACGCCCACAAAAGGGTCGCTACCGCCAGTTCTACCAGATTGACGCCGAAATCTTCGGCACCGGTTCGGCATACGCTGACGTGCTGCTCATCTCGATGCTGACGGAACTGCTGCGGCGTCTCGGCGTTGACGATACCAAGGCCCACCTCAATTCCCTGGGCTGTCCCGAATGCCGGCCCGCCTACCGGGAGACCCTGACCGCCTATATCGATGCACGGGCCGACCGGCTGTGTGAGGATTGCCAGCGCCGCAAGACGCGCAACCCGTTGCGGGTGCTGGATTGCAAGGTGACCGCCTGCCGGGAGGCGATGACCCAGGCCCCCGAATTGATCGATCATCTTTGCGACGCCTGCCGGGACCACTTTGCCATTGTGACCGAAAGCCTTGCCGATCTCTCGGTGCCCTACGTACTGGACAAACGTCTGGTGCGCGGTCTGGATTACTACACCCGCACCACCTTCGAAATCCATACCGAGGTGCTGGGCGCCCAAAGCGCCGTCGCCGGCGGGGGGCGCTACGACGGCCTCGTCGAAGCCCTGGGCGGGCCCTCCATCCCGGCCAGCGGTTTCGCCATCGGATTCGACCGCCTGGCCGAGATCGTGGCCCAGAAACAACCGGCGGCGGTGCCCGCCCCCGCCCTCTTCATCGCCCCCATCGGAGAGGAAGCACGTGCGCGCGCCTTCCCCTGGTTCATCGAACTGGGCCAGGCCGGCGTGACCTGCGATATCGAGATGGGCGGCAAGAGCCTCAAGGCGCAGATGAAACGCGCCAACCGCATCGGTGCCGCCCACGTCCTCATCGTGGGCGAGACCGAGCTGGTCCAAGGGGCCGCCATCCTGCGGGATATGAACACCAAAGCGCAACAGGCGGTGCCGCTGGAGCGTCTAGTGGCCACCCTGGTCGCGGAACTCGGCTGACGCCGATGCCGGAAGTAATTGACCCAATCTGCCGTTCTTCACGGCAAACGGAAGCAGTCGAAAGGAGCAAGATTCGTGGCTGACTTACTCGGAGAGATGCGCAGGAGCCACCATTGTTGCGAACTGAGTGCCCAGGACGTGGGCCGCGAGGTCGTCCTCATGGGCTGGGTCCAGCGCCGGCGCGACCATGGGGGCGTGATTTTCGTCGATTTGAGAGACCGCCGCGGGATCACCCAAGTGGTGTTCAACCCAGAACTCAACGCCGAGGTGCACGCCAAGGCGCACGCCATCCGCAGTGAATACGTTCTCGCCGTTCGCGGCAAGGTGGAACCGAGACCCGAAGGGATGGTCAATCCCAATCTGGTCACCGGCGATATCGAAGTGCTGGTCAGCGAGCTGCGCATCCTCAACGACGCCCAGACCCCGGTCTTCATGATCGAAGACCAGATCGACGTTTCCGAATCGATCCGCCTCCAGCAGCGCCACCTGGACCTGCGACGACCGCGTCAGCAGCGCAATATCATTACGCGGCACCGCGCCGCCGCCGCCATTCGCAGCTACCTCAACGCCAACGACTTCCTCGATATCGAGACCCCCTTTCTCACCCGCAGTACGCCGGAAGGCGCCCGCGACTATCTGGTGCCCAGTCGGGTCAATCCGGGTCAGTTCTACGCCCTGCCCCAGAGTCCCCAACTCTTCAAGCAATTGCTGATGATCTCCGGCTACGATCGCTACTATCAGATCGTGCGCTGCTTCCGTGATGAGGACCTGCGGGCGGACCGGCAACCGGAGTTCACCCAGATCGACATGGAGATGTCCTTCGTGGGAGAGGCGGACGTCATGGCCACGGCCGAGGGGATGGTGGCCCATACCTTCCAGGAGGTGCTGGGCAAACCGCTCGACACGCCCTTCCGCCGCATGACCTACGCCGAGGCCGTTGACCGCTATGGGCTGGACAAACCCGACACCCGCTTCGATCTGGAGCTCAAAGACCTGTCGGAGATGATGGCCACTTCTAATTTCAAAGTCTTCGCCAGCGTCGTCGCCAAAGGCGGCATCGTCAAAGCCCTCAACGCCAAGGGCTGCAGCAGCTTTTCGCGCGGCGAGATCGATCAACTCACCGACTTTGTGGCCGTCTACAAAGCCAAGGGGCTGGCCTGGATCAAGGTCAAGGCGGACGGTTGGCAATCCCCCATCGCCAAGTTCTTCAGCGACGCTGAAAAGGCCGCCATGACCGAGCGGCTCGATATGGCCCCCGGCGACCTGGTGTTTTTCGTGGCCGATCAGGCCAAGGTCGCCAACGAAGCCCTGGGACACCTGCGCAACCACCTAGGTCAGAAGCTCGGCCTCATCGATGAGAGCGCCTTCCATTTTCTCTGGGTGACCCACTTTCCCATGTTCGAGTACAACCCGGACGAGAAACGCTACGAGGCATTGCACCACCCGTTCACGGCGCCGCTGGAAGCCGACTACGATCTCATCGAGAGCGATCCCACCGTTGCCCGTTCGCGGGCCTACGATCTGGTGCTCAACGGCTTCGAGATCGGCGGCGGCAGCATCCGTATCCATGACATGGATCTCCAACGCCGTGTCTTCAGCGCGCTGGGGATGGCGCCAGACGTCTATGAGGAGAAGTTCGGCTTTCTATTGGCGGCGCTCGAATCGGGCGCTCCGCCCCACGGCGGGATCGCCTTCGGCTTCGACCGCCTGGTGATGCTGATGTGCGGCGAGTCTTCTATCCGCGACGTGATCGCCTTTCCCAAAACCCAGCGGGCGTCCTGTTTGCTCACCAACGCCCCCTCGACGGCGGCCAAAAGCCAGCTGGACGAGCTCAACCTGCGGGTCAAAGCCACCGTGTCGGCCGAGGCCGACTGAGGCTTTGCGGGGATGCACGCGCGTCCCGGCTGGTTCCAACTTTTGCCTTGACATGCCGGCTGGCTTCCACTATTAAGCAGGCTTTCCGATCCTCGGTAGCTCAATCGGCAGAGCGGGTGGCTGTTAACCACTAGGTTGTAGGTTCAAGTCCTACCCGAGGAGCCAGTCAACACTCTCAGCGAACCGGAAATCACCACCTGGTTCGCTGAGTTTTTTTATGGGCAACTGAAGGTTTGGCTGCTGGAAAAATGATATCGGGCATTGAACTGATGTTGAATAATTCTGAAGTAACTGTTTCACGGTCAATGTATTCAATCGCCTGTTGAAACATAGAAGCCTTAGAGCGAAGTTTATATTCCCTAAACGCCTTTTGTATCGCAAGAACACCTTGCTTTTCATCCTCTTCAGCCAAATTACATAAGCAGAATTTTTTCTCTCCGTCATAGCCCATTGGAAATGTTACCCTAAAGCGATCAGCCTCAGAAATTTCCTCCTCCGCTGTAAAATTCCTCCTTCATTATTACATGAAGGTGGTTACAACCAAATTTATATCTAAGTACCTAATCAAGGACCTTCCTCTAGTAGCTGTGCATGGCATCCTCGGCAAGCTTCGGGGGCGAAAAGCGTATGGGTGAGATTGTTGCGCTCCTGATGACAGCTAATACACATCTGATGTATGGCATTGGGATAGTGTTCCAGGACTTCTTCCTGAGAGGTTTCCGCCAGGATTTGGCCGCGAAGAAGCCCCTCCAGATAATGACAGTCTATACAATTATCTATCTCATCGCTGGGTCTGAAGTCCTTCAGCGGCTCGCCGCTGTCGTCGTGATGGCATTGACCGCATTCCAGTTTATAGTCATCAACATGTTTACCATGTGTAAAGGACACCGGTCCCCGGTACACAGTTTCAAAATCGTTTAAGCTTTTCGAAGACTCTTCGTAACCGTCGAAAACAATCAAAGGAGGAAGAATATCTTCTGCAAAAAGGTTGACGGCTGGTAGCATGAATAGTCCTAAAATGGTGAACGCTGCCGCTAAAATCTTAGTTCGCTTAATGGCTCTATATTCTCCGGTCTTCATTTTTTTCTCGCCTTTACCATTTAAATGCCTATGCTTCGGTAGCCAAAGGGTGCGAGCTCCAGATCCCAGAAACGTTCGGGATCAGGATTCCCTTGATAATAGTCGCTCCATTGCATTTTCGTGTAGGGGCATACACTCATGCATTTGGCACAGCCGCTGCTGCCTGATTCAATCCACCATCTGAGGCACTTCTTTCCATCGGTATACCATTTCAGAGCGCCTGGATTTCCAGTAGGTGCGGATGGGGTGAACGTTCTTTCACGGTCCGGGCTGATGGCACCGGATGGACATTCTTTTGCACAAATGCCGCATGAAGTGCAGTATTCCGTCACACCAAAATCAATGGGAGCGTCTTTGACCAGAGGCATATCGGTCAGAACTTTGGCAATGCGTACATGTGGGCCAAACCACGGTGTAATCATATATCCCATTCTACCAAGCTGGCCCAGACCGGCATCAATGGCCATCGGAACGGACAAGCCCGTACCATTCATACTGGGAATGGCGTTGTATCCCATCGACCTGATCGCCTCCGCCAGAGCCACAGCCGTGAGTCCCATGCGACCGTAACCAATGCCTACAGATCCCATGGTCTGCGTCGTGGATGGTCCCAGCTGGGTTGAAGCATGGGGCATGGCAACCACAAACATAATGGCATTCTTAACACTCTGGGGAATCACCAACTCAGATTCCGACTCCTCAGGATGGGTGACATCTTTAAAAACGATGGGTTTGGTGATGGGTTTGCCCGGCTTGGGGATGTTTCGGCAGGTGGTTGCATAGATCCAATTACGGTTGATTCGACCGATTTTCGTCATGTCCGCCCCGAATAAACGGGCCATCTGTTTGACCTTTTTGGTCAAATCTGCAGGATCGGGATCCTGCAACGGATGTTCGTATAAGTCCTTTGGCACGAACAAGGGATTCCAGCTCAGGTTCCCCATGTTCTCATGCCCTTCACCATATGGGCCGACCATATTGTTCCAAGTACCTGCACCGAAGCTGAAAGCCAGATGGGCACGTGCTTCATCCATACTTTTGACCTTGACGCCGTGACCGATGTGAGAATCCTTAACAGCCCTCTCCAAATTTTCTATCAAAGGTTCGAAAAAGGGGGCACCGATCTCCATACTTACCTGCTTGAATGCCATGTTTTTCTGGTCAAACCTGCCAAGTTCCGGTTTGCATTTATAGGTCTGTTCGGCGGTGGAATTGAGTTTTTTGATTTCAAATGCGGGTGGGTTAACTCCGCTTTTGTCCAAAGCTGACCCTATCCTTTCAGTTTTGGTATCCCGCACTGGTGTGTAAGCGCAACCGGCTGCCAGCGCACCGGTTGCCATTCCCATCATGCCCAAGAACCGCCTGCGTGAAAAACCTGCATTTAGGCGGTCCTTTTTTCTGGAGTTTATCATCTTGTCCCTCCCTTTACCGTACTGTGTTAAGCCGAAGGGGCAAATAATCCGGCAAAGATTATTATAATCCCAAACAAAAGCCCAATAGTGACATTAAGGTTAAGCTTTTTTGACCCAACTTTTTTTATCCAGTCTCGATTAAAGTATATATGTAGTGCGGAAAGCATTAAAAAAACGAGTGAGGACAGAATATGAACCACCTTCCAATATTTTATCGAAAGGCCATAAACTTTTAATGATAGCGGGTCAATCCCAGGTTCAAGCGAATGCATTTCAGGGAACTTCAACATTAAAATGAAACCTGAAGATGCAATGATACAGGAGATGACATACAATTTATACGTAGTGGCACTGTGGATTTTTGGTTTCGAGGTATCTTTCTCTATCATAGCGTCTCCCATCTTTTTTGATAGGCCTTTTACAGGCATGAAACGCTATCAAAGCATGGTTCGAAGACCGAAAAAGAGCACATCGACAGGTTATAGGAAATTCACGTGATAGCGACTTTTCAGCCGAACACTACTTTGACAGCTCATGTTCAAGGTTTGAGGATATCATCTCAATTAAACGTCTAAATTCTTTCTGTTCAGTTTCATTCATCCCGTTTACGATAATCTGATTTACATCCCTCGATTCATTCTGGAGCGCCTCTTCAATTTCTAATGCCCTTTTTGTCAGGTAAATTCGACGATGCCGTTTGTCGTTTTTATCCGGCATCCGCTTAATCAATCCATCTCGCTCCATCCGTTTCAATGTATTCGCAATTGTAGGTTGCTCGACCCGGATAAGATCGCAAAGTGATTTCTGGGTGAGGCCTTGTTCTTCCCATAAATGAACTAGTATCGGGAATTGACCAACGGCCACCTTGTAGCGATTGATCCTTTCCTGAAGGACGATCTTTGCTAATCGTGATGTATACTGTAGCGCATAGCCATTTGATTTTCCTTCTAATTGGTTGATTTTTGTTCCTCCTTCTAGGTCATTGTTGAACTTATGCCGTTAATTTTATATAGCTTGCTATGTAAAATTACATAGCAAGCTATATTTGTCAAGGACTAAATGTCAAACTTTTTTGAGGCGAACAGGATTTCTCAGTCCCTGTTCCTGACGTTTGGTTCACCGAGTGGATGAACCGAGGAGCCAGACATCCCGGGGCTCAGAGAGTGCGTCTCTCCGGGCTTTTTTTGCTGCACCATTCCTCACCTGCGCCGCCACGTCCAACCAGGAGCGTCATTCCGCCTTCGCTCCAATTGCTCATCCCGTCATTTCCATGATCTCGCCGTCAACGACCTGAACCTCAGATCGCACCCGAACCCCATCCTTCCAAGCGTGGCGTCATCCGGGGTGATACGACCGCCGGCACTAACTGGGGCCCCCGACGGGGTCGGGTTTGTGCTCAGGAAGGGTGTCCTGTCCGATATTCACAGGATCACCGCTGAAAGTGATTCTGCAGCAGCGTTGGTGGGCGAAGGCGTTACGGGGATTTGACCTTTACGGGTCCGGGGGGCTTTCCACGACATCAAGAATGGTGAGACCGTTTTTGGGGTGGCTCAGCAACCTATCCTGTAACGATTGTAACCGCTTACCGCCTCAAGATTGAGACACTATGTGCCGACATGGATTCAGAGCTCAATGTAAATAATTTGAATGAAATCTGGCGGGCCGGGGAGCGATTCTACACCGGCAATAATGGTCTACCGTGGGACTTAAACAAGAGAAGCGACCAAAAAATCAGGATCGATTGCGGGCAGGGGTCTGCATCGAACCGCTGGAGCCCCGGCTGCTGCTCTCGGGTACCTGGGGCGCCGGTATCGATGGACCAGCTGCCGACGAACCAGCATCCGCCGACAAAGGGCTGGACCAGACTGCCGTCCTTCCCGCCATCGAAAAAGCGGCCCAGGCGGACGCCAGTGCTAAACGTCCGGCTGCATCTGCCGGCACCATCGACCTGCTGACCGCGGCGCCGGCTATCCATATTAATAACGACACCTTTCACACGGCGGACCTATCGCCGCTACCGAATGCCGCAACGGCCCCCAGTGCGGCCCTTGATGCGACCGGCGGCGTCGATTCTGGTGATGCGACGGCGGTTGCGCGATCCACCTGCACGGATGCACCCGTCGAGGCCGTCCGTGAGCTGGTCCTGATCAACGACAATGTCGCCGATTATGAGCAACTGATCGCGGGTCTGGAAAACGGCGACGGAAACCGGACCATCGAGGTGGTGGTGTTGGATTCCAGCCGTGATGGCATTGAGCAGGTCAGTGCGATCCTGGCCGAGCGATCGGATCTCTCGGCCCTGCATGTCGTCACCCACGGATCGGAGGGCCGAATCGCCCTAGGCGGCACATGGCTGAACAGTTCACGCTTGGCACAGGATGAACAGAGTGTCGCTACCTGGGGCGATGCCCTGACCGATTCGGGGGACCTTCTTTTCTACGGGTGTAATATCGCCGCCGATAGCCTCGGACAGGGGCTATTGAAGAATATCGCTACCTTAACTGGCACGGACGTATCCGCATCGAACGATCTCACCGGAAGTCCGCTTATTGGTGGAAACTGGCAGTTGGAATTTATGGCCGGCGAAGTGACAACCCGAACCACCATCGACCATACGGTTGCCTCGAACTGGTCGCATCTGCTGGCGGCACCCAATGACCTGCAGGCAACGTCCACGGTCATCGGCGGCTTGAGCTTGAACACCGACGGCGGTAACGATGCGGGACTTGTCGCCGATGATGGCGCCAGCCTGCTCGGCGGGCTGACCACAGTGACCATCGAGGCCACCTTCTCGATGATCGCCCCGGCAACCGACAATGCACCGCTCCTCTCCTACGCTGATGGCACCAATGACGAAGAACTGGCGTTGTTCATTAAAAACGACGGGTCCATTTGGTTCCTCGTCCATTCCCCAGGTGCGCCTTACCAGAGCACCGCCAGCCAATATACGCAGCTGTTCGACGGCAACAGCCACCATGTGGGCGTCACCTGGGATGCCACCAATGGCGCGGTCGTTTTTTACGTTGACGGTCAGCAGGTCGAGTCCTTTACCGGTTATCAGACGGGGCAGGCCATCACGGCTACCGGCGAGCTGGTGGTGGGACAGGACCAGGACTCGGTCTTGGGCGGCTACAACACCATCGATGTGTTTTCGGGGACTATGTATGACCTGCGGATCTTCAATGATGTTCGCACAGTCGGCGAAATCGCGGACCATTACAGGCAGACGCTGACCAATAGCGAACCGGGCCTGATTGCCAATTGGACCTTCAGCGATCTTTCCGGGCCCGGTGTGGTGACCGACACCGTCAGCGGCAACAATCTGAACCTCATGCATGTGACCGGTACCGGCTTCGCCCCTAGCACCCCGGTACTGAACTTCGAGGTCTACGAAAATGCCGTCAATGGAACGGCCGTCGGCATAGTAACCGGCTCCGATCCCGATGGCGATACATTGACGTACACGCTGACCGACGATGCGGGCGGACGCTTTGCCATCGATCTCAATTCGGGCCTCATCACCGTCGTCAATAGTGCACTGTTGGACTACGAATCGAACAGCAGCCACACCATCACGGTCCGCGTGACCGACACCACATCCAGCTTCTACGAAAAGGTGTTTGGTATCCAGGTCATCGATGCCGCAAATACTTTGTGGATTTCCGGGGACCAGGATTCGGTCACCGGTGCCAACGGACTGCCCGGCGGCTGGCGGGAGGGTGAGGTGCTTCAGTTCGGTGAGCCTGGGCTCACCCTGGGCACCACCACCCGTGGCGAATTCTCCTCGGCCATCGATTTCGATGCCTTTACTACCGATGCCACCGATCCCGGCGCCCTGCATTTCGTCAGCCGTGACCTGACCTTCGGCAGCGGTGCCAACCAGTTCAATCTGCGGGTCGGTGACGTGCTGGTCTCTTTCAATCAGGACGAAACCATTTTGGCCGCCCATTACGAGACCGGCGTTCAAACCACCGTGCACATGAATGACCTTCTGGCCTTCCGGCCGGATGTCGCCGGCGACTATACGTCCGGCACGTTCCATATGCTGATCAACGGCGTGCCCTATCCTGGCGGTGGTGCCATCAGCAACCTCAATGCCATCTCCCTGGTCGAGCAGGACACCTACGTGGGCAATACCCTGTTGCCAGTGGGAAGTTTTCTCTTCTCGGAGCAGACTGGATCGGGACTGAACACCCCCAATCACATCTACCATTTCACGCCAACAGATGTCGGTCAGGTGGCTGCCGCGGGCACTTCTCAGATTTTGATCGATGGCGATGATATCGGCATAAACCAGGCCAGTTCGAGCTATATCCGTGGCCTGGATCTGATCGAAAAATCCACCCTAATCGGGGGGCTGACCCTGGACCCCGGTGATATCCTCGTCACGCTGAACGCTGACGACAACTCCGTCGGCGATCCGCCTGCCCCACTGAGCACCTCCACCAGCGACATCTTCGTCCTCAAGGTCACCGAGTCGGAGCCAGAGGCCGGCAGCACCGTCGCCACCGCCGAGATGGTCTTTGACGGCAGCCAGGTCAATTTCGACGTTGCCGAGGGCGAACGCGTCTATGCCATCTCCATCGTGCCGGACAATGTAGGTCCGAGTGTAAGCGGTGACGACACCGGCGCCGTGACCGAGGATGTGGGTGTCCTGGGCGGCAATATCAGCGACAGCGGCAATCTCACCGTCGCCGATCCCGATGCCGGCGAGTCTGCTTTCAGCGCCGAAACCATTGTCGGATCATACGGTTCGCTGACCATTGACGCCGCCGGCGCCTGGACATACCTGGCCGACAACAGCCAGGCGGCCATTCAGGGCTTGGATGCCGGAAACAGCCTCACCGATCTGTTCCTCGTGACCACCGCCGACGGCACCACCCAGCGGGTGACCATCACCATCAACGGGGCCAACGATGTCCCTGGGAACACGGCACCGGTGGCGACCGACGATCCGGGCGCCTATTCGGCCGCACTGCTGGCCCTGAACCCGCTCAGCTACTGGCGTCTGGGCGATGGCGCAGGGTCGGCGGCAGATATCGGTACCAGCGGCAACGCCGGCACCTACACCGGCGGGACGTTGGGGCAAGCCGGGGCCATCACCGGCGACAGTGACACCACTGTCTACTTCGACGCCGCCAGCAGCGAATATGTCGCCATTTCCCATGCCAACGACTACCTGCTGGACAATGGCACCATCCAGCTCTGGTTCAACGCCGACACGGCGGCCACCGGCGACCTGCAGCATCTGTTTTCCAAGGACTCTCAGGGCAACGACACCGGCGGCCACCTCAGCATCTACCTCACCGCCAGCGGACGCCTGGAGACCCGCTTTCAGAGCGATTCGGCCTCGTACTTCGTCACCTCCCCGGCCGCTGTGACGGCCGGTCAATGGCACCACGTGGCCTTCTCCTTCGGCGCCGGCGGCATGGCCCTCTACCTCGATGGCGCGCTTGTGGATACCGATGGTTATGCCGGCGGTACGGGTGCCACCTCGGGCGACATCGGTAACTTTGACCCCATCGCCATCGGCGGCGGTACCCAGACCAGCGACGATCTACAGATCACGCCGGTGGATCAATTCTTCACCGGACGGATCGACGAGGTCGCCATCATCGGCAGTCAGCTCAGTGCCGCTGCGATCCTGGATCTGTACGCGGCCGGTATACAGGATTACGCCGTTGGCGAGAACGGCACCCTCGCCGTAACGGCGGCCACGGGCCTGCTGGTCAATGACGAGGATGCCAACGGCGATGGCCTCAGCGTGACCGAGTTGAACGGCAGCGCCGCAACCATCGGAACACAGGTGATCCTCGCTTCCGGTGCGCGGCTGACGCTCAATGCCGATGGCAGCTTTGCTTACGATCCCAACGGTCAGTTCGAGCATCTAACTGCCGGACAAATTGCCACCGACACCTTCTCCTACACAGTTGACGACAGCAACGGCGGTACGGACACGGCAACCGTAACCATCACCATCAGCGGCGCCAATGACCTCCCCATCGCCAGGCCCGACGGCGTTCATCTCTCCTTCGACGGGAATGATGTGGTCCGGATTGCGGACGATGCCGCTCTGCAGATGACCAACCATGTCACCATGGAGGCCTGGATCAATCACAACGGCGGCGGCACCGGTAGCCAGCTCATCTTCAACAAGGAGGGGGAATATGAGATGGGGATCACCGCCGATACCGGTGAGATCAAGTATGCCATCGCCGAGAATACGGACACCTGGAGCTGGCACAACACCGGCCACTTCGTCACGCCGGGTGAGTGGAGCCACGTGGCCGTGACCTTCGACGGTGTCGCCGGCGAGATCCGTACCTACGTCAATGGCACCTTGGTGGACACCCATAATCAGCCCGGCCCCATGGGCGACGTCTACACCATGTACAACGATGTTTCCATCGGCGGCCGCGAAAATGCCACCGATCAGCGCTTTCAGGGAGAGATCGACGAGGTCCGGGTGTGGAACACCACCCGCACCCAGGGGGAAATTCAGGCCCATATGCACAGCCTGTTGACCGGTGCCGAAGCCGGTCTGGCGGGGTATTGGCGTCTGGATGAGGCCGGCACCGGCAGCATCGTCGACCGTTCCGGAAATGGCAACGACGGCGTCCTTGGCGGTTCGGAAGGCGCTTCCGCGACCCCTGTCTACCAGGGCTATGTCACCGACGAAGACACCCCGCTGGCCATTTCGGCGCTCTCCGGTGTGCTGGCCAACGATACCGATAGGGACGGCGACCCCCTGACCGTAGTGGCGATCAACGGCAACGCTGCCGATGTGGGATCGCCAATAGTGCTGGCCTCGGGCGCTCTGGTCAGGCTCAACGCCGACGGCAGCCTCTCCTATGACCCCAACGGCGGCTTTGATTATCTGGCCCAGGGCGAAACGGCGACGGACACCTTCACCTATGTGGCCAACGACGGCAGCAGCGATTCGAACAGCACAACGGTCACCATCACCAACACCGGCGTCAACGACACACCGACGGCGGTGGATGACAGTTTCACCCTGGCCGAAGGCGCCAACAGCACCTTGAATCCGATCGCCAACGACACGGACACCGACGATGGCCTCGACGCGACCGCCATCGCCATTGTCTCCGCACCGGCTCATGGGGCATTGGTGATCAACGGCGACGGCACCGTTGACTACCATCACGACGGCAGTGAGAACTTCTCCGATAGCTTCACCTACACCATCGACGATCTTCACGGCGCCACGTCGAATACCGTGACCGTCAGTCTGACGATTACGGCCCAGAACGACGCGCCGGTAAACACGGTTCCTGGCACGCTCACGGTCATCGAAGACACCCCGACCGCCATTGCCGGCATCTCCATCAGCGACAGTGACGCCGCCAGCGGCGATCTGACCACCCGGCTGACGGTCACCAATGGTACGCTGGCGGTGCGGCTGGCGGGCAGCGCCACGATCAGCGCCGGCGCCGATGGAACCAGCGATCTGACGATCCAAGGGACGGTTACCGACATCAACGCCACCTTGGCGTCCCTGATCTACACCGGCAATCTGAACCTGACCGGCCCTTCGGTCGACACGCTGGTGATCCAAACCGACGATGGCGGCCATGCTGGCGCTGGTGGCGCCCAGCAGGATACCGACACCATCCAGATCACCATCACCGCCATCAACGACGCCCCGACGATCAGTGCGATCGCCAATCAGACGATTGCCGTGGGCGGCACAACGGGCGCCCTGGTCTTCACCGTCAGCGACATCGAAACCGCCCCCACCGGCCTCGCCGTCAGCGTCGCCAGCAGTGACACCACGCTGATCCCGGACGCCAACCTGAACTTGGTCGACCTGGGTGGCGGCAGTTGGACCATCGAAGCGATACCGGCCACCGGCCGCAGCGGTGGGCCGGTCACCATCTCGGTCAGCGTGACCGACGGCACGACGACGGCCAGCGAATCCTTTACCATCATCGTGACGCCGATCAACGGCACCGATCCGGCAGACGACCACGACACCGTCCCGGTGACATCGGGGACCACCGATCCCAATCCGCCAACCGCGCCGGATCCCACCGACGGAGCATCCTCGCCCGAGCCGGATAGTGGCTCCGAACCGGAACCCGAAGCGATCCTGCCGCCCATGCCGGCCGCGTCGTCGACCGAAGAGATCGCCAGGATCGTCCCCGGAAAGGCAACGCCACTTGCACAGGCGACGGCGTCGAGGATCCATCGAACCGTGCACCTGCCCCGGATTACCCTGAACACCGCGTATGCCACTGATGCTGCCGATCGACCGGCCCCCGCACCCGAGGTCGC
>JASJCL010000034.1 GCA_030066015.1 Desulfosarcinaceae bacterium | reverse complement strand
CTGTCAATGCCCAGATCGGCCTCAATCTCCATCTCCAAACCCAGCATCTCCTCGGGATAGCCGGTCAGCTCGCTGACGATGGCGATCAGCAGCGAGGCCAGCGGTTGGTGCTCCTGGTGGGTCTTGGGGACCATTTCCGACGCATCCGCCGTTATCGGGATCTCTGTCACCGTTTGCGCCGGCGGTGGTGGAGAGGGCATCCGCTGCCGCTTGAAATGGGCGGCTGCACCCATTTTGGGTCGGTTCTGGGCATCCAGCGTCGTCGGACCGGCGGCGGAAGGCGGCGCCGGGGAAGCGGGCTTGGGTTCGGTGGTCGACCCTCGAGGTGGCGCGACCCGAGATGGTGCAGTCCCAGCGGGCGCTGGTAAGGCGGACGCCGCATCGTCAGCGGACGGTACGGCAGCCGCCGCCGATGCGGGGACGGCAGCGCCGGATGTCGCTGCCGTTGGCAGCTGCGAGGGAACTGCGGCCGTGGCGTTTTGCACTTGGTCAAGGAGTCGCTGCAGGGTTCGGTTGGCTTCGGTTTGAGCTTCTAGAAAGGCGGTGTGCGCCCTGGCTGTCTGCTGCTGCAGCGCTGCGATGGCCGCGAGTCCCTGTTGGACCGTGTCAAGCCCGGCTGGCGCGGCCGCTTCATTCGGCGATGCGATGTTGGACGAGGTCTCATGAGATGGGGTCTCATGAGATGGGGTCTCATGAAATGGAGCCGTGTGAGATGGGGCCGCATGGGCCGGTTTCTGGGGGGGCACACTTGCTGCCGTTACGGAGCTCCGGTCGACGGGATATGCTGGGTCCGCCGGGAGCGGCGCATCTTGCTGGGATGGCCGCGCTTCTGGGGAAGCGTGTTTGACCGAGGAAGACGTGGCCGAAGCGTTTGGGTCGGATGGCCGTCGTGGTTCGGTTTGAGGGCGGAGGTAGTTGGCGCCGCTCAGGGGCACCCGCATTTTCGGTTGATGGGCACCGGCGGTGCTGGGATCCCATTCGGCGAGTGCCACCCCGTGACCGTCCAGGGCGACCGCGCAGAGCGTGCGGGCCAGGTCCAGCAGGCCTGGCCCTTTGCCGGCGGAAGCATCCAGGGCCACACAGGTTACCGCCTTATCCGCCAGGATCTCCGCCACCAGTCGGGTTAAGACCGATTTGGGGCCTACCTCAACAAAGGTTCTCACCCCTCTGGCGTACATTCCCCGAATCTGCTCGTTAAAAGCAACGGGCGCGGCCAATTGCTTGGCGAGCAGTTCTCGGGCTTGGGCCGGTCGTGAGGGGTAGGGCTGTCCAGTGCTATTGGCGAACACGGCGATATCAGTTGGCTGAATCTCTGCATCGGCGACCGCTTCGGCAAAAGGGGTCTGGGCGGCAGCCACCAGCGGACTATGGAAAGCCGCCGCCACGGGGAGGCGGATGGTCTGATAGCCGTCCCTACGACACGCTTTTTCGGCAGCCGCGATGGCACTCTGGCTGCCGGACAGCACGCCCTGCTGAGGACTGTTGCGATTGGCCAGACAAATGGTGCCCACCGCTTCTTGGTTGAGGCGCTCCACCAGGCCTTCCAAGGCCTCCAAAGGACCCCGGACGGCCAACATGGTGCCCGCCTCACCGGATCTTCCCGCTGCCGCCATATGCCGCCCGCGGGCGATCGACAGGCCGAATAGGGTCTCTTGATCGATCCAGCCAGCGGCGTAGAGCGCCACCAGTTCGCCATAGCTGTGACCAGCGGTGAGGTCGGGGCGGATGCCGAAGCTCTTTAGGATGTCGGCCATGGCAGCGCTGAGACTGCCGATGGCCGGTTGGGCCACGTCGGTCTGACGGAGCGCCCCCTCCAACCCGACCCCGGCACGTTCGGTCGGGTTCCCGCGAGGGTATATTCGCTCGGCCAGGGAAGGAGCAGCGCCGAGGGCGGATTGGGCGAGGGCGAGGGCGTTTTGGGGCTGGGGAAAGAGGGCGGCTAAGTCACGTCCCATCCACAGGTATTGGCTGCCCTGTCCAGGGAAGAGAAATCCCAGCTTGCCCTGGGCCACCTCTTGGCTGAAGAAGAGGTGTTGCTTCAGCCCGCCTCGGGGCGTGGCGTCTTCCTGAATCCAGCGCATTGCAGCGTGAAACAGGTCGGCGGGCAGATTTTTTCTGCTTTGGCGGTCGACCACGATGAGCAAGCGGCAAACGGCCGATGGGGAGAAGCGTCTGCGACTCTCAGAGGCAGCGATTGAAAGCGCGTCCGCGGTGGCGTCCGGCTGGAACACCGCGGCGTGCTGCTGCAGCATCTCCGCCAGGGCGGTACGATGGGGTGCCGAAAAGGCCAAAATCTCAACGCTGCCGTCCCAGGCGGGCGTTCGCTTCTCGGACCGGTACTCTTCGAGGACCGCATGAAAATTGCTGCCGCCGAATCCGAAGGCGCTGACGCCGGCGCGGCGAGGATGGCCGTTGGCCTGAATCCACGGGCGGCTCTGGGTGTTGAGGTAGAAGGGGCTCTCATCGATTTTGAGCTTGGGGTCGGGACTGTCCACCTTCAGGGTCGGCGGCAACACCTTGTTATAGAGCGCCAGGACGGCCTTGATCATACCGGCGGCGCCGGCCGCCGCCTTGGTGTGGCCGATCATGGATTTAACGGAGCCCAGGGCGCAGGTACCGCGGGGCGCATCTTGGCCGAACAATTTGCACAGGCCATTGAACTCCACTTCGTCCCCCACGCGGGTGCCCGTGCCATGGGCTTCAATGAGGCCCACGGTGGTCGGATCCACCCCGGCGCGATCGTAGGCCATGCGCAGCGCCCTGAACTGGCCTTCAGCCTTCGGGGCGTAAATTCCGTTCGACTTCCCGTCGCTGGCGCTGCCCATGCCCTTGATGACGGCGTAGATGCGGTCGCCGTCGCGTTCGGCATCCGCCAGCCGCTTGAGCACCATCAGTCCGATCCCCTCGCCGAGAACGGTGCCATCGGCATCTTTCGAGAAAGGACGCGCATCTCCGGTGTGGGAGAGAACACCGGTTTTGGAGAAACACATGTGCATGAACACGTCGTTGAGCGTGTCCACGCCGCCGGTGACCACCATCTCACTGCGACCGGTGGCGAGTTCCATGAGCGCCAGGTGAACGGCGCTCAGACTGCTGGCGCAGGCGGCGTCCACGACGCAGTTGGTGCCCTGGAGGTTCAGGCGGTTGCAGATCCGTCCGGCGACCACGTTGCCCAGCAGGCCGGGAAAGGAGTTCTCCTGCCAGGAGACGTAGCTGTCGCCGATGCGGCGGATGATCTCTTCGCGTTGCGCTGCGGGGATGCCGGCCGATTCGAGCGCCTGTCGCCACTGCGGGTGTCCGAGCCTGGATCCCAGTGAGATGACCAATTCTTGTGTACCGGTGACGCCCAAAATGACGCTGGTGGCCCCGCGGTTGAAATCCTTGTCGGCGCCATAACCGGCGTCCTCCAGGGCGTTGCGGGCTCCCACCAGTCCCAGCAGCTGCGACGTATCGGTGGCCTCCAGGGCTGTCGGCGGGATGCCGAACTCCGTCGGATCAAAATCCACGGGCGAGAGATACCCCCCCCGATTGCAGTAAATATGGTCGGGTTTCTTGGGATCGGGGTCGAAATAGGAGTTCAACCCGTGGCGGGCAAGCGGTGGATCGCCGATGGCGTCGACGGCCTGAAAGAGCAGGCGCCAGTAGCTTTTGAGGTTGTCGGCCTGGGCGAACATGCAGCTCAAGCCGATGATGGCGATGGGGGTATCGGTTGGATGGGACGGAGGCACTCCCGGGGATGCGGCGATGGTCATGGGTCTCTCTTTGTTGCGGGCCTTGGACAGCGCCCCCTCCCACCTGCGCCGTCATCGGCTTGACGCCATGCGGCAGGATCTCGGAGCAGGGTCGGCGACTTCATCCAGCGGCTCATGTGTGGCCATAAAAAGGCCCAAATTGATTGCGTTTTAAATCTGGGCCAGGTTTCAGTTTAATTGTGATGTCTGCGGTGACATTACCCAATCGAGAGGTGTCGACGGCGGCGAGGATACCGCATCTGCAGATCTTAGACCATACTGCATAGGTCCACGGATTGCAAGGCTTGACGGCCTGAATGAAGGTTGTTATACCGATATATCAACTTAACAAGGAGGCTCCCCATTCACTACTATTACGCGCGAGAGTTGGCCATCCATCTATCGATCAATCTGGCCAAGTGGAAACGCTGGTCGCGCGAATTCCTGCCCCCTGATCCATTGGGTGGCCTTCGATCGGGATACGCCCGCCAGTACAGCCTAAAGGAGGCCTTCTTGGTGGCCCTGGGGGGCTTCTTGGTGGGCGACCTTAAGTTCACGGTCGTGGAGGCACGTGCCATCCTCACAGATCTGCAGCCTTGGCTGAGCCGTTGGGGATACCTGCGTCTAAGCGCCAACGGCGCCTCGCGAAAAGGGGATGGGGGGGTGGACCCGCACGCGCTCATCTTCGTACGTCCCGCAGGGGCGGGCGGCGCCGGTTATCTCTATTGGCGGGATTCCCTCATCAGCGGTGCCGAAGGCGAGGGGGTGGGGAACACGCTCCCCAAAGCCGAGTTTTTCAATTTCCCCGCCGTGCGCATGATCAATATCGGCAGCTTCGCCAAAGCGTTCTACCATCGCATCACCTGATCTCGCCGGACGACAGAGTGGGGAGGAGCGGACAGGGTGTTCCGTCGCATGACCGCCCGTCCATCTCATTGCCGTGCGGCAAACGCCGGGCAGTAGGCGCCGATCTGCGATAGCGCCATTGGCGGGATGCGTCCCACATGGGCCGGCAAATCAACGCCTTGGTAGCGCAATTGCTGGCTGCGGGTGAGTACAGCCGCCCCGTACAGCAAGTTGCCCGCCACCGTTACCACATCCCGGTTTTCAGGTTTGGCCAGGAAGCTGCCCTGAGTCCAGGCATTAAAGGCACCCATGGCTGGTCCACACCAGATCTGGTAGTCGATCTGGCGATCCGCCGCTCCCCGGACAGCCCACCGAGAGGTCTGTCCAAGATAGGAGCGGAACACCAATGCCATCATATGCTTGGGATCTTTGCGCGCGCGGTCGATCTGCGCCGGGTCGCGTTCCTGAAAAAAGGTTTTGGTCTGTTCCCAGGCCGCCGCGTAGCTACCCCGGAGGAGCTGCGTTTCAACGAACTGCCGATCTGCCGGCGGCAGCTCTTCAAAGGCGGCGTATCGGTTGTAGAGATCATAGAGCTTGGCCGCCCGCATCGCGAACATGGTGCCGCGCTTCAGAACCTGAACCTTGACCCCCATTTCGAACATGTCGGCTGCCGGTGCCATGATTACGTCAGCCTGTTCGGCCTCGGCCAGCATTCGGCGGACGGCAGCGCAGGTACCCGCTTCCCTGCAGGCCTGGTTGACCGAACCGGTGAGAATATACGCCGCTCCCATGGCAAAAGCGGCCGCGGCGGCGTCCGGTGTGGCGATCCCGCCGCCGAGTCCCACGGGGATTGGCCGTTGGAATCCATGGCGCGCCATGGCGGCGTCCCTAAGTGCCAGAAAAGTGGGCAGAAGTGCCAGCGCCGGCCGATTGTCGGTGTGACCACCGGAATCGGCTTCCGCTGTAACGGCGTCCGCCATGGGCACCTGCCGGGCCAGGGCGGCTTCAGCATCACTGATCACGCCTTCGTTCACCAGGATGGAGAGGTGCTTCTCGGGGGGCGGTGCCAAAAAGCGACGAACCACCTCCATGCGCGACACCTTGGCGACCACCTTGTTGGGGCAGACGATAGTGCCGTCCGGGCGGGCGTGAATCCCCTTGACCCGGTAGTAGACCAGTGGCGGCGTCAGGTCCAGATAGGCCGACGCACTCACCCGGGTGACGCGCCGCCGCAAATAGAGTTCCGCGATCGTGCGTTCCAACGCCATGTCATTGGGGCTGTGAATCAGGTTAAAACCGAAGGGGATCGCGGGGGAGACGGCCTGCAGACGGTCGATGGCGCTCTCCACCTCATGGGGGGAGAGGCCCGCTGCACCGAAAAAGCCGATCATTCCCGCTTGCCCAGCGGCAGTCACCATCTCCACCGAGGTGATGCCATTGGCCATGGCCCCGCAAACATAAGCGTAACGGAGGCCGAAGGCCTTTTTAAAGCCAGCGTCGCCAAGATTTCCCAAGGGCAGGGGGGGCACCTGTGCCAGCAGCGGCAAAGCATCCTCGCCGGGTGCCGCCTGGCAGCCTGATCGGAGGGTGCCCCGTTGGGCGACCGCCTGGCGGCCGCCTTGAGCGATGACGTACACCGGTTGTTCAATGTGTTGCAGCGCTTCCTGGAAGGCGGCCCTGTCTGAAGCCGGTATTTGATCATCAATCGGTTGCCAGTAAATGGCCATATCTGCAATCTCTCATGCCGTCGTGCCCATTTTCGCAATTTCCCACGACCTTGGGCCAGTGCGGTATCTCAGGGTTCTATCGCGGTTCCATCGCAATTCTCATCCACGCCCCTTGCGGATGCCGATCAAATTCGGTGTTGGCGTTAAACGCCATTCCAGGGCTTCACGTCAAGTCGCCCTTTGCCACCCGGTATCTCTCACTGCATCGATCCGCCGTTCGACCAGCAAACAGGAGCGTTGAGGACCGATCGAGAGGTCCCTATCCACGGGGATGAAACCGCCGATGGGTGTCCTTCAGCTGCTGGCGGGCCACGTGGGTATATATCTGGGTGGTGGCGATGTCGGCGTGTCCGAGAAGCTCCTGGACCACCCGCAGGTCGGCCCCCCCTTCGAGCAGGTGGGTGGCGAAGCTGTGGCGCAGGCTGTGAGGGGTAACCGGCTTGGTGATGCCGGCACCGGTGGCATGCCGGCGCAGCAGCTTCCAGAACCCCTGGCGCGTCATCGGCTTGCCCTGGCGGGCGACGAAGAGGGTCGGGCTGACAATCCCCTTGAGCTGGCGGGATCGCCCCTGCCCGAGGTAACGCCGGATTTTCTTCTGGGCATGGGAGCCGATGGGCACCAGACGCTCCCGGTCGCCTTTGCCCACCACGCGGATGAAGCCGGCCTCCAGATTGACGTCAATACAATTGACATGGATCAGTTCCGACACGCGCAAACCAGCAGCATAGAGCAATTCGAGCATAGCGGCATCCCGCAATCCGGTGGGTTTGGCGGTGTCCGGCACCGCCAAGAGCGCCTTGACCTCCGATACGCTGAGAACGTTGGGCAGTTTGAGCCCGACCCTGGGCAGATCGACGACAGCCGCTGGATTTTGCCGTATGATTTTCTCGTGCACCAGATGGCGATAGAGCCCTCGCAGACTGATGAGGTGGCGGGCCCGCGAGCGAGCGCTGAGACCCTCCCTGCGGAGGTGAATGAGGTAGCGCAGAATCAAAGCGCTGTCCGCTCGGGCGAGCTCCCGCGTGCCCTGACGACGGCTAAACGCCAGAAACCGCACCAAGTCGTTGCCATATGCTTCTAGCGTGGTGGCGGCCAGACCCTTTTCCACGAGAAGATGGTTCAGATAGGCGTCGAGGTGGGGGTCGCCGAGTCCGTCTACGGGCCGCATGGTTCACACCCGCCAGTCAGCCGGATCGGTGCGATTGAGGACCTCGGCACCGTCGGACCGAATCACCACCTGGTTCTCCAGGCGAACACCGCCCCAGCCGGGAATGTAGATGCCCGGTTCCACCGTGACGATCATCCCTTCGGCGAGTGCCTCTTCCTTGAGGGGTGAGAGCCGGGGCCCCTCGTGGACCATCAATCCGGTGCCATGTCCCAAGCTGTGCCCGAAACGTCCCTCGAAACCCGCTTGATGGATGTACTCCCGGGCGACGGCATCCACCGCCTTGCCGTTGGCGCCGGGTTTTATGGCGGCGATGGCCTTCTGGAGCGCGGTCTGGACGGTGTCAAAAACACGGTGGAAGCGATCGTCCGGTGTTCCCGCCACCAGCGTCCGCGAGGTATCGGAGCAATACCCTGCCAGCCGCGCGCCCCAGTCAAAGAGGATTGGTTCGCCGGCCTTTATGGGAGCCGTCGTCGGCACGGCGTGGGGCAGGGCGCTGTTGGCACCGGCGGCGACGATACAGGGAAAGCTGAGGGCATCGGCACCGCGATGGCGAATCTCCTTTTCCAACTCCCAGGCCAGTTCCTTCTCGGTGACGCCAGGCTGAATGCGGGCGCGAATGGCCTCAAAGGCTTCTTCGGCGATGCTGAGGGCCTGACGGGTCTGATCGATCTCCGCTTCGGACTTGACCGCCCGCTGAGGCTCCACCAGCGCCTCCAGCGGCACCAGCTCAATCTCAAACGGGCGCTTGGCCAACGCCGTTTCCAGACGGTTGCCATCTCGGTAACTGATGCGGGAACTCTCAAATCCGAGACGCCTGGTACCGATCTGCTGCAGAAGCGCCGGCAGGGCTTTTACGAGACCATCTCGGTAACGAACCACCTCGTAGAGCGGCGCCTCCCGGCGGGCGGCGTCGAGATAGCGGGAATCGGTGGCCAGGAGCAGTTTCTCGGCATGAATCAGGAGGATGCCGGCGGTTTCGTCATATTGGCCATCTTCGGCATGAAAACCGCTCAAATAGTATCGATTGGCGGCGATGGAGACCATGAAGGTATCCACCCCAACGGCCGGCAGTTTGTGGCGAAGCGCGGCGATGCGCTCTTCCAGTAGCGCTGTGTGCATAAACGGCCTTTCGCGATGAACTTCCCGCGCCGAGGGAAGGGGAAGGGATATGAGAATTGACGTTCCACGACCTCAATTAATGGAGAAGCCACCACGGCGTCAATCCCAATTGACACCTCCACCCCCCTTTGCCTATAATCCGCACACCTGCCCGATCCTGCACCAATCCGTATCGCACCCCAGATTGCCCATGAGGAGGACCAAGTGAAGATCGCCACCCATCAGGAGATCGACGCCCGCCTCTGCGGACACGTCGACACGATCACGGAGGAGGGATGTAGTGTGACCATGACGGCCCTGGAGGAGATGCGGGCGGATGCCAGTGGCTTGATTCACGGCGGCTTCATCTTCGGCATGGCCGACTACGCCGCCATGGTGGCCGTCAACCATCCCAATGTGGTACTGGGTGCCGCCGAAACCAAATTTCTTCTGCCGGTGAGGGTCGGTGACGCGCTGATGGCCAGTGCCCGCATTCAAGAGCGGCAAGGGAAAAAGATATTCGTGGCCGTTGCGGTGTCGCGGGGGCAAGAGGAGGTCTTCCAAGGCCTCTTCACCTGCTTTGTCCCGCCGCGGCACGTGTTGGCTTGAGACAACTAGCACCGCAGGTATGAACCTGAGCGGTGGTTCGCCCAAAACGGGATGTTGTGGAAGGAGAGTGTAATGGCTAAAAACATCGGCGTGTTGCTTTCCGGGTGCGGCGTGTATGACGGCAGCGAGATCCACGAGGCGGTCCTGACCCTCCTCTTCCTGGCCAACCATGGGGCGGAAGTTGTTTGCCTGGCACCGGATATGGAGCAGGTCCATGCCATCAATCACGTGTCCCAGGTGGCTGAGACAGCGACCCGCAACGTAATGGTAGAGGCGGCCCGGATCGCCCGCGGGGAGATCCAGTCTCTGGATGGGCTCGCGGCCGAAAAGCTGGACGCCCTCATCCTGCCCGGCGGTTTTGGTGCGGCCAAGAACCTATGTGACTTCGCTCTGGTGGGGCCCGATGCGCGCGTGCATCCCCAGGTGAACAGCCTGCTGACGGCCATACATGCCGCGGGAAAACCCATCGGCGCCATGTGCATCGCTCCGGCCGTGGTCGTTCGCACCCTGGGTGCCGCTTCGCCCCGGGTAACCATCGGCAACGACGTTGGGACCGCGGCCGGGATCGCGGCCATGGGGGGCGAGCATGTGAACTGCACCGTGGAAGAGATCTGCGTGGATGAGGCCAACAAGATCGTCTCCACCCCCGCCTACATGCTGGGTCCCGGGATCTCGGACATTGCACAGGGAATCGAAAAACTGGTCGTGCAAGTGTTGGCCTGGTGCTGACCCCCGTTCGCCGAGAGAGCGTATGGATCCGACACGCCGCGTATTTGACCACGCCTGAGAGTGGACCTGCATGCAAGAGATTGTCGGCACGAGCAACCGCATCCTCGATATCGATCTGAGTCAGCGCCGCCACTCGGTCCTCACTGTCGAAGATGGGCTGCGCCTGCACTATCTGGGGGGCAAGGGGCTCGGCCTCAGGCTGCTCTATGATCGTCTGGCGCCCGGTACCGACCCTCTCGGACCGGCCAACATTCTTGCCGTCATGACCGGGGTTTTCATGGGCACGGGCGCCCCCTGTTCGGCGCGATTTGTGGCGGTGGCCAAATCACCCCTCACCGGCATCATGGTCGCTTCGGTTTGCGGGGGCCCCTTCGGCATGGCCCTCAAGACCGCGGGCTACGATGGTGTTTTGATTCACGGCCGGTGCGAACAGCCCACCATATTGCGGATTACGTCGGAGACCGTCAGCTTCGAATCGGGCGACAAATTCTGGGGCACCGACACCGACACTTGCCAAGCGCATCTTGTCAGCGACAAGCGCACCGGGGCCCTGGTGATCGGTCCGGCCGGTGAGAACCGCGTTCCCCTGGCCAATATCGCCTCCGGCCACCGATTTCTCGGCCGCGGGGGGCTGGGGGCCGTCATGGGGGCCAAGGGCCTCAAGGCCATCGTGGCAGAGGGCGGCGCCTACCGCATCGTACCGGAGGATCCCGAGGGCTTTAAACAGCTCCGCAAACAGGGAACCGAACGCATCAACCGCAATCCCCAGACCGCCGAGGCCTACCGGACCTACGGCACCAGTTCCCATGTTAAATGGTGCAACGAAGGCGGTATCCTGCCGGTGCGCAATTTCCGCGACGGTCGCCATGCTCAGGCCCTCAACGTTTCCGGTCAGGCCATGATGCGGCGCTACAAAACGCGCCACAACACCTGCAAACCGTGCAGCATTCTCTGTGGTCACCAAGCCCGTCACCCTGACGGCAGCACCCACGCCGTGCCCGAATATGAGAGCATCGGGCTGCTGGGCCCCAATCTGGGCATCTTCGATCCCGACCATATCAGCCGCTGGAACACCCTTTGCGGACAGCTGGGGCTGGATACCATCTCCACCGGCGCCGTTCTCTCCTGGGTGATGGAGGCGGGTGAAAAGGGGCTCATCGACACCGAGCTGAGCTTCGGCAAACCCGATGGCATCGGTGACGCCATCGAATCCATGGCCTTCCGCGAAGGCTTCGGCAATGAAATGGCCGCAGGCACCCGCAGCCTCTCTCAAACTTACGGCGGAGCGGAATTCGCCATTCAGGTCAAGGGCCTGGAGATGGCGGCATATGACCCCCGCGGCGCCTGGGGGCAGGGACTGGGCTATGCCGTGGCCAACCGGGGTGCCTGCCACCTTTCGGCGGCCACCTTCAGCCTGGAGGTGTGCTTCGGACTCCTCAACCCGTACACCACCCGCGCCAAAGCCCGCTTCGTCCGCTTCTTCGAAGACCTCAATGCCGCCATCAACGGCTTGGTGACGTGCCAGTTCACCGCTTACGCCTATATTCTCGAAACGCCCATTATCAAATACACTCCCAAGGGCCTGCTCAAATTCATCATGCAGTACCTGCCCATTATCGCCACCCGCCTCATCGACGTGCGTCTCTACGCTCAGCTCTACCGAAGCATCACCGGCCTGCCCATCACCCAGTCCAAACTGCTGGCGGCGGGCCGCCGCATCGTGACCCTGGAGCGCCTGATGAACACCCGCGAAGGGATCAGCCGAGCGGATGATGGACTGCCCGCCCGGCTAACGGCGGAATCCCGCCGGGGGGACAGCGCCGAGCGCAAAGTGCCGTTGACGCCCATGCTCGATCAGTACTATCGCCTGCGGGGCTATGACGTGGATGGCATCCCCCAGGGCAAAACGCTTCAGCGCCTGGGCATCCTGAGCGGTCGGCGGCGGAGGGACGGGCACACGGAAGATCTCCAGATCGATCTGCCGGTGCCCAAGGTCGCCGGATTGCGCGGTATCTCTCCCCGCCGGCGGCTCATCAGAAACCTTTACCTACAGCTCATGTTCTGGTTCATGGGGCGGGCAGTGGTCGCGGCGGCCCGGGTGGATGCCGCCGTCCAAGCCGAGTTCGATGCGTTGGAGGAGGGCTTCACCTTCGCCCTGCGGGTGCTCCCAGGGGGGCCCTGCCTGGTGGTGAGCAAGGATGCGGATGGCCGGCCCCGCTATCTCGGTGACGTCTTCAACGGTATGGCGGTGGATCTCGATCTGCAGATCAAACACAGTGCGGCCGCCATATTGCTCTTCACCTTTCGGGAATCGACGGCCACGAGTTTCGCCCACAACCGCATTGTGGTGGACGGAGGCCTCTCTGCCGCCATGAATGTGGTCCGCATTCTTGATCGGGTCGAGATCCTCCTGCTGCCGCGAAGGATTGCTCGCTTGGCCGTCAAGCGGGTCCCCGCCGGCAGCGCGCGACCCGGCGTCGTCAAACGCCTGCGGCTTTACATCAGGGCCCTGATCGGCGGATGATCCGGGATTCTGTCCCAACGTGCTGAAGGAAGGCCACACGGCAGCCGCCGGCCATATCGACGTTCCGTGGAACGTGCTCTGAAAAAGGAAATGCGCCATGTTCGGCCAAGTGCCTCCAGGTCACCTGCTCCGCTTCTACAATCCCATTAAAATTATCAGCGGTGCCAAGGCGCTGGAACACCTGCCGGTGGAGATGGGATGCCGTGATGCCGTGCGGCCCATGGTGGTAACCCAGCGAGAATCCGGCTTCCGTGGACGGCTGCGACGGCTGGTGAACGCCTTGCGGGACAGCGGCATGACCCTGGTGGTGTACGACCGACTCTCACCTGAAACAACGCTCGACAACATCCGGGCGCTGGCCGGCCACTTCTGTGATGCCGGCTGCGATGCCCTTCTGGCGCTGGGTCGGGGCAGCTTGTTGCACCAAGCCAAAGCGCTCCGCCTGTTCGCCGGCCAGATGGCCGCCCGCCAAAACCAGGAAGCTGACTCGAATCGGACTGCCGCGGCAGACAGCCGGCAACTGCCGGATCCTGAGACGATGGAAGGCAACACCCAGCTTCCGCTATTCTGGCTGCCCACCGCACCAGGCGCGGGAGATGAGCTGAGCGGCCTCATCGACTACGCCGATCAGAGCGTGCGCCATGTGTCGTTGAGACCTCAGGTCGCCTGTGTGGATGAACGTCTGCTGAACCCTGGCAACCGGGACAGATTGCTGGATAACGTCCTGATCACCTTCGTCAACGGCATCGAGGTCTGCCTGAACTGCGGTGACAATCCGTTCGCCGCCACCTATGCAGAGGCAGCGGTGAAGGCCATCATCGGGACGCTGACGCCAGAGGGGCTCGAGGCGCCCGCGTCCCGCCGCTTGCTGGTCCTCACAAATGCTGCCGTGTGGGCTGACTGTGCCCGCGATATGCACCCGCCAGGATTCGCCCACCGCTTGGGAAAAACCTTGTCCACCCACGTTGGTCTGGGAGCCGGGATCTGCATGGCGCTCTGTTTGCCCGCGACGGTCGATCTCCGCCTGGCGGGTGAACCACGTCTCGCCGCCGAGATGCTGCACCTCTTGGGCGACGCAGAGCTCTACAGTCTGACCACGCTGGATCTGCGTCGGCCGCGATGCGTCAATTTGCTACGCGAGGGGTGGCAGGCGCTCCAGGAAAATTGGCCCAGCCCGATCCCAGCTGGACTTCAGAATACCGGGTTGGACCACGACACGTTGGCGGCCGTCGCCCAATCCGCCGTTCCAGAGGATAGCCGCCGTGCTCAGGAAATATTAGAGCAGAGCTGGAGCCTGGTGGCGCCCCATCGCTTGCAAGCGCTGTCGACGGGGGAGGCCAATCCCACCGCAGATGGAGATAGCACCGCCCCTCGTCTTAACGTTGCCAGAGGAGCCCAGGATGGACCTGCCGAGCTACTATGAATTCCTGAATCCAGTTCCCGTCATCGCCGGAACAGCGGCCATCGAGACGATCCCAGCGCTGCTGATTCGGTTGGACGCCCGGCGAGTGATGGTGCTCAGTGACACCGGGGTCAACCGTGCCGGTCTGCTGGGAATGGTGACCGGATTGCTCAAGGATCAGTTGGAAATCGGGGCCGTAGTGGACGACATTCCGCCGGATTCGGACCTCAAGATGGTCGGCACCTTGGCGCTCGCCTACCAGCAGGCAGGGTGTCAAGCCCTCATAGCGGTCGGCGGCGGCTCGGTTCTGGATACGGCCAAAGCGGTGAACATTCTCGTCTCGGAGGGGAACGGCGATGCCGATCTGCGCCAATTCTGCGGGCATGGAAAACTTCAGCGCCCGCTGAAGCCCATGATCGCCATCCCCACCACCGCTGGAACGGGCTCCGAGGTGACCCCCATCGCCGTCGTGAAGGACCATGCCGCCCAGCGCAAATTGGCTTTCAGCTCCCAGTTCCTGCTGCCGGACGCCGCCATTCTGGACCCACGCATGACCCTCACCCTGCCGGGGCACATCACCGCCGCCACTGCCATGGATGCGTTGGCACACGCCATGGAAGCCTACACCTGTCTGGGCAAAAATCCCCTGAGCGACACCCATGCCAGTACGGCGGTCCGGCTTATCAGCGAGAACCTCCTTCGTGTCCTCCGTGAGCCGGATCATAAACCGGGACGTCTGGCGCTGGCCATGGCCGCCACTCTGGCGGGGACTGCCTTCGCCAACTCCATGGTGGGTAACGTGCACACCATTGGCCATGCCGTGGGGGCCGTCTGCGGCGTCCCCCACGGCATCTGCATGGCAATCCTCCTGCCCTACGGCCTGGCCTACAATCTGCCCAAAACCGCCGAGGCGCTGGGAGAGCTGTTGTTGCCCCTGGCCGGGGCAGAGGTTTATGCCGCCACTCCCGCCTACGCCCACGCCTACAAAGTGATCGAAAGCGTCCACCGGCTCAACCAGGCGCTCCACGAGGCCACCGGCGGTCGCCATCCGCGCTGTTTCGGGGAACTCACAAAGAGTGACGGCACCACCTGGGTGCCCCAGACGCTTGTGGACGAAATCGCCGACGCGGCCATGAGTGACGCCTCGCAGATCTTCAATCCGGAAGCGATGGATAGGGACGATATGCTCAAGATCCTCAGCGCAGCCTGGGAAGGGCGGGCCCTTCTCCAGCCCCCCCTGATGCCGTTGTAAAAACCCATCAATTGCGGTACCATAACTTCCCAAAGATGCGATGAACGGGCTTTCTGGCCGACGCACCAGCAGGCGCTGGCGGCCACCTCGCCGGCACCGGATGGACGGACGGCGGTCCTCTCTAACCCACACTTCTAAAGAAGGATGCCGATGCCTGGATCCAAAGAGCGCTATATCAAGACCTACCCCATCTCCTGGGAACAGCTTCACCGTGACGCGAAAGCCCTCTCCTGGCGCCTGGTTGGCGACGGCGCCTGGAAGGGAATTGTCGCCATTACCCGCGGCGGGCTCGTGCCGGCGGCCATCATCGCCCGTGAGTTGGAGATCCGCCTGGTGGAGACAGTTTGCGTCATGAGCTACAGCGGGCGGGACCAGGGGGATGCCCAGGTGCTCAAGGGCGTCGAAGGGGATGGCGCTGGCTGGCTCCTCATCGACGATCTGGTGGACACGGGCAAAACTGCCCAGGTGGTGCGCGAAATGCTGCCCAAGGCCCACTTCGCCACCATCTATGCCAAGCCGGCGGGGCGTCCCCTGGTGGACACCTTCATTACCGAGGTCAGTCAGGACACCTGGATTTTGTTCCCCTGGGATTCTGAGTCCAAATTTGTCGAACCCATCGCCGATCTGCGCCAGAGCGGCGATTGAGCTGACGCGGGAATCACGCCGCCACTGAGCGACAGCCGCAGCGGTCCATCAAAGCCGTTTCTGAGCAAGGCGGTCTGTGGGGCAATGATCGTCTCGACGGCCACCATCCTTGCGTTCATGGCCAATGCCGGTCCGGCACGAATGCCCACCCGCGCTCGCATGTCCGAAATCGAGGTTGATCCATGCTGAAAGAGATTTCGCCGACCCGCCAGATCGCCGGCGAACCATACCGCCGCTGGTTCAGCGACGAGCGCTTCGACCTGATTGTGTGGTACGCCGCCCAGGGTGAAATCATCGGCTTTCAGCTTTGCTACCGGGCCTGGCCCGACGAAAAAGCCCTCACCTGGTTGAAAGGTGAGGGCTTCAGTCACAACCGCATCGATCAGGGAGAGGGCCGCCCCGATCGCCACAAAATGACGCCCATCCTGCTTCCCGACGGAGAGTTCGACGCGGCCTTGGTGCGGAAGCGCTTCACGGCGGTTAGCGGTGACCTCGACCCCCAGGTGGTGGCCATCGTCACCCGGGCAATGGATCACTATCCCGACCCCGATTTTGGCTAGTCATGGGTATGGCGGCGGCGGTTCATGCGTCGCCGCTGCTACCCGCCGATGCCGCTAAAAGTTGATCTGTAGCCCCACCGTGAAGGTATCGTCCCGGATATCGTAGTCATCGCCATTCTCCTCCACCTCAAATGAGTGGTAGCGATAGCTCACAACGGCCGCCGCGCTCTCCACGATGTAGAAACTCACGCCGGTCTTGAAGTCGAAATACGATTCCAGATCGGCGAAGGAGAGCGGTTCCGGAGCTCCGGTCATATTGAGCCACACTTCGATGGGGATGGGTGCGATGTACTCCGGCAGCTTGTAGGCGACAGCGCCCATGAAGCCGAGACCGGCCACCTCGGCGTCGTCGCCCTCATCCTCGGCCTTGCCCACAAGGCCCTTGAAGCCCAACTCCACTTCCAGACCGGGGTAGAGGGTTTCGCTGCCCACCAAGAAACGGACATCGCCGATCGTGTATTTTTCATCGTCATCGTCGCTGTAGACCAAGTCCCCACCTATCTTCATGTATCCGCGGTTGACATAGTACTTGGCATCCATTCCGGCGTGGATGCTGGAACCGCCGGCGTGCAGTTCCACTCGGTAGGATTCCGCGCCCGCCATGACCGCCAGTGACAGGACCAGCAGGGTGGTGCCCAGAATGATCAGCGTTCTTTTCATAATGTCCAATACTCCTCTCTTCTCTTTGAGCAGTCAGTATACGCTTGTCCGTTTGTCTGGCGTGGCAAGCGCGAGGTGGTCGTCCAATCCGGGGCCGCTCGGCAACCGACGGCGACAGCCCTTCGCCGACAATGCGCCCCTGGATCGAACTGGTGAAGGATGAGATGAGTGGGTGATCCCGGAGGTATTAGCAATGCCGCAGAACCAAGTCAAGCGGTGTCGCCGGTGCGGGCCCCAAACGCGTCCCGCGGATCGAAGGGTTGCCGCAGAAAGGGTCGCGGCGCTACCGCATCAAGCCCGGCAAATAGAGCGCCAACTGGGGAAAGGGGATCATCAGCAAGGTGCCCAGAATCAGAGCGGCCAGCAGCGGAAGAACGCCTTTGAAGATGACCTGCAGGGGGATGTCGCGGGCGACCCCACTGACCACATATACGTTGACGCCCACCGGCGGGGTGATGACGCCCACCTGCGTGATCAGCACAATGACCACGCCGAACCAGAGGGGATTAAAGCCCAGGGATTGCACCACCGGATAGAAGATGGGCACGGTGAGCATGATCAGAGCCAGTGCGTCGATGAAACAGCCGCCAATGAGATACACCAGGATGATGAGAGACATGATGACGGCCGCCGGCAGTTCGAAGCCCGCCACCCAGGCGGCGATGTCGAAGGGGATGCGTGTGATGGCCAGAAAATGGCCGAAAATGGTGGCACCGGCCACAATCACGAGCACCATACAGGAGATACGTGTCGTCTCGAAGAGCGCCTGAACAAACCCCTCCAGGCTCAAGTTGCGGCGTGCCACCGACACCATCAGGGTGCCGAATGCGCCGACGGCGCCGGCTTCGGTGGGCGTAAAGAGCCCGACGAAAAGGCCACCCATCACGAGGATGAAAAGCAGCAGGGTCTCGATGAGGCCGGTTAAGGAGTGGAGGCGCTCTGACCAGGAGCTGCGGGGTCCGCGGGGTGCCAGGTGAGGCCGCAGAAGGGTAACCACCACCACGGTGAGGGCAAAGAGGAGCGACAATAATATGCCCGGAAGGATGCCGGCCATGAAGAGCTTGCCGATGGACTGCTCCGTCATGATGCCGTAAATGATGAAGATCACACTTGGGGGCACCAGAATGCCCAGGCTGCCGCCAGCGGCCACGACTCCGGTGGCCAGGCTGTCCTTGTAGCCGTAACGCTTCATTTCGGGGAGGGTTACGGCCGCCATGGTCGCTGCGGTGGCATTGGTCGAGCCGCAGATGGCCGAAAAGCCGGCACAGGCGCCGATCGTCGCAATGGCCATGCCGCCGGGCCAGTGGCCGATAAATTTGTACGCCACGCTGAAGAGACGGCTGCTGATACCCGAATGGTAGGCGACCTGGCCCATGAGGATGAAGAGCGGGATGACGGTAAAATTGTAGGCGCCGAAGACATCGAAGATGTCCTTGGCAAGGAGATTGAGCGCCGCTTCGAAGCTCACGATGGTGCCGAAGCCCAGAAAACCGATGAGGGCCATGAGGAACCCCACCGGCATCCGGGTGAAGATGAGCGTGAAGAGGGCGGTCAGGCCAATGATACCGATCAGCGTGGGAGACATAGGGCAGTGGTCGTTTCATCCATTGCAGGGGCGCATCGGAAATTGGGCGGACCCGGTTCCGGGAGGCCGCGCCCACTGCAACGATTCGGGGTTGACGGGTTACCTCAAGTCGACGGCCTGGTCGTCGTCATCGCCAGGGCCACCTGCTGGAGGGCGCGGGCGACGAGAACGATGGCCAGCAATCCACATCCCAGGGCGATGGCGTGCACGAAGGGGTAAAGGGGGAGCTGGAGTGTCATGGAAACCTCCCCGCTGATTCGCAGATCATGGGCGTAGCGCAGGCTCTGCCAGGCAATCAGGCCAAACAGGGCGCCGCAGATGGCGGCATTGGCCGCGTCGATGGCCGCCTGCCAGGCGGGATTGAGCTTGCGCACCAGAAAGTCGACGGCGATATGGCCGCGTTTGAGAGAGGTTTCCGCCAGAGAGAAGGCCACGAATACTGCCCCCAGCATCCCCACCACCTCATAAGTGCCGGGGATAGGGCGGCGGAAAAAGCGCAGCCCTACATCGAGACAGGTCAGCACCATCATGGCGATCACGGCGATGCAGGCCACCCAATTAAACCATCGCGCTATGACGATGAGGCTTTTCTCAAACCGCTGCAATCCACTTTTGCCCATGTGCAGTCCCCTGGCAAAGGGCGTTCAGGTGTGCCAACCGACCGCGTACCCGTGTACCGGTCGGCTGGCACTCCGGCGCACGCCTTCTACTCGGCGGCGTATTTCTGAATCATCGCCTTGAGATTGTCAACCAGTGGTTTTCCGTCGATGCCGGTTGACTTGGTACGGGTGACATAGTCATCCAAGATGGGGGCAACGGCCGCTTTCCAGCGGTCGCTTTCGGCGGGATCCAGATCGATAATGCTATTGCCCAGTTCCTGAGTGAAGGCCCGACCAGCAGCGTCGACCTCGTCCCATTTCGCGCCGTGGACGTCGATCCACTCGGCGCTGACGCTCTCGAACACTTGCTTTAGTGGGTCGTCGAGGGCGTTCCACTTTTTCAGGTTCATGACGACGAACATGGCCGTGGTGTAGCCGACCCCTCTACAATCGGTGGTGTACTTGACCACCTCGGCCTGCCGCCATCCTTTGAGCACCTCGATGGGTCCGAAGGTACCCTCCACCACGCCTTTCTGGAGCGATTCATAGGTGGCTCCCTGGGGCATGGCGACCGGAATGGCGCCGAGTGCTTCCACCACCTTGGCACTCAAACCGGTGGAGCGGATCTTGAGCTTATCCATGTCGGCCAGCGCCCGTACCGGCTTTTTGGTGTGCAACAGGCCAGGCCCATGGGCGTGCAAATAGAGTACTTTCACGTCAGACAGCTCCTTGGGCTGGACCTGCTGGAAGAAGTCGTTGACCACTTTGGTGGCCACCTTGCCATTGGGATAACCGAGGGGCAGATCGACCGCCTCCATCACGGGAAAGCGCCCTCGATTGTAGGCGAATACCGACATACCGATATCGGAGATGCCGTTGACGACGCCGTCATAGCACTGATTGGCCTTGGTCAGGGTGCCGCCCGGAAAAACCGTGATTTTGACCTGACCCTGGCTGCGCTTCTCCACCTCCTTGGCCCAGGCCATGCCGGCCTCGGCCTGTCCGTGGGTGGCCGGGAAAAAGATGCTGTAGGTCAACTGGGTGGTCTCGGCGAAAACGGTCCCGGCGAAACTCAGAAAGGCGATCAAGGACACAGAGAAGATAATCCATGCTGCGTTTCGGTTGCGATTCATGACGGCTCCCTTTCGCTTAAGGTCTGTGACCGCCTGCGCCTGCCGCGACACCCCGTGATATGGCTGCCCAACGTCAGCGGTGGCGGGCGTGTTCGGCGCGATACGGTCTGTAATTGGAAATGGCTGGCCCGTCGCTGGGCCATCGGTCCGGTGATACCGGATGGGGTCGGGATCGGCCTGCTTGCCCATATCTCGTGAGGGTTGCGGTTGCCAGTGGTGTCCACCGCATATGGCGGCAAGACGCCTCACGCTTGGCCAGCAGGCCGTCAATAGACGTAAGAATACGTGAAGTAATAGTAGGCGTTTCGGATAGATAGATTCATTTGCGCGAACGTCCGATCAGAAGAAAGCCTGTTTGAATTATGGCATCAACTTGGTATAATTCGGGTCACGATGTCAAGCGCTTTCACGGGTTGCACCGGCGATCGGCGGCCCGGGTCGGATGGCCGCCGGCCGCTTGGACCCTGGGACGAACCGGCCGCGCTATCCGCTACCACTCGCAGCCAAGAGCAGACGGTATGGGACGCAAAGCATATCCGGCAACAGCGGCGATACGGGTTCTGCGTCAGGCCAGGGTTGACTTTTCGGTGCGCCAATATCCCTATCGCCCCCATGGTGGTGCGGTGCATGCTGCGGAGTGCCTGAAGCTCTCGCCCCATCGGGTGATTAAAACCTTGGTGATGCGGCGCAAGAACGGCGATGCCCTGCTCATCTTAATGCACGGCGGCACGGCGGTCTCCACACGCGCCCTGGCCCGGCAAATCGGTGCCCGCAAGATTCAGCCCTGTGAGCCGGCCCTTGCCGAGAAACTGACAGGGTATCCGGTGGGGGGCATCAGCCCGTTCGGAACCCGGACCCGCCTGCCGGTCTATGCGGAGGCCACCATTTTTGAGCTCGACACGATCCACATCAACGCTGGCCGGCGGGGGATGCTGGTGGCGCTGCATCCGGCTGAGCTTCAGCGCATCTTGGGTGCCGTAGCCGTCAGCGTGGGTCAAGACTGAGGTGGGATCCAGCCCCGAGCGACATTTTACAGAACGCAACGAGGTACCCATGAAACCCCTTCACTATCTTCAAGAGACCATGAAATTCGAGGTGCAGACCTTCCGCTATCCGGGGAATATCAGCCAGCTGCGACAGACCCACGTTGCGTTCAGCGGCTCGCCCCGCAAACATCCTCACGATGACCAGAAGGTGATTCTTGTGGTCGATCCATACAGCCGCAACACCTTCTATTATGAACTGAACCGGGACGACGTCGCCTTCGTCGAAGAGCTCCCCAACATCGTCAATGACGCCGACGAGACGGTCACGGTGGTTCGAGCGTGGGTGCGCAAGGGCAGCATCGCGGTACGCTGCACTCCCTTTCGCGTAGACGACGTGATGCCGGGCTAAATGATTCATGTCCAGCACCAAGGAGAAGCCATCGCCACCGATCAGCCGGACCCAAAAAAAGCGAGTGGCCAAAGAACGCCAGCAGTTGGGAGAGCGTCTGGTGGCGCTGCCGGAGGAGCAACTCGGCGGTATCCCCATGCCCGCAGAGCTGGCCGAGGCAGTGGCCGACGCCCGGAAGATGCGCAAACACGGGGCCCGTCGACGGCAGCTTCAACGTATTGGAGCGCTGATGCGGCAGTTGGATCCCACGCCGATCGAGAGGGCATTGGCACGGCTCGCCCAAGGAGACCGTGAAGCGGTGCGTCGGTTCAGAGAGGTGGAGAGATGGCGGGACGCCCTTCTGGCGGGCGAAGGAAGGGCGATGGCCGATATCCGTCAGCGCTGCCCTTCGGTGGATGATGCTCGGTTGGCGGGACTGGTCGCTGCGTACCAGCGGGCGCAGGCGGTGCCCGCCAAACGCAAAGCGGCCAGAAATCTCTTCCGCTATTTGCGGGATGCCATCGCCGCCGATTAACCGACGGGGGCGGCAGGGGCTGCCCGCTGCCGCTTCAAAAGGCGCCCAGCTGACAGGGCTTTACCTTAACCGCCAGCGCTTCACAGGCGGCCGACACCGCCATCCGCTTGATGCCGTTTTGGGCGGCGATCTGCCAGGCGCTCTGACAGGGAAGGCGTCCATTGGTCACAGCGCCCCGGATGGCCGCTGCCAGATCGGGTGACACGTCGTCAGCGGGTGTAACGCATTTTTTTTCTGGGCTGTAACCGAAAAGCCCCAGCTGGCATTTGCTCAGACGGATCTCCATGAGATCCATGTTGCGGCCCACCTCTGCAGGCGATACACCGACCCCGTCGGCGATGGCGTGGGCGGCGGCACAGGAGAGATGGTTGTCCGCCACCCGTTTGGTGATCTCCTCCGCGATGGCGGTGTTCAAGCGCGTTCCCTGGGGATGTTTGGCCGCGTAGTGGCCGGCGTCCGCATGGGTCATTGCGTCATCTCCTTTTATCCATAAAGCGCGGTTTGCGATCCTGCGTTCGATAACCGCTGATAACCCAGTATACGCCCCAGGCGACCACCAGCGGCAGGGCACCAATGGCGCCAAAGGCGACCCAGTCGCCTTGCCAGGGGCGGAAGTAAAGACTGGCGCCGCACAACCAGACCACCGAGGTTAAAATGGCCAGTCGCAGCCGACCACTGAGAGGATGCGGCAGCCGCCGGGGGAGGGGCCCCGGGGAAGGTGAACCGGTGTTTCGGGCAGAGATCCGGGGAATGAAGAAGATGGCCAGGAGAATGAGGACGATGAGGAGGATCTCTTGGAATCCGGACATGGCTTTTTTGCGTCCCCTTTCATCTCGCGGGGTGAGGCCCTACCGGGTGTACAGGTTGATCATGGCACGCGAACGACGATTGAAATAGGTACCACAAAGTGCCCGCCAAGACATCAAAAAAGCATCCCCACCGCGACCCCGATCCATTGAAACCCTTTGACGGTCGCATTACCCGCTGGTTCCGGGAGCGCTACGGCTCGGCCTCCGAGGTTCAAAAAATGGCCTGGCCCGTCATCGCCCGGGGCGATCACCTCCTGCTGACGGCACCGACGGGCAGCGGCAAAACCCTGGCGGCCTTTCTCTGGGCCCTCAACCAGCTGCTCAGCGGGGCCTGGAGCGGCGGTCGACCGCGGGTGCTCTACGTATCACCGCTCAAGGCGCTCAATACGGATGTGCGCCGTAATCTTTTGATCCCCTTGCGCGCGCTTTTGCCGCTGTTCGCCGACCCAACCGGCCATTCACCCCCCGTTCGCGTACTTACCCGCAGCGGCGATACGCCCCAAAGCGAGCGGCGTCGCATGCTGCGGCAGCCGCCCGAGATCCTCATCACCACACCGGAGAGCCTCAATCTCCTGCTCAACTCGCGGGGCGGGCAGAGCCTTCTGCAGGACCTGAAGACCGTCATCCTCGACGAGATCCATGCCGTGGCCGGCGGTAAGCGCGGTGTCCACCTGATCACGGCGGTAGAACGGCTAGCGCTCATCAGCGGTGAATTTCAGCGGGTGGCACTCTCGGCAACCGTCCGGCCTCTCGACGCCATTGCCCACTTCGTTGGCGGCTATGCACTCGAAGGGTCTCCCAGCGCGCCGCTCTACCGCCGGCGTCCGGTGAAGATCGTCCAGACCGGGGAGCAAAAACGCTACGACGTCCGGGTTCACTATCCCGCCGTCCCCCAAAACGACGGCAATCGAGACAGCGTTTGGGAACCATTGGCCGATGCCCTGCTCGCCAAGATCCGACAGAACCGCTCGACACTGGTCTTTACCCCCAGCCGCAAGCTCTCCGAAAAGATGGCCTACCTGGTCAACACGGCCGCCGAGACCCTTTTGGCCTACGCCCACCACGGTTCGTTGGCACCCAACATTCGCCAACAGGTCGAAACGCGCCTCAAGCGGGGTGAGCTCAAGGCGGTCTTCGCCACCAGTTCACTTGAACTGGGGATAGACATCGGTGCCCTGGAGGAGGTGGTTCAATTGCAAACGCCGCCCTCCATCGCCAGCGCCGTCCAGCGCGCCGGCAGGGCCGGCCATCGGGTGGGCGCCGCCAGTCGGACCAGCATTTTCTGCACCCATCCCGCGGACTTGGTACCGGCGGCGGTCTTAGGCCGGGCCATTGTCACCCAGGACATCGACCCCCTGCTACCCATCCTGGCGCCCCTGGATGTGCTGGCCCAGGTGGTGGTGGGGATGGTGGCGCTGGAACCCACCAATCGCCGGGAGTTGTACCTGCGCATCCGCTGTGCAGCACCCTACCACCACTTGAGTGAACGCCAATTCGACCTGGTCCTGAACATGCTCACCGGTCGATACGCCAGCACCCGCCTGCGTGAACTGAAAGCACGTGTCGCCATTGACCCCCAAACCGGTCTCGTGCAGGCCCGCAGAGGCGCCCTGCAGGCCCTCTATCTATCGGGCGGGACCATCCCTGACCGCGGCTACTTTACCCTGCGCCACCACCATGAGGGTTCCCGCATCGGTGAGTTGGATGAGGAATTCGTCTGGGAGGCCCGCATTGGCCAGGTGTTCACCCTGGGGACGCAGAACTGGCGCATCCAAAAAATAACGGCCAGTGACGTATTTGTCGTTCCTGCGCCAGGGAGCCGAATGGCGCCGCCGTTCTGGCGCGCCGACAGCGGGGGACGTAACGCCCACTTCGCGACCCGCATTGCCGAATTTCTCGAATGGATCGACGGCCGCCTGCAGGACTCAGCGCTCAGCCAGGTACTCCAGCAGGAGTACGCCCTCGATCAGCCGGCCGCTGAAGGGCTCATCCGCTGGTTACGGCAACAGCAGCAGCACACCGGCTGCCCGCTGCCCCATCGACATCATCTGGTGATGGAGCACATTCACTCCGGCCCGGGCGGCGCTCCCGGTCACCAACTTGCCCTGCACCTCCCGTGGGGGGGCCAGCTCAATTGGCCGCTGGCCCTGGCACTGGAGGCCGCCTTGGAGGCAGAGCTGGGTCAGGCACCGGAGATCTTCGCCCAAGACGACCTCATCCTCATCATCAATCCACCCGCGCTGGACCTGGACCAATTCCTCAGCTTGGTAGACGCCCGCCGCCTGTTGCCGCTGCTTCAGCGGCGGTTGGAGGGGTCGGGCTATTTCGGCGCGCGGTTCCGCACCGCCGCGGGAAGGGCCCTGCTGCTGACTCGGGGCAGCCTGAAGCGCCGCATGCCGCTCTGGATGACGCGCCTCAAATCTCAAAAACTGCTGGCGGCCGTGATGCCGTTCGAGGACTTTCCCCTCCTCCTGGAAGCCTGGCGGAGCTGCCTCAACGACGGGTTCGATCTGGAAGCCCTCGAGACCCGCCTGAACGAGATCGCGGACGGTGTGATCCGCCACAGCGAGATCACCACCGCCAGCCCCAGTCCCATGGCGCAGGCTGCCGCCTGGGGGCAGATCAATACCTTAATGTACCGCGATGACAGCGCACGGGAAGCAGGGCGTTCTCATCTACAGAGGGATCTACTCAAAGAGGTGGTTTACGCTCAGCAGCTGCAGCCCCAGGTGGCGGCCGATCTGGCGGCCGAATTCGAAGCCAAGCGCCAGCGGACCTCACCAGATTATGCGCCGGCCGATGTTCTCGAATTGGAAGCGTGGGTGCGGGATCGTCTCCTCTTGCCACTTGCCGAATGGCAGCGGCTGCTGGGGGCGGTCCAGCGCGACCATCAAATCGCTCCGGACGCCCTCCTGCCCTCGGTGGCGGACCGCCTGGGCTGTCTGGTACCGCCAGGCCGGCATCAAACGGACGCTGGCCTGGTGGTCTGTCGTGACATGGCGACCGATCTGCACGCCGCGCTGTGGCCGGCGGCATCGATCCAATTGCGGCACCTGACAAGTGGATTGCCCCTGCAAGCGCCCCCGTCCACCGACGCGTCGCCGCCACCGTCGGAATCGCTGCTTTCCCAGTGGATCAGCTACTATGGGCCGGTGACGGTATCCTGGGTGGCCACCACCCTGATGTTGCAACGCCACCACCTGGATGCGTGGGTGGCTGCGCTCGTGCACGCTGACCGCCTCATCCAGGGGCCCTTGATCGCCCAATCCGAGGATATTCAGATCTGTGATGTCGAAAACTACGAAATCCTCCTGCGGATGGGTCGCGCGTCGCGGCGCGTGGCTATCGAAGCCCTGCCGACGGCGGATCTGCCCCTGCTCATGGCCCACCACCAGGGGCTGTGCGGCCAAGAATGTCAGACCGTTGACGATGCGGATAGGCCGCCGGGAGCACCCCCGCCGGACGTGAAGGGTCCTACAGCGGTTCAGCAGCACCTGGTCACGCTTGCCGGCTGGCCGGCCATTGCTGCCCAGTGGGAGTCGGAACTACTGCCGGCCCGCATTCCCGACTATCAATCGACTTGGCTGGATGCCGTTCTTCAGGCGGAGGAGTTGATCTGGTGGGGCTGCGGCCCCCAGCGGTTGACATTCTGCTATGCCGACGAGCTGGATCTGATTACGCTGCCGAAGGGGACCGATGACGCAGCGGGGGAGCTTGACCATGATTCAGCGGGGAGCCCCGGAGGCGCGGAAACTCCTGGCGCCCGCTATCCCTTCGATAGCCTTCCGGGGGAGGGGCCGTGGGACAGGCGCTACCGAGACATCTGGGAATCGGTCTGGGCGGGAGATCTGGTCAATGACGGATATCATGCGGTTCGACAGGGGCTTGCCAACCGCTTCAAGTGGCCGGCAGCGATGCCGGCGGCCGCTAGGCCCACGCGTGGACGTCGGCGGCGCGGCCGCGGCGCAAGGCCTCGGCATCTGAAGGTTCCCGGCAACTGGTACCGCCCCGCCATAGCACCACCGCCGCCGGATGAGTTGGCCGCGCTGGAAACCGAGAAAGAACGGGTCCGTCTGCTGCTCCACCGCTACGGCATCCTTTTTCGTTCTCTAGTGGCCAATGAATTGCCGGCCTTTGCCTGGCATCGGCTGTTTCACGCACTGCGACTCATGGAGCTTGCCGGCGAGGTCGTGGGCGGACACTTCATCGAAGGTGCCCCCGGCCCCCAGTTCATCTCTCCGGAACTTGGTCAAACCCTGGCCCGGGGACTCAATCGGGAGGCCATCTTCTGCCTCAACGCCGCAGACCCGGCCAGTTGCTGCGGCCTGGGTCTGACGGGGATGGATCTGCCCGCCCGTAGGCCCACCACCCACCTTGTCTACCACGGCAGTCGCTTGGTGGTGGTGAGTGCCCGCCGAGGACGCAGCCTCTCTATTCAGCCGGATGTCGACGAAAAATATTTAGAACAATATCTAATTGTTTACGATCATTTGCTTAAGTTTAAAATGAACGGCTCCGGCGCGATCACCATTGAGACGATCAACGATGCGCCGGCACCCCTAAGCCCCTACCTGACCGCCTTGCGCAGGCGTTTCGAGGTGAGTGTCGACCCCAACAGCGTTACGGTGTATCGCCCATGGATATCTTCGGCCTAATCGGCTGGCGGACCGAGGAGGTGGTCCCATCCGGACGTGCCGCACCTGCAGAACTGCAGATCGGCGATCGACTTCGCGGCAAGGTGGCGCGCCGGCTCTCCCAAAAGCTCGCCCTGGTGGATCTCTTTGGCGGGCGCTACCGGGCCGTCGCCCAATCGGACTCGCCGCTGCACCCGGGCCAGCGCCTGGATCTCGAAGTCACCGCCATCACGCCTCGTTTGACCCTTAAAACGATAAGCCCATCCGGCGCAGACGCCGAAACGACCCCATCGACGGCACACCCCGCACGTGAGATGCGCCGACGGCTCCATCCGCGTGGCCTGGGCCGCCTCGTTGCTGAGCTGCGGGACCTGACGGCCGTCCTGAAAGGCGCTGCGACCGCCGGCGGAGAACAGGCGTCAGCAGTGGCCGCGGCTTTGGACCGCCTGGTGCAGCACCTGCGCCCCCTTGACCCTGATGCTGGCCTGGAAAAGATAGCGGCCCAGATCAAATCTCGGTTGCGCGACGGCGGGCACTTTTTCGATCAGAAACTGGTGGCCGCGATCGCGACAGCGCGCGACCGCCCGCAGGCGCCGGGGGCAGCGATACCACCGGGCGGGCCGTCGACCGGTGTGGCCGCGGAAGCTGAATTAGCGGCCCAATTGGTGCAAACCGACCTGAAACCGCAACTGCAACGCCTGCTCCTCCATCTACCGGCCCACCTGGAATCGCTCGGTCCGGAGCAGACACTTTCGGCTGAAGCAACGGGAACTCTGTGGTCCGCGGTTGTGGCCCTGCTGGAGGAGATCGAACACGGCCAGCGGCGACTGGCAGCGCATCGAAGGGAGGAGGCTCCCGCGATGGTGCACCACAGCCTGTGGGTGTCGGGTCGGGACACCCCTCTGCGGCTAACCCTATACCTGCACCGACGGCGCGGACAAAAGGGCGCAGCGCCGCGTAGCCCCTCGATCTCCCTGCTGCTTGATCTGCAGCGCTTCGGAAAGCTGCGTGTGGACCTCCGCGAACGGAGCGGCCAGGAGAGGAGCGGCTTAAAGGTCCAATTCTGGACCCAATCCGATGCTGTCCGGGCCGAGCTCATGGCCTTCGGCCCGCCGCTGGAGACCCTGCTGTCACCACTCTATCCCCAGATAGAGATCATGGTAAAGCGGGCGCCAGATAAAATAACCGCTTTCGAGACGGAAACAGCGCCGCGGCCTGGTGATCTCACCGGGGGCGGCAGATTGGATGTTCGCGCATGAGTGCGTCAACGCAGCGCCCCGAAAAAACGCCCGCCAGCGGCAGGCAACCACGCACCGCCACCGCCCTGCGGTATGATACCGACACGGCCGATGCGCCTCGTGTGACAGCCGCCGGCAGCGGCTATTTGGCGGAACGGATCATCGCACTGGCCAAGGCCAATGAGATTCCGCTGGTTCAAGACCCGGATCTTGCCCAGACCCTGGCCCGGCTCGAGCTCAACACAGAAATCCCGCCCAACCTCTATCTGGCCGTGGCCCAGGTTCTGGCCTATCTCTACCGTCTGGATGCGGAAAGCCCGCCACCCGACAGGACCACTGCCGATTGATGCGGTACGCTTGCAAAGCTTCGGTCGTCGGCTTATACCCCATCATCGGCAGTTCCCAAGCGCTGACCTGGCTGTCGCTACACCACGCATGCAACCCCATCGAAAGCTGAAGTAGGAGGTGTCGGCAATGAGAACCATCATTCGCGCTACCGGACGCTTTGTTCCCGATCGCCTGATCACCAACCAACAACTGACCCAATGGATGGACACCAGCGAAGAGTGGATCGAGCAACGTACCGGCATTCAGCAGCGCTACTGGATACCGGCGGCAGGGGGCGTAGGCGCTTCCGATCTGGCCCTGGCGGCATCCCAAACCGCCCTACAGCGGGCCGGTTGGACGGCTGCGGATATTGACCTGATCATCTTCGCGACCTTGAGCCCGGATCTTTTCTTCCCGGGCTCGGGATGTCTGCTGCAGCATAAACTGGGGCTGGAGAGCACGCCGGCCCTGGATATTCGCCAACAGTGCACCGGCTTCCTCTACGGGCTGGAGACGGCCGATGCCATGATCCGCAGCGGCGTTTATCAGCGCATTCTGCTGGTGGGCGCCGAGGTGCACAGCACCGGGCTAGATGTCACCTCCCGGGGGCGGGATGTGGCCGTTATCTTCGGGGATGGCGCGGCGGCGGTCTGTCTCGAGGCAACGTCGAAGGATGACGCCGGTGTGCTGGCGTCCGCCCTGCACGCTGACGGCAGCCTGGCCCGCAGCCTCATGACGGAGGCCCCCGCCTCGTCGGAAAATCCCCGCATCGATGAGGCCATGCTGGCGGCCGGTCGACACTACCCCTACATGGACGGACGCAACATCTTCAAGACGGCCGTTCGACGCTTGCCATTGGTCACACGAGAGGTGCTCGAGAAATGTGGTATCGGGTTGGCGGCGGTCGATCTTTTCATCCCGCACCAGGCCAACATGCGCATCAACCAGGCATTCGCCAAAGCCCTGAACCTGCCCGACAGCAAGGTGTTTCACAACATCCAACGGTACGGCAATACGACCGCCGCCAGCATACCGCTGGCCCTGGACGAAGCCTTGGAGATGGGCATTATCGGCGCCGGCAGTACCGTGATCTTCATTGGACTGGGCGCCGGTGTCACCTGGGGCGCCGTTGCCTATCGCTTCCCCGATGAGGGAATTGGGTCGCACCGGAGGTGATCAGATTCCCCATCACATGCCCTCCGTCAACAAGTAACCGACGCGCCCTGGCGGCCCTTGCGTGGACCTTCGGGGCGCAAACGTGGGGGGCACCATCTGTCTGTGTCGCAGGCGGCGCGGCGATTTAGAATCGGCCTCGAAAAAGGGTTTCCAGATAGAAGCGGGTGATGGGGTCGCAGGTGTCGAAACGGTGGCCCTCATCCTGGTTACGGGCCGCCATTTCGGTGCGGATGTCACTGGCCATGACCTTGCCCAGTTCGACGCCGAACTGGTCGAAAGGATTGATACCCCAGATAAAGGCTTCGTAGACGGTGCGTGCCTCGTAGAAGGCGAGCAGGCGGCCGACATCTTCTGGTGCGAGGGACTCGAGGACGAGGGTGGAAGAGGGACGATTGCCGGAGAACGCCCGCTCGGTGGCGGCGGCCTCTTTGCCCACGGCCAAGGCGTTGGCCTGGGCCATCATATTGGCCCACAACTCCTGGTGGTTGGTGACCCCTTTGGAAAGCGTGTTGTAGCCGGTATACTGGGGCTGGAGCACGCCGATGAAGTCGACGGGGAACGGGCGCCCCTGATGGGCCAATTGGAAGAAAGAGTGCTGGGCGTTGGTTCCCGGTTCGCCGAAAATGATGATGCCTGCCGGTCCTTTCAGAGGGGTGCCGCCCATGGTGACGGACTTGCCGTTGCTCTCCATGTTGAGCTGCTGGATATGGGGGGCCAATTTGGCCAGCGGTTGCGCATAGGGAATGATGCCCTGATGGGCGTAACCGAGAAAGCTGGCGTTCCAAATGCTGATCAGCGCTGCCATGAGGGGGAGATTCTGGTCGGTCGGTGCCGAGAGGGCATGGCTGTCCATCTCCGCCGCCCCTGTGAGAAAGCGTTCGAAGGCCGTGTTGCCCAGATAGAGGCTGAGGGGCACTCCCCCGACAGCCGAGGTCACACTGTAACGCCCACCGATGAAGTCGAACATGTGGAAGCTCTGCAGATTTACAGCCGCGGGATCGTCACCGGGGCTGCCTTTCGCGGTGACGGTGATCAAGTGCTGGGCGGCGTCCAGCCCGGCCGTCTCCATAAGCGACCGTGCCTGGGTCTCGTTGGCCAGGGTCTCGGCGGTGGTGTAGCTCTTGGAGATGACGATCCAGAGCGTGGCTTCCAGGTCGATCTCACCGGCGATGGCCCCAAAATTGTGGATATCGACATTGGCCAGAAAATGAAGCTGGACCCCCTTGTCGGCAAAGGCCGCCAGGGCGGTGGCGACAAACTCGGTTCCTAAATATGAACCGCCGATGCCCACCACCACCACATGCCGAAATCGCTTTCCAGTTCCGCCGCTGGTCGCGCCGTCATGTACCTTTTGCACGAAGGCCGCAATTTCCGCTCTCACGCGCCGCAGTTCGGCATTGGCATCGATGCCATCCACAATGACGGGGGCTGGTTCGCCGGTGCGCGCAATTGTGTGCATCGCGGCCCGGCCTTCAGTGACATTGACCACCTGTCCGGCGTGCATCTGACGGAATCGCGCTTCGACCCCGCTTTGGGCGGCCAGCTCCATGAGCAGATCCAGGGTGTCTGCATCCAGACGCTGGCGGGAATAATCAAAGAACAGTCCGGCGGCCCTCTGGCTGAATCGCTTTAGACGATCCGGTGCGGCGATCAGATGGCGCAGGTGCTTTTCTGAACTCTGCATGCGATCTGCATGTCGGCGCAGCTCGCGGCTCACGGGAAGGTCGAGTAGTTGATCGGATGTCATGGGACTCCTTTCCGTCATCAGCGCTCTGTTGGATCGATTTGCGGGGCGGGCTGGGTCTAGCGTTGGCGCCAGGATTGTTGCGACAGGATCCGCGCACTGGCATTGTTGTAGGCACTGCGATGGGTGCTGATTCCGGGGGCCAGGGCGGTTTGAATTTGCTTGAGGATGTTGCAGGCGTCTGCGCAACTGGGAAAGTGCAGAATCCGCTCGTAGCAGTCCCGGCACGGGCTTTTTTCCAGATAGCCGATCTCAAAATCGAAACAGCGTTTCGGATTCGTGGTCATACCAGATGCGGTTTGCAGCGTTGACAATGCGATTCAAGGGTCAAAATGATTTCGCCGGTGGTTCCGGCGCGAAAGTACTCCCGACGCTATCACAACTGCCCCGGCCTCACAAGGTCAAAGGCCCCGGCCGACCGGCGGCCCGGCCTTGCCTCCGTTGAACAGAAACAGGGCTTGACACCCGCCGGTGATCTCACTACATCTCTGCGCGACAGCTGCTTGACCACCCATCTTTTGCCACCGGTTCCGGCTGCGTGATTTGTGCGCACGCGGTTCGCTCGATTGAAGGAGATATCGGCATGTCCCTGCCATCGCCCCAACCCCTGATCCGTGCGATCACCCTCAGACTGCTTGGTACGACCTTTTTTCTCTGCGCCGTTGTCGCCGCCGCTTACTACCTGGCGACCAGCGTGGTCACCAACCTGACGGTTTCGCGAAACACCCTGCTTTTCGGCTGCCTATTCCTCCTCTTTTTCGGGCTGCTGCAGATCCGCATGATTCAAGCGTCGGTCGTGCGCTGGTGGCGACTGGCGCGAGCGACCACCACCCGGAAACCGGCCCAGAAAAAGTCGTCCACAAAGGTGGATCCGCGGAAAGAGCGGCGTCACGATCAGCGAATGATGCTGCACATGCTGGCCCTCCTCCAACGCAAGGGACGCCTGGTGGACTTTCTCGAAGAGGATCTGAGCGCCTACGATGACGCCCAAATCGGAATGGCGGTGCGTACTATTCAGGAGAACTGCAAGCTCGCCCTGTTGGAGCAGCTGCATCCCGAAGCGATTGTGGATGGCGAGGAGGAGACCGAGGTCACCATCGCCGCCGGTTTTGATCCCAATGCCATCAAATTGGTGGGCAATGTGGTGGGAGAACCGCCCTTCACGGGCATTCTGCGTCACAAGGGTTGGCGGGCAACGGGGGTTGAGATACCGGCCCTTTCGGATAGGGACGATCCGCTGGTGATAGCGCCGGCGGAGGTGGAGATCGTGTAAAGGGGTTCATCTGTGTCATCAGACGCTCACTATGTCATCGGGATCGACCTGGGAACCACCAATTGTGCCGTGTCCTACGTGGACCTGACCCTGCACGATCAGAAGCCGGATGCCCAGCGCATTCAACTCTTCCAGGTACCCCAGCTCACCGGTCCGGGAGAGTTCAGCCGTCGGTCGGCCCTGCCGTCCTTCTTGTATATCCCAGGCCCCTACGACATCACTGAGGAGGCCATGGCAGCGCCATGGCGAATCGAAGAACGCCAACGGGAGGATCGTAATTTCGCCGGCACCTTCGCCCGTGATCATGGGGCCGGCGTTCCGTCCCGACTGGTCGCTTCGGCCAAAAGCTGGCTTTGTCACGGGGCGGTGGACCGTCGCGCCCCCGTGTTGCCCTGGGGAGCCCCTCCGGAGGTCCACAAGGTGTCGCCGGTGCGCGCGACGACGGCCTATCTCAAGCATATCCGCAAAGCTTGGAATGTGGCCCATGAAGGGGATCCGGCGCAGCACCTGGAACACCAGACAGTGGTGATCACCGTACCGGCCTCCTTCGACGAGGTGGCCCGCGAATTGACCCTGGAAGCTGCTCAGGCAGCGGGATTGGGTACCGTGACCCTCCTGGAAGAGCCCCTGGCGGCTTTTTATTGCTGGCTGGAGCAGCACGAAACCGATTGGCAGCAGTCGGTTCGTCCGGGTGAACTGATCCTGGTTTGCGATGTCGGCGGCGGCACCACCGATTTTACCCTCATCTCGCTGCGGGAATCCGACGGCAGTCCCCGGTTTGAGCGGATCGCCGTGGGAGACCACCTCATCCTGGGAGGTGACAATATCGATCTCCACCTCGCCCGCTTGGCGGCCGAGAAGGGGAATCGGAAATTGAGCCGCGACCAGTGGAAAACATTGGCCCACCAGAGCCGCAAGGCCAAAGAGGAACTCCTTGGGGGACAGACTGAGCAGAAGACGTTGACGCTCATGGGTGGCGGTAGCAGACTGATCGCCGGCACGATCAGCATGCAATTGGATCGTCGTATGGTTGAGACCGCCGTTACCCATACCTTCTATCCCCTGACCCGCAGCGGTGATGACGGACCGGTGGCGGTGGAGGCCGGCCTCGCCGACTTTGGACTGCCCTACGAACCGGATCCAGCGGTGACCCGCCATCTTGGCCGTTTTCTGGAGCGGCACACAAAAGCTGTTAACAGCCACCTGGGAAAAGATCAGCCCAGACCGGATCTGATTCTCTTTAATGGCGGATCCCTGAAGGCCCGGCTGGTGCAGGACCAGATCCAGCGCGCCGTTGGCCATTGGTTCGGCGCGGGTGCGGCAACACCGCCCCGCATCCTGCCCAACCCCGATCTGGACCTGGCCGTCGCCCGCGGCGCCGCGTACTACGGCCTGGTAAAAAGCGGTATCGGGGTACGGGTTGGGTCGGGCAGCGCACGGGCATTCTATCTGGGAGTGGCTGCCGGAGACGATCCGGTCCGCCGGGAAGCGGTCTGCCTGGTGGAGCGGGGACTCGAGGAGGGGTCGGCCATCTCTCTGACGAATCTGCGGCTGGAGGTGCTGGCCAATCAGCCCGTGCGGGTGGACTTGTTCAGTTCCAGCTATCGCGCCGGGGACCGTTGCGGGGAAGTGATCACCGTCGACGAATCCCTGACCCCTCTGCCGCCGGTGCAGACGGTTATCCAATATGGCCGCAAAGGGCAACAACAGCAGGTACCGGTGCAAATCGAGGGTGCGTTCACCGAACTGGGGACCCTGGATCTATGGTGCCGCTCCCTGATCAGTCAGCACCGCTGGCGGCTCACCTTTGAACTGCGCGGCGAGGTCCCCCTCCTTGAGACGCCTCAGCAGGAGATCCTCGATACCGCCTTGGTTGAGGCGGCACAGAAAGCCCTTGCTTCCGCATTCACGCCAGGCAGTTCCAAGGATAGCCTCAACAAGGTTGCCGGTCGCATCGCCGCTCTGGTCGACCGGTCCCGTGATGACTGGCCATTGAGTTTGCTGCGCCCCCTGGCAGACACCCTCCTTGAGCAGACTGGCCGACGGGCGACCAGCGCCCAGCATGAGATCCGCTGGCTCAACCTGTTGGGCTACTGCTTGCGGCCCGGCCTGGGGGAGGGATTCGACCCCCACCGTATCAAGAACCTTTGGAAGATCTACAAGAAGGGTCCCCAGCATCACGGACAGGCACAGGTGCGGACCGAATGGTGGATCATGTGGCGGCGGGTGGCAGCCGGCTTGTCACCGGGTCAGCAGCGGCAGTTCAGCCAGGATCTGAGCCCCATCCTATTGGAATCGAAACGCACGGGCAGCCACGGCGGTGGCCGCATCAGCGCCCAGGAACGCCTCGAGATGTGGATGGCCATCGCCAATCTGGAGGCCCTCCACGCGGATGACAAGGTCCGCTGGGGAGCGCAACTTCTCAACGAGCTACACCCCAAACGCGCAAAGGCGCAGCATTTCTGGGCACTCGCACGCTTGGGAGCTCGCCAGCTGCTCTACGGCTCCATCGACCGGGTGGTCCCGGCGGGAGTGGCGGTCGAGTGGATCGAACGCTTGCTGGAGAAAAAATGGCGTAATCCGAGACCGGTCGCGGCCGCTGTCATCCAAATGGCCCGCCGCACGGGCGATCAGGTTCGCGATCTGAGGACGGCGCAACTGGCGACCTTCTCCTCTGCGCTGATGGATCTCGGTGCCTCCCATGAAGCCACCGAACCCCTGCGGGTGATTTTGCCGCTCAATCCGCGTGAGGAGAGCGCCGCTTTCGGCGAGCAGTTGCCGGCCGGCATCGTCATGCGGGCGTAGTGGCGCGTTGGCTGCGCCGCTGGAAGCGGTGATAGCGCACCATTTGTGCCAGGGCTTTCACGGCCCGTTCCGGTGTTTCGTAGAGTACGGTCTTTTGATGGACACCATCCACCGTGTAGACGGTCTTGTCGCGCGCGTCCTTCATCAGACTCACCCCCACCACTGGTTTGCCATATTGGTCCATCAGCTGGGCAATCTGTTCGATGTAGTCTCGCTCAAAGGTTGCGATACGGTGCACCGCAGCCTCGGTAAGCGTTTGCGGCACACTTGGGTCGCAGTGCTCGACGGCCGCCGCCAGTTTTTCGATATATCCCCGCCTGCCGACGATGCCCAGGTGGATCACGGCATCGCATTGTTCCCACTTGAGCAAGTGCTCCATCACCTTGAGGGGCACGGACGGATCGTTGTCGCCCACGAGATCCACCGGATTGCCCCGACTCCAGAAGGGGGGCAGCAGTCGATCGATTTCAGAGATAAGCTCTGGTGCAAGCGGCGGGATCTCAAGACCATGCCGGGCGCAGAGATCGGTGGTAACCACCCCCCACCCGCCGCCCAGGGTCATGATGGCCACGCGCTTACCGCTGGGGAGGGGCATGGCGGTGAATGCCGCCGCCAGGTCGAGGAGATCCATGGAGTGCTGGACCGTTAAAATACCGGCCTGGCGACAGACGGCATCGAACACGCTTTGATCGGTGGCCATGGCGCCCGTGTGAGAGGATGCGGCCCGGCGGCCGGCAGGGGTCTGCCCGCCCTTGAGGAGCACAATGGGCTTGTGTCGACTGACCTTACGGGCGGCCGCCAGAAAGCGTGGGCCGCTTTTGACACTTTCCAGATAGAGGAGCACTGCGGCGGTTTGCGTATCGACGGCAAAGGCCTCCAGATAATCCGCCACCGTTATCATGGCCTCATTGCCCGAGCCGCAGAAGGCGCGGATGCCAACGCCCTGGGCCTCGGCGAAGGTCAGCAGCTGGGTTCCCAAATTACCGGACTGGGACACCATGGCAGTGGCACCGGATTCCGGCATCGTGGCGGTACCGGTGCAATGCAATTTGATGTGGGGATTGCTGATCCCCATTGTATTGGGACCCAAAATCAATATGCCGTAATCCCGCGCGGCAGCCACCAGCCGTTCTTCCATCTCCCGGCCCGTGGACCCCGTCTCGCCGAAACCCGAAGAGACCAGAACCATGTATCGGATTTCCTTTGCGGCCAACGCTGACATGATGCCGAGGACTTTGGCCGCCGGCAGGGTGACGACCGCCAGATCCACCGCCTCCGGAAGATCGGCGATGCGCTTCAGGGCCTTTTTGCCGGCAATGGTGCCGCCGCGGGGATTGACCAGATGGACCTCACCCTGGTACCCGCCACTGATGGTATGATGCGGCAGCATATGGCCCCATTTTCCCAAGGTGGCCGAAGCGCCGATAAAGGCGATACTGCGGGGATGAAAGAGGGCACCGATGGCCATTGGGTCCACCGGCTCACGAGCCGTCGCCGGCGGTGCGGCCTGCGCCAGCGTGAACAGCGCATCCACCGCCACAAGCGAGCCTGACGGGGTGCAGACGAGGGGATTGATATCCACTTCGGCCAGGAGCGGCGCTGCTAATGCCAGCCGGCCAATGGCCATCAAGATGTCGGCCAGAGCATCACGGTCCACCGCCGCTTCCCCTCTGAAGTCTTCCAGCAGCTTCTGGGCGCGAATGGCACCCACCATCTCGAAGGCATCGGTCCTGGAGAGCGGGGCCATCCCCATCACGGTGTCCGCCAGGGCTTCTGTCAAAACACCGCCGACACCAAAAAGCACCATGGGGCCGAACTGCTCATCGCGGATCATACCGACGACAAACTCTCGCCGTCCGGTGATTTGCCGCTGCACCAGGTATCCCTCCAACGCCCCGCCGGCTTCTCTCTGCATAGCTTTGGCGGCCATCTTGATTGCCGCCGTCGACGTCAACCCCATGTGCACCAGTCCCCGGTCGGATTTATGCAGCAATTGCCTTCCAAGCGCCTTGAGCACCACCGGGTACCCCAGGGTTTCGGCAGCCGCTACGGCCTCCTCAACGGTGGCGGCGCAAGCCTCTTCAACCGTGGGAATTCCGCAACGCTTCAATATGGACTTGGCGGTGAACTCATCCAAACTGTGGTCGCCCGCGGCGATGGCCTGATTCAATGTTGCGCTAAACGTCATACCGACCGCCTTTCAGCAGGGGATAGGGGGTTCATGCCTGGTTTCGAGGGGGCTACGGCGAAGCTTATAATTACAGTTTACGTTAAGGTCAAGTATAAAAGACTCCGTAGAGACGCGACGGTATTGTCATGATGTGCGGGCGTATCTCGGGGTAGGGGCGCTCTATCTGGAAGGAATCATTCTTGTACCGGCGAGGTGATGTCGAGGGGACCATCGAAGGTCACCGTCAGCCCAAAATCGTCGAAGTAAGTATTTTCCGCCCCCTTGCCAAGGGCATGCAGGCCCAATTCCGGCCGGGTCTGGCCGAGCGGGCCATTGGGGGTCAGCAGAGCTGGTTCGTCGCTGCGCAGCTGGGTTGTGTTGAGACGGGTGAAACTGGCCACGCTGGCGTTGACATTGCTGGCATCCCACTGAATGAGGGTAAAAGCGTCGTCGGCAGCGGTATAGGGTTCGCCCTCCTCCGGCGGCCAGTTGAGTTCGGTGGGGTCGCGCGGATTGGCCAGGCGCTGATTGTCCAACGGATCGCTATTGGCAGTCCCACAACCGAGGGGTGAGCCGTAATAGGCGCGGATGAAATTGTCCCGGCTGCGCACCTCCTGTACGGTACCCACCTGTCCTTGGGCAATTACAAAGAAGGGCTGGCTCAAATTGAAGCTGCCGCTGAGATTTTTAAGTATCAGGTGGCCGCTGGCATTGCCTCCGGCCCAACTGCCGCCGGTGAGGATCGGATCAGCGTCCACAACGGCAGAAGCCGTGCCCTGAAACACCTGATCGCCCCGCTGGATGGCGTAGGTTCCCCCGTTGGTGAATCTCAGCGAGGGCGCCTCTTGGATGCGCAGAGCCAAGGTGGACTCCTGGATCGGCCAGTCACCGGCAATGCGGACATCGTCGATGTACCAACCCTCGAAATTGTTGTCGAGGTCGGTAACCGTGTCGAAGTGATACCGCAGCTGAATCTGCTCGCCGAGGTAGGCGGTGATGTCCACCTCCCTTTGATTCCAGCCGCTGCTGGCACCGGTGATTCGATCGATCTCGGTCCAGGCAGACCAGGTGCCGCCTTCGCGCATCCGGATCTCGACCGTTTTAAGGTCATATAGGTCTGGATCGATGGGTTGGGTCTGATGCAAACTCCTGTAACTGAGGATCAACCGGCCGTAATCACAGATGGCAAGGTCAATTTCCGGGGATACCAGAGAGCCGGAGTTGATCGCCCCCGTATCGTAGTTGTTGGTGCCGCTTTGACCATAATACCAGCTGCTCGAACCGCTGAAATGCCTGTTGGTGCTGATATTCCAGAGGCCGTCCGCCGTCCAGCCGTTCACGCCACCCTCCACGTTCTCCTCGAACTGCGTGAGATCGGCGATCTCCTCGTAGGCCAGCCAGGTTCGGCTGGTGCCGTCGCCAGTCTGCTGCCACAAGAGGATGATCAACTTACTATTGAAATCCGCGTCAAGGAGCTCATTGGGCAGGTTGTCAAAAGGGTCGGGTGCGGCATTATTGCCGCGCATCAGGGAGAGTCCGTAGGCATTGAAGCTGCTGGTGGCGCTGTCCAGCCGAAAGGAGAGGCCGGCGGCGAAATAGGTGGGAATGTCGCTGCCTGGTGGCGTGAACCCCCAATCCGGCGTTGGGCTGCCCTCAAAGCCGATTTTGACCTGAGCGTCGTAACTGAGAAAGTAATCGGCCCGCTGATGGATCCACTCCAGATCCAGCTCTGTGGTGGTCCAGTCCAGGGCGGTCATGCTGATGCGGGGCCAACCGCTGGTGTACGTATCGACGGCGGTGATTGCCATGGCGCTGTCGCCGCCGATATCGGCAGCTGCCTGGCCACCCCAGATGGTGGACCAGTGGCTGAGGTCCTCGAAACGATCGTGAAACTCCAGACGGTGCCGGGCATTCTCCGAACTGGGCAGGGGGACATGGTAGGTCAACAAGCGCTGACTGGCGAGGCCGCCACTGCCGAAGCTGCCCGTGCTCTGCAGATCGACATAGCGACCCAAGACCACGTCGGTACCGGGCGCCAAGTTCAGTGCGGGCATATTGGGGTCCTCTGGATCGGTGATGCCCACAAGCTGGTCGGTGGTGCGGTTGTTTTGACGGTAGGCGTAGAGATTGCCGTTGATGATCACCTCGGCGTTTTCGAGGGGGAAGGTGCGCGTGGTGCCGCTGGCCATGTTGATAGTCCCGTCCTGGACGACCGTTTGGGCGGCAGCGCTTGTCCGGCCCATGAAGTAAACATTCGTGTTGACGGGGACACTTGGCATGGTGGACGTCATGCTGAAGCTGATGTTGGGCGGGCTGGGGCTAGCGCTGCTGTAGGCGAAGACAGCGCTGCCGATCCGCAGCCGCCCACCACCGGCAAAGGCGCTGGCATCCAAATCAGCGCTCAGTCCGCCGGGGACGCGAATGGTGAGTGTGGTGCTGCCGCCGGGGTCACTGCTCACATAGCCGTAATAGGGGAAGACACTCACCTGGAAACTGCCGGCGTTGCCGGCCAGGCTGTAAGTTTGCCCGTGAAGGTTCTCCAAGGCGGCATTTTTGGCGGCGTCTGAGCCGGCGTTGAGATATTGGCTGGCGGCGTAGCGATAGCCGGATTCGGCGAGGTAATAGGTCTTCGAGGCGGCGTCCTGATCCAATTGGGTGTATTGGGAGGTGGTGATCATGGGGAGCATGACAAGCGCCAAGGCGGAAAAGACGACCAAGATCCCGACAATGGTGATCAGAGCGGCGCCCTGCATGTCGCGCAACAATACCGTCAACACGCCGAGTGGCGAAGCGGTTCGCCGGCGCAGCCACGCGACGGGCAAGAGCAGCATCGCCAGCAGGGAAAGATGCCGCCAATTGGGCGCCACCGCGGCTGTTTGTGCCGCGCCAATAAAGCAGGGATATGCGCCTTGGGTGGGTGGCGTGGGCGGGGTCACCGCCAAGGATGCGCCGCCATAGTTGTTGTTATTGCGCAGGTGAACCGTATTTTGAAAGGTTGACGCGCGGCCGCCGAACGATTCGCGACCAATGGTGATTTGAAACCCGATGGCCGACAATTCCCGGATGGGATCAAAGGTGGGGGATACTTGCCAGTTGGTGGTACCGTTGAGAAAATTGAGGCTGAATCCCGTCACCGCATCGATCAGCACATCTCCGTTGGCGGCGATGTAAGCCGCATTCATGGAGGTGATGCCACCGACATCCGCGTAGAACTTGAGGTCCCCGGCGTCTAGGGCGATGGCATTGCGCACGGCGGCCCGATCGTAAATCAGGTAGGGACGGGTGGTGTCCACACCGATGATGTTGGTAATCTCCCGAAACTCGCGGGTCAGCCGCGCCAGCGCCAGATTGGCCTTCTGGGTGATGTGGATATTGTCCCTGGCCGCTGCGAAGAAATTGAAGCCGGAAATCGCACTAGTGGCCACCATGGCGGTCAAGATACCGGTGAGGACCAGCGCAAGAATCACTTCAAGCAGGGTGAAGCCCCTTTCGGCACCCATTGGCCAAGCCCTGCAATCACAATTAATGGTAGATGATGGCACCATATGTCCAAACATATTCAGAGGCACGCCGAGCGGGCCTCAATTGGTAAAAAGCGCCGTAATCCGGTGCTCCCCGCGTTCGAGATCGACGCGCAGGATTCGGCAATTAACGCTGCAGGAGGATTCCACACCGCCAGCGAACTCGATGTACTGCGTCGCCGTGGGGGTGTATTCGCCGAAATAGGGGGTATTCGTGCTGACATTGCCGTTCTGGATGTCAGTGTCCAGGGTGGCCAGCGGCGTGGCATCGGTCAAAAGCAGGTTCTTATAATGGGCTGAAATATTCTCCATGACGGCGGTCAGACGATAGCTTTGATCGATGCGGGCCAAGGGCGTCAATACCCGGGCCATGTTGCCCCCCATAAACTGGAACAGCAGCACACTGGCGATGGCCCCGATGACGATGGCGACGATCACCTCTACCAGCGAGAAGCCGCTCGCTTTCGCAGTGACGACCGTGTTCAAGCGCGGGTGCATAGGCGAGCTGGGGGGATGGCTCATTGGATGAAGCCCGTATTGGGGGTGATCACAATTTGGGTGGAAGCGCCGCTACCAGTGTCCGATACGGTGATGGCCAGCGCCGACGCAATGGGCGTGGTGCCCGTATCCCCTGTGCAGGGTTGCCCACGATCGTCAAAACTCACCGTGAAATTCGTCACTGCCAGATCCTGGCGGTCCCCGGCACCGAAAACCACGGGGCTGGAGGCCTCACCCGGTAACTGAATCTGGTTGGCCGTGCTGCCGCCGTTGAACAGCCAGACGCTGTTGTTGAGGGCCGTCATCCCCCAAATCTGATTCGCGTTCAATGCCCGTGCCTGGGCGTACCGCAGTTGGGTTTTCAGCAGATTCGCTTGTCCCTGCAGCTTCGCCCGCGTGGCCGATTGGCTATTACGGGAGATCACGATGGCGGTGAGCAGGGTCACAATCAGCAATACCAGGATGACCTCAAAGAGGGTAAAGCCCAGTTGCCGGCCAAGGGGTAAGGGCCCATCGCCGGACGGATTTATGGCGCTCTGCGGTTTCAGCATCCGTTCGTTCATAACAGAACTTCGCTCGACAGGAAATGAAAAAAGGCAAACACGCTGAAACTTATGCATATTTACCATGAGATCACTTGATCCCGGAGATAGAACCGGTGTACAAGGTGATGGTAGCGCCCCCCGCAATCGCGACCAAGATTACCACATCCACCCATCGCTGCCCAAGCATAAGGAACGCCGCTCGTGCCGCCCAATCGCATCGCCCCGCTATCACATTTGGAACTTGGTCAACCCATGGCCTGTCGATCGATCCTGCTGTTATGTGCCGCCGTATTGGTCGTCTATGGCAATAGTTTCCATTGCGAATGGCACTACGACGATATTCACAACATCATCGAAAATCCCCACATCCAGATCGAGAACTTCAGCGTCGCCACGCTCTGGGAGGCGATGGCCAAGGGATCCCAGGAGCAGGGGAGATCCTCCCGCCCGCTGGCCTTCCTTAGCTTCGCCCTCAATTACCTCCATGGCGGGCTGGAGGTATTTGGTTACCATGTGGTCAACGTCGGCATCCATTTTTTGGCGGCGGTGGCGCTCTTCCTGCTGATTCGGCGGATGTTGCGACTTCCGCGTCTAAAAGCCACCTATGGTGATCAGGCCGGCCATATCGCCCTCTTGGGTGCCGTCTTGTGGGCAGTACATCCCCTCAATGTGACCGCGGTTACCTACATCGTGCAGCGCATGGCCAGCATGGCGGCGCTGTTTTACCTGCTCTCCCTCTATGCCTATATCGGCGCACGGACCGCCGAGGGGCGTCCGCGGCAGTGGGGCTGGTGGACGCTTTGCGTGGCCGCCGCACTGGCCGCAGTTGCCTCGAAAGAAAACGCCGTCTTGGCGCCCATTTCGATCCTCGCGATGGAGTATTATTTAATTCAGGAACCGGGGCACAAGCTGCCATTTTCGTTCAAATTGTCTGTCGTGCTGATTGTCACTCTGCTGGCGATCGGCGGCATCCACAGGCTGGTCGTTGGCGGCGTGTTCGGTGACTATCAGTTTCGACCCTTCACACCACTGCAGCGTTTGCTCACGCAGCCGCGGCTTTTGCTCTTCTATCTGGGGCTCATGATATATCCCACCGGTTCACGGATGATGTTGCTGCACGACCCCTTGGTCTCGACCAGCTGGACAACCCCCGCCACCACACTGCCGGCGTTGATCATCGTAGGGGCCATCATTGTTTTCAGCCTCATCGGGCGACGTCGGTTCCCGTTGGTGGGATTTGCCCTATTGTTCTACTTTTTGAACCATGCCGTCGAAAGCTCCATCATCCCATTGGAGTTGGTCTATGAGCACCGCAACTACCTTCCCATGGTGTTTCTGCATTTGCTCCTGGCCATTCTGGTGTTGCGCGCCCTGGCATACTTTCGGGAAAGCGCCCTCGTCCGCCCCATATTATTGTTTGCCATCGCCTTCTTTATCGGTGCCAACGGGTACGCAACCTATCTGTACAACGCCGTGTTCAAGACCGACCTCGGAATGTGGCTCAACAACGCGCGCAAAACCCCACATCTGAGCGTCGTGCAGAACAACTTGGGCAATGTGCTGCTCACCTTGGGCGAAACCGAGAAAGGCAAGGCGGCCATTGAAAAAGCGCTGGCAAGCGGTCGGTACAACAACCGGACCCAAGAGCCTGTCGTCTATTACAATCTGGGGCGTGTCTACGAGAGGCTGGAAGGTCTGCACAGCGAGAAAGCGATCGAGGCGTATCAGAGGGCGGTTCAGATGAGCCCCGTCCTCACCAAGGCATGGTTGAAGCTCGCCCTAAACGCCTCCCGCAGCGGCAACTACGAAGCCGCTGAAGCACACATCCTCAAGGCGATTCAATACAGCCGTCATCCGGAGGATCCCGCCCTCCTCAACAGCCTGAGCCTGGTCCAGTTGAAATTGGGGCAGCACCGCGCCGCCTATCGGAACGCCGTCAAGGTCGTGGTAAAACGACCCTCCGGCATTCCGCCCCGCGCTATAATGGCCGAAATCCATCGTCAGCGGGGACAATTGGGACGGGCGGCCTCCTTGTGGCGGGAAGTATTGTCCATCCAGCCGACCCATCGGGATGCCCTGCTGGCGCTGACGGAGCTCTATACACAGTTGGACAAGGTCGTGGAACGCGCCGGGTTGATGGACCGGTTAATGAGCGTGCAGCCGGGCCAGCCGCTGGTTGAACTCCTGGCCATGGATGCAGCGTATACCAACACGACCGCCTGGCGTCATAACAAGGAAATCTTGCGGCGAGCGTTCGCGGAGCACTTGCGGGGCAATTTGGATGTGCTGGAAAGTCAGCTGGGCGGGGCGAACGAATGAGCGACTGAGATACCGCCCCGGATAGCGTATCGCTATCCGGGACTGGCGGCATAACGCATCATTTAGGGACCGTTGGGAGACCCTGGCCGCGGTACGCGGCGCGAGGCAATGGCGCCGGATACGGCTGTTCCACCTCGACCGTGGGCGACAACGAGGATATCGCTGGTGCCTTGACCGCCGCCGCTTAGGACGCTCAAGGTAAAGTCCCCCATATCGGTGCCCAGGTCACCGGCTGTGTAAGTGATTTGGCTCCAGGCGATGCCGGAGAGCACTTGATCCCCAAAACGCTGCGTAATCCGACCCATGGCCTCGGCAAGAGCTCCCTGGGCCGCCTTGTCACGTGCCTTAGATTGAAGGTCAAAGTACCGCGGCACCGCCACGGCGGCCAATATCCCCAAAATTACCAAAACAGCGATAATCTCCACCAGGGTGAAGCCAGCATCATCCTCCGCCTTCCTGCGCAAGACACGGCATCCTGGATTCTTGTGATCACGCTGCGTAGTGACTGCGCTCATTTCCAGACCCTCCCATGTAACGAATGGTTGTCGTAAAATTTGGATTAAGAGCTGGCGCAAATACTAGGCAAGTATTGCGCCATATATTGTCGCCGAACATTGATACAGAGCAAAAAACCTCTCCAAAAGGGGCCAATTTGACGATGGGGGGTGTTTTCAGGGCCGACAAATAAACCATCCCCATCGTTTTGTCACGGAAAAAACAGGGCAATTTGGAACATACTACAAATGATGTAGGTTAAAAACATCAAATTATGATAGTTTCTGGCAAATCTCAGCCGCTGCGCTTGAATTCGGCGGCGTCTATCTGATGCTTCTTAATGCGATGCCAGAGGCTGCGCTCCTTGATCCCCAATCGTGCCGCAGCCTTCACCTGCACGCCACGGCTCTCGGTGAGGGCTTCGACGATGAGGCCCTTCTCAAATGCGCGCACCTGATCGTCGAGACTGAGCTCATCGGCATCATCATCTCTTAGCTCTCTTCCCTGAGCATTCTGAGCGCCCCCTTCCAATTTTTCCCCAACACCTGAAATAAGAAAGCCCGGTAGGTGGCCCGGCGCAATTTCGTCCGCGGTCAGCACGGCAGCAGACTCAATGGCATTTTTTAGTTCTCGCACATTGCCCGGCCAATCATGCGCCATGAGCAAGCGATGGCTGCTTGGGAGGATACGTTTATCGCTGCTGTCGGGCATTGTCGTAAGGAAATGGTTCGCCAGAAGAGGGATGTCCTCCAAGCGGGCCCTGAGTGGGGGCAGCTGGATGGAAAACACGTTCAATCGAAAAAAGAGATCTTGGCGAAAGCGACCATCCTTCACCCGCTCGTCCAGATCCCTGTTGGTGGCGGCGATGATACGGACATCGACTGTCACTGGCTTTTCGCTGCCGAGTCTCTCGATCTGTTGCTCCTCCAACGCCCGCAGGAGCTTTGCCTGCGTCTCCATCGGCATATCGCCGATTTCGTCCATAAAAAGGGTTCCACCGCTGGCGGTCTCGAACTTTCCCATTTTGCGGGTGTGGGCACCCGTGAAAGCGCCCTTCTCATGACCAAAGAGCTCGCTCTCGATGAGTCCTGCAGGTATCGCCGCACAATTCAGAGCGACAAAGGGTTTGCTGCTGCGATGGCTGTGGCGGTGGATACTGCGGGCAACCAATTCCTTACCGGTCCCCGTTTCACCGGTCACCAGTACCGTGGCGTCCGTGGGGGCGACTTTCAGGATTCGGTTCAGGACGACCAGCATCGAATTGCTCTGGCCAATGATCTCGGGAAACATCTGGCGGGCTTCCACCTTGCTGAGAAGCTCGCTGACCTGTTCGAAAAGGCTGGTGAAGCCAGGGATATCGTCCCCGGCGCCGCCCTCGCCGGTGACATCTATCTGATGGACGACGCCCAATCGGCGTGTTTGGGAGAGGAACCGCTTGACGGGATCGATGAGAAACTTTACCACCAACAGCCCGCTGACATATGTGAAGAGCACCAAGACAGCGCCCCAAATGGCCAGGGGCCAGTGAGGCGTGAGGCCTCTGCTCGGATAATAGATGGTGATGCGGTAGGTGATCAACATGGAGAGAAAGGACATGCCCGCAAAGATGATGGGGATGATCACGTAAAGGTTGAGGTTGCGTCGCACCTCCTGCAACCAAATTGAAAACGGCCTTTTGGGCATCGTTTCGCCGCCGTCCAAATTCCGGTGTTAGCCCGCCATTTGGGACATATTCCACATCGGTAGGTAGATCGCCAGCGCAAAAAAACCGATCACCGCCGCCAGCGCAAGTGTTAAGATCGGCCCGATCGCTTCCGACAGCTTTTGCATGCTGTACTCCACTTCCGCGTCGTAGTGGTCGGAAATTTCATTGAGCATATCTTCCAGATTGCCCGATTCTTCACCGATCCCGATCATGTTGATCACCAAGGGGGGAAAATAAACGGATGATCGCAAAGGTCCCGAAATGCCCCGCCCCTCCTCGAGGCGATCGCCGATCTGATCGAACTCGGCGGCGATGGCGGTGTTGTTGATTGTACCCGACAAAATCTTCAGACACTCCAAGACGGCCACGCCACTGGCCTGTAGGATGGAAAAGATGCTGGCAAAACGACTCATGGCGGCTTTGATCAGCAGTGGTCCGACGAGCGGCATCGAGAGATAGAGCCTGTCGCGGACGAGCTTCCCACGGCTGGTCCGAAGGTAGGCGTTCAGACCGAATCCTGCCGCCACCAGTGCCACCAGGATGAGTGCCCAATAGTTGCTCAGCGCATCGTACATGAAGATGGAGATGCGTGTGGGCAGTGGCAGCTCCATATTGGATCGCTCCAAAATGGTGACGAATTTCGGCACGACGAAGGTCAACAAGATGATGAAGGCGACAAATAAGAAACTCGTCACAATGATGGGATAGCGCAGCGCCGATCGGATGTTGGAGCGGATCGTGTCCTCATGTTCAATGAGCTCGATGAGGCGGTCCAACACCCTGGGCAACGCGCCACTGGCCTCTCCCGCCTGAATCATACTGCAGTAGAGGGGTGAAAACGCCTTGGGATGCTTGCGGAAGGCATCGAAATAGCTGGCCCCCTCCCGCACATCCCGGCTGATGATGGTAACGATCCGCTTGAGGGCCGGACTCTCGGTTTGGTTCTCCAGCGCCTGAAAGATCGTCATCACGGGCACACCGGCTCTCACCAGGGTTCGCAGTTGCTTGGTGAACAGGATCACCTCATGCGTCTTGATCCGGATGAAGAGCTGACGGAAACGGTCTGAGGTTTGGAACCCGGACTCCCCGTGCTGCAGTCGGACTTTAATGGGGATATACCCCCGTGAAGCCAATACGGCATTGGCGTCTTGTGTCGATTCCGCTTCCAATACGCCCCTAACATGGGTGCCATTGGCGTTGATCACCTCATATGCATATTGCGGCATTATAACCCTCTATTCGTGTCGATGCGCGAGATGCGGCGGGCTTAGAGGCCCATTACTGCCGAGGCCGCTTCGTCAAGGGTGGTGACCCCACTTAACACCTTGCGTGCGGCGTCGTCCTTAAGCGTGGTCAGGCGTCCCGACTCCCTGGCGGCACGCGTGATCGATTGGGCCGAGGCTCTTTTCAGAATCATCTCCTGAACGAATTCATCGATGATCAACACCTCATATAGGCCGGTCCGGCCCTTGAATCCCATATCCATGCAATTGAAACAACCGGCACCACGCATGAAATTGGCCCCTTGCGCCGTGTCTAGCCCCCACTGGCGAAGCGCTTCCTTCGGCGGGCTGTAGGGTCTGGCACAATAGGGGCACACCTTTCGAACCAGCCGCTGGGCGATGGTGACCAACATCACCGATGAAACGAGAAAGGGCTCGATGCCCATGTCCACGAATCGCGTGATCGCACCGGCGGCATCGTTGGTGTGGACCGTACTGAGCACGCGGTGGCCTGTCAGCGCCGACTGAACGGCGATTCCGGCGGTTTCACCATCGCGGATTTCCCCCACCATGATCACATCGGGATCTTGGCGCATGATGGAGCGCAAACCGTTGGCGAATGTCATTCCCGCCCGCCGGTTCAGCTGGATCTGACGGATTTTGGCGATTCGGTACTCTACCGGATCCTCAAGGGTGATGATGTGGATGTCGGGCTGATTTATCCGCTTGAGAATGGAGTAGAGGGTGGTGCTCTTACCGCTTCCCGTTGGCCCCGTCGCCAGAATCATCCCATATGGCTTGTGGATCATGGGTTCAAGCTTGGCGATATCCTCGGGCGCCATCCCCAATTTTTCAAGGGAGTATACGCCCGTGCTGGTATCCAGCAACCGCAGCACCAGATTTTCGCCGTAGATGGTGGGCAGGGTAGACGCCCGAATGTTGATCTCTTTGCCGTCCATGCGCAGGGTGAAGCGGCCATCCTGCGGTATTCGCGATATGGAGATATCCATGTTCGCCAAAATCTTGAGCCGTGAAATAATCAACAGCAGCATCGATTTGGGCGGCGCAGGCACGTCGTGGAGTCGGCCGTCCACCCGAAATCGTACCTGGACATAGTCTTTTTCCGGGCTGATGTGGACATCGCTGGCGCCTTCTCGAACGGCCTGCGCCAAGATGGAGTTGACCAGTCGGATCACAGGCGCCTCTTCGGTCATGTCGAGCAGGGAGCCCACCTCCACATCGGTCTCGATGGTCTCCTCGGGCTCCAGCTCCTGCTGCCGCTCGATCTGCATCTCCTCCATACCCTCGATGACACCGCCCATCTCCGAATAGGAGCCATAGAGGCTGTTGAAGAGATGATTGAACTCCTGATAGGAGCAGATCACCACCTCAGCCTCGCAGTTGGTGTGCACCTCGATGGCATCGATGGCGTTGATGTCCATGGGGTCCGTCATGGCGATGGTCAGCAATGAGCGGCTTTTTGTCAGGGGGATGGTCTGGTAGCGATGTGCCAGCTCCATCGGTATCTGGTTGGGCAAGGTGAAATCGAGGGGATACTGGTCAGGCTGATATTTTTCTATCTTCAGCTGTTTCGAAAGCAGGTCGGCTATCTGGGCACCACTCACCAAGCCCTCGCGCACCAGGTACTCCCCCAGTTTGAGCTTGCCCTGCTTGTGCCCGAGAACCGCTTCCTTGAGTTGATCCTCACCGAGTAGGCCTGCTTCGACGAGCATTTCGCCCAGCTTCTTTTTTTCAAGCACTGTCGCGTCCTATGAAGTTCATGCAGAATCGGTTTCGCAGTATCGCCATGAAAGCACGACCACCTAAAAGGGAGATGCAAAAAAAACGGGGCGCTGCCCCCACTGGCTGCGAACGCTGGAAGTGGCCGCCAGCGTTGCCGGTAACGTTTCGATCTTCGCCAGAACAGCCGCTTCAGAGGTAAACGTTTCGGCAGCCAGCACCACGAAGCGCAGTCCCTCCAAGGCCGTCCAGAAAGGAACCAGATGAACGGCGAAACCCCGGTTTCGATACGCCCGATACGCCAGGTGGGCCTGACTGAGCGACGGGCCTTGATCCAGCTGCAGCCAATAGATCTCATCGATCAGGGGGCTGACCTTCACCGGCGACGCCGGAAAGATGATCTCGTCATCGATGGCGATACTATCGGGATCCTTGATGTGCGGATTCAGGGCCAACAGGTTCGTTACGTATGCGGGATCGTAGTTTCCACGAATCTGCCGAACGAGCTGGACAATCGTGTCGCCGGACGCCACTCGCAGTCTGCCCAGCAGCAGTGGCTGACCCGCCCTTGGGGTTCTGGCCGCTGCAGTTGCGGTACTAGGATATGGCGGCACGGTGTTCGGCTGAGACGTCTGGCTGCCAGTCGCCTCCCTAATTTGGCGAATGGCAGTGGGGGAGGGGGGCACCACCGTTGCACTGACCGTCGCCGCAGCGGCACTTTCGTCGGGTGGCAGTGCGACCGGTGATAGCGGCTCCGGAGGCGCGACGGCCTCGGGTTCCTCCATGAAGGAGGCATCCTTAATGCGCGGCGCATCGGCGTCGACCACGCCAGATGGACCTGCAGGGTCATGGTCCGGGTCTGATGCATCCGAGTTACCTTGGAGTGGTGGGGTCGCTTCCCTTGGCACCGCCCCACCTGTTTTCGCGGATATCTCGGCGGAAGAAAGCGTGTTGCCAACGGGATGGACCGACACCCACGGCCGCGACCGTATGCCCGACAAGAGATGGGACATCGGTGAATAGGGTTCCGGGATCAAGGCGCCGATTACGACAAGGATGAGGATGAGGGCTAAAAAAGTGGTCAGGGGCCGCCATATTCGGCGCGCCGGATGGCTAATGGCTCGTCGAACGCAGGAACGTACCAGCATCAACCCCGCCTTGGTGCGGTTCTGGATGATCATGGCCAGCAGGCTCTGGTGGCAGAGATTGATGATTTTGCGCGGATACCCTCGGCTGAAGCGGTATATGGCCCACATGGCAGGGTAGGTGAAGAGGGGCAAGGGTTTCGGGCTGGTGCTGGATTGCTTCAGTCGGAAGCGGATCATCTCACGGGTGTCTCGAAAACTCATCGGTTCGAGTCGGTGGAGGAGGTTGACCCGGTCGGCGAAGTTGGCGTGTGTGTTGAGGACCGCTTCAAACTCGCACTGGGCGAAGATGGCGATTTGAAGCAGCTTCTGGGTATTGGTTTCGTAGTTGAGAAACTCTCGCAGTAGTTCGATGACGAAGTCGGGAAGCTTCTGGCCCTCATCGAAGATGAGGATGACGGTGCGGCCCTGGTCCACCCCCAGATGATACAGGTGGTTCTTAATCGATTCCTTCAATTGCCAAGTATCTGGCTGGGCGGTGAGGCTATCATCAGACAGCATGCCGGCCACCGTCGAAAGAAACTCCAAGGGCGTGTCGAATCCCGGATCGAGGATGAGATGGGTATCGACCGTATCGTCATTGCGGAAGCGACGGATCAACTGGCGGCACAGGGTGGTTTTGCCGGTGCCCACATCGCCCATTACCACGTTGAGTCCGCGCTTGAGGCGCAGTGCCAGTTCGACCTTCTGGAGACAGTCCTGATGTTGTTGCGACTTAAAAAAAAAGGAGGGATCCGGAGAGTTGGAAAAGGGTTCCTTGTCCAGTTTCAGGATGCTGAAGTAGTCCATGGCGATCCCACTATTTCTCCCGCAAAGCTTGCGCTCGCAAAGAGAAGTGATCGGTTGCGATCACGCAGGCGATGATCGATAGCTCCCAGAAAAGGCCATTCCGTCGTTTACTCACCGCGCTCGCCCAAAATATGCGGTGTGATGAAGATCAGGACATCCTCCATCCTGTTGCTGCGACTGGTGCCTTTGAACAAGTATCCCAGCAAGGGGATATCCTGCAGACCGGGCACACCGCTGTCGGTATCGTTGCGGGTCTCTTCGTTGAGGCCACCGATCACGGTGGTCTGACCATCGTAGAGAATGACGTTGGTCTCGGCTCTTCTGGTGATGATGGTGGGATTCCCAGCCACGGTTCTGGAAAAATCGAGCTCATCTTTGCTGGTAACGATATCCAGTTTTATCGTTTGGCCTTCAATGACATGCGGTGTGACCTCAAGGCTGAGGACGGCCTTCTTGTACTCGATGTTCACTTCGCCATCTTCCACTGTCTGAAACGGGACCTCATCGCCGCTCTCGATGACGGCCGGCTGATTGTCCATGGTCGTAATCGAGGGACTGGAAAGAATGTTCAGCTTGCCCTCCTGCTGCAGGGCCGACAACTGAACGGCCAGCAAGTGAGAGCCCACCTCCTCGACCGCCAGGCCGAGGCTCAAGCCGGCACCGCCGGTCAGGGCAGCCGGGAAGTTGACCGCGAAACCGGAGGTGGGGTCGATGCCGTCGTTGGTGAGCGGCTGTCCCACCACCCCGCTGCTGTTGCTGCCCGGGTAGATCCAAACGCCCTCTTCGGCCAACCCACCCCATTGGATGCCGAGATTGCGGGCCGTTTCGCGGGTGGCCTCCACAATGCGCGCTTCGATCAAGATCTGGCGGCTGGGTCGGTCCAGCTTCTCGATGAGGGTCAACATCTGCTTCAGGTCGCTGCGCATGGCCTTCACGATGAGGGCGTTGGTACCCTCATCCACCAACACCGAACCGATCGGCTGGCCCGGTTCGGATTCGCTGAGAAATTTTTCCAGGTTCTCCTTAAGATTCGTGGCGTCCGCGTAGTCAATGGGAATGACTTGGGTTAACAGTGGCTCCGTCAACTCGATGGCCCGTTTCTTCTGTTTGATGAGGGAGACCGCCTCCAGATTCTTCAGTCGTTGGGTGGTGTCTTCTGGCGACACAACCCGAATGATATCCCCCTCCCACTCGTACCCCAAGCCATGGGTATTGAGTAGCCCTGTAAATACCTGGTCCCATGGAGCTTTGCTGACGTTAAGCGAGACCACGCCCTGCACGCTGTCGTTGAGGATGATATTCTGATCAACGGCCCGCACGAGTGCTCTCAACAATACTCTCAGATCGGTGTCGTGCATTCGGAGCGTGATGCGTTTGTTGGGCAGCTCGCGCGAAGCGGCGGCATCATCGGCGGCCATCTGATTCGAAACCGCGTCTTCCGCCGGCAATTCCAACTTGCGTTCACGCGCTGTGGGGGAAAATCCCCGTGCTTTTTTGGCCTTCATGGTCCATTCAGAAAAGTCTGGCGTCTGCTTCTGATATTGCTGGCCCGCGCAGCCCATAAGAAGGATGACCACAAAAATGGTCATGTACAGCTGGTAGCATCTCGAAATCTTAACAATTCGGCTCATGGCAAATCCTGGTTTAATTGGGTTTCACCATTGGTCTTAGCGGGTTTCGTCCAACGGCAGTACATGACTTTTTGCATCCCCTATTTTACCGATAACCACCGATTTGGGTGAGATGGAACGGATGAAGTAGCCGGCGGCTGGCAGCATCTCACCCTCCTCGTACTCCATGCCATTGATGATGGCCATTCGCTTGGCCCCCATCTGCAGAAATCCGCTGTACCGTAGAATCGGTTTTTCTTCTGGTTTGGGCTTCTCCTCGGGCGCTTCCACAGGAACACTCTTCTCGAGCTCTGCAGTGAGGGCCGCCACCGAGCGCAGGAAGGGGTCTTTCTGCCAGTTGCGGCCTGCCTGCTCCAGGCTGTGCAGCTCAGGCTCTGACGGCTCTGTATTCTGCAGTTTTTGAGCAACATCGATGACAAACTTCTGCAGGTCGGCAACCGATTCATCCTTGGTGACAGATGTGACGGTGATGGCTTCTCTGCTGAAAAAAAGGGTGTAGCCACCGTACATCACCGTTAGAATCATTACACCGACAATGATCTTTTCACGAGTGGTCATTCGTTACCCTACCTTAAGCCGCCTGCAGGAAGACGAGCCGAGTGCTCAGTTCGCGGCGGTCATTAAGCGTCTCGATACGCAAGGTCTCCATGCGCGCCAAGTTGGCCTGCTGGACCAGTGACATCAGAAATTCTCTGAAGCGGAAAAAATCTCCGCTGAGCCGAAGGTTGATCACCAGATGGCCATCCGTGTCCACCAGGGAGCGCTCATCCGGCACAGCCATTTCAAGCGTCAGGCCATGCTCGGCCGCCAGGTCGGCCAGTTGGGTGCTGAGGGCGGCCATGGATCCTTCGGAAGCCTCACGCGGTGGCGGCTGCTCTAACCCCTGTAGCGCCATGGGCTTGGCCTTCTGAACCAGCTTTTTTACCAGTGGCGACAAGGCTTCCTGCCGCTGAATCTCCATTTCTAGCTGGTTCGCCTCCTCCCGCAGCTCCTGCAGCTCCAAGTGATTGGGCAGCAGGCCCAACAGCGCCATCGCTGTGACGCCGACGAGGCAGATGAAGATGAACGTGATGCTGCGGGGATGCAGCTTCGGTATTCCGGCCATTGACTAACTCCCATGTTCCCGATGTGGCCCTCCGCTTTCAGGAGGGATCCAGCCGCGCGCTAAACCGCAGAACCTCCTGATTGTCGTAAAACTGAAAGCTCTTACTGATGATGACCTGCTTCTGAAACAGGGGCGACGCCTTGAATTGCAGCATGTAGCCGGTCAAGGCCGCTTCGAAACTCGAGCGATCGCCAAACACCACGCCTTCAATGTCCACCACCGCGCTTTCCGCTTCTTTGCCGCCGAAGGTCGCATCCATTGCGATGAGGCGAATGTTGGCCGGTGTAATTTCATTGATTTCATTGATCAGGGCCAACGGCTTGTAGCTGTCTCGGATTTGATCGAAGGTCTGGCTCTGCTGCTGAGCATGGGCCATCATCTTCAGCACCATGTTCTTATCCGCCTGGGGGCTGAAACTGGTCAGTTGGGATTGAAGGCGGGCGACTTCGTCTTCTGCACGATTGAGTCGATGACCCTGCCAAAGATACCAGGCAGAAAAGATGAGCAGGACCGCCATGCAAACCGAAAAAACCATTCGGTTGATGCGATCCACGCTGGCCTGCTTCTCCTTGTCCTTGTGGGTGTAAAGGAAATTGGGCGTGAGGGTGTTGCGCGCCAACGCCATGCCGACCGCCGGAACGTAGGCCTCCTTCTCGGCCATCATTTTTGGAACGGCGACCGAGCGAATGAAGTTTGAGCCTTCCGGAAATGGATTGAGGCTTTCGATGGGCAGATCCAGTTGGCGACGCAGGTAGTCCCCGATGGGTTTGCATCCGGTCAGGGGACCTGAAACGAAGATGCGCTCGAGACCCGCCCCGCTGAAATGCAATGCATAGTGCTGGAAGGTGCGCTCCACCTGCCGCAGCAATCTTTCCAGAGCTGGCTGGATGAGGGTGAGGATCTGGTCAGCCGCTTGGGGGGCGGCCTGCCGATGCGTCAGCTCGCCGCGAGCATAGGCGGACAACAGCTTTTGGGCCTGGGCTTGATGTACGTTTTCCGTCGGACCAAAGGGAAGTTCACCATCTCCGGCTGACGCGACGGCCGCAGCAACGAGTTCTGGCGGGAGTTCCCCGCTGGCGATCCCCTGTTGCAATCCCTCCACCATACTGCGCATGCCGGCTTTGATGCCCCGCGCCAATATTAGATTCCCATTGGCGTAGATGGCGATGCGGGACCAATCCCGGCCGATGAAGAGGTTGCAGATGTCACGCCCCTGTGTGGGCAGAATCCCGGTTCGCAGCAAATTTTGGACGGCGAAGGGAACAATGGAGAGGCCTTTCAGCGGATAGCCCGCTTTGCGAAAGGTGGCCGTCATCTGTTCGACCTCTGCGCGCGGCGCAGTATAGGTCATCACCTCGGTCTTTTGTACACCAGCGTCCAGGACATCATCCAGCACCTCGAAATCGAGAAGTTCCTCCTCGCGATTGAAGTGCACCTCTTTTGTGAATGTCCAGTAGACGGCGTTGGCTACCTGTTTGCGCGGTAACTTGGGAATCCGCACGCAACGGGTCTCCACCCGTGCGGAGGAGATGACGCTCCACACGTTGACGCGGTCAGGATTTCCGCAAAAGTCAACGAGCGCCTTTTTGAGAAAGGCATCGAAGCCCTCTTCATGCGGGGCAATGCCTTCGGGAAGGGCTACACTGCGATAATCGACCAGCTCCACCTTCTTTTCGGCCTGTCGAAGGACCTTGCCCATCTTGAGTTCGGTGTAACCGATCTCCACGCCAACCGTGGCGCGGCGTTTGAGGGAGATGGAACGCGTTGACACTTTGGCAGGAATCTGGTCCGATTCGGTGGATGGGGCCGTCACTGCGGGGGGCGCTATTGGCTGGGAACCGGGATGATCTTTGGGCTCCCGAATCAGATCGAGCAATTTTTCGGTGGACGTGATCTCATCGCGCTTTGCCAAAATAGCACTCCGTTGGATACAGTTTGATGGGGAGCGGCCGCAGACGAAGAAGCGACGGTACAAGGATCGCTTTTTTTCGAGTGCGATTTGCCCATAACATACTCAAAATGTCAAGAATTATTGCGTTATTGGGCCCGAGTACCGATCGAAAGCGCCTCTTCCGGGGTGGCTGTCTGGGTCAAGCGCCTCCCTTAGGTGTCCTCATGATGCGGTCCTTTCGAGAGCAAAAACTTGAAAAAAAACCCAAATCGAGATAAGCCCAACCCCGTCCCCGATGTGTTCATCAATCCCACTGTCCTTCATATAGTATCGACATCGACCGCCGCCGAGTTGAACAATTAAGCAAGACCGATGGGGCAATATCGTAAGACGCGAACGCTTGAGTGATGGGCGTATGAACAAGGAAAAAGTGAAAAACCGTTTCCTGTCCAACCAGATGCTCTTCATCGGCATGTCACTGGCGGGCGTCTACTGGCTGTTGGACTCCTTCCTATCCCTTTTTCTCTCCGCTGAAGAGACCCTCCTGGAGCGCATGATCGGCCTCGATCTGAACGAGGTTTGGATGCGCATCATTGTGCTGTGTCTCTTTGCCATTTTCGGATCCCACGCCCAGTACATCATGAATGAACGCCGGCGCCTTGCGGAAAAGGCAGAGCGCGACGCCGCGACGCGGGAGCGCTTTCAGCGGTTGCTCTCACCAGCCCTGGCGGAGCGTGTGGTCAGTGGCGCGCTCACGGTGGAAAAGGGTGGCGAAAGCGTCGAGGCAACTGTATTGTTCGCCGATATCCGCGGCTTTACAGCCATCAGCGAAAATACCGATGCGGCGGAAGTACTCCAGCTCCTCAACGAATATTACGAATGCATTGTTGATGTGGTCTTTAAACATGAAGGAACGGTAGATAAATTCATCGGTGATGCGATCATGGTCATATGGGGCGCGCCGGTGCGGCATCATGACGCGCCATACCGGGCGGTAAAAGCTGCCTTGGATATTCAACACGCCCTGATCGGTTTCAACCACGATCGCATGGATAAGGGTAAGCCGCCCATCGAAGTGGGCATCGGTATCAACACCGGGGAACTGGTGGCGGGGTACATCGGATCATCCCGCACCATGAGCTACTCGGTGATTGGCGATACGGTCAACACCGCCTCACGCCTTTGCTCCGCCGCCAAACCGGGGCAGATTATCATCTCCGAATCCACGAGCAATGCCCTGCCAATCCAGATCGCCGTCGGTCCACTGGACCCCCTCAAAGCCAAAGGAAAATACCACCCCATAGAAGTCTTCGAAGTGGTGGGCTTTCGGTAACGGACGCTTTGGCACCCAGGCTTGATAAATGACACTTTCGATGGCCGCGACGCGTCCAAACCGGTTTGGTGCGCCAATCTCCCATCCGCAATGGGCCCGCAAAAGGAGTATCAGATGCGAATCGGTAATGGTTTCGACGTCCACCGCCTCGTAGATCATCGCCCCTTGATCCTGGGAGGTGTTCAGATCCCATACGCAAAAGGGCTGGCGGGGCACTCTGACGCCGATGTCCTCCTGCACGCGATCTGCGACGCCCTTTTAGGGGCTGCCGGCTTGGGTGACATCGGGGAACACTTCCCCGACAGTGACCCTGCCTATCTCGGCATCGATAGCCTTAAACTCCTGCAAACGACATTTGACTTGGTGCGCCAGAGTGGCCTTCGACTGGTCAATCTGGACGCGACCGTTCTGGCGCAAGCACCGAAAATCGGGCCCTACAAGGCAGCCATGCGCGAAAAGATCGCCGCCGTGCTGGACGTTCCGCCTGAGCGGATCAATATTAAAGCCACCACCACGGAAGGGGTCGGGCCTTACGGCCGTGGCGAAGCGATCGGCGCAACGTGCAGCCTGCTGATGAGGGAACGGGCGAAGCAGCGCAAACCGTGAGGTAATGATGGAACACTTCAAGCTCGCAACAAGCTTCACGCCCCAAGGGGATCAACCGGCGGCCATAGCAGATCTGGTCAGCGGAATTCGGGACGGGCGGCCCGCTCAGGTGCTGCTGGGGGTGACCGGATCCGGCAAGACCTTCACCATGGCCAATGTGGTGGCCACCCTCAACCGTCCCACCCTGGTCATGGCACCCAACAAAACCTTGGCAGCCCAGCTATACCATGAATTTCGTCAACTCTTCCCGGAAAACGCCGTCGAATATTTTGTCAGCTACTACGATTACTACCAGCCAGAAGCCTACATTCCCAGTAGCGATACCTATATCCAGAAAGACTCCTCCATCAACGACATGATCGACAAACTGCGGCACTCGGCCACGCGATCGGTCCTCTCCCGCCGGGATGTGCTCGTGGTGGCCAGTGTGAGCTGCATTTATGGCCTGGGGGCGCCGGAAGATTACCTCGAGATGCGCGTAGAGCTCTATCGCGGTATGGAAATTTCCCGGGAAAAGCTGCTGCTGGATTTGGTCAATATCCACTACGAGCGCAACGACATGGATTTTCATCGCGGCGTCTTTCGTGTGCGGGGCGATCGCGTAGAGCTTTTTCCGGCCTACGAGGAAGAGGTCGCCCTGCGGATCGACTTTTTCGGCGACGAGATCGAGGCCATCGCCGAGATCGATCCTTTGCGCGGCAAGGTGCTCAACGCCCGACCGCGGGTAGCTGTCTATCCAGCCAGCCACTACGTGACCTCCAAGCGAACCCTAAAAAAGGCGCGCGAGACAATCGTGGCGGAGTTGAAACAGCGCGTGGCCTATTTCCGGGAAGTGGATAAATTCATCGAAGCCCAGCGTATCGATGAACGCACCCAGTTTGATTTGGAGATGATCCAGGAGATCGGCTACTGCAACGGCATCGAGAACTACTCCCGCCACCTAACTGGGCGCAGGCCTGGCCAGCCGCCGCCAACACTGATGGACTATTTTCCCGAAGACTACCTCCTTTTCGTGGACGAGAGCCACATCGCCGTGCCCCAGATCGGTGCCATGTTCAAGGGGGATCGATCTCGCAAAGAAACGCTTGTGGAATTTGGCTTCCGGTTGCCTTCAGCTTTGGACAACCGGCCCCTCAAGTTTGAAGAGTGGCAGCACCGCGTTCATCAAGCGGTTTTCGTATCGGCGACGCCGGCCGATTATGAATTGCGAGCCGCCAATGGCGCGGTGGTGGAACAGATTGTCCGTCCCACCGGCCTCCTCGATCCCCGCATTGACGTTCGATCGGCCACCGATCAAGTGGACGACCTTTACACCGAGATCACCCAACGCTGTGAACGCAGAGAGCGTGTTCTGGTGACCACCTTGACCAAACGGATGGCCGAGGATTTGACCGAGTACTTTTCGGACATGGGGATCGCCGTACGCTACCTGCATTCGGACATCACCACACTGGAGCGCATGGACATCATCCGCGATTTGCGATTGGGAAAATTCGATGTATTGATCGGGATCAACTTGCTGCGTGAGGGCTTGGATATCCCCGAAGTGAGTCTGGTCGCCATCCTCGATGCGGATAAGGAGGGGTTCCTGCGCTCTGCCCGCTCCCTCATCCAGACGTGCGGACGCGCCGCCCGCAATGCCCAAGGTCAGGTCATCCTGTACGCCGACAAAGTAACACCCGCCATGGCGGCCGCCATCGAGGAAACCCAGCGTAGACGGACCAAACAGGGCAAATACAACAAGGCCCACGGGGTAACCCCACGCACCATCCGCAAGGAGGTTCTTACCATCTTCGATCTGGAAGCGGATGCGCAGGCGTCTGAAGTGGCAGCGGCCGTAGCTGAAGCACCGACCGATTATTGGACGCCTGAGAGCTTGGCCAGTGATATCGCGGCCCTTGAAGCGGAGATGCGGTCGGCTGCCAAAGATCTGGAATTTGAAAAGGCCGCCGGCCTTCGGGACCAAATCCGCCATCTCAAGCAGCGGCTGATCTTTGAGGGCATTGGAGATTCCTGATGGCTCCCCGGCAGATGCCCCCCACCGACCAGCCCCGCAGCCAAGCGATAACCGACGCATTGGCCAGCCTTCCCGATGGCCCTGGGGTATATCTCATGAAGGCTGCCGATGGTTCGATTCTCTACGTCGGCAAAGCCCGCGACCTCAGCAAGCGGGTGCCCTCCTACTTTAGCGCCATCGAACACCACGATCCCAAGACTGCCGCTCTCGTGGCCCAAATCGCATCCATTGAGACCATCCTCACGGCCACCGAGAAGGAGGCCCTCATCCTGGAGGCGAGCCTGATCAAGCGCCACCGACCGCGCTACAACGTCAACCTGAAAGATGACAAGCGCTATCCGGTCTTGCGAATCGACCTGCAAGAACCCTTTCCCCACATCGTCCTGACGCGCAAGATCAGACGCGACGGAGCGCTCTATTTCGGACCCTACTCCTCCTCCCAAGCTGTTCGCGCCACACTCAAGGTGATCGACAAGACGTTCAAGTTACGCAAATGCAGCAACCAGGTCTTTCATCGACGCACACGCCCCTGCCTCAACTATCAGATCGGCACCTGTCTGGGACCCTGCTGCTTGCCGATCGACCGCTCCGCCTACAACGAGACCGTGAAAGAGGTGATCCTCTTTCTAAAAGGACGCACTCCCGAATTATTGGACCGCTACAGTGAGGAGATGTACGCGGCCAGCGAAGCACTTGCCTTTGAACGCGCCGCCGTCCTGCGCGACAAGCTCCAAGCGCTGAAACGCACGCTTGAGCGCCAAGTGATGGTAGCGGCCGACTTCGGCGACCGCGACATCGTCGCCGTGGCCCAGGCCTATGGCAACGCCGTGGTCACTCAACTTGTGGTGCGAAGCGGCGTCCTGATGGATACCCGCCATTTTCACTTTAATGAAATATTGGGCGACCCTTCCGAGGTTCTGGGCAGTTTTTTACGTCAATTTTATGGGCAGGCCCCCTTTGTGCCAGGTGAGATATTCGTTTCCGATCTGCCCGACGATTCCGTCCTCATTCAAGAGGCGCTTAGCGAGCGGCGGGGCAGGGCGGTACGCTTGCACCAGCCACGCCGTGGGAGAAAGCTGCAACCGCTGCAGATGGCCTCGGCCAATGCCCGCAAAGAGCTCAGCGCATACAGCGACCGCCTGGCGGCCCAGACCGACTTCATCGAACGGCTTCAAAAACGGCTGCGACTAGCCCACCCGCCCCGCCGCATTGAATGCTTCGACAACTCGCACCTCATGGGGAGCTGGCCGGTCTCGGCCATGGTGGTCTTCGAAGACGGGAAGCCTGCCAAGGAAGCGTATCGCCGCTACAGGCTCAAGTGGCGGATGGAACCCGATGACTATGCGCAGATGGCCGAGGTCATGGGAAGGCGTTATGGTAAGGGCGAGGGGAGTGAACCGCTGCCGGACCTACTCCTCATCGACGGTGGCAAAGGCCAGCTGAACACCGTGCTGGCGGTGCTCGATGAACTGGGACTCCGCCATCGCATGGAGGTGGCCGCCATCGCCAAGCGGGATGCGGCAAAGGGAGAAACGCAGGATAAAATTTTCAGGCCAGCGCGCCAAAACCCCATTCTCTTCGGCCGGGAAACGGACCTGCGCCTGTTCCTGGAGCGTATCCGCGACGAGGCTCACCGCTTCGTCATTCGCTACCATCGGCAACGCCGAAACACCAAATCGTTGCATTCATCCCTGGACGAAGTCCCCGGCATTGGTCCCAAGCGAAAGGCGCTATTGATGAAACATTTCGGTGGGATTAAAAAAATTCGGGCAGCAACGCCGGCGGAACTCAGCGCGCTGCCCGGTATCACATCTGCTCTGGCACGGCAGATCTCGGCCGTACTCAACTCGGGTAGGGGAGAGCCCTGACCTGTCGCCCAAGCTTCAATTGGGCTAGAGTGTCTTGAGCAGATCTTTCAGCTCTTGGACGGCGGCGGCGGATTTGTCCAACGCGGCCTTCTCCTCACTGGTGAGCTCGATCTCGACGACCTCTTCAATACCATCCTTGCCCAGCTTCACCGGCACGCCGATGAACAGCTCGTTGATGCCGTATTCCCCCTCCAGGTAAGCTGCACAGGGCAGAATTTTCTTTTTATCCTTGAGGATCGATTCCGCCATTTCCACAGCAGCGGAGGCCGGTGCATAGTAGGCGCTGCCGGTCTTCAGAAGCCCAACGATCTCGGCGCCCCCGTTGGCGGTGCGGTCTACCAGGGCGGCAATGCGGTCCTCGGGCATCAATTCGGTGATCGGAATGCCGGCGACGGTTGAGTAGCGCGGCAGCGGCACCATGGTGTCACCGTGGCCGCCGAGGACAAAGGCGTGCGTATTCTCGACGGAGACGTTCAACTCCATACTAATAAAGGCCCTGAATCGGGCGGAATCCAGCACACCGGCCATACCGATGAC
>JASJCL010000119.1 GCA_030066015.1 Desulfosarcinaceae bacterium | reverse complement strand
GGTCGTTTCGAACCCAATTTTGCCCAACTTTTACAGCAGGTTGACGGCCGCTCTTTTCATCATCTGCTGGGTCACCACGGGCTGCGCCCTCATCAAATTGAGGAACGAGCATTCGGAAAGCCTGGCCTCCACCGTCCTGGTCGGGCGTATCTCCACGGCATCGCCAGGCAAGGGGCCTATCGTGGTGGCTGCCTATACCCTGCAACAGGGCAAAAGAGAGGTCGCCGATTATACTCTTTTGCATGATTTCGGTGAGTATGAAATCATGGTCTCCAAAGGAAATTATTACGTCTTTGCGTATTTGGATAACAACAGCAACTTCATTTATGACGAGGGCGAACCAGCAGGGCAGTTTGGTAACCCGAAAATGGTTTTTGCACCGGCTGGCGGCGTTGTCGGCGGAATCGATATCTCCATCCCGGAGATAGCGCAGCGGATTGCAGTGCCGCCTGGATTTGACGTCGCATCGGCGAACCCCAAAAAGCGCCACAGTCGGCTCGCAGGCGCAATCGTTGAATTGGATGATGAACTGTTTTTAGAGGAGAACGGCACCAAAGGATACTGGGAACCGACTTCATTTTTCAAGGAGCTTGGGGGCAATATCTACTTTATTGAGGCGTATGATCCTCAAAAAATCCCCATACTCTTTATCCACGGTGCCACTGGCACGCCAAAGGGATGGCAGTATTTCGTCGACAATATCGATCGAACGCGCTTCCAGCCCTGGTTTTTCTATTATCCAAGCGGGGCGCGCCTTCAAGGCATGTCCCATCTGTTGCTCTGGAAGTTAGAAAACCTGAAATTGAAGTATAATTTTGAACAACTGTATATCACGGCGCACAGTATGGGGGGGCTGGTTGCCCGGTCCTTCCTGATGGACCATAGTGCCCGTTTTCCCTACGTAAAGCTGTTTGTTTCATTGGCCACCCCGTGGGGGGGCGTCAGGTCGGCCGAGTACGGCGTGAAGCAGTCTCCCGCGGTGGTACCCTGCTGGATCGATATGCAGCCGGAAAGTGCGTTTCTCCAATCTCTTTACAGATCAAAAATGCCGGAGACCGTGAGTTTCTATATGTTTTTCGGCCACCAGGGAAGCCGCAATCCCCTTCGATCGAATAATGACCGAACCATCGCTTTTTCCAGCCTTCTGGACCGCAGGGCTCAGTCAGAGGCGAAAATGAACTACGCCTTCAATGCGGACCACGTCAGCATTCTCGACAGCAAGGCCGTGTTGGACCAGTACAATGCGATCATCAACACCCTCTCCAATCCAACCGGGGGTTACCTCAAGATCGATTTTGCATATCCCCCTTATGTCGACGGTGCCCGGCCAGATCCGACCCTTATACTGCGGCCCATCGGCAAAAAGCGCGCGGAGATGGAGATCCGGCTGAGTGCCCATGATAGTGGTAGAGTACTTGGCCCTTTCCCTGCCGGTGACTATTTGGCGACCTTCGGCGCTTTGACCGCCATCGGCAACGGAAACACGCGTGTGACGATTGAGAACAATGCAACCCATGCGCTTCACTATGAGCTGACCCGTGACAATGTCATTTGTGGAACGCTCATATCTGCTTTGCAATCAAAGGACTGGGCCGCCGGGATGCCGTATCAGGAGAACTTCACAATCCAATCCATTACATTGAAAGGCGCTGGGATTCACCGAAAACTCCGGCTGCTTGAAGGTCAAGACGTCAATATGTTGGACCATTATATTCCGCGCGTCGATTTCTACTACAAGGGAAATTTCTTCTTCTTTGGATTGCCCGCGGGTGATTTCGAGCTCACTATTCGTGCGCAAGGCTATAAACCCTTCGCAGAGAGATGTAGTATCCGGGCGGGCCGCCCATTCGGCCCATTGGTTGTAGAGTTGACACCAGAGTAGCGGGTGAATCCGTCTGTGGCCTTATCAAGATAAGCGTCGGACCAGCGGTAAGCGCGGGACCACGGCAAAGGTTGCGGCACCACGGCCGCGAGGTGCCGGAGGAGAAGCTACCATGAAGGGGATTGCGTATCTTCGCATATATGCAGATGAGAAGGGATGCTCCCATTTTGAAGTCGGGCAAACCGATTTGAGTGCCGCCGCTTATGCCCCGCCAGCACCCAACCTGAACGCCTCCACAATGGAGGCGGCCCATCGATATCTATTCTTGGAGCTGCCTGTTGGGTGGTTTGGGCAATGGCACCCCACCCCGGTTCGACAATGGCTGGCACTTTTGTCCGGGGTGTGTGAGTTCGAAGCCGGTGATGGCGCCAAGGAGAAGAGAGAGGCTGGCGATCTGGTGCTGCTCGATGATACAACGGGCAGGGGACATCAAACGAGGGTTCTGGGGGAGGTGGCGGTTCGAATACTCGCCGTACATATACCTTAATGGACACACGAACACCTATCAATCGGTTTCACCAGAGGGCGGTTGCGCCTCTTGAACTGTGAGCCGCAGCGCCCGGCGGTACCTTCCTACTGTCAAAAACGTCAATACCATTTCTCGGGAGGAGCTCGCGATGGAAGAAAACAGGCCGACCTCAGCAGAGCGGTTTGCGCAGATACAACTTCCGGTGGTTGAGAAAACCGTTTATCGGATGGGCGTCGCTGGCTCTTACGGCATCGATTCCGCCGATATCAAATGGGCCGCCGAGCAGGGCGTCAATTACTGGGTTTGGGGAAGAGGTTTCGGCAAGGTTACGGAGGGCATCCGGCAGGTCGTTCAGCAGGAACGGGAAAACCATGTGGTGAGCCTGCTGGCATGGGGGTATTTCGGGTGGCAGGTGCGACGGAGTGTGGAGAACGCCCTTCGAAAGCTGGGGACAGACTATTTGGATGTCTTCAAGCTGGGATGGCTTGGGAGAACATCGATTTACAGCGCGGGAATCGTCGACACCCTGATGAAGCTCAAGCGCGAGCGAAAAATATTGAGCTTCGGCATCAGCATCCATGATCGGAAGCGGGCCGGAAGGCTAGCGCTGGCTTCTGAGATCGATCTGTTCATGATCCGGTACAATGCCAAACACACTGGCGCTGAAGAGGACATCTTTCCGCATCTGTCGAAGCGCAATCCAGCGGTGATCAGCTATACGGCACTGGCCTGGGGGCAGCTGATCCGGCCGCTAAAAGGGATCGTTATGCCGCCCTGGCCCGGCAGGGGGAGCTTTAATGGCCCCCCTCTTTCGCCGGAACTCTGTTACCGCTTCGTGCTGTCCAACCCAAATGTACACCTCGTGTTGACCGGACCGCAGAACCGGGAGCAACTCCGTCAGAACCTGGATGCAATGCAACAAGGGCCATTGGCGCCGGATGAAATGGACTGGGTCCGGCAGTACGGTCAATTGGTCAAATCAAAGCGACGGCTGGATTACGTGAAATAGATCCATCTTCAATTTCCTGTGGGAAGGCGCCCGGCCGCTACAACCCGGCCCTCTTTTCGAAATCGGCAGGGATCAATGCCTTTTTATCTCGACGACCGGCGTGTCGATTTCGACGCTTATTGACTATCCATGCGCTTGAACACAAATTGTGGCATATTGGGGTTGCCTGAAATGAAAGCGTTGCCGTGAAGCGGGCCAATCTCAACCGATCACCGTGCAATCGAATCGAATCGTCAAGCAGTTTTCCTTGTAAAGACTATAGAGGGCCTATGTCCCCCTCCGGAGGACCTTATGGAACAAGAGAATGAAACCGCCGCCAACCGACCCGCGGGATTCAAGCGCAGGGAGTTCATGACCATGCTGGCGGGCTGCACCGTCGGTCTGATGGTGCCCAGCCTCTCCCACGGCACGGAAAAGAGTGCCGGGGCCACCGCCTCCCGCTCCGACCGGCTGGGTGCGCTCCTGCCCCTGCGCAAGCTGGGCGCTTCCGGTGCCGTTGTGACCAATCTGGGCGTGGGCGGCGACCATGTGGGGAGTGCCTCGGAGAAGGACGCCCAGGCCATCATCGAAAAAGCCCTGGAAGAGGGCGTGCGCTTCTTCGACAACGCCCCCCTGTACAGCAGTGGCGTAGCGGAGGAGCGCTATGGCAAATTCCTCACTCCCAAGTACCGGGACGTCTCCTTCATCATGACCAAATCCCTGGCCACAGACAAGGCACAGGCGTTGAAGGAACTCGACACCTCCCTCTCCCGCATGAAGACCGACTACGTGGACCTGTGGCAGGTGCATGCCCTCAGAGACGCGCAGGATGTGGTGGAGCGCGTCCAAAACGGTGTGCTCGATGCCTTTCGCGAAGCACAGCAGAAGGGCAAGGTCCGGCACATCGGCTTCACCGGCCATGGTTCCTACAAAGCCCATCTCAGGATGCTGGCGGCGCTTAAAGAGCGGGGGGTGAAGATGGCCGCCGCGCAGATGCCGGTCAACCCTGCCGATCCCCACTACGAGAGCTTCGTCACCCACGTCTTGCCCAAGTGCGTCGAGGCGGGCATCGGCGTGCTGGCCATGAAATCGCTGGCCTATGGACGCTTCTTCGGGGGGAACAAGGGGTGGCGCCGCACGCAAGTCACCGTCAAGCCGGCGATACCGGCGGCGCTTTCTGTGGAAGATGTCTTCGGCTTCGTGTGGTCCTTGCCCATCACCACCCTTGTCAGTGGTATGGAAAGCGTCCAGCAGGTTTCCCAAAATGCTGCCATTGCGCGCAAAACATGGGACTGGCGCCAGGCCGAGCTTCAAAAACGCATCGAAGCGGCGGCCCCCTTCGCCGGTCCGGATCTCGAGTTCTACAAGAACTGAATTCGCGCCGAAAGATGGGGGGCATCCGGCGCGATGGATGGGTGAATCGTCTGCGGAGATGGGAATGGGGCCGCTTACGGCGACCCATCCTTAGCGAGCCACAATGTAGAGCCGTGCCTATAGGATTGAATCGCCGAAGATGTCCAACCAACCGTGGGTAGCGAGCAATACGCCCCCCGGCACCGCCCCACCGTCAGGTCGTCATCGGGGGATCAGGGTTCCCAACGAGGGATAAACGTAAAGGAGGCGTTATGGTGTCACGCGAGCTTGGGCAGTCGGGGATTTCTGTGTCGGCCATTGGACTCGGATGTATGGGGCTTTCCGAGTTTTACGGGGCGCCCACGCCAGCGTCGGAAGCCATCAAGCTGCTCCACCGGGCCGTAGATTTGGGCATCACCCATTTCGATACCGCGGAAATCTACGGCCAAGGGCGCAATGAGCAATTGCTGGGCCGGGCCTTTGCCGGGCGCTGGCTCGAAATCGTGTTGGCCACCAAGTTCGGCCCCCAACGGGATCCGGTGACGGGCGACTTCGTGGGATTGGACGGCTCTCCCGCCAACGTTCGGGCCTCCTGTGAGAAGAGTCTTCAGCGTCTGGGTGCCGAAAGGATCGACCTCTACTACCTCCACCGTGTCGACCCGGCCATCCCCATCGAGGATACGGTGGGGGAGATGGCGGCCTTGGTTCAAGAGGGGAAGATCGGGGCAATCGGCCTGTCGGAAGCATCGGCCAAGACGATTGCGCGCGCGAATGCCGTTCATCCCATTGCCGCCCTGCAGACCGAGTACTCGATTTTTAGTCGCGACATTGAGCAGGAGATACTCCCCACCTGTGTGGATCTCGGCATTGGCCTGGTGGCCTACTCTCCCCTGGGCAGGGGTATGCTGACCGGCCGCTTCGCCGCCATCAGCGATCGGCCCACCAGCGAGACCGATTTTCGGGCCCAGATGCAGCCGCGATTTCAGCCGGGCAATATCGAGGCCAATCTCCAACTGGTGGCGGCGATCAAAGCGATTGCCGACCAAAAGGGATGCGTTGCCGCACAGCTTGCCTTGGCCTGGGTGTTGGGCCAGGGGAACCATATCGTGGCGATACCCGGCACCACCAAGGTCGTCAATCTCGAGATCAACCTCGGGGCCCTGGACTGTCAACTCACGGAAGAAGATCAGGCGACACTCGATGAACTGGCAGATCAGGTGCGCGGAGAGCGATACCCCCCTGAAGGGATGTCGACGGTCAATCGATAATACTGGCGGGTGCCGCCCTCCAGTCCGGGCTCAACGGCTTTTCACCCAGCCACCCGCCTATGCGGCGGCGAGGCAGTGGGCGCGGCTTCGCCTGGGGCGCTAAAGCGATAGGGAGATATTCGATGCGGTATGAGGAGATCATCCAGTTTCACGGGCATGACTGCCCCGGGCTAGCAATGGGGTATAAAATGGCCACGGCGGCTATGGACGGCCTTGCTTCCTTGAGGGCTGAAGACGAGGAGCTGGTGGCCATCGTTGAGAATGACGCGTGCGGTGTTGATGCGCTGCAATGCGTTACCGGGTGCACCTTTGGTAAGGGGAATTTGCTGTTCCGCGACTATGGGAAGCATGTCTATTCCATCTATTCCCGGTCAACACGAAAAGGGGTTCGTGTCTATTTCCACGGCAGGGGCATCCCGGAAGCGCTGCGGGACAACCATGGTGAACTGGCCAAATGGATCCTCGGTGCCGCCAATGATAGCATTCTTGCCGTGACACCCATTTCAATTCCCGAACCGGAGCCGGCCAGAATTATGGCCTCAATCCCCTGTGCAATTTGTGGTGAAAACGTCATGGAATCGCGTATCCGGCAACAGGGCGAGGTGCCAACCTGCATTCCCTGTCATGAGGAGCAGTAACGGCGCGAACCGGTCGCGCCAGCGGACTCGGAAGCGCCGTGCCGCAGAAGCACCGCTCGGACGCAACGGATAACGATCGATGAAAGGTACACGCATGGACCTCTGCATGGGGCATGGTGATGGCAGTAAACGGATGAATCGCTATTGGATCGGCATGGCCATCGGCTGCGTCTTGCTGGTCTTAACTTTGGGCGCAGCCCCGGCTCAAGCGGATTGGCCCCGTATCATCGCTTCCAAGGATGGTACCCCGATCTCCTATGAGATCTATGGCGCTGGTGAGCCGACGCTTGTGTTCGTGCATGGCTGGAGCTGCGATGCCCGCTACTGGCGCGCCCAATTGAAATACTTCTCCAAACATCACCGCGTGGCCGCGCTGGATTTGGCCGGCCACGGCCATTCAGGGGCCACCCGTTCCCGCTACACCATGCGGGCCTTTGGAGAGGATGTACGCGCAGTGACGGCAGCCACCGGTAGCCCCAGCGTCATCCTGATTGGTCACTCCATGGGAGGTTCGGTAATCGCAGAGGCGGCACGCCTCATGCCAAACCGCGTCATCGGGCTCATCGGCATCGATACGCTCGAAAACATAGAATACCCTTTGACACGCGAGGAGCTCGACATGATGATTGCTCCCCTGGAGAAGGATTTTCGAACCGGGAGTCGGGAATTCATAGCGTCAATGCTATCACCGAACACCGATGCCCAGCTTCGCGAATGGATTCTCGCGGATGTCTCCGCCGCACCACCGGCGGTTGCCTTGAGTGCGATGACCGAAATGATGTCACAGTACATCACTGGGGAAGCGGCCAGGATATTTGAAGAGATCCCCATTCCCGTCATCACTGTGAACGGAGATCTGTGGCCCATCAACCATGCGGCAAACCGGCGGCATATGTTCTCCTACGATGCCATTGTTCTCAAGGATGCGGATCATTTCTTGATGATGAATCGTTCCAGTGAGTTCAACCCGGCACTGAAGAAAGCCATCGATACGATCTCCAAAAAACGGGCCCCGTAAATGGGTCATCTAGATCTTCTTGCACCTTTCAGGGGCCTCATATCAGGAGCCTCATCTCAGGAGCCTCATCGAAAAAGGGCCTTGAGCGCTCCCAATCATTGCACCAGCAGTCATTGCTGACAGGACACTCATCATGCCTGCGCTCAGCGAAGCCCTGCATTGCCCGCTCTGCGTCCGCCGGTCCCGCCGGCTAGATCTTCGAGACTGCAGAAAAAGTCATCATCGGCCACTTTCGCCGGATATCCCTTTTTTCTGAAGAGCCCCATTTTTTTCTTGACAGCAACGGTTGGTATCTTTAATTGGGTAATTATTGACCGACGGTCGGTCAATTAAATGGACTGATTCACTCTGGCAGGAGGAGCGAATGGGATGAAACGAATCGTTAAAAAACCGGCTGAAAGACGGAAAGAGATCATCAAGGCGGCCAGGGAACTCTTTCAAGAGAAAGATTACGACAGCGTGACGATGCAAGGGGTGATGGAGAAACTAAACATCGCCAAGGGGACCATCTACCACTATTTCCCGTCCAAGGAGGATCTGCTCGAAGCGGTCGTTGAGGACCTTATCGATGAAGAGCTCACCAAAAAATGGCGGCTGCTGAAAAGCCAACGCTGCCGGGAATTGGGTGCCCTTGCTAAATTTCGGCTACTCGTAACCGCCGATACCATGGCTGAGGAAAACGAGCAGATCTTGGACAGTCTGCATCACCCTAAAAACACCCTCATGCACACCCGTTTGCTCGGTCACTACCTGATCAAACTCGCCCCCATCTTCGCAACGGTCATTGAGGAGGGGTGCGACCAGGGGGTGTTCCGGACCGATCACCCCCGAGAATGCGCTGAGTTTATGTTGGCGGGATTCCAGTTCCTGACGGATGTCGGCTTCTACCCCTGGAGCCAGCGTCAACTCGAACGTCGATTCAACGCATTTCCGGCGCTGATAGAGGCGCAGTTGGGCGCACCCAAGGGATCCTTCAGTTTTCTCGTCGAAAAAAAATAAACAGTCATCCGCGGCTTCGGCCGCATACGTAAGGAAAAATCAATGATTTCAACGCATCGCTATAAACCCGGTCTCTATTTCACGCTGACCTTTTTCTCGACCTATCTCCTCTGGTTTGCCGGCGCATACCTAAGTTTCCACGATAGGTTAAGCGATTTTTACATGTTGCTGATGTTGCCTGGCCTGATGGCGCCATTTCTCATCTCGCTGGTGATGATGAAAGCATCCGGGAATGAGGCGCTGAAAAAAGATCATATCGACAGGCTGTTCAACCCCAGGCGCATTCGCCTTAAGATGCTGCCGGCATTCGTTCTGATCATGCCGCTATCGGTTTTGGTCTCCATTCTGATTTCACTGCTCTTCGGAGAATCGACCGCGCAGTTTCAATTGGCCGAAGGGTTTTCCTTTTCATCCGGCTTCGTTCCTGTTCTCCTGCTGCTTTTGCTTGCGGCCACATTTGAAGAGATCGGGTGGCGGGGATATGCATTTGACAGCCTTCAGAGCCGCTATAGCTACCTCACGGCCTCGATTATTTTCAGCCTGCTCTGGTCCCTCTGGCACTTCCCCCTGGTCTTTGTAAAAGACGCCTATCAGTACGAAATCATGCAGCAAAACATCTGGTTCGGTGTGAACTTCTTTGTCAGCATCATCCCAATGGGCGTCATCATAAGCTGGATATGCATAAAGAACCGAAAAAGTGTGCTGGCCGCGATTGGATTCCATTTCATCATCAACATATCCCAGGAGCTGCTTGAAATATCGCAGACGACCAAGTGCATTCAAACCTTCGTCCTGATGGGTGTCGCCGCGACGATCGTCCTCATGGAGAGAGAACGCTTTTTTTCTAGCGAAGCGTCTCCTTCCAAAGGCGCCGGCATCCATTATGTCGAGGCGATGTCACTTTGATCCTGACGGCACTCTTATCCGGAAATTTAAGATGAAATCGATCCTTATCAGAAAATGGTTCGTGGTGGCTGTCGCCGGCAGTGGCGTTCTTCTGAATCTGGCTTACAGCTTCGATCTCTTGCGACTATTTTTCGATCCGCAATACAGCGCTTCTGTCAGAGAGATAATGATATCGGCCATTGTGTTGGAGATTGGGTGGGCCAGTCTATTGGTTTGGGTGATCCTAAAACCATTTGAAAATCACCATATCCTTCTGGTGACGGTCATCCCGATTTTGCTGGGCAACATGCTCCACAGCCTCGCGCAGATAGGGGCCAACCGCGCGAGTTTTTCCGCAATCGCATTAAATACCGTCTTTGGCGTTCTCTATTCGGGACTGTATGTGGTGGCGTTCATGGCGGGCAAAACGGTCAAAAGTCGAGAAAGGCATTAGGCCCGATGGGCCTTTCGATTGGAAAATCTAAATCATAGCGTCGAATTTTAGGGAGAATTTTCATGAAACCAACCGTGCTGAAATTGCTTATCATCATTTTCATCAATATTTTACCATTGGCCGCCTTGGCCCAAAATAATGATGATCCCGCCGCCGGTTTTTCCGGCCGGCTCCAGGTCGGCGGGCTCTTCATGCAGACGGACAGCCAGTTGTCGACCCATGGCAGTAACCGCCGCATCGACGATCTAAACGATCCGGCCGACAACCAGGAAGTGATGAGCGCCATTGCGAGCGCATATCTGCAGTATCGGTTCGACAGCGGCACCGTGCTCTATGCGGGAAACCCTTTGGAGGCCGGCGAAGGGCTCTCCTTGAGTTCTGGCCTGCGCCAGCCCATGGGGGATGCTGGCATTCTGGATCTGTCGGTGAATTGGCTGCCCATTGAAGAGGTGTGGAAAAACCCATACCAGACCGGAAGTGCACGCACAGAAACTGAAGTAGAGGCCTATGGCGTCGAGATCGAGTGGCTGGAGATTGGCGGTGGTCCGTGGGAGATGCGCTATAGGATCGACCGATTCGACGTGGACGATGATGAGATCGGTGAGATAGAGCCCGACCTCCAGCGCCGCAGTTGGACGCACGAGCTGGGGGTGAAGTACAACCTGAGCCTGTCGCCGGGGACTTTGGTAAGCCCGGAGCTGTCCTATACGGTTGCCGATAAAGAGGGTAGGAGCAATAGCTACCAGGGCGTCCGAATTGGGGCTATCTTGCAGAGCGCCCGGCCGCCTTGGGTATTTATCGGTGTGGTTTCCGGCGCTTTCCACCAATATGAAAAGACCCATCCCATCTTCGACAAGACACGCCGTGAGGGCGCCGTCACTGCCGTCGGTCAGGTGATGCGGCAGAACCTGTTTGGCCAACCAAATCTTTTCGCCAGTCTTCTGGGTGGCTATGTATGGTCGGATGCCAACATCGACTTCTTCGACAGCCAGACACTGCTTGGGGTGGCGAGCGTGGGAATCCAATTCTAGGGCTTGCAGCAGGGTGGCGAATCGGCATGGCAAAAGGCAACATATGATCAACTGATAATCAATACTACAACCATTTACCCGACCATACTGGTTAAACAGCGTCTAAAACATAAGGAGAGAACCATGCACACGAAAGATCTGCCAAAAACCTTTAAAAATATCGTCAAGAAATATCCCCAGGTGTGGGAGGCGCATCAACAGCTTACCAAAGCGTGCGCAAAGGCAGGCCCCTTGGACCAAAAAACGCGCCACCTAATCAAGATTGGCATATGCGTCGGTGCCGGTCTGGAGACCGCCACGAAGCGTCATGCATTGATGGCCAAGGAAAACGGCGCTATAAATGAAGAGATATTCCATGTGGTGCTCTTGGCCATGACTACCTGCGGGCACCCGAAAGCCGCTGCCGGCTATAAGTGGGTGCAATCCGCAATTGAGCCAGAATAGCGAGCGTGTTAGCGATGGTCTGAAAGGGGGGGGATGTCCGCTCCAAGCGGTGCCAGCATACGGGCATCGGAAAGTCAGGCCGTAAGGTTCAGGGGAGAAGGCGGACGCGTGCTCCCTTTGTCGTGGATTGGCCATGGCAACACTCCGGGGACATTGGTAAAGAGTGCTTTTGGATCGGTCGACCAGAACGCGATCATGGCAGCCGGCGGCTTGTGGTGGTTGCGATTCAGAGCGTCAGCGTGCTTGCTGAAAGGAGTCGTTAATGAAAGTACTCTCTCTATTTGGCGGACCGCGAAAGAGGGGCAATACTGCCAAGGTCCTTTCCTGGGTCGAGGACGAAGTGAAAGCGCAGGGGCATCATGTCAATCGCATCGATATATCCTCAAGGCGTATAAACGGATGTTTGGGGTGTTCAAAATGCAAAGAAAACCCAGACGAACCAGGCTGTATTCAAAAAGATGACGCCAATAGGGTCATCGACCAGATGGTTTCAAGCGATATTGTCCTCTATGCATCACCGCTCTATTATTGGGGCTTCAGCGCCCAGATGAAAGCCTTTATCGACCGATGCCATTGTCTCTACAGAGGGGTATGTGGTTCTGCGGAACATACTTCTTTTGTGGAAGGTCAACGCCAGGCACTGATTGTTACCGCGGCGGACCCGTTTGAAAATAATGCGGAGCTGATCCAAACCAGTTTCCAAAGGGTGTTGGTCTACGATAAAGCGCATTCCGCAGGGGCCCTATTTGTCTGCAATTGTACGACGCCTGGTGAGCTCGGTGAAGAGATAAGACGCCAAGCCATCAAATTTGCACGACAATTGTTTGAGGACACGCCAACGCCTTATCCTGTGCTGATACCCGGCGGGGCACCACACTATGTGCCGCACTTGTCGCAACGCAATCCGCCCCTCCACTGAGCGCTGAGGATTGGGACCCCATACCGCTTGGGTGGGTGACGGGGCCCCCGTCGGCTACAATCGGGTCTTGCAGCCCGAATCGAACTGCTTCAGCTTTCCCAAGGCCACGTATGCGACGATCGCTCCGGCCCCGTTGCCCGTCTAGCCGGCCGTAGCCGAGTACCTGATGGGATCGTACGCCATAGATGACCTAGGGCGAACGAACCGCGCCGCAGGCCTTCAACGATAGCACTGGAAGGATAAAGATAATAAAAGACAAACATAATGCCCGCTATTACCAAAGAGATAGCATAATCTCCTATCTGTTGGTCTCTGAAGAGGGGGTCGGTGCTCAGCACATTACCACTTCACTCGTCGAGATGAAGCCTGGCGGGAAGCAGCACCTGCATCATCACCCAACTGAACAGCGCTATTTCATCATCACAGGGACTGGAAGAATGACCGACGGTGATGAAGCGCAAGCGGTTTGCGAAGGGATGTCCATTTTCATCCCTGCCAACCAACCGCACGGATTGGTAAACCATTCTGGTAAGATATTGCGCTATCTCAGTTCGGGGTCTCCTCCCTTTGGCAAGGAGAATGAAATGGCATTATGGCCGATGGCTAATTGAGTGCATGCCCGAGCGCATGCGCGGGCCGCTGACGTCAATCCCGATGGCGATAAAAGCGCACCGGCGGAGGATTGACCCGCCGCCGCAGTTGGACATCGGTATCCGGCAACACCATTTGGCGATACCACAGACGGTGTGACGAAATGCGTTTTCTGTATGAACACCCCTTGAATTTGTACGTCGCGACATTTTTTTTCGTGATCGCGGTTGTTTCGCTCGCCGCTTGTATCAAGCGGCTCATCACCGCATACCGCCATGCAGGCGACTACTCCTGCTCGTTGTGGTTCATCAGGGGCATTCGCTTTTTGCTGATCTCCTTGACCGCTGGGGCGTGGTCGGCGAGTTTCTTCTGGAACCAACGCTGGCTTTTCATCATCGGTTTGGTCATTATCTGTCAGGAGATCTACGAGGGCGCCATTATCAGCGCTGCCTTAAGGGATGGCGCTAAATTAGAAGCGGGCCGTCGAACATTTCCGTAGATAGGTTCTCGCAGCATCCTTCAACTGCGGTTGAAAGCTGTGCGCGCATACCGGATCTCCTCATCTCTTTGTTGCGGCATCAGGACGGTGCGGGCCGGGCGCTTGTGGGCAAGCCACTTGGACGCGAAAAACGATCACCGAGGTGAAGGCCATGCAATTGAGGGCCCGTCTGCATCCCTTGAACGATGAGAGCCGGGCAACGCTTCTACGACTGCTCCCGGCCAAGCATGGGCGCCCGACAAGCGATCGATACCCGGTCGGTGTCGGTGACGAGATCCTGCACACCATATTCAAGGAAGGCGACGCTGCCGGCGGGTTTGCGGTTTCCGCCGAAGCCGTGTTCACAAAGCGGGAACGCCGCAGCGTCACCCATTTCGAGGTCGTCTGTAAGAAGTATGTTCCCGAGTCTGAAATAGACTACGAACACAACGCCGACCTGTGCGATGGGACCCCCCCGATCTCGGCAGGCGGCGAAGCACCGATTCGGCTGCCAAGCGGCTTCGGGTTGACCCGGATTAAATTGAAGCCCAACATGGTTGGGGCGATTGGACAATGGACGCTGGAGTACATCATCGGTTCCGCGGTGTTCCAGGTGTTCGAGCAGGCGCAATTTAGCGGCTGGTCGGCTAAGCCTGTCCTAAATTTGAGAACCCAATCGCCCTTTTCCGAGGTGGTCCAACTCTTCAGCGATGCCGTCTTGAGCCCTTGCACGATCGATTGCTCCGTAGAGCGCATACAGAGCGCATTTCCAGAGGAGGATGGACACCTCCGCCATCTCGGGTGTCTCTCCTATCCAGCCGCAGCCCTGGAGGATGTGCCCGATTTCGCGCGTACGGCTGAACCGTGGGGGGGATGGAATGGCCTGTCTTCGTGGGTCGTGAGCGCACGAGTCGCCGACGCCTTTGCCGCGCACAAACTGCGGGGATGGGCGTTTCGTCCCGTGATGGTGACGGAGAGTGACCTTTATCGCCACTATTTGCAGGCTTGGCAGGTTCTTTGTGAAGCCGTCGCTCGCAGCCAGCGAAGCGAGTTTGACGGTGGTCGATGGTAGAAGGATCGTCCAGGTGTCGATGCACCTGGACGGCAAATTTGCGGTCACGATTTTCGGCCGGGATGCCCCCATAACCCGCACCATCTAAAATGATCACCGCCATCAGCCATATCACCTTAATTGTGAACGACGTTCAGCGGAGCGCCGATATGTTGCGGCATGTTTTCAAGGCCGCGGAGGTGTATGACAGTTCGGAGAGGAATTTTTCGCTCTCATACGAAAAGTTCTTTCTGATCGGCGGGATCTGGATAGCCATCATGCAGGGCAATCCCGTGTCGGAAAGATCTTACGACCATATCGCGTTTCAGGTCTCGGAAGCCGACCTCGACGCCTATGTGCGGAGAATCGGAGAATCTGGTTTGGAAGTGATGGAAGGGCGTCATCGCATGGCGGGGGAAGCGCGTTCGGTCTATTTCTACGATTACGATAACCATTTATTTGAGCTGCACACGGGAACCTTAGGCGAGCGGCTAGCCGCCTACCACCGCCATTTACAGGGCTGAACCCTGGCGGTTGCCGGACGCCCGCTGCCCCCTGCAAGGCCGCGTCATTGGGTGGAGGATCATTGATAGAAATGGTTCGAAAGATCGGCGACTATCTCATTCGTGACTGGCAGATAACGGATGCGGCCGCATTGGCCAGACATGCGAACAATCGAAAAATATGGCTGAACCTGCGCGATGCGTTCCCATATCCCTACCGTCTGCAAGACGCACATGCCTTTATTGCACGCGTCACCGAATTGAACCCGGCCACCGTCTTCGCAATCGCCACCCCATCGGAAGCCATCGGCAGCATTGGGCTGATGCCGGGGCGCGATGTCCACCGCTGCAGCGCGGAAATGGGATATTGGCTGGCGGAACCTTTCTGGGGGAAGGGGATCATGACACTGGCCGTTAAATGCCTGACCCATTATGCCATCACTGAATTGAAGATGCTCAGGGTTCATGCAGCGCCGTATACGTCCAATCCAGCCTCGGCAAAAGTTCTTGCAAAGGCGGGCTACCGCTGTGAGGGTATCCTTCGTTCGAGCGCCGTCAAGGAGGGTCGCGTGCTCGATCAGTTCCTGTATAGCTGCATCGCGGACAAGCACCCCCCTGCCTCTCTCCGCTCGTCTGACCGCCGTCGGGGCCAGGTGACCTTTTGACGCCGGCGGTCCATAACGAGGATCTTCACCGATGACCGATTTCGTCGAATTGACAACCCATGATGGGTATATGGAAGCGTTCCATATCTTAACGGAACTGGATGAAACATTGGATCCAGATCGGTTTCTAGCCGCCATGGATCATGCGCTCTCTGCCAATAGCAAGCTGTTTGCGATCCGGAACGCCGGCAACATCGTATCCGTTGCAGCGGTATGGTTTCTAATGACTGGACGATTTGAGAAGCTGCTCTGGATTCATGCCTTCGTGACCACAAAGGCGCAAAGGTCTAAAGGTTTCGGCAAGTTATTGTTGTCCGGCATTGAGCGGGAAGCGCAAAAACGGAATTGTTCGGAACTCCGGGTGCATGCCCACAGGGAAAAAGCGATCCAATTCTGGAAGCAAAAGGCCGGCTTCGATGGCTTTTCAAGCGTATTACGGAGGGACATCAGCACCTGAGGGACAGCCTCGCGCCTAAGCGCTCGATCCGCAGCGATGCGCACCCATTCCATATCCACCTGGGGTTTTCAG
>JASJCL010000035.1 GCA_030066015.1 Desulfosarcinaceae bacterium | reverse complement strand
GGCCTCTTGGCGGCTCCTCATTGTGATGAGGCCCCATTAAAATGAGGTCTCACGGCGAGCCTCGTGTGGAAGCCCAGCCCGCCCAAGTGGCCCTCTCGTTCGGTCTTTAACGAGGTTCTCTCGTTTTCCGAAACACAACCCACTCAATCAAATGCACAATCCGCGATTATTACCAAACCGTATCCCACTGTCAAGGCAAACTTTGAAGCGCCGAAACACCGTGGGTTCACTGTTTGGCGACTTCGATGATGTCGTATTCCTCCAGATGATATTTAATATTTGGATAAATAACGATCTGAACCCCGATGTGCTGCTCCAGATTGGAGATAATTCGGCGCTCCTCGCCATGCAGCAGTTCGGCGATATCGGGGTTGACGCGCAGGGTTAGTCGATGACCGGTAATGTCGTTGGCCGTGGCCATGATTTCACGATAGATATTGTAGCAAATCGATTGCTTGGAGAGCAGGTAGCCTTCTCCCTCGCAGTAGAAGCAGGGCTCGCAGAGCAGTCGCGTGAGCGCTTTGCGGGTGCGCTTGCGGGTCATCTGGATCAGACCCATTTCGGACATGGGGAGGATGTGGGTCTTGCTGCGATCCTTGCGAAACGCTTCGCTGAGGGCGTTGAAGATCTTCTCTTGGTTGGACCTACGCTCCATATCGATGAAATCGATGATGATGATGCCCCCGACATCCCGCAAACGGATCTGGTAGGCGATCTCCTTGACGGCCTCCAGATTGGTCTTGACGATAGTCTCTTCGAGGTTGTGCTTGCCGACGAAGCGACCGGTGTTGACATCGATGGCGGTGAGGGCCTCGGTATGCTCGATGACGATGTAACCGCCGGACTTCAGCCACACCTTGCGCTTGAGGGCACGCGAGATATCGCCCTCCAGGTTAAAATGATCGAAGATGGGCTCCTGACCCTTGTACAACTCGACCGAGTCCTTGAGACTGGACATGAAGGTGTCCAAAAAATTGAGAATCGCGTGGTAGCCGTTCTCGGCGTCGATGATGAGCTTTTCCGCTTCGTGGATGAGAAGATCGCGCACGGCCCGCAGACTGACATTGAGCTCCTGGTGGAGCAGATTTGGTGTGGGGGCGTGTAGATATTTTTTCTGGGTGGTGGCCCACAAATTTTTCAGAAAATCCATCTCCTGGGCCAGCTTGTCCCGAGCGATGCCCTCCGAGGCGGTCCGGACAATGTAGCCCAGTTGGTCACATCGCAGCCCGGAGACCATCTCCCGCAGGCGCGTGCGTTCGGCCTCGTCCTCGATCTTGCGCGACACGCCGATGTGGGAGGAGGTGGGCATGAGAACCAGGAATCGCCCGGGCAGCGAGATGTGGGAGGTGATACGGGCCCCTTTGGTGCCGATGGGTGACTTGGCCACCTGAACCAAAATCTCCTGGCCTTCCACCAGAAGATCCTCGATCTTTGCCTTGGCGAAGGCATCCTCCTCCTCATCCTCCGGCGCGTCGCTCCGAACGCTCCGATCCGTACTGCGGATCGCATCGGAATTGCGTTTGGCCTCCGCCTTGCGGGCCGCCTCCGCTTCGGCTCTGCGGGCCATCTCCTCTCTGCGGGCCACCTCTTCACAGGTGAGGTTTTCATGGTAGTTATCCAGAACGACATCGTCCACGTAGATGAAAGCCGCCTGGTTAAGACCAATATCCACGAACGCTGCCTGCATGCCGGGCAGCACCCGTTGCACACGCCCCTTGTAAATATTGCCGCTGATGTCGGAGGTACCCCGACGCTCGGTGAACAACTCAACGATGGTACCGTCTTCGAGCAGCGCCACGCGGGTTTCGTGGACGGTGTCGTTGATCACGATGGTGCGATACATGGTAGCGATACCCGCCTCCTGATTCTACCGTTGGTTGCGGTGGATGCACTGTCGCTGATCCGGCCGTGCTATCCGGTGGATAACGGTTCTTGGCTCTGTTTGAGGATTCTGGCCTCGACGAGATCGGTCTTCTCCAATCCAAACACCCGGCGGAGCAGATCGGCAGGCCGCACCACCCGCCCTTGGGTGCGAATCAGGGTGATCAGGAGGTCGCCGCCATCGCTGAGTTCGAAACAGCGAACCACCTCCTTCAGGTCGATCCGGCGCCGCCTGCCCTTCTTGGTGATCTTCTCGAACACCAGGCTGGTTCGAGCGTTGAAGGCGGCCACCTTCTCGGCTGATACAGCGGGATGGGTCAGACGGATGCGATAGGTTTCCGCGACCGGGTGTGTCGGTAGACGGCGGCCCCCAGCGAGGATGCACGCCTTTATCTCCAAACCGATCGGCATTTGCTCGTTCAAACAGGCAGTTACATCCGATGGTTTAACATGATCGGCCACGGTCATAAAGAAAAATTCCGCCAAACTCTCCATCCCCAGCGGCAGGGGGTCGGCAAAGGCGATTTTTGGCATCGGATGGAACCCCTCCGAGTGTTTGAGGGGAATCCCCGCCCGTCGGATGGCCCGAATCATGATGCTGACCAACTCCAGGTGACCGAAAAAACGGGCCGGACCCGTCTTTGCGAACGTCACCTGCAGCCGCCGCCAGCCTTGGTTCGGGGAGGGGGATCTGGGCTGGGCTGGGCGCTCGGGCAGATCACAGTGCGAGACGATGTCGGGTGCGACCTGACGAAAGTCGCAGGCGCCACATTCGTGACAGGCTCCGTCACGGCAGTCGTCTAGCTGGATGCCGTCAAGTCCCTGCCGCCATTCGGCTTTTAGAAAGTCCTTTTCGAGGCGTGCGTCAATGTGGTCCCAGGGCAGCGGCTCGTCCAGGCTACGCTGGCGCTGGGTGTAGAATGCCGGATCGATGCCGGCGACCTGAAAGGCTTCCTGCCAGCGCCGAAGATTGAACTTGTCGCTCCAACCGTCGAACTTGCACCCCTCCTCATGGGCAGCCACGAGCAATTTGGCCAGACGGCGATCCCCCCGCGCCCAGAGGCCTTCAACGACACTCACAGCCGGATCCTGCCACTTGACCTGGACACCCGGTTGGTTCAGCCGCTCCTTGATCCAGCGCAGTTTCGTCTTTGAGGTGTCCAGATCGATCTGCGAGGCCCATTGGAAAGGGGTATGCGCCTTGGGGATGAAGGTAGTGACACTCACATGGATCTTCCCCCCTCTGTTGTGTCGTCCGGGCATGGATTTAAGCCGCTGGACTAGGGCCACGAGTGCCGCCAGGTCATCCTGGGTTTCGGTGGGCAGTCCAATCATGAAATAGAGCTTGATCACGCGCCAACCGAGGGAGAAGGCGTTCTCGACGGTATGGACGATGTCAGCGTCCGTAATGTTCTTGTTGATCACCCGCCGCAGCCTGTCGCTGCCCGCCTCCGGGGCGATGGTGAAACCCGTCTTGCGCACCGCCTTGATCAACGCCATCAGTTCGGGTGTCAGCGTTCCGGCCCGCAGCGATGGCAGCGAGACGGCCACATGATCATTGGCGCAGCGCCCCATGAGAGCGGCCATCAGTTCGCTGATGCAGGCGTAGTCACTGGTGCTCAGGGAGAGCAGCGAGAGGTCCTCGTATCCGGTCCGGGCCAGGGCGCTCTTGGCCAAGGCGATTAAATTGGCGGGACTGCGCTCGCGCACCGGCCGATAGATCATCCCTGCCTGGCAGAAACGGCAGCCACGGGTACATCCCCGCGAGATCTCGAGGCGCAGGCGATCGTGCACGGGGCGGCCGAAGGGCAGGATGGGCGCATCTGGAAATTTGGCGGCATCAAGGTCGGCCACCACCGTTCGGCGGACCCGCGCGGGGGCACCTGCGCGGGCGTCTATCGAGGGGAGTCCGGCCGCGTCGTAGGTGACCTCGTACAAAGAGGGCACGTAGACACCATCGATGGCGGCCCACCGTGTGAGCAGCGCCTCTTTGGAGCCCCCCTGGCGCCGCCACTGCTGCCAGGCACGGCAAATATCAAGAATCACCCCCTCGCCATCGCCCACAACGATGGCGTCGAAGAATGCCGCGACCGGCTCTGGATTGACGGCACAGGGTCCGCCGCCGATTACCAGCGGATCGGTTTCCGTGCGCTCATGGGCCCAAAAACCAAGACCGGCCAGCTCCAGCATGTTGAGAATATTGGTGTAGTTCAGCTCATACAGCAGACTGAAGCCGATGATGTCGAAATCCGCCAGGGGACGGCCCGATTCAAGCGCGCTCAGGGGGAGACCCGCGGTCCGCAGCTGAGCTTCCATATCCTCCGCGGGTGCGAAAACCCGCTCGGCGAGAATGTCGCTCTCCGCATTGAGGATGTGATAGAGAATCTGCAGCCCGAAGTGGGAGGTGCCAATTTCATAGAGGTCGGGGAAGGCGAGCGCGATCTTCAAGGACACCGCCTGCCAATCCTTGCGGATTGCGTTGCGTTCGGTTCCCAAGTATCGGCTGGGCATTTCCACCCGGGGCAGGAGATCTTGAATGGTCTGGATGCTCATGGTATATTTGACAATCTTTCACGTTTCCAAAATGTTAGCGGGCAAAACGCCTGTACATGTCAAAGACGCGCCTGCAAATCAAGCCTATATTTGACCCTGTTCAAGGCCCCGGCGATGTCCCGTCCAACTGCCGATCACACGCCTTCCCTGATGCGGGGTATCGAAAGGATCAATCATGCCGACCCCTATAGTACCGCGCAGCCGCGTGGCCGCGCTTTTGAACGCCGATGCCGCCATCGAGACGGTGCTGATCAAGGGCTGGGTGCGCACCAAGCGAGATGCCAAAGCGTTCAGCTTTCTCGAAGTCAACGATGGGTCTTGCCTGAAAAATATTCAAGTAATCGCCGACGCTGATCTGCCCGACTACGCCGGCGTGCGCAACATCACCACCGGTTCGGCGGTAGCGGTGACGGGCGCCCTGGTGGCCTCCAAAGGCAAGGGACAGCAATGGGAGGTCCAAGCGTCGTCGGTCGATGTGGTCCATTTGGCCCCAGAGAGCTTCCCGCTCCAGAAAAAGCGGCACAGTGACGAGTTTTTACGCACCATCGCCCACCTACGTCCGCGCACCAACAAATATGGGGCGGCGTTTCGGATACGCTCCGAGATGGCCTACGCGGTACACGCTTTTTTCAAACAGCGGGGTTTTCGCTATATCCACACCCCCATTATCACCGGATCCGACTGCGAGGGTGCCGGTGAATTGTTCCGGGTCACCACCCTACCCCCTGGTGAGGCCGATTTTCAAAACGATTTTTTCGGCAGGGAAGCCAGCTTAACGGTCTCCGGACAGCTTTCGGTAGAGATGTTCGCCCTCTCGCTGGGCGATGTCTACACTTTCGGTCCCACTTTTCGCGCCGAAAACTCCAACACCAGCCGACACGTGGCCGAATTCTGGATGATCGAACCTGAAATGGCATTCTGCGACCTCGGCGGTAACATGGATCTCGCCGAGGAGATGGTGAAATGCCTCGTCGACTATGCGCTGACAAATTGTGCCGATGATGTGGACCTCTTTGCCCGCTTCGTCGACAAACAGCTGCGCCACACCTTGGAGACAATCTGCGCAAAGGACTTCATCCGCTTACCCTACGCCGAGGCGATCGAGATTCTGGGACGGGTAAAGAAACCCTTTGAGCATCCCGTCGCTTACGGCAATGATCTACAGAGCGAACACGAGCGCTTCCTCACCGAAACGCATTTCCGAAAGCCCGTAATCCTCCATGACTACCCCAAGACCATCAAGCCTTTCTACATGCGCCTCAATGACGACAACAAGACGGTGGCCGCCATGGACGTCCTCGTTCCCCGTGTCGGTGAAATCATCGGTGGTAGCCAGCGCGAGGAGCGCTTTGACGTGTTGTCGGCACGAATGGCGGAGATGGGGCTCGACGAGATGGAGTACGCCTGGTACCTGGACAGCCGACGGTACGGCTCGGTACCGCACAGCGGTTTTGGGTTGGGCTTCGAACGCCTGCTGATGCTGGTCACCGGAATCAGCAATATCCGCGATGTGGTCCCCTTCCCGAGGACGCCGGGCAACATCGCCTTTTAATCAGCGGCCTCTCGCAGCCCACGGCCCACTTTGGGCGAGAACCGCCGTCTGCTGCGGATTATCGCATCGCTGCCGGTTCCGGGGCGCCCCTGCAGGTCATAACTATTCCTCGCTGCGCAGCCGGCGCAGACGTTCACGAGCCAGTTCATATTCCAACCAGTTATCCAGATACGACCCCAGCGCCTCCTTGTAGTGCCGTTTGGCAACCTCTGTCTGCGCCTGGCTTTCTGACCAAAACCCGAGGGCCGTGTGGGCAGTGACCAGATTCTCTGGGGTTTGCCCAACCGCCAGTCCAAGCTGTTTGTAGAGATCGTCTTCGGAGGAATCGAAGGGGGTTCGTTCGAGAAAATAGGCCGATAGCGCTCGGTACCAAGGATCCCGGGTACGCTCGTGGAAGGACTTCAGACTGGCCTCCATCTCCTCGGTGCGCCCCATCCAGAGCAGTATCTCCGCTTCCAGCAGTCCAACGCTCAGGCGGCTGGCGCTCTCCCGCCCGGCCCGGCTCAGGAAATCGCGCGAGTAGGTGAGGGCCGGTTCCCAGGCTTCATCCATGGCACTGTAAAAGGCCAGTCCAGCGAGGAGATCGCCGTTCTCCCCATCCAGAGCCCGCATCTCCTCCAGTGTTCGGCGCTGGGCCGCGATATCGCCGGCCTCGCGGTTCAGCCGCTGCACCAACGCCGCCAATTCTGCATCCACCTTCTCAACGGCCTCCCGATGGGCGTCCAATTCATGCTTCCGCTCCGCCAATCGAACCCGATACGCGTTTTGCTCGGCACGGCTTGGAAGCGCCGCCAGACGCTGCTGCTGGACCTGATTCAAATAACCGCGTGCCAACAAGAAGGACCAGTCGTCGATATCGGCCAGCCGAACCGCCTGGGTAAAGAGGTCCTCAGCAGCCTTCAGCCGCCCGGCTTCCCGCTCCAACTGGCCAACCACCAGCGTTATCCAAGCCCGCTCGGCCCGGGTATCCCATCCGCTGGCCATCGCTTCCACCGGGTCGATACGCTCCGCCCTGAGCCGTGTGAGATAGCCGAAAAATTCGTCACTGGATCGCCAATTCAACTCGACCAGCTGCTGAAAGAAGGTGCTCCCGGGTTGATGATCCACATGGTCATTGAGCAAATAGAGAAAGAAAGCGGCTTGGTTGTTGTCCGGATCCATGGATAGGGTCTGACGCAGTCGCCGGTCAGCCGTCGCCCTATCGCCCAGGCAGATGTTGAGAATGCCGGAAAGCATGTAGAGAGCCGGTTCGCTGCTCTCCTCCAGTGCCGTCTCAACCATCTCCACCGCTGTTTGCCATTCGTCGGTCAGCGCCTTGGCCGTGATGGTTTCCACCCGTGACTCGACCCCCGGATCGATAACGCCGTTCCACTTCAACCGGCCCAACTTGATCTCGTCGAGGAAGGCGGCCACCTTTTCGATGGGGAGCACCATGCCGATGTCGGACTGGGGCGTCATCACCGGCAGGGGGCCCACACTGCGATCGATGGCGACGCCGGAAGCGATCCCGAGCACCCGGCCAGTTTCACCAATCACCGGTCCGCCGCTGTTGCCGCGGTGGATGGAGGAATCCACCTGCAGCAGATTTTCAAACGCCCGTCGCACGTGCCCCCGGGTAACACTTACGTTGACCGTGGCGACCTGGGTCTGACGTCCCAGGGGGAACCCCAGGGTGATCACCGGCGAGAGACGCGGAATATCGGTGACAGCGGTGCCCCGGCTGAGCGGCAAGGGCGTCAACCCGTGGGGCGGCGCATCGATCTTGAGCACGGCGAAATCATCCTGGAGGGGGGCTTTGATCAATGTTCCGGTTTGGTATTGCGGCTTGGCCACCCCCACGATTTCAACCTGCTGATTGCGATCGGAAGCGTAAGCGTTCTCAAGGAAATAGAGATCCGCAGGATCGGTTGAGTCGGCCACTTCCGGAGATCGGAAAAACGCTCTCTCGCCTTCGAACCAGAGATAGATCCGATAACTGAATCGGGGGGTCTGGTCCATCGCTTTGAGGCGGGCAATGACGGTTTGGAAACTGCTGTCCTCGAGCCAGGGGCATGCCACGTGGCGGTTGGTGAGCAGATACCCCTCGCCATCCACGAGAAATGCGGTGCCTTCCGTCTGGTTCTGATAGATGACGGTATCATCAAGGGTCAATTCATAGCCCACCAGGACGAAGGCCACGGACCCCGCATAGATGTTGGCATACTGGGCCAACGGGTCGCCGTCATCCCGCTGCTGCCCGCCCATGAAGAACCATAGCGGCACGAGGGCCACCAGCAGGAACACCACCACCGCCAGCAATACGGAGATTCTCAGGCGCAGTTTCTTGAGGACCACTTCGGTGGCCGGTGTGCGCCGTCGGCGCCGACGATGAGATGCCTCTCTCTGCATCCTCCGCAGAATCTCGGCCACCGAGCTCGCCTTTGGACGCAGGTCCGGGTCCTCCGCCTGCATCGTGCGCAACAGGCGTTTGAGGTCTTCGGGTACCTTCAGAAACTCTATCTTAGGCCGATGGTCACAGGTGATGAAATCGGCGGTCAATATCTCAATGAACACCTTGCCCAGCGACCAGATGTCACTACGATAATCTAGCGGCGCCCCGCTGAGGATGTCCGGATGGCAGCGCAGCAGATCGCGCAGCATGGGTCTGGGCGAATCCATGGACGGCGTTAGGAAGCGGGACAATTTGTAGTCCACCAGCAGCCGCAGACCTTGCGCTGGATCGACCGTCACCATGATGTCGTCGAGGATCAGATGGGGAATGAACAGCTTGCGCCGGTGGAGCTCCTCTATCGCGGTCGTCATCTGTTCGAAGAGTTTGAGGAGGGTGGCCAGCTGGGTCAGGCGTCCGCCGGCGATGAGGTCGCCCCAACTGACGGCGTCCACCCATTCGCTGACGCGGTACCAGAGGCCCTCACTGGAACGTTTGATCTGCTGGTGCTGCACGAAACGGTCTGCCGGTAGTTTGCGGAGTTCTTCGAGTTCGCGCGTCAGTCGGGCGGCCACCACTTCGTCGACACCGGAGGCGGCGGTGAACAACCGTAGCATGACCGGTCCAGACCGATGGATCAGGCGCGCTTTACAAAGAATGCTGAGACGGTTTTCATGGACGATTTCGAGGATCTCATAATCGTCCACGTATTGCAGGCCATTTCCGACCGTCTGCCCGCAGACGGGGCAGATGGTCAGCGATTGGGCCAGCCCTTGACCGCAAGATGGACACAACTTCATTGGCACCCCTTGTGCCGCTTACCGGACCAGAAATCCCAGCGCATGCGCGTTCACGTTGCCGTTAGACCAATTATAATACGCGTACCCCTAACCTGTCAGCTTTTTAAATTTTTTTGTGTGATTCCTCGGGGTTGACAAAAAAGGGCGCCGCCACCTCGACGGTGGCGGCGCCCCATTTCGTGGACCATCTAAACCCGTTTACCAGCCGAAGGAGATCTGTCCCGCATAGCGACGATCATCGCGTTGCCCCGCATGGGCACCGGCCTCTTCGGTGTACGCGGCAAAATCGAGCTTGAGAGCCCAGAGGTCTGCGCTGATACCGTAGCTAAGGTATCCTTGGTTCAAGCCCAGTCGCAGCGACAGAATCATCGGCAGCTGCACCTCGCCGCCCAAATGTAACCGCTTGGGAACATCCCGATCCTCGCCGATGGCGTGGGTGAGGTCAACATAATCCACGGCTGCAATCACATTAAAACCACCGAAGCCCTTCTTGGCGGCTATCCCAATATTGGCCTGCGTCTCCTGATTGAGCGCATTACCGAACTGCATCTCCGGTAGATGCTGGATGGTGAAACCCACATCCGTCTCTGCCCAATCGATCCAGGGAAGGCTGTAGATGACGCCCAGATCAAGCGCCACCGCCGAGCCGTCCTCCAGATCGTCTTCGAAGTCGTCCTCAAAATCATCGTCGGCGATATCGGTGGCCGTGTACACCTCATTCAGGCTGCTGCGGCTGATGTACTTCAGCGCGGCGCCCAGCCGAAGATCCATAAAGGGGATGCGCCCCCCTACCCCGGCGATCAGTCCACGGTCGAAAACGTAGTCCGTATCCGCTTCGGGCCATATGGGATCGCGGATTTCGGCATCCAGGGTGGCCTGCGCCAGAAAGCCAACCATAATACCGTAACCGCCGACATTGAATCCCACGTGGGGAAAGAGCGCTCCGCGTACGTGCTGGTGCTCACCGATATAATCGCGCAGCAGGTCCGCCACCTCACCGGTATCATCCAAGTCGGTATCATCGGCATCGGAGGCCATGTCGATGCTTTCGGCGGAGGCTTCCACCAATGGATTGACCACAGCGAAGGTGAGGGTGTCTATTTTTGCGAGTCCGGCGGGATTGTAGAACAGGGCGTTTTCGTCATCCGCCACCGCGGTGAAGGCGTCGCCCATGCCAAGGGGCCTTACCCCCCGGTAGAACCGCGGGTAGACTTTCGCCATTGCCGGACCGGCGGAAAAGGTGATCGCCATGAAGAGGGTCAGAATCTGCCAAATTACGGTGTTCGGTCGGGTTTTCACGCGTTACCCCTTGCTTTTCGACATTAAGTGTTTGTCAATGATCCCACGTAGGCTTCCAACTCTTCGGTGGAGATGATGGAATTCCCATCTGGGTTGAGATCCTCTTCGAATTCGTCGAAATCTTCGCTCAAGTCGTTATCCGAGCCGATCTCTTCCAGTACCTGCACCGCCGCCTGGACACTGAGAATATCCTCGGCCAGATAGGCCAATTGACCCGCATCCACATCCCCATCGAAGTCAGGCGTGTCGCTGTATAGTGCGGTCAGCCCCTCCTCGGTGAGACGGATCGAATCGTCGGCACCGGCGCCCTGGTCCGTAAAGACGATGTCCGCCAACAGCATGGCGATTCGCGCGACCCCCAGAACCCCGCGTTGCACCGTCTCGTCATCGGAGAGGCTGCCGCCGTTGGCTTCGATCTGTTCCAAGCTGTCGATGGCATCGTTGAGATGATCGAGCTTGTTGGCCACCTCACTGGCCGTAACGTCGCCTTCGGCGTCTCCCAACACCCGTCCGACCATATCGATGTCGCCAGACTGCCCGTTCTCGTCCAGTTCATCGATGATGGTTAACAGGTCGAGGGTGTCCATTCCTGCCATCCCTGCATAGGCATGGCTGAGATAGGCCAGTGCCTGCGGATCGGTGGGATCCCCGTCCAGAAGGTCGTTGAGCAACTCGACAGCCTGGTCGTAATCGGCGTCGTCGATGGCCATACGCGCTTGTTCGAGCTTAGCGTCGTCGGAGTCGTCATTGGAGACGCCCTCAAATACGTTGCCGCTGCACCCCGCCGACGAGAGGAGGAGCAACACCACTGTAGCGAGCACCGCCAACCGCCCGCAGAGGGCGGAGCCGAGCGAAACTGCGGGTTGCGGTGTGTGGCAGCTCAATGGATGTGAAACCGTGTGCATGATATCTCCTTGTTCCATCCTGCGGTGAATGGGTTCGACGCTGGTACCGAGAGGCGTCGTTTCTTTTTGGGTGAGATCGCTCCGTGAGGTGGGGTCTCATATCTCCATCGGCATCTTGCCGAGATAAATGAGGCCTTAACCGCGCATCGCTGGCAGGCAGTGGCTGACCCTCTGGAATTTTGGGCGGAAGATTGCCCTGGAACAACTTAGTGGCGGGCGGATGGCGCCGATGGCGGATGGCGCCTTGTGCCGGATGGCGTCTGTCCAGATACCGGATTATAAAAAAGTAGGGATTTCCAGTGTTGGGAAAACACCCGGACGCGGGCCTTCCGGGCGCGAACCTTTATGGAAGGGGGGTCAGCTGCAGGCGCCCAGAGGCGCTGTGGCAGCAAAGTGTTCAATATCGGATTGGTATTCGCGCTGCAAATCGTCAAAAATAACGGGAATAGCCCGATGAAATCGATCCAGAAGGGGCAGCATGATCTGGCGGATCTGGGGGTGAGATGCAGCGGCGCAGCGAAGCTTTAAAATATGGCGCCACTCACGCAAGTTGGCGGTCATGACGACCTCTGTTTTGAGACTATTGGGGAGAACGCTGCGGGCTTCCTGGGGGCTGGCCCCGCCCTCAATGAGATTCAAATAGGCCGCTTCGGCGCTCTCCATCTGGACTTTCCATGCCTGGTAGGCCGGACTTCCCACGGGCCAGAAAAAGGGATTGATAACCGTGATTTCCTGACCAAACTTCTCCTTGGCGTAATTGGCGTAGCGGGTGCTTTCCTGGCTGAAGGCGCACAGGCGATGGCGAACGATTTCGTGGGAGATGCCGCGATCGCAGGTGATGCGGACCGACGCACTGGCGTGCTCGAAGACACTGTGATGGCCGCTTTTCAGCAGCGCTCGCAGAAGGCGGGCGGCGGAATCGGACGTTATCTTGTCCTCCGACTTGTAGCAGGTGCGGGCGGCCAGCTCGATATGGGTGAGCACCGCCGCTCCGTCGGGCAGATTGAGAACGTCAAAATAGGGGTCGATGATCTTCATGGCGGCTATCCCTCCATCGGTTAGGGGTGCTGGCCGTGATGCACCCTAAATGTAATCAACTCCACCGCAAAAGGCAAAGGTCAAGCGGCAGAGTGCAATGGTCCGTCTGTATGGGAATTGGACTGATGGGAAACCGCAACGCGCCATGGCGGAGTCAGACATGGGAAGCGAGCTGAATAAGTTGTTGCAATAATGCACAATTCTGCTGAGTGGCGAAAGTGGTCCTAAAATACTAAAGAATATTCAAATTTTATTGACAATTAGCCCCGTTTATGCAATACGGTCGTTGCGCTTTTACCACAATTCTCCTCGTCCTGAACCAGCTCCTCAATTTGGCCTGCTTTCGCTGACCGACGCCGACTCCTGAACCGACACCGACGACTTGAAAAGAAAGAGCGCACCCAACTAAGAACCCCTGAGGACTCCGCCAGGCCTCAGGGGTTCTACTTTTTGCACGGCAGTTCGATTCTTAGATATCCAGCGTTGAAACCTCGAGGGCATTGCTCTGGATGAAATCCCGCCGTGGTTCCACATCATCCCCCATGAGAATGGTGAAGATCTCGTCGGAATAGACCGCATCCTCCACCTTAACCTGCAGGAGGGTCCGCTTTTCCGGGTCCATTGTGGTCTCCCACAGCTGGTCGGGGTTCATCTCGCCAAGCCCCTTGTAGCGCTGGATGTCGATGCCCTTCTTGCCCTCCTCCAACAGATGGTTGAGCAGTTCAAGCCGGCTGTCGAGCGTCAGGGCCTCATCCGCAGTGTCACCTTTGTGGATCGAGAAGGGCGGTGCGTCGTAGGCCGCGATCTGCTGCCAGAGGACCAGGGCCCGCTGATAGCTGTTGGAATACACCAGACCGCGACCAACCTTCACCGGCAGGGGATGACGCTGCTCGATGCGCCGCGGCAGCGTTATGGTGATTTCGAAAATGCCCCGATCCACGTGCCATTGAGGATCGCCCGCTTCGAAGCCCTTGGCCCGCAATTGCTCGCTGAGACGCTGCATGCGGCCCTCGTCCTGGAGAAACACCTGATCGCTGAGTCCGGCGTGCAGCAGCGTCTCAGCCAGTTCCAGTGGGATGCCCTCCTTCTCCATCACCTCCATTTGGCGATAAAAGGTCGCCAGATTACCGAGAAAAACAAAGAGACGGTGGTTGCTGAGCTGGGAATCCCCATTGGGCCCACTGGTCTTGACCACGCGTTTGTCGCAAACCCGCTTCAAAATGTAGTCATTGAGCTCGCCCTCATCCTTGAGGTAGGTCTCGTTGCGGCCCTTGCCCACTTTGAAAAGGGGCGGCTGGGCGATGTAGAGGTACCCGTGCTCGATCAATTCCGGCATCTGGCGGTAGAAGAAGGTCAGGAGGAGGGTGCGGATGTGGGAGCCGTCCACGTCGGCGTCGGTCATGATGATCACCTTGTGGTAACGCACCTTATCGATGCTGTATTCCTCACTGCCCACTCCGGTACCGAGCGCAGTGATGATGTTTTTGATCTCCTCACTGCGCAGAATCTTGTCAAAGCGGGCTTTTTCGACATTCAGAATTTTCCCCTTGAGGGGCAGAATCGCCTGAAAGCGTCGGTCACGACCCTGTTTGGCGCTGCCACCGGCAGAGTCCCCCTCCACCAGAAATATCTCCCGCTGGGCAGGATCGTTGACCTGACATTCGGCCAGCTTGCCCGGTAAGGTTGAATCGATGAGAGCACCCTTTTTGCGGGCCAGGTCGCGCGCCCGTTTGGCGGCGTCCCGTGCCCGCGCGGCATCCACCGCCTTGGCGATGATGCGTTTGGCGACGGCGGGATTCTCCTCCAGAAAAATGGCCAGCTTTTCATTGATCAGGGACTCCACCAAGCCCTTGACTTCGCTATTGCCCAGTTTGGTTTTGGTCTGGCCCTCGAACTGGGGATTCTTGATGCGGACGCTGATAATGGCGGTGAGACCTTCGCGTACGTCATCTCCGCTGATTTTGGTGTTGAGGTTTTTTGGCAGGTTCCCATTGAGGGCATAGTTGTTGATGGTCCGGGTGACCGCCGCCTTGAAACCGATGAGGTGGAAACCTCCCTCCACCGTGTTGATATTGTTGGCAAAGGAAAAGATGTTCTCGGTAAAGCTGTCGTTGTACTGGATGGCGACTTCAATCTGCACATCGTTGCGGGTGCCTTCGATGAAGACTGGCTCGTGGATGCCGTTGCGACGTCGATTGAGGTACTCCACAAAGCTGACGATGCCGCCCTCGTAGCAAAAGGTTTCCGTCAGGTCGGCGCGCTCGTCCTCCAAAACGATGGTGACGCCTTTGTTGAGAAACGCCAGCTCCCGAAGGCGCCGCGAGAGGGTCTCGTAAGTGTATTCGGTGGTGTTGAAAATCTCGTCGTCAGCCCGAAAGCGGATCAGTGTGCCACGCTTTTCCGTTTTACCGACGACCTTTAATTCACTGGTTTTTATCCCTTTTTCATAGGTCTGGTAATAGATCTGCCCATCGGTGTAGATCTCGACCTCGAGGAACTTGCTCAGCGCGTTGACCACCGACACACCGACCCCGTGGAGGCCACCGGATACCTTGTAGGTGTCATTGTCGAACTTGCCGCCGGCGTGAAGCTTGGTGAGGACGACCTCCACCGCGGGCACATTTTCGGTCTGGTGAATGTCGACCGGTATCCCGCGGCCATTGTCCACGACGCTGACGCTGTTGTCGGGGTGGACGGTCACCCGAACCGTGTCGCAGAAACCGGCCATGGCCTCATCGATACTGTTGTCCACCACCTCATAGACCAGGTGATGGAGGCCGGCCACATCCACATTGCCGATATACATGGAGGGTCTCAAACGAACCGGCTCGAGACCCTCCAACACATCAATGCTACTGGCTGTGTAGTTGTTTTCCATTTAGATTCTCATTGGCATGATGACGGTTAGGAAGGATTTGTCTTTCTCACCCTCCACCAGGCAGGGCTTCTCGCCATCGACCATGTGCAACAGGACGTTGTCTTCGTCGATGGCGTTGAGACAGTCACTGAAAAATTTGGGATTGAAGGCCGCCTCGATCTTTTCGCCCTCGTAGGCGATGGCAAGATCCTCTTTGGATTCACCGATATCGGGGTTTGTAGCGGTAATCACCAACTGGTTCTTGTCGAAATTAAAAATGGCCCCCTTGTACTTCTCCGATGAGAGGATGGACATACGTCTGAGCATCATGGCAAATGGTTTTTTATCGATGCTGAGAGTGTAGGCGTTCTGTTTCGAAACGATGTCGTCATACTTGGGAAAATCCCCTTCCAGCAGACGGATGATGAGGGTATCGCCCCCTTTCTGGGCCATGAAGTAACTATCCTTGATACCGATCTGCACGACCCCGCCCCCGTCCAGAAATTTGGCGACCTCACCGAGCCCTTTTTTGGGGATCAAGACCCCGTCCCATTCAGGCAGGTCGGCAGGATCGCTGTATGCCACGTCCACGGTGGCCAGACGGCTGCCGTCGGTGGACACCATCCGCACCACGAGTTGGTCCCCCACGGTGCGGCGCTCGAAGTAGACGCCATTGATGTGGGCGCGTTTATCGTCACCGCTGCCGCTGATCATCACGGCCTTCTCGATCATGCTGCGCAGCGCGTCCGCCGCGATGTTGAAGAGGGGCACCGCTTCCAGAGTGGGTGTCACGGGAAAATCGTCGGGATTCATTCCCACGATATGGTATTGGACCTTCTGATTGCCGATCTCGATCCAGCGGTTCTCGATTTCGTTGATTTCGATGGTGTCGCTGGGAAACTCCTTCACGATCTCAAAGAATTTCTTGGCATTGATGGCGATGGCACCGGCGACATCCAGGTCGGCGGGATAGGTACCGTCGAAACCGGTTTCCAGATCGGTGGCGGACAACTGGATGCTGGCGTCACTCGAACGGATCAGGATATTTTCGGTGATGCCCAAATTGCTCTTGCGGGCCGTTAAACCCTGTACCTTGCTCAGGACATCCCCAATCGCCTTCTTGTTGATCGTAAATTTCATCTATCTATTCCTATAGATTTTAATAAGACTATTTATAGTAAGCCCTGTTGATACCACCAATAAATCTCTATCTATTTGTTTTAAATATGGTTTTTAAAAGGCAACCGTGATCATAACCTGTTGATAAAGCGTTGATAGGAGCGCTGTTTTGTACCAACGGTGGCAACTATGTTCATAAGTATGAAATTATTGACAAAATATCAATATGTAAGTGTCAAAATGGGATCCATCCGACTGAAAAAACAACCGATAATTTTAAGATGGGGCAAACCGGCCGTTCAACCCGCCCCAGGGGCCGTGGCGTGCGCTTTCTGAATCCAGTCCCTCAAGGTGGGCTGGACCTCATCCAGCCAGGTGTTCGTGACCCGGAGCTGGATAAAGTGGTTGAAAAGCGTATCCAGAAGGCCGGTCGCTTTTTCAAGCAGATACGCCTTTTCGAGCACCATCCCCTCCACGTCGTCCTGGGTTTCGAAACGACCCGTTTCCGGTGTTTTCAATCCGGAGAAGCTCAAGCTTTCCCCTTTGAGCGAAAACTGCCACTGATGCTCCTCGCTCTTGTAGATCAGGTTGATCTCCGTTACCATGGCACCTTTGGCCAGGGCCAAGAGTCCCTCCTCGAGTCCGGCCGTATCGCCTTTGATGGAGATGGTTTCATCACCGTTCTCGGTCTGGTTTTTGAGAACGATGCGATTGCCCACCTCCAGTGCCTGCATGGTGGGATCGATCTTGGCGAGTGCCTCCGGGGCGTTGTCAATGGCGTACCACAGCCAGGTAAGAAACTCGTTGCCAATGAATTTGTAGCGGTCGTATGCGATGGCGATGTCAAGCATGATCACCCCTTTGCGAGTCTGGCTGGAGATAGGGAGCCCATCACATCGCGCTGCGATTCGCTCAGGCCGGCGGTGAGTTCGCCCATAGTGTAAGGAAAGAGCCGGATGAGGCGCAGTCCAAAACTCTGTCTGAAAAGGGTCTCCAGGGCTTCATTGGCCCCCTTCTGATTGTTAAAAAACAGCAATCGTTTGGCCTCGTAGTCCCAGAGCAGGTCGTGGACGTAGGGAGTCGCCGGAATGCGAATATTGAGCACGTTGAGCACATGTTCGCGGATCATTTTTTTTTCGTTGCGGGAGAGGAAATCACGTCCCGATGCCGCGAGCCGTTTTTGCATCTCAATGGCGGTGTGCTTCTTTACCACTTTGACCGGGATGGCCTTTTTGTCGATGCGCAGTGAAAACACGAAATAGGTGCCGACGGTAAAATTGGCCTGCTCAAAATCGGGGGCGTAGGGATTTTCAAAGCAGGTCCAGCCAACCGCCTGGGCTTCGGCTTCGTTGTCGATTTCGGTGATGGCGTATTTTTTCAGCCCATTGAGCACATTCTCGGTGACCGGGGCGTCGATCTGCTTCTCCACCTGATAACGGGTGATGGATACCGATCGTGATAGCAATCCCATAAACGGCAGAACTCCAACGGCAGCTAGGTTATCGGCAGCCCGAACAGCCGCGCGCCAAGCCCTTTCTTAAGGGGGCGAAACCACCATTCGGGGGTGGCATGATCAAGCGGACAACATTACCCGGTTATAATAAAAAAATCAATAAAATTACAAATAATTAGCCAAACCCGAGCGGGCCTCGCGGCGCTGGTTTGGCGTATCAAATCGATGGGATGGCGACCCCCAGAATCGGTCGGGTTGAAGAGGGTCGATAACCGCTCAGAAATCCAGGGAAGGGGCATTGATGAAGTTTATTGCCGACCTGCACATCCATTCACGCTACTCGCGCGCAACGGCAAAAAACCTGAACTTGGAAAATCTCTACGTGGAGGCCCGCAATAAGGGATTGACCGTGGTCGCCACCGGCGATTTTACCCATCCGGCCTGGTTCGCCGAACTCCAAGATAAGCTGGTGCCCGCCGAAACCGGTTTGTTTCGGCTCCGGTCCGATCTGGCGTCGGGCTGCGACGCACAAATTCCATCCGCCTGCCAGGGGAATGTGCGCTTCCTGCTCGAAACGGAGATCAGCAACATCTACAAGAAAGGCGAACGTACCCGAAAGAATCACAATTTGGTATTCATGCCAGATCTGGAGAGCGCGCGACGCTTCAACCAACGCCTGGAACAGATCGGCAACATCCATTCAGATGGACGCCCTATTTTGGGCCTCGATGCCCGCGATTTGATGGAGACCGTATTGGAGACGGATTCCGAAGCCCACCTGATTCCGGCCCATGTGTGGACCCCTTGGTTCTCCCTGCTGGGCTCCAAGTCGGGTTTCGATTCGGTGGAGGCCTGTTTCGGCGATCTCAGCCACCACATCTTTGCCCTGGAGACCGGCCTCTCCTCCGATCCACCCATGAACTGGCGGGTTTCCGCCCTGGACCAATTTACGCTGGTATCCAACTCAGATGCCCACAGTCCGGCCAAACTGGGCCGGGAGGCCAATTGCTTTGATACCGAGCTTTCCTATGAGGCCATCTTCGAGGCGCTGAAGAAGCCCTCTGCAGGGAACTTCAAGGGAACCATCGAGTTCTATCCTGAGGAGGGCAAATACCACGCCGACGGACACCGCAAATGTGGTGTACAGCTATTGCCCGACGAGACCCGTCGCTACGATGGTCTTTGCCCGGTATGTGGCAAGCCACTGGTGCTGGGGGTGCTTCACCGGGTGGAGGCGCTCTCCGACCGGCCGGTGGGCTTCCGGCCAGCCACCAGCGCCGAATTCGTTCACCTGGTTCCCCTGGAGGACATGCTTGCCCAGCTGCTCCGGGTGGGACCCAAGTCCAAGAGAGTTACCTTGGCCCGACAGCGGCTGCTGGAAAGCTATGGACCGGAATTGTCGATCCTGCGCGACCTGCCCCTGGAGGCGCTCCTCAGCTGTGAAATTCCCCACCTTGGCGAGGCGATCGGTCGGATGCGCAACCGTGAGATCACCTTCTCACCGGGCTATGATGGCGAGTATGGTCGGCTGAACATTTTCAGCCCCGACGAATGGGCCAGATTGGATGGGCAGCGCCGATTGTTCGCCACCGGGGTGGAACCCGCCAAAGCGGTCACCGCAGCGCCGGCCCCACTGCCTCGCGTCAGCGCCAATGCAGATGCCTCGATGTCACAACCCCTGTCCCGAGTGCTGGCGGCCATAGATGGTGCTGAACGCGCCGCACCGACCGCAACCGCTACGGCGCCGGCGACCATCCAGCTCAATCCCGAACAGCAGCAGGTGATCGATCACCGCAACGGCCCCGTTATTGTCGTGGCCGGCCCCGGTACCGGCAAGACGCGGGTGCTCACCGAACGAATTGTTCATTTAGTGAACGATGCCGAGGTACCGGCCGACACTATCCTGGCGGTCACCTTCACCCAGAAAGCAGCGACCGAGATGCGGGAACGACTGGCTGGGCGCCTTGGCGGCAGCGGGGGGCCGCTCGTGGCCACCTTTCACGGCCTCTGCCTGCAATTGCTGCAGGAGAAGGACCGCGGATCTCTGCCAGTTGAAAAGGAGACCCCATCAAACACACCCGCTGCGTCCCAACCGGTGCGATTCATCATCAGTGGCGACCGCCAAGCGGCCCTGATGGGGGATGCCCTCAAACTGGCCGCGACCGCTGACCCCACCTCGGACACCATCTCGATCAAGGCTGCCTTGAGGGCGGTGAGTTCCGTCAAACAGGGCCTGCTGCCACCCGATGCCCCTCGCAAAGATCTGCTGGCCGCAGCCGATGGACGGGATATCAGCGCCGCCTATCCCACCTACCAGCGTCTATTAGGGCAGCTAGGTGCCTGGGACTACGATGACCTCATTTTCGAGGTGGTGTCGCTGCTGGAAAAGGATGCCGATTTCCGCCAGAGCTGCCGCGAGCGATTCCCATATCTCTTTGTGGATGAGTATCAGGACCTAAATGCGGGTCAGTACCGGATCGTCAGAGCGCTATGCCCGGGCCACAGCCAGCTCTGCGTGATCGGCGATCCTGACCAAGCCATTTACGGTTTCCGAGGGGCCCGGGTTACCTACTTCAACCGGTTTCTGGAGGATTATCCCGGTGCGCGCGTCGTGCACCTACGGCGCAACTATCGATCAGTTCAGACCGTCCTCAGCGCTGCCTACGAGGTGATCGCCAACCAGCATATCAGTCTAACGGGCAGCGGTGACGATCGGCCCGTCGCCCAGATGCCGGGGAGCCTGCCGATTTGTGAAATGGCGGCAGCTACCGAGCGCTCCGAGGCGGTTGCCATCGGAAAAACCATTGAACAGCTGGTCGGCGGAACCGGCTTTCATCATCTCGATTTTGGCAGTGTCAAGGATCAGAGCGCCGCCCGTCAACTCAGCTTTGGCGATGTTGCCGTGCTTTACCGCACCCACCAGCAAGGCGTTCAACTGGCAGCGCAGCTGGGCAAGGGCGGCATTCCCTGCCAGATCGCCAGCCGCGGTCACCTGCTCGAGGAACCGCTTATCGCCGCCTTGGTCGCCCTAGTTCAATTGATGAACAATAGTGCCGCTTTTTCCGATTTCGAGACAGCCGCGGGTGCGCTTAAGGCCGGTATCGGTCCCAAGACACTGCAACAGGTCAAACGATGGGCCTACCACAAGGGGTTGGGCCTGTCGGACGCCCTCGTCGCCGCCCGGCGGATACCCCTGCCCGGTATCTCTTTGGCCCGGCAGCAGAATCTGTTCGATTTCATCCAACGCCTCGACGAACTGCGCCGCCCTTTGGATCGCTTGCCCCTGGTCGAGCAGCTCCGTCATCTCATCGACCATAGCGCCATCGGCGGCCGCTTCGGTGCTGACGAAACGACCACCCAGGCGCTGGATCTGCTGCTGCAGAAGGCGGCTGCAGCCGAGATGGACCGGGCGCGTTTGCTGGAAAATCTCGCGCTTTTGGAGGACACGGACTATTACGATCCGCGTGCCGAGCGGGTCGCCCTGATGACCCTGCACGCAGCCAAGGGATTGGAGTTTCCAGTGGTATTTATTGCCGGCTGCGAAGATGGCTATCTGCCGATTTCCCGTGGGGCGCCGGACGCGGATGTGGATCTGGCCGAAGAGCGCCGCTTGCTCTATGTGGGAATGACCCGGGCGCGCCAGCGGCTCTTCCTATCCCGCGCCCGCAAGCGGCGTGTCCACGGGAAGCTGCAGGTGCGGGATCGCTCACCCTTTCTGGCGGATATTCCCGACGATCTGCTCGCTCCATGGGACCGCAATCAGCATCCGAAAAAACCGCCCAGGCAGCAGCAACTGGCATTGTTTGATTAGGTTTCTTCCCAAATAGGCGTCGCGGCTGTGGCTGGATCGTCACCTTTAAGTTCGGGAATCCGGCTTGAGGGCCAGCAGCAGCAGAACTCCGGCCACAAATCCGCCGATGTGGGCGAACCAGGCGATACCGGCAACCTGTGCGGTGGCCAGTTCGGTGGCCGCACTGAGGATCTGGGTGACGAACCAGATGCCGATGAGAAACCAGGCGGGTAGGTGGAATATCTGAATGAAGATGATCACCACCACAAGGGTGCGGATGCGGGCCTTGGGGAACAGAAAAACGTAGGCGCCCATAACACCGGCGATCGCTCCCGAGGCGCCGATCGTGGGCAGGGTAGACCCGGGATGGGCGCAGAAGTGGGCCAGAGCGGCCAATATGCCGCAGAGCAGGTAGAAGAGCAGATAGCGGCCATGGCCCAGGCGATCCTCCACATTGTCGCCGAAGATCCACAGGAACAGCATGTTGCTACCCAGGTGAAACCAGCCGCCGTGCAAAAAGATGCCGGTAACCAAGGTAACGGGGACCCAGGCGGCCGCGGCCGTCCCCGTTTGATCCAGGGAGGAGAGCAGATGGGGAACGAAGCCGAAGCGCTGGATGAAATCCGCCGCACCAGCGGGTGCGTAAAAGCGCTGGTAGAGGTAGATCGTCACATTGGCGGCAATCAGCAGGATGTTGACCAGCGCCAGGCGACGGGTGGGGTTTTTATCACCGAGGGGCAGCAAAAGGGTTGACCTCTTGAGAGCGGTGGTTGAGAATTCTGCGGAGGTGGGCCGCTGTGGGAGCCATCTCTGCCAGTAACTATCCTAAGTGGGTCGCGTATACGCTATGGGCAGTGGTAATAACAAGGTTATCGCATTTCCCGATAGGGACCGGGCCCTTGAAAGGGTCGGGAATTGGCTAGCTTCGCCCGGGGTCCTGCCTGAGATCAATGATCAGGCGGTGCTCCTTATGCGGCGGGCATTCGAAATCGCACCAGCCGCCATGAAAATGCGGATTTTGTTGCTCCTGGGCAGCAGCCGGCGCCCCAGTGCCGCGGACACCCTCTTCACCATCATGATCGACTTGGAACAGTCCGATGACGTGCGGCGTTTCGCCGCCGTGCAGCTATGTGCCTTGGGTCCCGGACTTGAGATCGAAGCGATCCTGGTGGCGCACCTCACCGAAGAGTTGGACAACCCCCAGCCCCAGCGGCGGGCCAACGCCGCCATCGCACTTGGGTGGGAAGGCCATCTGGACTGCGTGCTGGACCTGCTCAAAGTCCTTTATGACAGCGATGCCGATGTGCAGGAGGCGGCCGTCGAAGCCCTCACCAACCTGGGGGATGCCCGCATTGTGGCCCCTTTCATCGAACGTCTGCAGACCGCCCCGCCGGCCCAGCAAAAGGTGATCCTCTACAATATTGAACGTTTTGCCGGTGCCGATGAACGCGTGGCGATCACCTATCGCGACTACCTGTCCCATCCCGATCCGGAGCTGCGCCTGGATGCGCTCTCCCTGCTCGGTCGGGTCAGCGCCATTATTGAGGATCTCGATGAATACGCCGGCTGTCTACGGGACAGTGACCCGGCGGTTCGCGCCCTGGCCCTCGACCAGCTGTATCATCAGGCGCCCGATGCGATTTCGTCCCTGACGCCGCAAATTGCCGCGCTCGCCACGGATCCCTACGAGGAGATCCGCAAGCGGGCACAGGCGCTGCTCGGTGCCACCCATAGCGCCGCGCGGGAGGCGGAAACGGCCCGTCATTGAGGGCGCCGGCGGGGAGGAGCGTTACCCCAGCGCCCCATCGATGGGAAATAAGAGGGTTACCTCGGTGCCGCGACCCATTTGGCTGCTGATGGTGATCCGGCCGCGGTGGGCCTGCATGATGGTGTGGCAGAGGCTCAATCCCAAACCATATCCCCCGGTCGCCTTGGTGCGCGATTTATCCACCCGATAAAAGGGTTCCAGAATGTGTTCCAGATCGGCAGGAGGGATGCCGACGCCCTCGTCCCGAATGCGGATCTCGATCCCCTCTGCCTGGTGCCGCAACTCGACGCGCACGGCGCCGCTATCGGTGGTGCTGTATTTAATGGCGTTCTCCAGCAAATTGGAGAGGACCGTCTGGACCTTGGCTGCGTCGGCCGGGACCTGCCAATCACCCTCGGGGATGTTGAGCACAACACCGGGTCGACGCGCGCTGAATCCGTCGGCCGCCGTCTTCACGGCCGCCGCCAGATCCAGGGGGATCAGATCGAGCTGACCGGCCTCATGATGGGTGCGGGCCTCCTCCAGGATCTGGCCCACCAGCGCATCCATCGCCGCCACATCTTCCGCCAAGGCGGCTCTGGCCTTGCTGTCCGGCAGGAATTCGAGGGCCACCCGCATCCGAGTGATGGGAGAGCGCAGTTCGTGACTCACGTCCAGGAGGAGTTGTTCGCGCGCCTCCAGGGAGGATTTTATCCGCCCCGTCATCTGGTTGAACGCTCGGGCCAGCTGGCTGAACTCATCTACCCCGGTTTCCGGAACCCGGTGGTCCAGGCGGCCCGCGGCCACCTGGTGGACACCCCGGGTAAGGTGGTCCACCGGTTTGAGGATGCGGCGAACGAAGATGAACACCAAGCCCAGGGTGATGGAGAGGGCCGCCAGGATGAAAAGCCCCCCTTTGACCACATCCTCGGCCTCGAAATCTGGTTTGGCCAACCGAAAGGTAAACCGCTGGGCATCGATCTCATAGCGGAGATAAAAATGGCCGTGGTGGCGCACGTGGCGAATGGCGGCGCGTTCGGACCAGATCGTGCGCCGATCTTCCCACTCGATGGCCGGCAGTGAAATACGGGTGTTGGCCCAGACCCGCTCGGGTCCGTGATACCAGATTAGTAGCCCCGCTTCGGACGCCAGACGGCGGGCCCGCGCCGGATCGGGCGGTATGCCCATGTCCGCCACGAGGAGGTGGGCGTATTGGGCCAAGTTGCGTTTGAGGGGGGAGTTGGCCAATCGCCGATACGCATGGTGGAAGAAGGCCCCCAGGGTGAAGTTGAGACAGATCCCCGCCACCAGAATCACCAGCAGCAATTTGGTGAATATGGAGCGCGGTAGACGCCGGAGACGGGCGAAGATCATTTAGCCGCCTCTCCGATGAAGACGTAACCGGTTCCCCAGACGGTTTTGATGAAGCGCGGCGATTTTGGGTCGTCCCCCAGCTTCTGGCGCAACCGGCTCATGGTGATGTCGACGGATCGGTTGTAGGCATCACAGTCGATGCCCCGCAGGGCGTTGAGGATCTCGTCGCGGCTGAAGACCTTGCCTGGCTTCGCCGCCAGGAGCAGGAGCGCGTCGAACTCGTTGGTGGTCAAGTTCAGGGGCGCTTCGCGCAAGACGACCGTGCGCGCGGTGGGGTCGATGCGCAGATCGCCGAAGCTGAGGAGATCCCTGTCGTCGCCAGCCCTACCGCGACGTAGAACCGTTTGAATCCGGGCCACCAGCTCCCGTGGCTCAAATGGCTTCGGCAGATAGTCGTCGGCACCCAACTCCAATCCGACGATACGGTCGGTGACATCGCCGCGGGCGGTGAGCATGATGATGGGCACATCGGAGCGCCGGCGGATCTCCTTGCAAACCTCGAAACCATTCATTCCCGGCAGCATGACGTCCAGTATCACCAGATCGGGTTTCATCCGCTGCAGCAGTTTCAAGCCGGTCTCCGGATCGGTGGCCGAGAGGCTGTGGAAACCGAAACCGTCAAAAAATTCCGCCAAGAGAGCGTTGAGCTTCTCGTCATCATCGATCATCAAGAGGGTTGGTCTGGGTTCTGCCATGGGGCCGTCCGTGCGCAGCCGGCAGCGGGAGGCGCATAAAGCCGCTCCCGCTGCCGGTGCAGTTCAGCGCCGCGCGAAGCGGCAGCGCCGGTGGAGTTCGTGGTCTTCGATGCGCGCCGCCAGGGTCTCCCGCTGCTCCGGGGTCAAGATGGCGTGGAAATCCACCAGGGCCGGGATCACCTTTTCCGCCATCTGATCCACCGTCTCGCGCTTGGCGGTGTACAGCTGCTCCAGGGCAACGCCATCCAACCGCTCCGATCGGATCATGTCGGCCATCATCTGGTGGGGATCCGGCTCGGCATCGTGGAGTTCTGTGAGATCGGCCTCCAGCGCGAACACGATCTCCGTGAGTCGGGCCTGTTGGGTCTCGTCCAGATCCAGGCGTTCGGCGATCTTCGCCGCGATTCGCTCCGGGTCGGGATGTCGTCCAGCGTCTCGTCGGCAGCCGGTGAAAAACAGCATTCCGCCAACCAATCCCAACACCATCATCGCCATCATCAGTTTGTGTAGCATAAGGCCTCCTTTGTTTGAAAGTCTGTCGCAGAACGGTATCGATGATGGAGATATATTCGGATTGACCGGAAGAAGCTTTTCGGGCCGGTAACCGTTTGTAACAAAATGTTGGAGCGATTTCGCAGTGAACGAAAAACAGTGACGTTGCAGAAGGTTCTCTAGCCGGGGTCGTTGCGGAACGGCTGCGCAGATCGCGCTTGCTGCCGTGAGCCGTTCGCCCACCAGCGCCCTCTTCAGAGTCCTCCCCAGAGCCCTCGTCAGAGCCCTCGTCAGAGCCGCTCGCTTTTCAACGCCGCATGCGCTAATAGTGAGGAGCGTCGAATCCCACAGCCAAGGAAGCACCGCCATGCCGACACCCCTGACGGCCCCTGTCCGGGCGATGATCATCGATATGCTGCAGCAGGCCCACCAGGCGGGTCGACACACCCTCTACGAGCATGAAGTATACGCCATTCTAAAGGCCTTTGGCCTGAGGGCCCCGGTGCATGCCGTCGTCAAGAACGCGAATCACATCAGCGACCGCTTTCTCTCAATGTTCGGCAGCAACAAGGTGGTCCTCAAAGTCGTGTCCGCCGAAGTGGCGCACAAACAGGCCGCCGGCGGAGTGGAGGTGGTGTACAAGGATCCGGCTTTCGTCCGCTATCGCTTTACGGAGATGCTGCGACGCTTCGCCGAACGCAACGTGTCGGTAGACAGTATTCTCTTCGTGGAGCATGTGGCGTATACCCAGGAGCTGGGGAACGAGATCATGCTTGGCTTTCGGGAGAGCGAAGCCTTCGGACCCGTCATCTCCTTCTCCAAAGGGGGCAGTGATGCGGAACACTTCGCCAAGCATTTCTCCGCCCCCAATCTGATTCTGGCCCCCATCGATGGTGCCTGGGCGCGGGCCCTGCTGGAATCCACCCATATCCACCAGAAATATCTCCAGCAGGGGCACGGGGACTATGTCCCCCGAATTGTCGAAGCGGGGGTCTGTTTCAGCGAGATGGCCGTGGCCTTCTCCAATTTCTTTCCCAACGACACCGGATTCGCTTTCACCGAGTTCGAGGTCAACCCCTTTGTCTTCACGCCCGACGGCCGTTTTCTGGCCATTGACGGCTTCGCCAGTTTTGCCCCGGCGGCTCCTCAACATGCCGTTGGTCCACCCGCCACCCAAACCCTGAAACCCTTTTTTGATCCCTGTGGGGTCGCGGTGGTGGGGGTCAGCACCAGCGACAGGACCAAGTCGGGCAACATCATCGTCGAAAACCTGTTCAAGCTGGGGCGCAGCGATGTCTATGCCGTCAATCCCAAGGGCGGCATCTTGCTGCTGGACGGGAAGGAGTTGCCGCTCTACGCTTCCCTCAAGGAGATCCCCCATCCGGTGGACCTGGCCATCGTCACCGTGCCGGCGGCCGCCTGCATGGCCGTGATGGCCGACTGCGCCACCAAGCGAATCCCGGCGGCGATTCTCATCCCGAGCGGCTTCAGCGAGATCGCCCAGCACCGGGATCTGGAGGCGGAGATCCGAGAATTGGCCATGGCCAACCAGATACGGGTGATGGGACCCAATTGCTTGGGCATTATCACCGCCGGTGGCAATGATCAGCCGGGTGTCAATACCTTCTTCATTCCCGAAGAGAAGTTTGCCGTCAATTTGGGCGAGGAGAATAACGTGGTGCTGCTCAGCCAGAGCGGGGCGCTGGGGATCATCGAGCTGGAGAATCTCAAAAACGCCATCAGCCCGAAGGTCATCGTCAGTTACGGCAACCAACTCGATGTGGATGTCTGCGATCTGGTGGATTTCTTCCAGCAGGATCCATCGGTATCCGTGATCAGCTGCTACATTGAGGGATTCAAGCCCGGCGCCGGGAGGCGCTTCTTTGATATCGCCGCCCGCGGCGAAAAACCGGTAGTGGTCTACAAGGCGGGCCGCACCGAGGCGGGCCAGAAAGCCACCGAGAGCCATACGGCCAGCATCGCCGGTGAGTACGCCGTGGCCAAGGCCGCCATGAAACAGGCCGGTCTCATCGTGGCGGACAGCATGATCGACCATGGGGATTTCATCAAGACCTTCGCCCTCATGGCCGATTTCACCGTCAAGGGCAACCGGGTGGCCATCATCGCCAATGCCGGTTACGAAAAAACACTTGCGGCCGATCACCTGGGCAACCTGGAGCTGGCCCGCTTTGATGCGCGTACCGAGGCGGCCCTGAACAAGATTCTACCCCCCATGGTGGTGCCCGATCCTCTCCTCGACCTGACGCCCATGGCCGATGACGCCACCTTCGAGGGCAGTATCGAGGCGGTCTTGGCCGCAGATGGCGTGGATGCGCTCATGGTCTCCATCGTTCCCCAGAGCACCCTCATCCACACCACCGACGCCGAGATCGACACCAACCCGGACAACATCGCCGCCCGCATCGTCCGCCTGGTCCACCGCTACCGAAAACCCACGGCCGTATCGGTCAACGTGGTCTCCAATGCCGATGCGGTATACAACAAGCTTGGCAAGACCCTGGATGCCGGTGGGGTGCCCACCTACCTCACCGCCAACCGGGCCATGCGCTGCCTCAACGCCTTCATCCGCTATCGCCTGCTGCGGGACGGCGCGCCGTTCAGCGAGTGGCTCCGGTAAGGGGAGCGATCTTCGCGCGACTTGGGCCCATGGGCCCACCAATAGACCAGATCCCAAACCCACGCCAGCAGGAAAGGGAGGCAGCATGCCCTACGATGATAGCGTTCAGATGCGCATCAACGCGGTCCTGAGACAATGGTCCGATGTGGTGGAGAAAAAGATGTTTGGCGGGGTCTGCTGCCTTCTCCACGGCAACATGGTCTGCGGGGTATACAAGGAGTTTCTCATTCTGCGCCTGGGCGTTGACCAGGCGGCCGACGCACTGACCCAGCCCCATTGCCGTCCTTTCGATATCACCGGCCGGGCCATGAAGGGGTGGGTCATGGTGGCGCCGGAAGGGTTTGCCGACGATCGCGTGCTGGCCGACTGGCTCGCCAAGGCAAAGGCCTTCGTGGAAACCCTGCCGCCCAAGTGAGTGGTTGCGCGGCACCCCAAACCACGCCGGCCTCGCGATCCCACCGCGATCCCATCGCCAGTGTGTCGAGAGGGCTGCCGCCATCGGACCCGCTATGCTGAAGCCATTTACCGCCGATATCGACCGCCTCTCGCTGGTCTTCGCCCATTGCGGCCGCAAAGCCCACAATGGCAATCGGGTCTATGCCGTGGCGGCCCGCACCCTCTACCCGGATCGCCCGCCTACCGATTTCGACGCCCTGGTGAGCTACCCGTTTTTTGGCCTGCGCGAGCGCCACTACAGCAACCTGAACCGGGACGCGGTGCTTGCGGGGGAGCCCCCCGAACAGGTTCGGCGCCGCCTGGCCGCTTTCCTGGACCAGCCACCCTTTATACTTGTGCTGGACCCCTATGGCGACCTGGCTGCCATCGCCGCCTTCTGCGGCGGGATGCGCACTGTCGACTTAAGCTTCGCCGCCGAGTTTCTGCTGCCGCAGCTCACCTCCTTTGCCCCGACTGCCCTCTGGGAGTATTTGCACGACCGTCGCCGTCGGCGCAAAAGCTTCACTGCCCCCGAAATGGTGGCCTTGGGAGAGCGGCTCCTGGCCCACATTGGCGGGGAGGTGCTCAATAGTCGTCTCCAGCCCCGGGCCGCGACACTGCGCCACTATCTGCGTCAGAGCGGCACGCTTTTCGGACAGGTGCTGGTCCACATGGCGACCCACCACCGGGCCTATTACGGCGAACTTCTCGGACCTGCGGCGGACGCCGAAACTCCCAATTGGCGCCTATTTCTGGAGCGTGTTCAACCCGGCCGCGTCCCGCCTGCCATTGCATACAGATCAAATCCAGTGGCGGAGCGACACCTTAACGCGCTCTTCGCTGCCCTGACAGGTACCGGGCAGGGATTCCAGCCACGGGCGGCACAGCGGGACTACGCCGCCCATGTCGCCGAGGCGGTCAACCAGGGTGCCATCCTCTGCCTCGAAGCGGGCACGGGTACGGGCAAGACCTTGGGCTACCTGCTACCCCTGTTGAGCTTCCTGGCCCGCAACCCGGGTGCGCAGGGCATCATCTCCACCTACACCAAAAATCTCCAGGAACAGCTTTTTGAACGGGAGTGGCCCATCTGCAGAGCGCTACTGCCGCACTTCAAGGATATTCCCGCCGTATTGCTCAAGGGCAAACGCAGCTACCTCTGTGTGGAAAAATTGGATCTGCTCGACACCCCGCATCTGACAGGGCACCAACGGCTGGCGTGGCTCTATCTGGTGCAGCTGATCTACCATTTTCACCAAACCGATGTGGACGGCGTGGGGGAGAAGGTGCGCCACTGGCTGGACGATGGGGGACGCCTCGCGGCCATGCTGGCCGAAACCACTGCCGCCAGCGGCTGCACCCATCGCCATGTTCACTGCCCCGCACAGATCGTGACCGCCGCTGCTCGACATGCGCGCCTGGTGGTGACCAACCACCACAAGCTGGCCCTCATGGGCGGCGACCCCACCTTCGCCGGACGTTTCCGCACCGTGGTGATTGACGAGGCCAATCACTTCGAAAACGCTGTCCGCGGTGCCTTCCAAAGCGAGACCGCATCCCACGAATTGAGCCGGCTGCTCTCTCTTGTGGGGCGACCACTAAAAGCGGCGCTGAGACGGGCCGCCGGCCAGGACCGCGATCGCCTTGATCGGGTTGCGGTGACCCATATCGGCCTCCGCCAGGAGGTGGGAGCCCTCCACAGGGCCCTTATGGCGCTGGACCCCACCGCCCAGCCGGGTGCGGTCAAGGAGCTGGTCTACCGCCACGCTGTGTATCGCCAAGGTCGTTTAAGCGAACATCTCAACGCCCTCGAGAAGCTGCTTGGCCAGCTCGCCAAAGGGCTTGAGTCCTTTTCGGACGAGGATCTCTGTCGCCGATTGCGTATCCTGCCCCGCACCGCCCAGAGAGTGGGGCATGCCGCCCAGGCGCTGCTGGACCAAGCCGCCGCCCTCAAGCGGATTCTGCTCAATGCCGACACGCATACACATATAGCGGCATACGCTTGCTACGGTCGCCATTGGGTCCTCACCCTACAGGCGGTCGATGTGAGCGGCCTGATCCGCGAACGGATCTACCCCGACAGAGATGGCGTGGTCTTCACCGCCGCAACGCTGCGCCATCAGGACAGTTTTCGCCAGTTCAGACGCATCGTCGGCCTGGACCGACCCCTGGCGCCGGCCGCCCCGGAATCCGTTTCCAAGCCAATCTTGGAAGCGACCCTGCCCTCTCCCTTCGACCCGGCGGCCCTCACCGTGGACGTGCCGGCCGGCGCTTTGAGCGGTCGCTTTGCCAACAAACCGGTTTGGTTGGATGCGGTGGTCGACCTCCTTCCCGATCTCATCCACCGCAACCAGGGCCGCACTTTGGTACTCTTTGCCTCCTATGCCGATTTGGCAGCGGTGGCGGCCCGGATCGAAAGGCCCCTTGCGGCCGCCGGCTACCCCCTCCTGGTGCAACGCAAGGGCGATCCCACTGTGGCCCTGTGCGACGATTTTCGCACCATCAAAGAGAGTGTCCTGCTGGGCGTGGAGTCTTTTTGGTATGGGGTGGATTTCAAGGGCGACACCCTTACCCAGGTCATCATTACCCGCATCCCCTATCCCGCCCCCACCGACCCCCTTCAGCTGGCCCGTCGGCGGGCCGACAACAAGGCCTATTGGGAGCGCTATCACTATGACACCGCCATCAAGCTTCGCCAGGGAGTGGGGCGCCTGATCCGTTCGGAGTCCGACCGGGGGCGGGTTCTCTTCCTCGACACCCGCATCCGTTCCCACACCGTTTACCAGCAGCTGGTAGAAAACCGTCGCCGCAGCGGGCCGTCGCCGGCCATATCGGCTCACCCGTTGGGAGCTGCGCGCCCATGACCCTGATGCTGCTCGCCATTCTCTGTTCCACCGCCAACCAGCTCCTTTTCAAGCTCTATGCCCGGCTGGAGATCGCCGCCCTGCCCGCCATCGTCATCAACTATCTGGTCGCCTTCGGGCTGGGATGTGGTTTAGTGGCGGGAGGGCCCCCAGCAGTGGGCGGGCGTCTGGTGACCCTCTGGTGTCTGGCCGCCTTTCAGGGCGGGATTCTGGTGGGCTGTTTCCTGCTCATGTCGGCCGTGACCCGTCTCCACGGCGTGGCGGTGGCGGCCGTCAGCGCCCGCATCGCGGTGGTAATACCGGTGGTGGTCGCCTTCCTGCTCTACGATGATACCCTCCACGTGGCAAAGGCCGTCGGCATCTTGATGGCCTTGGGTACGCTCTTTCTGCTCCGGCCGGAGGCGGGCACTGAGGGATATGCCACCAAGGGCCATGCCCTACCATTGGCGCTGTTTCTCGGCTTCGGCTTCAACCTGGCGTACACCAAATGGGTGCAGACGAGATTCTTGACGCCGCATGGCTTTCACTCCTACCTGGCCCTCTGTTTTCTGTGGGCCTTCGTTTGGGGGCTCACCGCCCTGCGAATCCGCCGCGGTCCCCGTCCATTGTTTGAGAACTGGCGGGTAGGTCTGGCAGGGGCCATCCTGGGGCTCAACAATTATGGGGCGATCTATTTTCTCATCGCCGCGTTGGCCCAGCCGACCTGGGAGAGCTCGGTGATTTTTCCCATTGTCAGCGTCAGCGTGGTGATGCTGAGCTTCTTTAGCGGCGTGCTGCTCTTCGGTGAACGCGCCACCGTTCGCAACATCGGGGCGGTTGCCCTGGGCGCTGCCTCACTGATCATGATCCATTGGGGGCCCCCTTGAGGCGAGCACATTGGTCTATTTTGTAAACCATAAACATTCTTATGTTTTTCAAAAAAGTGCCGAGGCTTAGGATGTCCACTCCGAAGTGCACCCGCCGCCCTGGTGCACTTCGAAACCCCTTTGCATTTGACCAGCGGACCCAGATCGAAGAGAAGGGAAATTCACCATGGAAGCCAAGCAATCCACGGCCGCGGCCGCCACTGTCGCGCTTCAATCCACTCCGGCTGCCAATCGGCGCCGCTACCCCAGACTGGTATTCGCACCGGCGGATGGCGTCACCGCAACGCTCCGCTTCACCGCCCGCGACGCAGAACCGACCACCATTGAGGCCATGGTGATGAACCTCAGCCGCGGCGGATTGGGCATGGGAATTCAACGGACCGATATGGGGCCCGTGACCCTGACAAATGGCGACCGCTTCACCATCTTGGCCTTGCGCATACCCCATCGCCAGGTGCGGCAGCATCTGGAAACCGCGGCGCAGATTCGCTGGTATGTCGATGCGGACACCACCGATCTTGTCTGTTTAGGCTGCGCCTTCCAAGCGCCCGGTGCCGACCTCAACCAAAGACTCACCCGTTTTGTGGAAACGAATTTCGTCCATTTGATCCTGGCTTAGATCACTTGCAATCGATTAAGACGATTAAAACGATCTCCCATTGAGGGACCGGATGGACAGCACCCTCGGCATGTGACCGAGTCTTCGCCCCCCATATGCGCTTGACACCCCCGGGGGATGTTGTTACGAGTTTTGCACGGTTTGTGACAACACGGGCGGCGCATGGTACAGAAGCGATACAACCTCAATATCGGGCTATCGGATTATGCCATCACGGCATATCTGAGCCTACTGGCCCACCATCCTGTCAACGGCTCCCAACTGAGTCGCTCGTCGGGCATCCCCCGTGCCCGCATTTACGATATCCTCCGCAATCTCAAAGATCGCGGCTTTGTCGCCGAACCCAGTGAAGGAAAGTACATTCCCCTGCCGCCATCGGAATTGCTCAGCCAGTTACGCAAGAGCTATGAGGCCGATTTGGGCAAGCTGGAGACCCTCATCGAGGCGGTTCAGGCGCCGAACCAAACGGATTTCATCTGGACCCTCAGCGGTTATGAGATGGCGCTTTCAAAGGCGCGTGAAATGATCGACGGCGCCCAGGGCGAAATTTACGTGCGCCTCTTTCCCCAGGAAGCCGCCCGCCTCGTACCCCTCCTGGTCGAGGCGGAAGAGAGGGGGGTTTCCGTCAAATGCATCTTCATGAGGCCCTATCCCGACACCTTCAAACTCCAGGTCACCCACCCGGTCAATCGTGATATCGAAACCGCGATCGGCGGTCGCAGCTTCGATCTGGTGGTGGACAAGGCGGAGTTTCTGGGCGGTATCCTGGAGGATGGCAAAGAGGAGCAGGCCAGGGTCCACTGGGGCCGCAATCGCTGGAGCGTCATCGCCGGCCGGGACAGCCTGCGGCACGATTTTTTCCACTTTTTTCTCGACAAGCTCTATGAGCGCCGAGAGCGGTTGACGGCCGCAGAGGCGGCGCTCTATCGGACCATCAGAGAAGACAGGGGATGAGCAAAGATGCGGTGCCTGCCTGCCGCTGAACTGCCCGCCGAAGATAGATCCGCCTCCAAAACAGACTTGTGTATGGTGTTGTGTATGTGTATATTGGTCGATAGAAACCAGCAGGGGAGGTGACCGCATGCAGGCAGCCGAGAATTTGGTCAGAAAACAATTTCTGATCTATCCTGGGCAGGTCGAGAAGATCGAGCGTTTGGCCAGAAGAGAAAACACATCTGCCGCAGAGATGGTCAGAAAGGCCATCGACGCCTACAATCCAGATCTCCCCGCCGACATGGGCGAAGAGGATCTCATGGAGCTGGTGGCCACACGGCTCAAGGAAGCGATCTCCGACACGGCCGACACACGCCGGCGGTTGAACGAAGCGCTGGAAAAAATCGCCGCGTCGAAGGGGTAGCCATGTCCGGTTGGAAGGATCTGCTGATTGACGTGCTCAAACTCACCGACGAAGTGAAACGGCTCAACCAGGATATCGATCGCCTGCAGACCCACGTGGTGGATGTGGACAAACGGGTGGTGCGGCTGGAGACCCTGGTGGAGTTCTCGAGCCGTCAGCGGCGGCTCGACAGCTGATCTCTTCGGTACCATTCCCGTTTCATTGAGTCCCTTTCCCCTCCTCTCCCAAACCGGTATCCTGAACCCGATCCCGCCCCCACATCGTTCAGAGCGTCAATTGATGAGATGCCGGACCGCTTCCCTCTCTTGCGCCCGCCGCGGCACCTCCCCGCGAGGCGTCCCAATGGAAATACCGGGGCGAAAGAGCGCTGGTAAACAAGGGCCCGGAGATCGTCCGCCAGGGCGACCGTCAACGCCGGCGCCCCCGGGGCGGGCTTGAGGAGAGTGCGGCCTGCGCCCGGTTTGCAGCTCAGGCGCTGAGATGCTGCTCATAGAGATCCACCGATCGGATCCTGATGTCGAGGAGCCTGGCGATCTTGGTTTTGGCGGCGATCCCGGTGTACTCGATGTGGTCGGGAATCACGGAACCGATCCCCTTTTCAGCCCTCACCCGGGCCATGACGGTCTCGTCGGTGAGCTCCCCCACCCTCAAATTCAATTTGTCGGCAACGAATGCCTTGGCGGTGTCGATCTTCATCCTGCGGGTGAACTGCATCCAGGCGACCAGATCTCCGGCCGTCCGAACGCCGCCCATGCAAGCGGACACAATCTGGGCAATGGCGACGCCGTGGGAATCACCGGTGCCCACCTACAACCCGTCGGCCTTGCCGATCTCCACTAGGGCCTTTGCGCAGCGGGTGGAATCCGTTATGGGGGGCAGGAGGGTCATGGGCATGCCGCCCACGCCCATGCCGCTGTTGGCATGGATGGGGATGGAGACCGCCTCGGCAGCCGCCTTGGTGAAGGTCACCGTCCGGGCCAGGTTGTAGGGGGTGGACTTGCCGGTGTTGGCGTTCACCGCCACGCCGAACACATCCACACCGGCCCTGGCGGCCGCCTGGGCCTGCTGGTGGGGATACATGCCGGCCAGGCGCTCGCCCCCGTGGGTGAGCTTGCCGTGGAGGCCCATGATCATCTCGCCGGCCATGCCCATCTCCACCGGCATGTCGGGGCACTTTTCCTTGATGTCCGCCGCCACGTTGAGGCAGCCCCAGAAGTCGGCGTCGCCGGCGCTGCCCGAGGTGTCCAGGTTCAACGCTTCGCAGCCCACTTCGTAAAGGTTCTCAGCCACGTCCAGGACGTCGCCCCGCATCCGCTCGGCGGCCTCCTCCTGGAGGGCCCAGGCCTTGTCGAATTCGTACTTGGAAAAGTAGTCCGAAGGCGATTCCACCGGTCCGGTGGGGTGGTAGTACATCCCCATGTTGGGCTGGGCGCCATAGACCAGGGGGATGGTGGTGAGCATGGAGATGGTCTTGTAGTGGGAGCGGGCGTAGCCGATGGCCGACTTTACCGGTTTGTAGCTGTAGTCGGGGAAGCCCAGCCCCACGGTATCGCCGCCGTAGACCCGCTCGTACATGAGAATGGCCTGGTGGTCGCTGATGGGAATGGCGTGCCCGGCGCTGGGCCGCCCCCAGCTGGGCATGAGGGCTGCGCCGTCGTCGCTGACCACCACCTCCTTGCCCAGTTCCACCGACACCGTCCGGCCCGGTATGCAGAAGATATCGGCCAGGTAGTTGATCTCCCCTTTGGAGAGCGAATCGATCTTTCCCTTCCTGGCGGCGTCCTCGCTGCCAGCGACAATATCCTGGCGCAGCGCATCCTCGGTGAGGGTGATGCGCTCACCGTCGCCTCTGCTGGTGGTTATCGCTTTCATAATCCTCTTCCTGCCGTATCTGTTAAAAAGCCGTTGGCGATGAATCGGTGTACCTGAAGCGGATGTCGATCTTGACAGCATTGAAATCGGGTGAGGGGTGCTGGTTCTGGGCAGACCCTAGTTGCCGACGCCAAGTTCCTTCTCCGTCTCGCGAATAATCTCGTCGATCTCCTTCTGAGCATGGGGGCTGATGGGTGTCGGTTCATGAGCGGCCGCCACCTCCCGGGCTTTGGCAAGAGCCCGCTGGTGGAGGCTGGTCTCTCCCCCGGCCCTCCAGCGTTCATAGGTTTCGCGGTTCATCAGCTTGGGAGCCATGGGGTCCTTGCAGTGCTGAAAAGTACTCGGGTGGGTGAGATAGTTACCGCTGTGGCCCACCGCCTCGATGAGCTTCACGGAGAGGGTCTCTTCATTCACCTCGAATCCCTTGAGAACATGATAGATGGCTCGGTTGATCTCGTCGTCCATCAACAGCTTGCCGTAGTCCAAGGCCATCCCGCTGTCCACCATGCCGCTGCCGTAAATCAGATTGGCACCTGCCAAAGCTGCTGGAAGGGCGGTGAGCAGCGCTTCGAAACCGGCCTGGGCGTCGCACAATTTGGCGTCCACCTACCCACCGGAGACCCTTACGGGAATACGGTAGTATCGCCCCATCTGCGCCAGGGCGGCATTGAGCACCGCCCCCTCGGGAGCGCCCACCGCCGCCATGCCGTAGCGCATGTCCAGGGTGGTGGTGGAGCTGGAGTAGAACATGGGGGCACCGGGCCGCACCAGCTGGCCCAGGGTCAGGCCGCTGAGGACCTCGGCATTGTGCTGGACCACGGTGCCGGCCAAATGGATGGGGGCCGTGCCGCCGGCCAGGCACATGCTGAGCACGCTGGTGGTGAAGCCATGCGCCACCGAGGCCATGAGGACCTCGCTGCAGTCGTCCACCAGCGTAAGCGGGCTCACCACGCAGACGCCGGTGAAGAAGAAGGGGCGCCTGCGGAAGGTATCCCTGCCCACGGCGGCCTCTCCCATGAGGGCCATCTTTGAGATGAGGTCGGCCGTGGGGGGGATCGCCTCCACCGGCTTGGTGGTGTTGGCCAGGGAGGCCGCCAGGGTGTGCAGGGTCTCGGTCACCGGCGATGCGTCGCTGGCGTTGAGCATTGAAATCAGGATCTTCAGGCTGTCCAGGGTGTCCATTACCCGGGTGACCTCCATCACGTCACTCTTCACCGCTTTGCGCCGTTTGCCCGTGTGGAGGTCATGGAGCCAGACGGTGCTGCCGAAGTTGATGAAGCCCAGGCGGTCGCCCCCCATCACGTAGTCCCGGTCGGGAGTACGTCCCGGGATGGTGATCTCCGACGGAATGGTGGCCAGGGCCTTCTCCACGAGCGGGGCCGGCAGGTAGACGCGGTCATCGACCTTCTCCACCCTGGCCCCGTGATCGGCGAAGACGGCCTGGGCCTTCTTGCTGGTGACCACCATCCCGGTGCCCGCCAGCAGCTCCAGGCTGGCCTGATGGATCCTGGCGCACTCCGCGCGGCTCAGAGACCGGATGCGAAGGCTTCCTGGCGGGAATGGTTCACCCGGGGCTGGCCCATCTCGCAGGCTCAGGTGAAGCTGGCTCCTATCGGCGGCGGCCGCTGCATTTTCGATATCCATACGCCTCTCCTCTTCCGCGACCATAGATAAAAATGTATACAATATTTGAATGCATTAAAACCACGCTAACCCGCTCATGTCAATACCGATTTCGGTCTTTGCAGCCCGCCGCCCATATCCCGCCGGCAGGGCTAACCCATTGAGATAATTATTGACAAACAGGCACCGACCTCTTTAAATGAGTACAAAAATTATAACCAATAATTGTATCCAATATTGGTGAAGGACCCAGCCGACCTGTTGTATCGATCATCCAGCAAAACCCCTTCGCCACGATGTCTCTGGAGCGAAGGTTGAACATTCCCACATATCAGGTGCTCAGCGCGGCGCAGGTGGCGATCGTCCACGGTCACACCCTCGATATTCTCGAAAACACGGGAATTGCGGTTCAGCATACGGCAGCCCTGAAAACGCTGGCTGAAAAAGGCGCCCGAGTCGATATGACCACTCGCCGGGCCCATTTTCCGCCTGCGCTGGTGGAGGGTTCCCTGGCGACCCTTCCCAAGTCCTTTGTCTGCGGCGGCCGGACGCCTGAGTTCGACTTCCAGGTGGCCCATGATGCCCCTCCCATCTGCCGGAGCACTGGTGGGGCGGTGAACCTCGTCGACCTGGCCACCGGCGGCAACCGGAAGGTGACGCTCCAGGATTGCCACGATCTCGGCCGCCTCGTCGATGCCTTGCCCAATACGGCCTTCGTGGCCTCCCAGACCCCCTGCGACACCCCCCTGCCCCTCTGGGATATCCTGGTGCTCAAAGCGTTGCTGGAGGCGGGCCGCAAACACATCTGGACCTTGGTGAGCGATTCCAAGAACCTTGCCTATCAGCTCGAGATGCTGCTGGCCGTGGCGGGTTCCAGTGAGGTGTTGGCCCAACGCCCCATCGGTCACGGTATCGTTACCGTGCTGCAGCAACTCCACTATCCCGAGGACGAGATCGAACGCTTGCTCCAGTATGGGCGCTACAAGATTCCGGTGAAAGTACCCATCGTGCCGATGATGGGGACCAGCGCCCCGACGACCATCGCCGGTACCTTGGTTCAGGCCAACGCCGAGGCGGTGGCCAGCGCCGTCCTCATCGATCTCCTCTGCCCGGGTACCCCCACCTGGTATTACTTTTTCATCCAAGCCATGGAGAAGCGCACCGGTGGTACCCTCTTCATGAGTCCCGAGATCGTTCTGTGCTCACTGGGGCTGATCCAGATGGCCCGCCACTACCGGCTGCCGGCGGCGCCCTCGGCCTACGAAACCACCGGGGCGAGACTCGAGGATATCCTCTTCGGCAACGGCGTGTCGGTGAGTCTTTTCGCCCTGGCGGGGTCCTTCGAGAACGCCTCCACCGGCTGTGTGGATAGGTCCATGGGAATCAGCAAGGAGGGCTTGGTGATCGGTGATGAGATCTGGGGCCACACCCGCCGCTTGCTGGCGGGCTTCAGTCACGAGACCGAAGCCTTTGGTCTCGAGGCGATCAAACGGGTATCCACGGGCAGCGGCCATTACCTCACCGATCCCCATACCCGGGATTTTCTGCGCAAGGAGATCCAGTTTGTCCCTCAGCTCTTTGCCCATCCTTCCCACAAAGGCGGGGGCGAGGGTCCCCAAAGTTTGGCCGCCGAGGCCACATTGCGGGCCGCCGAGATATTGTCCCGCCATGAGGTGCCGCCCCTGGACGAGGCCTTGCAGGGGGAGCTGGATCGGATCGCGGCGGCAGCCCGAAAGGAGATCCTCGGGGGGTGATGGCGGGCGATCGTCCCCGACACCGTAAGGCGCTTGGCGCATCCCCGATCCTTTCCGGCAGCCGAACGCCTGGGGAGATCGATTTCCGCCGCCCCACGATCCTGTGATATAGGGGAGGCCGAACGATCCAAAGCCAACGCCAACCGGGATGGAGACGGGTATTTTGAATGGATAAGAGCAACGAAGCGTTCGTCTACCAGAAGCTCAAGAACGCCATCATCAAGCGGTATATCAAGCAGGGCACCAAACTGGTCGAAACCGCCCTGGCCACCCAGCTCAAGGTCAGCCGAACCCCGGTGCGGGGCGCCATTCGCCGATTGGTCTACGAGGGCTTCGCCACCTATGAGACCAACAAAGGCGCCTGTGTCATCGAACCCACCCTGGAAGAGATCCAAGGCACCTTCTTCGTTCGGACGCAACTCGAAAAGGCCGCCGCCCGTTTGGCCGCCAAACAGATCACGGAGATGCAGCTCAAACGATTACGCGCCTGCCTGGACGAGGAGCGCGCAATTTTCACGAAACGGGATCTGGAGGCGTATTACCGCGTAAATGACGCCATTCATTTAACCATCGCCGAGGCGTCGGGCAACACGGTGCTCTCCCGCTACATCGAAGAGCTGCTCAACCGAACCAAGATCTATCTCATTCTCTACGATCCGTTTTTTTCCATGCCCATCTACCCCTCCATTCACGAGCACCAGCAGGTCGTGGATGCCATCGAGACTGGGGATCCCACCGCGGCGGAGAGAGAGATGGAGACCCATCTCACCAGCGCCTTCGAGGGGATGGAGATCCAGGTGCTGCCCGAGGATTACATCTCTCTGTAGGTACCGGCCACGCGCTGTCGAGCAAGTGTTTCAAATGCGCGGTCTGCCGCGTCGCATTCATTCGGTGAAAATTAATTTTTTTATATTTCAATCTGTAAATATTATGTGCTTATATATGGTCTTGTGGGATCAGGGCCCCTTTTTACGCCGCTAACCCGCCCAAATATGGTTGATGCTTGCTCGTCAGACCGTTTGGGTCGGATGCAATAAAAGGGCTCAATAGTTGTATCCAAATTGGCAACCTGGTCGACATCTACTTTTAGAGCGCAAATTGTATGGCACATTCAAGCGGGACCGATGCGGCAAAGGTGATCGAGGTCATCGATCTGCACAAATCATTTGGCGACCTTGAGGTGCTCAAAGGCGTTTCCCTCGATGCGCATCAGGGCGAGGTGATCGCCATTATCGGCGGCAGCGGTTCGGGCAAATCCACCATGCTGCGGTGCATCAACATGCTGGAAACCCCCACCAGCGGCACCATCAAAGTGCATGGCGAAGCCATCGAAATGAAGCGCGACGGGAAAGGCGGTCTGAAGCCCGCCGACCAGGACCAGGTGCGCCGCATCCGCACCCGTCTGGCCATGGTCTTCCAGAGTTTCAACCTCTGGCAGCATATGACCCTACTGGAGAATGTGATCGAGGTCCCCGTCCACGTCTTGGGTCGCTCGAAGGCGGAATCCACCGAATTGGCGGAAAGCCTCCTTAAACGGGTGGGCTTGCATGAGAAGCACGACACCTACCCGATGTTTCTTTCCGGCGGCCAGCAGCAGCGGGCCGCCATCGCCCGGGCTCTGGCCATTCAGCCGGAGGTGATGCTGTTCGACGAGCCCACCTCGGCCCTGGACCCCGAGCTGATCGGTGAGGTGCTGGCCGTCATCGGTGATCTCGCCAAAGAGGGCCGCACCATGCTCCTCGTCACCCATGAGATGAAGTTCGCCCGGGAGGTGGCCGACCGGATCATCTTTCTGCACAACGGCATCATCGCGGAGGCGGGTCCCCCCGAGCAGATCTTCGGCGCACCGGAGTCAGAGCATCTCAAGCGGTTTATCAGTGCCCTCTCCTGACGGCGCTCCGCTGGCACGCTCCCTTGGCGCCGCGATGCAGGTACAGACGAACCTAACCCCATTACAGAGGAAGCAAAGGAGATTGACATGTCTGCATTACTGAAGAAACTGGTTCTCGTTGCCCTCGTCATCATCTTCAGCACCAGCCTGGCGGCTGCGGAAACGGTTCGTGTGGCCTTCGGCGCAGAGCCTTACCCGCCCTTCACCTCCCCGGATGCATCGGGCAAATGGGTCGGCTGGGAGATCGAGATGATCGCGCTCGTCTGCAAGGAGGCCAAACTGGACTGCGAGCTGGCGCCTACGATGTGGGACGGCATCATTCCCGCGTTGATGTCCAAGAAGGTCGACATGATCATGGGCTCCTTGTCGATCACCGAAGCGCGTGAGAAGAAGGTCGATTTTTCCATCCCCTACTTCAAGCCCAATGCCGTGGTGGTGGGCACCAAAAGCATGAAGTTCGCACCCACGCCAGAGGGCCTGAAGGGCAAGCTGGTCGGCGTGCAGACGGCCACCACCCATGCGGCGTACGCCGAGAAGTACTTCAAAGACTCCAAGCTCAAGCAATACCAGACCCAGGACGAGATCAACCAGGACCTGGTCTCCGGCCGCATCGACGCCACCCAGGCCGATGCCCCGGCGATGACCGAATTTATGGAATCAAAGGAAGGGATGGCCTGCTGTGAGATCAAAGGTGAGGTGGCCTACGATGCGACCATTCTGGGCCGGGGGGTCGGCGTTGCCGTGCGCAAGGGGGACGATGCATTGCGCGAAAAGATCAACGCCGCCATCAAAGCCACCCGCGCCAGCGGCGAGTACCAGAAGCTATCCATGAAGTATTTTGGCATGGACGTTTACGGCGAATAAACCGCCATTGGTTCTGGGGGCTGTTGATCAGCCCCCACCATCCAGACATCCAATCGATGCACCCCTGACGCTGACGGGCCATCTGAAATTATGAGCGCTTTCGAACTGCTTGCCTTCTCTCCCCCCGGCTGGGGCGCGGTGCTGCTTCGCGGACTGGCCATGTCGATGTCCGTCGCCTTTGGCGGCTATCTGGTGGGCCTATTAATCGGCATTGGCGGTGCCTTCGGCAAACTCTACGGCGGCCCGGTCCTACGCGACTTACTGGCCTGCTACACCACCGTCGTGCGGGCCATCCCCGAACTGGTCCTGATTGTGCTTCTCTTCTACGTCGGTTCGGATATCGTCAACCAGGTGATGCAGCTCCTCGGCCGTCCGCCCATCGACATTAGCGGCTTGGCGGCCGGCATCATGGTGATCGGGGTGGTCCAGGGGGCCTACTCGACGGAGGTGATCCGCGGGGCCATCAAGGCCATCCCCCCCGGTATGATCGAGGCGGCCCGCGCCTACGGCATGAAGCCGAGTCTGATGCTGCGGCGCATCACCTTGCCGGCGATGCTGCCCCACGCCATTCCCGGCCTCTCCAACCTCTGGCTCATCGCGACCAAGGACACCGCCCTGCTGGCCGTGATCGGCTTTACCGAGCTGACCCTGGCCACCCGACAGGCCGGGGGGGCGACCAAGCACTATTTTCTCTTCTTCAGCGCGGCGGGCGTGCTCTATCTGATCGTCACCCTGCTGTCCAACGTCCTCATTCGATCCATTGAGCGGCGTGCCTATCGCGGCATACCGGAGGTTGGGTAGACCATGCTGAGCTGGATCAAACCCCATCGTGTCGTCCTCATGCTGCTGGCCGCGGGGCTGGTGGTCTATATCGCCACCGCCATGAGCTGGGAGTGGCTGCCCCAATTCGCTGGAGATCTGGTGGCCGGCGTCGGGGTCACCCTCCTCATCCTGGCCTCGACCGTCATTCTGGGGTTTCTCTTTGCCGTTCCATTGGGCCTCTTCCAGGTGACGGGCCCCAAACCCCTGGCCCTTCTCTGCAAAGGCTTCTGCACCCTGATCCGCGGTACCCCGCTGCTGCTTCAGCTCTGGTTGATCTACTACGGCGTCGGGTCCCTCTTTCCCCAGGTCCCCTGGATCCGGGAATCCTTTCTGTGGCCCTACCTGCGCGAGGCCTGGCCCTATGGGGTTTTGGCATTGACCTTCTCCTTCGCCGGCTACGAGGGAGAGGTGATGCGGGGTGCCTTCGCCGGCGTTCCCAATGGTGAGCTCGAAGCGGGACGCGCCTACGGAATGACGCCCTTCACCCTGCTGCGGCGCATCTGGCTGCCGCGCGCCATCGCCCGCGCCCTGCCCACCCTCAACGGGGAGGTTGTCCTGCAACTGAAAGCGACACCCCTGGTCGCCACCATCACCGTCATCGACGTCTATGCCGTGACGTCAAAAGTACGCCAGGCCACCTACATCATCTACGAACCACTGCTGCTGCTGGCACTCATCTATCTGTGCCTGACCGGGATCCTGGTCTTCACTTTCCGCTACTTCGAAAACCGCAATCCGACCCGGGACGTTTAGCCACCCGGCGGCCAACGACGAGGGGCGCTGCAATGCCGAAGCCTGCCAACGAGATCCGTCTCAACCGCTCCGAGCTGGAGCGCCTGCGTCACGCCCTTCACCAAATGCCCGAATTGGGTTTCAAAGAGACCGCGACGGCCGATTTTCTTGCCGCGCGCTTGACGGCACTGGGGTATACCGTGCACCGCGGTCTGGCGACGACCGGCGTGGTTGGCAGCCTGCGCAAGGGGCATTCTCAGCGGTCCATCGGACTGCGGGCCGATATGGACGGGCTGCCGGTGGAGGAGGGGACGGGTCTTGCCTATGCCAGTCAGAATCCCGGCCAAATGCATGCCTGCGGCCATGACGGGCACATGGCCATGCTTCTGGGAGCGGCTGCGGCCATCGCCGAGCGGGGGCGTTTCGATGGGACCGTCCATCTGATCTTCCAGCCGGCCGAGGAGAATTTCGGCGGGGCCAAGTCCATGGTCGCGGAGGGGCTCTTCCAGCTGTTCCCCTGCGACGCGGTCTTTGCGCTCCACAACGCCCCCAATCTTCCCATGGGACATCTTGCCCTTCGCGAAGGCCCCATCATGGCGGCGGTGGATGAGGCCAAGATCACGGTCCACGGCCGGGGCGGCCACGGCGCCTCGCCGGAGGATACGGCCGACCCCGTCCTTGCTGGGGCCAGCATCGTGATGGCCCTCCAAAGCATCGTCTCGCGCAACATCAAGCCCTTCGAGCCGGCCGTGGTCACGGTGGGGTCGTTTCATGCCGGTTCGGCCAGCAATATCATTCCCGATACTGCCGAATTGGTCCTCAGCATCCGCTCCTTCGACCCGGAGATCCGTGAGTATCTCGCGAAGCGGATCAGCGAGATCGCCACAGGCCAGGCGCAAAGCTATGGGATGCGGGCAACGGTAGACCACCGCCGCAGCTACGACGCCACCGTCAACCACAAGGCCGAAACCGCCTTCGTGCGCGACCAGGCCGTGGCCTTTGCCGGTGCCGACAAGGTGATCGATCTGGCACGCCCCTTCATGGGGAGTGAAGACTTCTCCTATATGCTTCAGGTCTGTCCGGGCTGTTATTTCTTCATCGGCACCCAGTCATCCCCCGATCCCAAGCCCCTCCATCACCCGGCCTTTGATTTCAACGACGACATACTGCCCATCGGCGCCGGTTTCTGGACCCATTTGGCAGAGGCCTTTCTGGCACCCGTTGAATCACCCTGATTCACCGCTTCAGATCGCATATATTCTCTAAGCAAACGCGAAACCTATCCAGCGCGATGGGCCCGGTAAGAAGCGCGGGACTGAATTTATGTAAATTTCTATAAAACCGATAAATATAGAATAGATCCAAATAGACAAAAAAGGTATGCGGAACGGATTTCCACTGAAAGCTGAATATCCGAGAGGAGTTATACTTGTTATGGAATTTGAAAAACCGTTCAATGCCCTTCTTTTTCTCCTCGTTATCGCAGTATTACATGCAGATGGTATGGTTTCGATGGGTTTTGCCACAGGGGAACCTGTCTACGTGGGTTCTGAAACGTGTGGTGGGTGCCATCCCGATCAATTTGAGGCGTTCACAGAACACTCAAAAAAGGCCAATTCCTTCACTAGCGTGAAGAGAATGGCGACAAAATTGACACCCGAGGAACTCAAGGGGTGCTATGGCTGCCACACGACAGGCTATGGAAAAACGGGCGGCTTTCGTTCAGAGCAGGAGACCCCCCACTTGAAGGATACCGGCTGCGAGGTTTGCCATGGTCCTGGCAGTGTGCATGCCGAATCCGAAGACCCGAGCGACTTGAATGCCGTCATCGATGTTGAGGATTGCATGAAATGTCATAATTCTGAACGCATAGGGGCGTTCAACTTCAAACCGCTACTTTATGGGGGGGCGCACTAACATGGGCATAAGAACTGTGAACCCCCTAAAGAAGTTATCGGTTCGAGGCCGCAAGCTGTGGATCATGGTGTTGGTTCCCATTTTCATGATTGTGGGCGTTGTTATGGCTGCCATAATTGCCCATGATATTCGGTCCCAGGAAAAATTGTTAAACCAGCAGGCGGCCGACCAGAACACGCGTTTAGCGAATGTGATCAACAACGCCATCTTTGACGCGCTGAGCACCGGTGACAACGATATCGTACGGTCCCAGTTCTCCCGCCTGAATCAAAAGCTGCCCGGTGTCAGCATCTATGTGTATGATTTCCGCGGCAGCATTTCGTTCAGCACAGATCGCACCAAGGTGGGCGTTTCCATGGCGCAGCTTATTGACACTACAGATGCGGAAGCCGCCATCAACCAAATGCTGTCCGATGGTCAACCGCCAGCCACGATCAATACGCTATCCGATGGCAGCATGCTCTACAGTGTGAAACACCTTCCCATCCTCAATGAGCAAAGCTGCCATCATTGTCATGGTCAATCGCAGAAGATTCTTGGGGGTATAAGTGTCGCCTCGGATCTTTCAAGCTCCATGAATGCCGTGCGCAATACCCGCAAACAGAGCATTTTAATCGGTCTATTGGGACTTCTTATCTTGGTGTCCGCAATCTACCTGTTGTTTTTTATTCTGGTGAATAAACCGGTTCATTTGATCCTCAACCATGCGAAAAAATTAAGACAGGGCGATTTCACCCATCGTACCCAAACGGAACGAGAAGACGAATTGGCGCATATACAGAATCGATTGAATTTAATCAGTGACGCAATGCAGTCGATTTTCCAGGGGTTTATCCAAAAAAGCGACCAGCTCGCAGAATCATCGGAGCGATTGCAGACCATCTCCGAGAAACTGAAATCTGAAGCGCAGTCGACTACGGAGCAATCCAATACAGTTGCAGAATCCACCAGCGAAGTAAGCGCCACGATGAGTTCCGTCGCTACCGCCATGGAGGAAACCGCTACCAATATCAGCCAGGTAACGAGGCGATCGGACGAATTGTTCAACACCATATCCGAGATCGCCGAGAGTTCAGGTAAGGCGCAGACTGTGATCGACGATGCAAACGGCAGTTTTGCGAATGTCTCCGAAGTTGTCCTGGAACTGGGTCAGGCTGCTAGAGAGATAGATGCCGTAACCGACAGCATCAGAGAAGTATCCGAGCAAGTAGATCTCCTGGCGTTAAATGCCACCATCGAGGCGGCTCGTGCTGGCGAAGCCGGTAAGGGGTTTGCCGTCGTGGCCCAGGAAATAAAGGAACTGGCCAAGCAAACGTCAATCGCCACTCACAACGCCGATGAAAAGCTGCGATGGATGCAATCCAAAACGACCGAAACTATGGAGAAGATTAAAAAGATAGCAGAGATCATGGACGAGGCCAGCCATTTCGTAAATACCATTGCTGCCGCTGTCGAGGAACAGTCGGCATCAACGAAAGAGATTGCTGACAATATGAACCAGGCCTCGAATGGGGTCTCTGAGGTGAATGACAACATCGCCCGTTCGGCACAAGCGACAGAGATGGTCTCGGAACGGGTGCGCAATGTGGATACCTCAACGCAACAGATTCTGTCCGCCAGCGACTCGGTGAATCAACAGGCGATTGACCTTTCTCAGCTCGCAGAAGCGATAAAGGTCGAGGTGCATAGAATTCGTGTCTAGTCGTTGTTGTATCTGAAGGGGATTCAGGGGTTAGTTTCGATAAGACGTGCAATACCCTGTCATAAACCTGTCCAAACGACAGACACGCTATTTTTGGAGCAGCACAAACTCAAAATCTTTTGGTGGACGCACTGCAGGCCTTCTCGGCTTTGCGAGAGTGACTGATTCAGCCTCATATCTATCGGGAGAGAAATTGATCTACCCGATGACCGAAAAACTGGACGCGCGGTTGATCTCGCGGTTTCGGCTGAAGAAGCCGATGTCCAGGGACCGCTTCAGATATGTCATGCGATACTGCAGCGGCTGTTCGTCATGGTCGCCACCGCGCTCGCAATAATCGATCAGTTCCGCCATGAAGGCGCCCACCACGGGCGCGTTTTTGTACTGGTTGCCGCTGGTGCCCACCGCCATGTAAAAGCCGGGTAGATCGCTCTTGTCGTAGATGGGGTACCAGTCGTCGCTGAGGTCGTAGAGGTCCACGACGCCCTGGGGCTGGTTGGGAATGGGCAGGTCGGGGATGCGCATGCCGGCCCGCAGGACCTGCGCCCGTGACTGGGCGGTAAAGTTGTGGTTATAGTCATCGGGGTCAACGTATTCGAGGGCGTCGCAGGCGGGCTCTTCGCTGCCGATGAGCCAGTGGTTGCCCACCTCCGGCCGGGCGTAGATGCCGGTGTCGCTGTCCGACAGCATGACCCCGTCCTTCTCCCAGTTCACCCCAGCCGGACTTTCCACATGGACCACCTCTACCCGTAGGGCGCGGGTCTTGATCCTCATCTTCTCCGCCACCCCGGCCATTCGATTGATCTTATGGGAGTGGGGACCGCTGACATTGACCACCACCGGCGCTGCGATCGCCTCCCCGCCGGCAAGCCGGATGCCGGCCGCCCGGCCCTTCGCCTGTAGAATTTCCGCCACCTCGGCATTGAAGCAAAAGGTTGCTCCCGCGGCACGCGCGGCGATCTCCACGTTGTGGGTGGACTGCTTGGGATCGCTGATATAGCCGGACTCGGGCACGTAGATGGCGCCGGGCACTCGGCCGCCGGTGGGCGTGCCAAAGTCCGGATCGGCCAACCGCTTCTGGGGGTGGTAGGCGCGCAGATCGGGGTTGGGGAGAAATTGGGGGATCTCCTCCGGCGCCAGGTCCCGGTAGCCGATGCCCATCTCTTCCAGGGCCGCTTTCACGTTCACGAGGTTGTGGTTGACCTCGCTCTTGAAGATCAGATTGCCGGTGTTTTTATAGTACGCCATCCCGGAGGGATCCGGCGTCTTGAGGTACCGCTTCCAATCCAGCCAGTAGTAATATCCCTCCCTGGCCAGGGCCACTCCCTGGGGCGTGGAGTAGTGCAGGCGAATGATGGCGCAGCTGGCGGCCGTCGAGCCGAGTCCGCTGCCGGCCAGTTTGTCCACCACCAGACAGTGGCGGCCGCGCTTGGCCAGCTCGTAGGCGATGCAGCAGCCGATGATGCCGGCGCCGATCACGATGGCGTCATATTGCGGTTGGGTCATACCCACTTGCCGCTCCTTTTGGATGGACTGAAGCCCTTACGCTTTTTCCTGTTTGGCCAGAATCTCTTTTTGCGCCGCCCGCCTGAGACGCTCCAGTTCGGTCGTGATCTTGTCTGGAAGCCCCTTGGGGGTATGGGATTCCAATAGGGCGATGGTCCTTTCGCGGGCGCGGTTTTGCAGGCTTGGTTGTCCCGCCTGGGTCCAGGTCTCGATGCCGCTCTGGTCCAGCAATTGGGGCCGCCACAGCTCCTTTTTAAAGTGGGTCATGGTGTGGCGCTGCTGCAGAAAATGGCCCCGCGGTCCCACCGCCTCGATCACCTCCCGCGCCAGCGTCTCGCGGTTGACCGTGATGCCGTTGATGAAGCGTTTGGCCATACCGATGATCTCGTTGCCCATCACCAGCTGTTCGAGGCTGCAGATCATGCCGGCGGCCATGTAGCCCACGTCGTGAATCAGATTGAGGCCGCCCATGCCCTGGCTCAGGATGGAAAAGGCGGCCTCCAAACCGGCCTGGGCGTCCAGGGTTTTCGCGTCGGTGGCGCCGGCCAGCCCCCAGGTGGGCAGGTTGAAGGATTGGGCCACTTCCGCCTGGGCGCACTGGGCCAGACTCAGTTCGGGCGCCCCCATGGTGTTGAGCGCCGAGGTCATGTTGAGCACGGCGGCGTTGGCGCTCATTGCCACGGGGCACCCGGGCTGGCGCAGTTGGGCGACGACGATGTGGATGATGGCCTCCGCCGTCATCTGGGCCGTCATTCCCGCGAGGGTCACCGGACCGGTGGCGCCGGCCTGGACCGTGGAACCGGGGAGCTGGGGCATGCAGCGATCGGCCGAGACGAAGATGCGGTCGATGGTGTCCTCGGGGTAGAAAAGGGGGGCGATGCCCTCGGGATAGGCGATCAGGAAGGGTTTTTGCCTCAGAGCCTCCATCCCCCCGGCGACCACCGCCGCCATCTCGTAAACATACTCGCACCCCAGGGGCGTATACCCGATGAAGACCATGGGCTTGGCGGTGTTGGCCACCACGGTGGGGAACTCGTTGACGTCCGCGGTATTGGGCGGCACGTCCTGAGAGGACCCCATGGGCATGACGAAATCGATGTTGCCGCAGGCATCGGCCACCTTGGCCCCATTGGCGATGTCGACCAGTTCGGTGGTCCGGATCTCTCCCGTGAACACATCCCGGGTGTGGGGGCTGGCGGTGGCGGTGCCGTAATGGCTCTTGCGTCCCTCCACCTCCATGGCCCGGCGGCCGTCGCGGTCATATAGGATCCATCCCTTGGGGGTCGTCGCCAGGCACCCCTCGGCGATGTGGCGGGGGAGCCGGATCCGGTCCCCCTTCACCCAGGCCCCGGCGGCGGCCAGCATCTGCTGGGCCGCCTTGTGGGGACAGACGAAGCCGACCTTTTCGACGATGTCGAACGCCGCCTGCCGGATCTCCCAGATCTGGTCGTCGCTGAAGATCCGCATGCGGAGCGAACGGGATTGGGTCTGGTCCGATTGTAGCATCATCCCCCTCTGCGTTGGTGTTCTGGTGGTATAATGCTCGAATCAAAATTTGGCCGCTTCGATGCCGGTTCACATGTCGCCACTGCCTGGGCAAGGGTCCGATCAGTCAAGTCCCGTTCGTGCAAATAGGCTTCATACACCCTGCGGTAGTTTAGCTGATGGGTCCGAATCACCGCGGTTGCCGTATGGATGTCGCCCTGCCGCATGGCGTCGAGGATATCGCGCCAGTCCTGCAGGGCAGCGACCATCTCCACTTCCGAGTTGGGCAAAAAACGCATCACCTTCCATGTGCTCGCCGTGATGGCGTTCAGCACCAGTCCGTAGAGGGGGTTTCCCGATAGGTCGACCATGGCCCGGTGCAGGGTTTTTTCGATCTCGAAAAAGGCCTGCGGATCACCGCCATAGTGTTGCGAGGTCCACTTCATTTTTTCGAGGATCTGATCGAGTCGGTCGATGTCCGCCGAGGTCGCCTTGTAGATGGCCGACTCGAAAGCGAGGACCTCGATATGGCTGCGGAACTCGAATAGCTGTCGCAAGCTGATCTGGCCCAGGCGGATCATCAGGTCCAGGCTCTCGCCGAACCTGAGCCCGCTATTGGGTTCGACAAAGGAGCCGCCGCCCTTGCCTTTGCGGATGGTGATGAGACCCTTTTGCGCCAGAACCCGCAGCGCTTCCCGAATGGTGGTGCGGGAGACCCGGAACGCGTTCTGCAGCTCCCTCTCCGGCGAGAGTTTGGCCCCCTCGGTCAGTTCCCCGCAGATGATGGCGTTTTCGATCTGCCGGATGACATCCTGGGTGACGTTTTTATCATCGGCGGGCTTGAAGGTTGCCACCGCGCCTCTCCCCTCACCAACCCAGTTGCGGGCTGCAGTTCCCGCGGGCCGCGCTTCACGATAGCGGGATCTCTCCCCAAAATGCCGGGTCTCCGCGCCAAAGCGTGGCGCCGCTCTTTTTGGTTAGACCATAATTCGGTCTCGATAGAGAGGTCTATACTGAGGGACGAGCGTCCATGTCAACCTCGAATGGTGAGAAGAAAACATATAAAATTTAATCGCAGCGGTTTGCGCGGTTTTTCTGTTTAAAGAGGAGGGTCCAAAGGGCCGGAGGCGCCTTGAGGCGATGGTGAAAAGCGCAGGATATCGAATTTATGGTCGGTCCAAAACCGACGGTGCTTCATCGCTTGCCCCGATGACGGATGATCCCAACCCCCAGGAAGGGGCGCGGGCAAGCGGAAGGACCATCAGCTCGGATCACCCGGTTTGAGCAGATCGGAGCCGTGGTGGCGCCGGAAGCGGGTGGCACTGAACTTCTCCAGTTTCCAATCGGGCACCCCGCACTGCGGGCAGATTCCCTGAAACCACTTGTTGCGCAGCCAGCGCGCCGCCCGGCTGTTGCGCGAATCGTTGACGAGAAATTGCTTGTTGCAATGAGTGGTCACCCGGGCCTGCGCACCCAGGCGCTCGATGGTACGGATACCGTGGAGGATGCCCCGCCGGGAGGGCCAGAGCTTGATTTTATCGATGAGGCGCAGGAGCGCCACCCGTTTGCGGTAGTAGCGTTTGGCAGCCGGTTTGCGCTGCTTAGCCATGAAGCGTTCCCTCCGCCGGCATGCAGGAAGCGCATAACTGGGCTGCGTAAATCTGACCCGCCATGGTGGCCACACCGATCTGCAGGGGATCGTGGAGCATGCGGATGCCCAGTCGTCGGCGACCGGCTGCGGTTACCCCGCAGGGCATACCGGGAGCGGCTACACAGGTCGCCGGCCCCATCATCTCCACATCGATATGATCGCCCGTATTGCTGGCATCGAAAATGAGGTCAACCGCATCTAGCCGGGTGTGCGGGCAGAGGCGTATCTGTGCGTCTTGCCCAAATTTGGCCCTTAGGGAGGCGGCCAGGGCTGCGCTGGCGGCTGGATCGTGGTCTGTCAGCACCAAATGGGCGCCCCGTGTCAGCAGCGCCTCTGCGGCGGCTCCCCCCAGCGCTCCGCATCCGATCACCAGGACCTCCCGCCCCACCACACCACCCGCCATCCGCGCCAGTCCCGCCACGAATCCGCGGGCCGTGGCCGCGGTGTTGTGGACGATCACGCGACGCTCGGGGTCCAGGGCCACAAAGTCGCTATCGTCGGACAGGAAGAGGGCCGCCGCCCCCCGGGCCAACGCCTCGGTGATTCCGGCCACATCACAGCTCTTTGTAACGTAGCTGTGACAGCCGAGGTGATTGAGGATGGCGGCGACGCTCTGGGAAAAGCCACCGATGATGCCCAGTCCGATGGTGACCGGGATCACGGCCAGTCGAAGATCGGCCAGTCCGTTGCGACAGGCCGTATCCGCAGGCAGCCCGGACGCCTCCAGCGCGAGGCCTGCCAGATCGATGCCGGTCGCATCGTTGAGGTAGTGCTCGTAGGCGGCCAGGGAGCCCTCCAGGTTCCGCAGGTCGGCACGGGTCAACCGGGTCATGGGACCGCTCCCCCGCGCTGGCCGGCGCCTGAACGGGCGCTATCGGGACGGGGGGCCGCCAGGGCCACCAAGTCAAAGGTCTGCTTGAGGTTCGCCATCACCTGCGATCGCTTCTCCCACGCCGCCGCTCTGTCCGCAGCGGTGATGATCAAGGTGGCCACCCAGGACGGGGCACCGGGCCTGTAAGTGGTGAGGGCCTCGTCGGCGCCAAAGAAACCGGTCTCGTGACGGAGGCCCTCCGTCACCGCCATGATGTGTTCGCCCAATACCCGCAAGTGCCCATCTGCAATCGCGATATGCTCCAGAATCACCCCGTCCTGGCTGACGAGAGGTTCATGGGCCGAAGCCTGCCCCCCCTGAAAAAGGGCTGCCAGCAGTGCCACTTGGTTGATGCCGCTGCTGTGCAGGACCGCTATGGGCGTCTGGCTGGGCAGGCGGGCATCCACTTCGAGAACCTTGAAAACGCCCTCGTGGCGGATCACCTCCACGTCCATGATCCCGGTGAGCTGGATCGCCTCCGCGCAGGCACGGCCGATGGCGGCCAGACGATCCGCAGCATCCGTCCCCAAACCGCTCGGCGCCAATACCCGCTTGCAGTCGTGCCCCGCATCCATCTCCAGCTCCGTCGCCGGCATGACGTGGTAGTTGCCCGGCACGCCGATCACCTCCACGGAATAGGAGGGGCCCTCGAGATATTGCTGGGCCACCATTCCCTCGGGCGGAAACCCCCCGTCGATCTGGATTGCCAGGAGCTCTCCTTCGGTCAGAAGGCGGACCCCCTCGCTGCCGCTGCCCCGATCGGGCTTGACCATCACTGGGTAGCCGCACGCTGGCCAAGGCTCGGGGGCGGGGATCTGGTGGCTGGCAAAAAGCTGGTCCGACCGCCGCTTGGAGCTGCTGAGCTTGTGGGCGGCCAGATCGAAGGCCAGCGGGATCCCCAGTTCAGGCGCGCTTTCGGCCAGGGCCTGCAAGACGGCCGGGTTCTCCAAGGCCGGCAGGATGAGGTCGATCCCCTCCGTCGCCAGGGCCAGCCCCTGGGGGGAGGTCACATCCACCTGGATAAAATGGTCTCCCAGGTGCATGGCCGGCACCATGGCCGCCTTGTCCACCACCCGCACCCAGAAGCCGGCTTTTTTAGCCAGGTACGCGGCCTCCACTCCCTGGAGGCGTCCGCCGACCACTAACAGGCGCATCGGTCCCTCCGCTGGGCGCGGCATTTCATCTCCTGACGGGCCCGGACCCAGGCGAGGTACGCTTCCGCCGCCGCCGGCTGCAGTCCGCAGGTCGCCAAGGTTTCCTGGATACCGGATACGCTGCGGTTGCCCGCTTCGATGTCCAGCTCGCTCTGGGCCACGCCGGCCAGCCCCTCTCCCGGGGGGACCAAGGAGGTGACCACGTTGGCCCCTGCCGCCAGGCGCTGCGCCAAGCCGGAGAGACCGTCGATATCGAGGCTGGCCGGGATGAGGGCATCCGGCATCACCAACCGCATCAGCGCGATGAGCTTGAGCTCGCTCCATGGCGGGCGATGGCGCCAGCCGGCCATGGGGGTGCCTGTTTGGGGCACGAAAGTCATGGCGCGCACCTGGTCGGCGGCCATTGTCCGCATGGCCATTAGTGAGCGCACCAGGTCCCGCGGGGTCTCCCCCACACCGGTGAGGATCCCCTCCTCCACCAGCATGCCCAGTTCGCCGGCGCGCAGTTTGCTCCGCCATCGTTCATCATAGTCCTGTCCGCTGCGCAGACGGTGATAGCCACTGATGGAGTGGGTCTCCTGGTAGCAGGCGTACCACTCGATGCCCCGCTCGGCGAGGCCCTCCAGTATCACCGGCGGCACCACGCCCACCGATGCCATCAGGGGCAGTCCGGTGGCGGTGCGGATGCGGTCCATGGTCTCCAGCAGCGTTTCAAACCCCTTGCCATCCGGGGCGTAGACCTCGGGATCCTCTCCCATGGTCAGGTCGATGAGGTGGACCCCGCTGTCTGCCAGCGCCGTGGCCAGCGCAACCATCTCCGTCTGGCTCTTGCGGTAGCGCGGCGCGGCGGGATTGCCGCGGCGGTAAAGGCAGAAGCGGCAGTGGTTGCGGCAGTGTGTGCTGGCGTAGAGAAAACCGTAGAGAAATACTTCCCGGCCGAAATGGCGGGTGCGGACCCGCCGGGCGGCCTGCATCAGGGCGGCGACCTGATCCGGGTCGGTCAACAGCAGAAGGCGTTCGATATCATGGGGCGTCGGGGCGCTCCCCTGGACGGCCTTGGCCAGCAGTGTATTCAATTGGGCGCTGGTAAATCGATCCACAGCTCTCTCTTCCCGGTCCGGTAACTGGGCGTGGGGCAATCTTTGGCATGCCGGCAGCGCGCTTGGGCGGTGGACTCGATCCCCATCGCTTGAACAACGGCCGACACGCTCGCCTCACGTTGGCGATCCTAAATGTTCAGCCGCACCCCGTCCAGATACGCCAGGCTGCGGCCATGGCGCGACAGATGGCTGCCGCCCTCGGTGGCCATGAGCAGCCGCTCCAGGCCGAAGCCGATGCCCACCCAGGTATCGGTGATCTTCCAGGCCCGATCCAGGGGGTGGGGCCCCATAGCGCCGGAGCCGAGTTCCAGGCCGTCGGCGGCCACCACGTCCACGGTGGTGCCGTATACGGCGGAGGTTTCGGTTTCAAATGCATAGGCCGTTATCTTGGCCTGCGCCATGATGACGTCCGCCAGGTTTTCGATGCGCTGGCGGCGCTGCACCTCGGGAAGTCCAAATTCGCATAGGTTGAGCATCGTGAATTCACTGCTGTGGCGGGCGCCCTCGCTCTCCCGGCGAAAGCAGGGTCCGATCTCGAAGATCGCCACCGGCTTCTCCCACAGGCGCAACAGGTCTTTCATGACATAGTAAAGGTGGGGGGCCAGCATGGGGCGCAGGCATTTGTCCCGTTCCACCCAGTAGATCTGCTTGTTCAGCGGGTGGTCGGTGGTGACGCCCATCTTCGCCAGCAGTCCGCGCGAGAGCAGAACGGGGGTGGACACCTGAACGAAGCCCAATCCGGTGAGGGCCTCCGTCAGGCGATGCTCCAGGCGGCACAGGGCCGGTCGACGATGGGTCGACCGAAGCTGGGCCAGTCGTCCCCGCCCCAAACGGGTGAGGGCGGTCACCTGTTTTTGGAACGCGTTGTTGCGCGCCGCATCGTCGCTGAATGCCTGTTGGAGAACCGCCTCCGCGGCCCCCAGCTCCACCAGCCGGCGATGCTGAATATCGGTCCAGGACGTCATGGACGCATGCCGTTCCTTCCGGCGCCAATAAAAATGGCGGGGAGTCCCGGTGTCGCACCGAGCTACGTGGATTTAGAGTCCACGCGATCTCATCTCGATCCACCCCCCGCTTCACCTCCTTGCGCAGGGCGTGGGGCGCTCGCCCACGCCGCGCACTGTGATCCTCATATATTAGTTGATTGACACTTACAAGCCCCGCTGGTAAGCGTTGTCCTGTAAGTGACAACATACAATGTCATCGGTCTGCCGAATCCGCGTGGGCCTGGCAAGAGCGCTTAATGGATGTGGTTTGGAGGGCTCCCGATGGAGATGGTGCAACCCACCCTGACGGTCCTGAGGCCCGAGCAGATGGATCAGGTCCACCGTTTCAGCCTCGCCATCCTGGAGGACACCGGACTGCGGGTGGATGATCCGGATGCCCGCCGGCGGTTTGCCGGGGCCGGTTGTCGGGTGGCGGATGGGGAGCGGCGCGTCTATATTCCGGCCGAGGTCGTGAACTGGGCCTTGGCACAAGCCCCCGGCAGCGTCTCCATCCACGATCGCCAGGGGGCGCCGCGCTTCCACCTCGGCGATACGCGCTCCAACATTACCCGCTTTGGAGTGGGGGTCACCAATCTCTACTATCAGGAGCCGGCCGACGACCAAGTGCGGCCCTTCACCCTGGCGGACGTCGCCGCAGCCAGCCGGCTGGCCGATCACCTGCCGGCCTTTGATCTGCTCTCCACCCCGGGAATCGCTCAGGATCTGCCCACCGAGACCGCCGACCTCTGGGCCACCCTCACCATGACGGCCAACACCGTCAAGCCATTGGTGCTCTTAATCAGCGACGAGCGCATGTTTACGGCGGCGCTCGACCTCTTGGAATTCCTTCACGGCGAGCTGAGCCGCAAGCCGTGGGTCATCCCCTATGTCAATCCGATCTCTCCGCTGGTGCTGGGCCGGGAGACGACCCGCAAGACCGTCATGGCCGTCGAACGCGGGTTGCCATTGATCTATAACAACTACGGCATGAGCGGTGCGACCACACCCATCAGCCCCGGTGGAACGCTGGCCCTGCTGAACGCCGAACTGCTGGCCGGCGTGGTGTTCAGCCAATTGGTCAAGGCAGGCGCTCCCATCATTGCCGGCAGCCTGCCCGCCGGTTTCGACATGCAAGCCATGACCAGTGTCTACACGCCACACAGCATGCTGCTCAATCTGGCGTGTGCCGAAATGATGGCCCATTACGGCCTGCCCCACTCAGGAACCTCAGGCTGCGTCAACGGCTGGGGAGCCGATTTGCAGCTGGCCGGCACCCTCTGGATGAACCACCTCACCGCCTGCATGGGCAAGGTGGGCATGGCCCCATTTGTGGGGGGGACTTTCGATAGTCTGGCCTTCGCGCCCACCGTGGTGGTGTATGCGGATCAGGTGATCCGCCAGGCGCGCCAATTCAGTGGCGGTTTCAGCCTTGCAGCGACCGATGTCGCCACGGAGCAGATCGACACCATCGGACCAGCAGGCAATTTTCTCATGGCACCGCTGACCTTGGAGCGATTCCGCCAAGCGCAAAGCGCCGATCTGTGGCCCAGCCAAACGCTGGAGCAGTGGGCGGCCGAGGAAGGCCCCTCTGCCGATGGCCACCTGCGCAGGCACACCATCGATCTTATGGTCGAACTGCGGCCGCCGTCGGACCATGACGAGATCATGGCCCGGGGCGAGACCCTCATTCACCCCTATGAAACGGCACAGGGGTCCTAAGGAGGCGACCATCCCATGAAAAAGATCCTCGTTCTGGGGGCCGGCCTCGTGGCCCGACCCGCCGTACATTACCTGCTCGATCTGCCGGAGGTGGCCGTTCTGGTGGCCGATCAACAGATGGAGCCGGCCCAGGAGCTCGTGGGCGATCACAGCCGGGGGATCGCCATTCAACTGGACGTCAACGACAGCGCCCGTCTCCACAACCTGGTGGCCGACGCCGACATCGTCGTCAGCCTCCTGCCCTGGAGTTTTCATCCCCGGGTGGGCCGCCTCTGTCTCGAGCTGCGCAAGCACTTGGTCACCGCCTCCTACGTCAAGGAGGAGATGCGGTCAATTCACGCCGACGTAAAGGCCAAGGGGCTGCTATTCCTCAATGAAGTAGGCGTGGATCCCGGTCTAGACCACATGTCGGCCATGCAGATTATCGACCAGGTTCACAGCGACGGCGGGCGCGTGGACAGCTTCTTCTCCTACTGCGGCGGCTTGCCGGCTTTGGAGAGCAACAACAACCCCTTGGGCTACAAATTCTCCTGGAGCCCCGAGGGTGCCATGCTGGCCGCCATGAATGACGGCCGCTACCTCGAGCACGGCAAGGTGATCGAGGTGCCCGGCGATCAGCTCTTCGAGCACTACTGGCTAAAAAGTGTGCCCGGCGCTGGTGTGTTTGAGGCCTATGTCAACCGCGACGCCCTGCCGTACATCGGTATGTACGGCCTGACGGGGGTCTCCGGGATGTATCGCGGCACTCTGCGCAATGTGGGCTACTGCGAGACCTGGGACTTCATTAAGAAGCTCGGGTTGCTCAACCAGAAAATGAAGTTCGACTTCGACGAGGTGACGCCCCGCGAGGTATTGGCCAATATCGTTTCCTGCGGTCCGGCGGATGACCTGCGCACGGCCATCGCCGCATACTTGAAGATACCGGTACACAGCCTGACCCTCAAGAAACTGGAGTGGTTGGGCCTCTTGTCGGACCGCAGACTTCACCTGGGAACGGTTTCGGTTTTCGACATGTTCGCCCACACCCTGAAGAGCCGGCTGGTCTACGACGAAGGCGAGATGGATCTCCTGGTGATGCACCACGAATTCGAGGTCCTCTTCCCCGAACAGCCCCGCCAGCGAATTCAGTCCACGCTCATCGATTCCGGCATCCCCGGGGGGGACACCTCCATGTCGCGCACGGTGGGGTATCCGGTGGGCATCGCCGCCGGCCTAGTGGCCACTGGGAAGGTCGATTTGACTGGTGTACAGATTCCGGTTCATCCACAGATCTACGACCCGATCCTGGCCGAGTGTGAGAAGAAAAATATTCGCTTCATCGAACGCCGCAGTGAACTTTCCGCCGATGAACGCAGCTACTGGGGAGATGTGTAACGATGAAAACGTTGCTGATTCGCGCCGAGGACAAGAACCGCTGGGAGCGCCGCACCGCACTCGTGCCGGCCGATCTCAAGAAGATTCGCGAGAAAACCAATGTCCGCGCCTATGTCCAGGTCTCGGCGAAGCGTTGCTTCAGCTCCCAAGCCTACCTGGAGGCCGGGGCCCAAATCTGCCACAACGAGGCGCCTGGGGAGGTGATTCTCGGGGTCAAAGAGATTCCGGAGGAGAAGATCCAGGCCGGCAAGACCTATCTCTTCTTCTCCCACACCATCAAGGGCCAGCAGCACGGCATGCCCCTCCTGCGGAAGATCATCGACAGCGGCGCCACCCTGATCGATTATGAACGCATCTCCGACGAGAAGGGGCGCCGCATGGTCTATTTTGGCCGCTACGCCGGCGATGCGGGGGCCATCGACATTCTCAGCCTCATGGGCGCCCACTGGGCCGCCAAAGGCGTGTCGACGCCCCTGTCACAGATAAACAGGGCCCATGAGTACACCTCGGTGGCCGACGCCCAACGGCACCTCAAAGCGGTGGGGGCCAAGATCGCCGAGAGGGGCTTCCCGGACGAGCTGACCCCCTTTACCATTGGCGTTTTGGGCTACGGCAACGTGTCTGAAGGTGCTCAGCAGATTCTGGATTGTCTGCCCACCGAACGGGTGGCGCCCGATGAGGTCGAGACCCTGACCAAAGACGGCACAGCCGATCCCAAACGTCTCTACGTCACGGTCTTCAAGGAGGCCGATCTGGTGGAACGCACGGACGGCGGTGCCTTTGATCTGCAAGAGTACTTCGACCAGCCCGATCTGTACCAGAGCCGCTTCGATCCCTACCTGGCCCACTTCCGGCTTCTGATCAACGCCATTTATTGGGAAGCCCGCTACCCCCGATTCATCACTTGGGAGGGTCTCAAACGGCAGGCCGAAAGGTCGCCCAAATCACTTCTGGCCGGCATCGCCGACATCACCTGCGACACCCACGGCAGCGTCGAGTGCAATGTGCGCTCCACGGACAGCGACATGCCCGCCTACCAGGTGGACCCCCTGACCCAGGCGGTGACCGACGGGCACACCGGTGACGGCATCGTCCTTCTGGCGGTGGATAACCTGCCCTGTGAACTCCCCCTGGACAGCTCGACCTTTTTCAGCCATCAATTGTCCCCGCTGGTCCCCAATATCCTGACAGCCAACTTCGACAAGCCCCTTGAAAAATCGGGCTTGAATCACGAGGTGCGCAAGGCCGTCATTGTCTATAACGGGCAGCTCACCCAGGAGTACGCCTACCTCCAAGAACACCTGGACGCCCATGCGGCCGGCAAGGAGGCGCCCGCATGAAGCGCACCCAGATCTCATCGGGGTCTCCCTACGAGGAACCGATCGGCTTCTCACGGGCGGTGCGAATCGGCCACATGGTTGCGGTGGCCGGGACGGCGCCCATTGCCGAGGACGGTCAGACCGCCTGCCCGGGTGACCTTCATGGTCAAACCCGGCGCTGCCTGGAGATCATCCTGGCGGCGGTGGTCGCCGCCGGCGGACGCCGGGAGGACATCATCCGCACCCGCGTCATGCTCACCGACATCGATCGCTGGAAGGAGGCCGGGCGGGCCCATGGCGAATTCTTCGGCGAGATACGCCCGGCCTGCACCTTCGTGGAGGTGAGCCGTTTCATCGACCCGGCCTGGCTGGTGGAGATGGAGGCCGATGCGGTGGTGGCGGATGGGGTGTAGCCCTTTGAAGGCGCTTGCAGCCGAAATTGTCTCTCGCTGGGAGGTTATAAAACGCGGCGGGAGATAAAATTCTACCGCACGCTTTTGTCGATCTTTACCTTCCTTATGGTGTACCCATCAATCTTTTTAAGTTCCAAGGAATTCCTATGAACCGACGACATCACGCCGGCAGAGAGCGCAACGGTGGCTTGCGCATGGAGATCCTCAGCGAAGAGGAGGTGGAGGAGATCCATTTGGGCACATTGGAGGTGCTCGCCCAGACCGGGGTCTTTGTGGAGGACGACACGGCCCGGACCTGCTTCGGCGACCACGGCGCCGAAGTGGATGCCGCGGCCAAAATCGTGCGCATCCCGCCCTACCTGGTGGAGGATGCCGTTCGATCGGCCCCCCCCCAGGTGGTCCTGGCCGGCCGCGACCCCAAACACGATCTGGTGCTGGAGAGCAACCGGGTCCACTTCACCAACTTCAGCGAAGGGGTCAAGATCAACGATCTCGCGACCGGCGAGAACCGCGACCCGGTCAAGCAGGACCTGGTGGACTCGGCCCGTGTGATCGACTATCTTCCCGAGGTGGACTTTTGCGAGAAGGCCATGGGGGCCCACGACGTGGACCAGGCCGCCGTCGCCCTGCACAACGCCGAGGCCTACCTGACCAACACCACCAAACACTGCGCCTTCGGGCCGGTCAACGGCTTTCTGCTGGGCAAAATCCTGGAGATGGGGCGCCTCATCGCCGGCGGCATCGAGGCCTTCAAACGGCGCCCCCTGGTGAGCTTCACCACCTGCCCGGTAAGCCCCCTCCAACTGATCCAGGACTGCTGCGAGATCATTATGGCGGCCGCCAGAAACAACGTGGTCTGCAACATCCTCAGCATGGCCATGGCCGGCGGCACCGCCCCGGTGACCCTGGCCGGCACCCTGGTGACCCACAATGCCGAGATCCTCTCGGGCATCACCCTCAGTCAACTGACCCGCAAAGGCGCCCCGGTGATCTACGGCAGCTCCACCACCGCCATGGACCTCAAGATGGCGGCTGCCACCGTGGGCACCCCCGAGTGTGCCCTGATCAGCGGCGCCGTGGCACGCCTGGCCCGCTACTACGCCCTGCCCAGCTACGTTGCCGGCGGCTAGGGCGACGGCAAGATATCCGACACCCAGATGGGCCACGAGAAGACCCTGACCGCCATGATCCCCGCGTTGGCAGGCGCCAACATGATCTATGGTCTGGGAATGCTCGAAAGCGGCATCACCTTCGACTACGGTCAACTGGTGCTCGACTGCGAATTCGCCCGCATGATCAACTTCACCGTGCACGGCATCCCGGTGAGCGATGAGAGCCTTGCAGTGGACGTCATCAAGGAGATGGGGCCCGGCAAGGATTTTCTCATGCACCCGCACACCTTCAAGGGGATGCGGTCCCAGTCCAAGCCCGAGCTGGTCGACCGCCGCATGCGGGCCACCTGGGAGGAGAGGGGCGCCACCAGCGCCTATGAGAGAGCCGTGGAGAAGGCCCGCTGGATCCTGGCCAACCATCAGCCCGATCCCCTGCCGGAAGCAGTTCTGGCCGGCATTCGTCAGATCGTGCTCGACACGGAAAGAGAGCTGGGGGTACCGTCAGCTTCCTGAAGTGCCAGCCGGCAAGCCGATGCAACGATTTAATCATTTAACGAAAACCAAAGGAGTC
>JASJCL010000036.1 GCA_030066015.1 Desulfosarcinaceae bacterium | reverse complement strand
CCCAAGGCGAGAAGTAGCAATACGGCTCGTTTAGTGGTTTTTGGTGCAGCGCCCATGTCATCGTCTATAGCGGGTAGATCATTGCCATCTGAAACGCAACGCTCCGGGTTCCCAATGGCCGCCTTTCTGTCTGATAAGCATCTGCATCTAGCGACCGAATTCCATATCGATCCGTCAAGCGGCACAAATCATTTGCTATCAGCAGTGAGCCCCCTGCGATGGGCAGGGGGCTCTCGGCAGATACGAGTTGCTCTCGGTAGCGGTCTCAGCATGAGATACCCATCGGGAGATGAATGCCCTTTGGGGCTGACCGCTCTATGGGTTGCGCCCAAAGCAGACCGCAATGATTTGTGGCGACCCTGCTACCCGACGGTTGCGCTCAGCGGGCGTATTTGAACCAGTCGGTGTTCTTGAACCACTTGTCGTGCATTTTTTGAAAACGCCCGTCCTGCTTGATCTCCGCCAAAAATGTATTCAACCATTTGAGAAAATCGGGATCGTTTTTCCGAACCGCCCAGGCAATGGGTTCATTGGTGAAGGGTTCGTCCAGGAAGATCAGCTGATCGGACGGATGCATGGCCCGAAACACCGCATTAAAGGGCAGGTCGTAGACAAAAGCATCCGCCGAGCCTGCCAAAACGCGCATGGCCCCCTCGATCTCCGTATCGGCAGTCTCATAAGTGGCATTGGAAATCAGGCGCTGCACGGCTTCCTCACCGGTGGTGCCGGGTTTGGATACCACCACAAATTTGGCGTCGTTGAGGTCCTTGTAGGATTTCACGCTCTCTTTATGCTTGGCGTTGAGCAGGACGGTTTGGCCCACCGTCATAAATGGGTCGGCAAAATCAACGAGCTTCTTCCGTCCCTCGGTGACGGACATGCCGCCGAAAATGATGTCGAAGCGGCCGAGATTCAGGGCCGGTATGATACTGGGCCAGAAGGTGTCCACAAACACCGGCTTGACCCCCAGTGCCGCGGCCATCTCAATGCCCATATCGATATCGAAGCCCATCAGACTGAGTTGACGGCCCTTGCGCCGAAACCCGCCGTGCTGAATCGCCTTCTGTCGCAAACCGCTGCGTTTGTCGATCATCTCAAAAGGCATGTAGCCCACCTCCAGGCCGATCCGCAGTTCACCGCGCTGGAGGATCCCTTCCAGGGTCGAATCTGGCGATAACTCCATATCTGCCGCACAGGCAGATCCGATACCGGACACCAACCATAGCCCGGCCAAGGTAAGGACAAGGATAATCTTCGCGTAGATTGTCTTAGACATGTCCCTCTCTCCCTTTGCGTGTTGTCGCTGACATCTGCAAACGATGGTCCCTCATGCCGCTAGACGGAATCTGACGCGGCCACTGCGTCGGGTGTTTCGGCCTCCTCCTCCAAGGGCGTGATGGTGATATTGAACCAGCCGTAGAGCATCGAAACGACGGGTGTCAGCCAACAGAAGAAGTTAAACGGCAGGTACGCAATGGTGGGCACCCCCAAGGTGGCCGCCTGGTATGCGCCGCCCGAGTTCCACGGCACCAGGTTGGCCGTGACCGTCGCACTGTCCTCGATGGCGCGGGACAGATTCTTTGGATGCAGGCCTTTGTCCGTATATGATTGGGCGTACATCTTGCCCGTCATGACGATGGACATGTACTGGTCGCACAGGATCAGGTTGGAACCGATGGCGGTCAATATGGTGGCCGTGATCACGGAGCCTGTTGACTGCGCCTTTTTGAGAATGACGCTCACAACGACGCGCAGCTGATTGGTTTTTTCCATGATGCCGCCGAACATCATGGCGCAGATCACCAAAGACACGGTGTACATCATGGATTGAAAGCCACCTTTGGTCAGCAGGTTGTCGACAGCCTCCACGCCGCTATTGCTGGTATAACCGCCATAGGCCGCGGAGAGCAGGTTGCCGAAGCTATTGCCCTGGAGAATCGCCCCCAGAATGGCGGCCGCGATTATTCCGATCACAATGCCCGGAACCGCCGGAATCTTTTTAAACGCCAACGCCATGACAATCAGCGGCGGCAGCAGCAATAGGGGATTGACGCTGAACTGGGCGTCGATACCGGTCAGGATCGTGTTGACGCTGTCCATGCTTGTCTCTCCGCCGCCGTAAAAAAAGCCAAGTGCGATCTCGATGATCAAGGTCAGCGCATAGCTGACGCCGGTCGTGTAGCTCATGTGTTTGATGTGGGTATACAGATCCGTGCCGACCATGGCCGGCGCCATGTTGGTCGTGTCGGAGAGCGGGGACATTTTATCGCCGAAATAGGCACCGGATAGAACCGCCCCGGCCACGACCGGCAACGGGAAGCCCAGGCCATCGCCAATACCGATGAGGGCGATACCGATGGTTCCCGAAGTACCCCAGGAGGAGCCGGTGGCCAACGAGGTGATGGAGCAGATGATCAAAGCCGCCGGCAGAAATATGGTGGGATGCAGTATTTTCAGGCCGTAGTAGAGCAGGGTGGGGACGACGCCGCTCAAGATCCAAACGCCAATGAGGATGCCGATAATGGACAGAATCACGATGGCCTGCAGGGAGTTGGTGATGCCGTTGAGCATGCCGGTTTCAATCTCCTTCCACGTATAACCGGCCCGCATGCCGATCATCGCCGCCACAAACACCCCCAGTAGAATTGGAACATGGGCATCTGTTTCATAGCGCAAGATCGCCAGGCTGATAAAAATTATCAGCCCCAGGATCGAGACCAATGCTTCCCAGAGATACGGATCCCGCTTTTCACGTTTGTCAGCCATGATTTTTCTCCTTTATTCTTGGTCTGCCTACGATGGCATGCATCTTAGCTGGATTTGACCAACATGACGGGCACCGGCGCCAGCCGGGAGACTTTATCCGCGACCGAGCCGAACATCATTTTTTGAATCGTGGTTCCGGTCCCCATAATGACGAGATCGATCTGCTCGGTTTTTACATATTCGATGATCCGCTTGTAATGCGTTCCGGAGACCACACTGGCTTTTGCGACGCGGGTATCCTGTAAGTGCTTCAGCTGAAACGCTTTGAGTTTCTCCTGCACACCCTGGATCAGCTGGGTTTCGAAGTCACTGGCAATGCGTTTGAAATCGGGTTTTGGGGGATCAGACACATAGGTGTCCACGTACCAATCGAACCGGCGTAATACATGCAGCAGGTGAACATCTGCATCGAGTTGCTTTGCCATGGTGACCACGTACGGCACCACCTTGGGCGAAACTTCCGTCAGCGCAATCGGGTAGAGAAGATTTTTAAATGCCTCCATAAACGCCTCCCCTGTCCAGAGTGGATCAGATTAATGGTCAATCACTTCAAAATGAAGCGTCGTCCTGGATTCAGCACCCGTCAGATGGCCCCTTTGACGATCACCGGAATGCCGCCACGGCCGCAGGGATGGATCCGTCGACGTACACGGCACACCTTAATATTAGTTGGACTCGGCATTCCGACCTTGGACCGCCGACGACGATTGCCAAGTGCCAGGTTGATGGTTCGGCATGGGACGGTGTCCGAAACCATCGGGCTGCCGAAGGCAGCCATCGAGGGGTCCGGGTGCCACCCCTGGTGGTGATGGATGCATGATCAGAGCAGACAGCCCTTCGATATACTTCGCCATGCTCAGATACATGGAGTTGAGCCTTGTTCAAACGGCGCCTGAACGCGGAGGCGGGTCACATCAAGGCGGACCAGCAGGGTGGAAGCGCCATTGGCGACTCAAGCTCTTTTTGGAAGATCTCAGAAAGTGGGTACCCTCTCGTGTGGAGGGCGTAATCCTGGCGGTGGCGGCGAACCTGCTGACAACCCTGCAATGGGGGTGTCCCCCATCCGTTAATTCTACGAAGAGGACCGCAGGCGCTGCGGGTCCTATCCGGGTGCCATTACCATTCGGGGAGCGATGCGCTTTTGCAAGAGATGAAAGAGCCATCCGGTTAGCATAGCGAACCCGGGCAAGGAAAACTTGAAATCAATCCCGTTATTACATATCATTCATTCATTATATAATTATATAATCATTACGCAAGGCGCGTCATCTTGTCAAGCACCAAACCACCGGCTTGAAAGGGTTTCGCGTCCCATTTGACGCGGCCTTTAATTCGGGATATTCAATCATAGGACGATTAAATGATTGGATCTAACGACCAGCGGCATCATGGGATGGGCGACAGCGCCCCCATACGTTAGTATCCATCACACCCCACCAAAGGCATCGAAGGCAACCGCATGCCCCCCAAAGCCTATCACCGCAAGCTCTATGAATACATCATGGAGGAGATCGCCCTTAGAATCCTCAAGGGGGATTATCCCAGCGAAACCACCCTGCCCAACGAGGACGCCCTGTGCAAAGAGTACCAGGTGAGCAGGGGTGTCCTGCGGGAGGCCACCAAAGTGCTGACCCAGAAGGGTCTTATCCAGGCGCGACCCAAGGTGGGTACCCTGGTGCAGCCGCGCAGCAATTGGAACCTCTTCGATGCAGATGTTCTCACATGGAAACTGCAGGTGGATGGCAAGGTGGAGTTCCTGCGCAAGGTCACCGAGGTGCGCCGGCTGATCGAGTCCGAAGCGGCCCGCTGCGCCGCTGAACGCTGCAGTCCAACGGAGATCGCGGCCATTGCCGAACCGCTGGAGGAGATGGCTGAGATGTTGACGGCGGCAACGGATGGAAGCCGCTTTGACTACGAGACCTATCTGGCCGTGGATATGGCCTTCCACATGGCCATCATGGAGGCGAGCCACAACGAGCTTCTGGCCCAGATCGGCGTCACCATGCGCCAGGCCGTGCTCAGTGCGCGTCGTCTGGATATCCACAACGTCAAAGTCCTGCAGGAATCGGTGAAGGATCACCGCCGGTTGTTCACCGCCATCCAAGCCGGCGACGCACAGGGGGCCTACGACGCTTCCCGGTTACTGTTCGACGCGGTATGGCGGCATCTGCCCCAGCGGTGACCTGCCGTTGGTCGGCTTGGGACGATGGTGCCCGCCATCCGTCGATTGACGGGCATCGTGCATCTGGGTATCAAGCAAGAGCGGCCGCCGGCGATGCCGGCGGCCGCTGGTTTAGCGGAAGGTTGCGTAAAATCGGCGTGGGTACCTACCAGCGCCCACAGCCACCACCGCGCCGGCCGAAGCCACGCCCCCCCTTGTAGCGCGGGCCGCCTTCGCGTTCGGGAAACAATTGCTGCATCTCGATGCGATGGGCCAGGCGCTTCTGGTCCAGTTCGGCCTTGATCCCGGAGATCTCGGTCTGCAGTTCAGCGGCCGCAGCGGCATCCACCGAATCGGCTGCGAGGACGGTGTGCAGTTCATCGGCCTTGTCACGCAGCTGATCCCGCAGGGCCTCGGTGTCTTCGAAAAAGGCCTGGCGGGATTCCCTCAACTGGGTGCGCTGCTCCTCGGTCAGATCGGCGGCAACGCCGTCACAACCGCCGCCGGAACAGTCGCCATAGCCGCCTTCACTGTTCATCCAGCCGCGATAGGCCATTGCACTGGTGCCAATCCCCACCATAGCGATTGCGGCCAGCAGCACAACAACGTGACGCATACGAATCCTTTTCATGGTCTTGCCTCCTTGTTAGTTTCAATGTGGATTGAGCGAATTGTGTTGGCTATGGATTGAGCAACAGGTATGCCACACCGGGCCAAACGCAACCACACCAAAACCAACCATTTGTTATCATTATCTAAGATGATTAAATGATAGTGGCCCTTGCAACCGCAGCCCATCTGCCCCTGGGCGGCCATGGGGAAAAAGTATCCAGTTCGGGGGGCGGTCGCGATCCCAGCGGGTAAAAGCGATCCAGTGGGGATCGATCTGCGGCAGCGTTGGCTGTGGTGAATGACTTGGCGCTGCCCAATTGCGGGCGTGTTGGAGGGGCGGATCAGGCGAAGCGCACGATACTCGGCTGGGCCAGCCGTTCTGGGGGGGCGGCGAAGAAACGCTCCACGGCGGCGATGGCCGCCGCCATGGAGGGGACGTTGGCCGTCTTGCTGTACAGGGTGTGGCCGAAGCGGAAGTTGGCGGCATAGTAGCTGAGAAACTTCTTGTAGCGTCTCAGCGCGCTGGCTGGCTCGAAGTGGTGGTTGAGGAGTCGGGCCATGGCCAGGGGGGTCTCGGCATAGACCTGCGCCGGCGGCACCGCCTTCAGGACCCAATGGGCAAAGAGCCAGGGCTGGGTGATGGCCATGCGTCCCACGGCCACGCCGTCGCAGCCGGTGGTCTCGAGCATGCGCAGACAGTCGGCGGCCGAGAAGACGTCGCCGTTGCCAAAGACGGGAATCTCCACGGCGGCTTTGACGAGCCGGATATAGGCCCACTTCGCGGGCCGGTTCCGGCGGTCGGGGGCCACCCGGGGATGGAAGGTGAGGGCGTCGGCACCTGCGGCTGCGAATCGACGGGCCAGCTCAACCGGCAGCTCGGGGTCATCTTTCCAGCCGGTGCGGAACTTGACGAAGAGGGGCAGATCCATCGCTTGCCGAACCGCCCGTACGATGGCTTCCGCCCGATCCGGTGACGCCAGCAAGGCGGCCCCGCACTTGCGCTTGCAGATGGCGGCCACCGAACAGCCGAAGTTCAAATCCACTCCGAAGAGCCCTTCGGCGGCGATCCGCACCGCGGCGGCAGCCATCTCATCCGGGTCCGCGCCAACGATCTGAATCACCAGCCGCTTGCGTTCCGCGTCACGCCAGCGAAAATAGGTGGATCGGGAGGGCGTCTCGGTGGGGACTCGGCGAGCGCTGCACATCTCCGAGAACATCAAGCCGCAGCCTCCGAACCCATCCAGTAACTGCCGGTATGCCACGTGCCCCAGCTGCGCCATGGGCGACAGCACCAGTCGGTTCGCCAGCCGACGGCCGCGGATCAGAAGCGGCCGCTGCAGACGGCGGCTGAGGTCACTGAGCATTTCGCCGCTCATGGATCAATCCTCGTCGCTGGCTCGGATCACGCGGATGCGGATGGGCCTTTTTTTTAGCTGGGGTTTCAGCTTGTTGCTGATGAGGAATCCTTTAAGAGCCGCCTTGGCCGCCTTGCAGGCTTCGCCGTCGCTGTAGAAGCTCTTCAAATCTTCGATCTCAGGGTACACCTGGTCAACGCGCAACCACTCGTTCGGCGCCAGCTTGGCCTCCAGCACAAACATCTCGCTGGTGCGTTTGACAGCCACCAAGCGGACGTCGGCCGGCAGCTGTTCTTCGGCCGCGGCCACGATGGCCATCTGCTCGGTGGTCAGATCCGCATACACCAGCGCTTCGCCGTGACGCATGGGGTCCTCCTTTGGCTGCCCGGTTTGAGGTCCACGGATAGGCCACCATACCGAATCGCGGGCCGGCTTGCCAAGCCCGGAGAGCCCCCAAAAAAGCGTGGAACGACGCGCTTAATCGTTGCGGTTTGCACTTGAGATACTTATATTGATGGCCAATTTGTGGACGCTCCCGACGGCGGAGAAAGCGTGCATCTGCGCGGATTCATACGGCAAGCTTTCTGGCGGCGGGTGGCGGCCGAAACAAGAGGAGAGACACATGATACGCTTTCGCCCGTTGGTGTGGCCAATCCTGCTTCTCGTCGGGTTCATCGCGGGCTGTGGCACCAGCTACAAAGCACAGCCCCTTCCCTTCAAAGCCCCCGCGGCCTATGGCAATACGGCGACCGTGGCCAACACGGTCATCGGCGGTCAGGCGTTCGTGGCCGAAGACGCGGCAGAAGATGCCTTTGGTTTCAACATCCGTGGCGCCGGCATGCTGCCGGTCCAGTTGGTTTTCGACAACCAGGGCCAAGAGGAGCTGGAGATCGACACCAGCCAGACCTTTCTCGAGGATCAGGAGGGCAACTTATGGCCCCTGCTGACCCAGGACATGGCCCATGAACGCGCCACCAAATATGCCCAAACCAAGGAGATCGCCAAAGAGGGCGCCTACAAGGGCTTTCTCGGTGCGGCCGCCGGAACCATCATCGGCGCCGCAGTCGGCATCGTCTCCGGTGGAGATGTGGGAGAGGCCCTGGGCAAAGGCGCCGCCGTGGGTGCCGCCGCCGGCGCTACCTTGGGCGGTGCGCAGGGGTTCGCCTCGGGCGATGCCCGGCGCAAAATCGTCACCGATCTCAGGGCCAAATCCCTGCAAAACAAAGCGATTCAGCCCGAAACCCTGGCCCACGGGATCCTCTTTTTTCCCGGCGAGGCCCAGTCGGCAAGCCTCCTGCGCCTCAAGCTGGTCAACGCCGCCAGCGGCGCCAGCTACCAGGTCCGCCTGGCCTTTCACAGTGATTCGCAGTGAAGGCCAGGGCGCGACGGGTGGCTGCCCCATCGCCCCAGCGATCCCAGACAATCACCCAGCAACGCCTTTCCGCGGGAGGCTGCTCCCCAATAAGGTATCGCTAACCCATTGACCCAAGATGGAGATCGACAATAATGGCATTTGAAACCAAAGAGGAAGTCCTTGAAAAAGTGCTCGAGATGACGAAACCCACCTGCCCGCATTGCGAGAAAGAGATGCAGATCTGGGAGGTGCCGCCGGTGAACGTCGGTGATGGATTGGGGTGGGGTTCGCCCTATCTGTTTCTCTGCTTCAACGACGGCTGCCCCTGCTATACCCAGGGATGGGACAACCTCATGGAAAACTATGCCCAGCGGGCGTCTTATCGCTGTTTCGCCTACCCCGGCGAGGACAATTTTGAAGTGATGCCGGTCTTTAGTCCCATGGGCGCCAAAGGCCAAATCATCGATGATCAGACACTGGCCCAGGAGGAAGCCCTCAAGCAAAATATCAAAAGAGGATTCTCCATCCTCGCCGACGCCTATGTGGACAAGGATGACATCACCGTCCTGGGGCTTCTCACCGACAGTAGCCAACCGGCACGGGTGCGCTTGAAGGCGGCCGAGATGATCGGCGATATCGGTGAACTGGGCGCCATCGATCCCATCCGCGACCTGAAGTTTGGAAATACCAAAATACAGGAGGCCGTGGACGCGGCTATCAGCAAGATTCACGAGCGTCATTTCACCCGTGAATGCCCCTTCTGTGCCGAAATCATCAAAAAGCGGGCGAAGATCTGCAAGCACTGCGGTCAATCGGTGGCGGGCGAGTAAACCGGCAGTAGGATCTGCTCGCATCGGTTCCGCTAGACACCAACGGCGCGCAAGGCACCCCAGGTCAAGGGCCGCACATGCCGGAATTCGACTTTCTTCTCGATCTCGAGCTCTTCCGCCGCAGTCTGGGCGAGCAGCAGGGCGTGGTGCGGCACTTCTGGGAGGTGGGCCAGCGTCTACTGAACGGTTCGGGCATTCACCTCAAGCCGATTCCCAAAGCCTGGCTGTCCCTGCGTCACAACTACTTCTCGGTCCTCTTTATCGCCATTTTCCACCTGCTGGAACTCCCAGCCCTGCGACGACATTTCTACGCCCGTCTAAACCATTGCTACCGTGTCTGGGTGACGGCCTGTGACAACCTGCTGGACGACGAACTCAAGGAGCTCTTCGACACCGATCTGCCCTCAGGGGCCAGGATTTTCAAGTCCGTGCACAGTCTGCTGCTGGCGGACCGCATCTTTTTCGCCCTCCTGCAGGAAGCGGTGGCTACTGGCACCTTCTCGCCGGCGGAGGCTGACGCGCTGCTGAACATTTCCCTCACAGCGATCTCGGCCAGTGGACGGGAGGAGGCCATGGAGGAAGCGGGCACGCATCAGGACCTCACGCCAGCTCAGGTTCTGGCGCAGATTCACCGACCCAAAACAGGTCTATTGTTCACCGCCCCCCTGGCGGCACCACTGGCGCTGGGCGATATTCACGCCAGCGACCCCCTAGTGGAGGCCTTTCTGGAAGGCCTGGAGCAGTTCGGCATCGGCTGCCAGATCCTGGACGATCTCAGTGATCTGGGCGCCGATCTGGCAGCCGCCAAGCACAACTATCTGGCGGCCACCATTGCACATGGAACCGATGCGGCCGAGAAAAAGCGACTGGCTGCCCTCAGCAACCATACGCCCGGCGAAGAGCTGGTAGCGGATAGCGGCCTGTACAGACGCTTCCCGAAGGCGGCCCAAACCACCCTTCAGGCCGCCATCGATCAACTCGAAGGCGCCCTGCGTCTTCTGGCCGATGGCGGTCTCCCCTTGGGAAAAACCCGACGGCGTCTCTTCTTAGGAATTCTGACCACCTTGTATGGTCATCCCAACGCGCTCCTGAACATCAGGTCTCGACGGTGACGACGCTGACACCGGCCACATATCTTCGGCTGGCGTTGCGACAGGTGCGCCGCCATCGGCGCAAGAGCATCGCCACCGGCGGTTTCATCCTGGTGGGCACGGCCATCCTAGTGGTTCTGGTGGGAATCACCGTGGGTATCAATGATGCCATGGTGAACAATTCGGTGCGCCTTCACAGCGGCCATATCTTCATCGAGATTCCCACCGGGGCCGCGGCAAACCCGACCGAGTTCGTCGATGCCATCAAGGCGAACGATCGGCTGGCGGTCCTTCTCCAACGCCGGCGCTTCAGTGTCCTGCTCAAGAGCCCGCACAGCGCGGCGCCCGCCACTATCTATGCGGTGGCCCCCGATTCGGAACGCGCGGCCACCGCCATCGCTGGGCGGATCCGCACCGGCCGATACCCGGCCACCGGCAAGGGAGAGATATTGCTGGGCGCCGATTTGGCCGCCACCATCGGTGCGGCAACCGGCGCCCCCATCGATCTGTGGGGCGCCGACGGACGACACTTGGGACAGTGGACCGTCTGCGGCATTTACACCACCGGTATCGCTCATTTCGATCGCGGCGTTGCCTATTTGTCCATGGGTAGCCTTCCGCAGCCGCCTGCCGATGGGGTAACCGAATTCGCTCTTTTTTACGACCGGGTCGCATCCCTCGGAGAGGAGCAGCAGCGCCTGAAGCCCCTGCTTCCCGCCGGCGCAAGCTCGCACACCTGGCGCACCCTCATGCCCGATCTGGTCCAGCTCATCGAGATGAATGCCGTCTCAATGGGCATCCTCTTGGTTTTGGTCTACGGTTTGGTGGGCTTCGGCATCAGCAACACCTTCGTCCTGACCATCGTTGAACGGTATCGCGAATTCGGTATTTTAAAGGCCATGGGGCTGCGCCCCGGAGAGCTGGAAGCCCTGGTATTCATGGAGAGCTTCACGATCTGCCTCGCGGCCACCCTGCTGGGTTTGAGTGTTGGGTGGCTGACCACCGAACTGATGGGGGTGGCCGGCATCGACCTGACCCGCTGGACCTCCCACAACCGCTATTTTCTGGTGAGCGGCGTGATCCACCCGCGCACCATCCCATCCGGCCTGGCGTGGCCGGCCGGGATCGCCCTGACAGTCAGCCTCCTGGCCGCCTATCTGCCCACCCGGATCTGTCGGCGGCGGACGACGGCCGATCTGCTGCGCACCGATTAGGAGAGCCACAAGCCGTGCACACGTGTCCATCCAACGCCACCATCCATCTGGAACAGGTCACCCGTACCTACGCTGGCGGCCACTCCCCGATACGGGCGGTGGATCGGTTGACCTGGAACAGCGCCCAGCGGGGATTTTGGGTGGTGGCGGGCAGCAGCGGATCGGGCAAGACGACCCTGCTCCAGATCATCGGCGGGATCGAACGGCCGAGCAGTGGTGAGGTCTGGGTGGAGTGGCGCCCGCTCCACCAGCTGAACGAGACCCAATTGGCCGATTTCCGGCGACACCGTATCGGCTTCATCTTCCAGGGCAACAATCTCCTGCGTCACCTCACCGTCTACGAGAATGTGGAGCTGCCCCTGCTGTTGACACAAGGCCACGGCCAGGCGGCCCGCATCCGCCATCAGCTCGATCTAGTGGGTCTGGCCGACCGGGCCGAGGCATACCCCGCCGACCTCTCCGGCGGCGAACAGCAACGGGTGGCGGTGGCCCGGGCCCTCATCCACCGCCCCTGTCTTGTGCTGGCAGATGAGCCCACCGCCAATCTCGATTCCTCGGCCGGCCTGGCCCTATTCGATCTCCTGCGGGCCCTGCCGGGCGAGCTGGGGATAACGGTCCTGGTGGCCACCCATGACCCCCTCCTCATCGACCGGGCGCCGGCCCTGCTGCACCTCGTCGATGGACGGCCGGGGACCGCCGAAGCCCGGAAGCGGTGAGGCGGATGTGCCCAGATCTCCGCAGCGCAGCGGGTCTCACCCTCCTCTTCACATTGCTGATCGCACGGCCAGCGGCGGCCGACACGCTGGAAGTGAGTGGCGATCTTCTTCAGGTCCTCTTGCCGAGTGCGGCCTATGGCGTGACCTGGATCAAGGAGGATCCGACGGGGCGCCGGCAGTTTGTCCGCAGTTTCGCCACAACCTTGGCCACCACCTATGCGCTGAAATTGGGCATTCACAAGGAGCGCCCCAACGGTGGTGACATGGCGTTTCCATCAGGGCACACGTCGGCCGCCTTTTCCGGAGCGGCGTTCATTACCCGGCGTTACGGTTGGCGTTTAGGCCTGCCGGCCTGTCTGGGCGCTGGGATTGTGGGCCACAGCCGCATCGCCGCCGAGAAGCACGACCCCGAAGATGTGGTCGCCGGCGCCCTCATCGGCATCCTGCCCACCCTCTGGTTTACCCCGGAGCGCTTTTACGAAGCGCTGCCCCGGCTTCTCCTTGACCGAAACCGTCTGGGGTTGGTATGGGCACTGCTGTGGTAATCACGACCTCACCCGAGATCACCTGCCGACACCGAAAGTAGGAGCAGATAGATGCGAATGACGCTATCGACACTCACCCTATGGCTCATCACCGCCGTAATTATGGCCCCCCTGCCCGCGAAGGCTCAGGAGAAACCCCAGTGGGTGTTCCAGATCGCCACCGGGACCGCCTACAATTTCAAGACCCCCCTGTTGATTGAACAGGATGGGGAGGACGACCTAAAGGTCAATGCCGAATACAAGACCCGCGCCTGGTCCACTATGGCGCCCTACTACAATCTCAAGATCGGCCGCTGGAAGGGGGATCGCGCGTGGGAGTTCGAAAGCTTGCACCACAAGCTCTTCCTGCGCAACAAGCCCGACGAGGTCCAGAAGTTTCAAATCTCCCATGGCTACAATCTCAATACCATCAACTATGCGCTCAGACGCCATGGCCTGATCTACCGGATCGGCGGTGGAATTGTGATGACCCATCCCGAAACGCGTGTTCGGGATAAGGAGAACGAGGATGACGGCGGGTTGAACGGCTTTTACATCTCCGGCGTTACGGGTCAGCTGGCCCTGGAAAAGCGGCTTCATTTCACCAAAGCCCTCTTCCTGTCGCTGGAGGGCAAGTTCACCGCCTCCTGGGCCCGCATCCCCATTGCCGACGGACATGCCGATGTCCCCAACGCCGCCCTGCACGCCATCATCGGAGCCGGCTACGCGTTTTAAGGCCTGCAAACGCCGATCCGATGATGGGGGAACGCCCCCATCCGCACCCTAGGGAGGTTTCAGATGAGAGACGTGATCCGGCAGAGTCTTGAGGAGGCCCGCACGGCCCTGGATCGACTGCTGGCGAATGCGGAAACCTTGGACCGCATCGGCACCGCCGCGGAGCGCCTCACGGCGTGCTTCGAGGAGGGCGGGCGGGTATTCGCTTGCGGCAACGGCGGCTCCATGTGCGACGCGGTCCATTTTGCCGAGGAGCTCACCGGGCGCTTCCGCAGGGATCGCCCCGGCATGGCGGCCGTCGCCATCAGCGATCCCGGCCACATCACCTGCGTGGCCAATGATTTCGGTTACGAAGAGATCTTCTCACGCTACCTCCAAAGCCACGGTCGCGCAGGGGATATTCTGCTGGGATTGAGTACCAGCGGAAAGAGCCGCAACGTTCTCAGGGCCCTTTCGGTTGCGCAGGCCCTCGGGATGACGACCATCGCCCTCACCGGCCAGACCAGCAGCCCGCTGGCGGCGGCGGCCGACATCGCCATCTGCACCCCGGCGGGTAAATTCGCCGACCGGGTGCAGGAACTGCACATCAAGGTGATTCACATCCTCATCGAATTGGTGGAGCGTCACCGTTTCCCAGCGAAGAGCTGAGACTGACGAAGGGAACATCGGTCAGGCGCCGCCCAGGCGGTGAACGTTCATCCCGTCATACGATCTGAAAATCAAGCTCTCGCGCTCACGGCGGACAGCGTCCAGCGGCAGCGCGGGATGATCCGTCAGATAGCGGCTGGCGGCGGCCGGATCGGGGAGCGCCGCCAGACCGGATCCCATCGGCTTTCCCGTTCGCGTGTCCAGCAGGGTAGCGGTGCGGCCGTCGGAGACGGCCGCCAGCGGCAGGGGTGTCGGCGCCAAGAGGCGGGCGGCCGAGATCGCCTCGCGCTCCCGGGATCCCAGCGATCCGGCGGCACACTTGATCACTAAAACGGCCTCACCGGCAACCTGCACCACCACATCCACCGTGCTCGCATAGGTCTCCCCGGCGACCGTCACACGGATGGGGACGTCGGTGGCCAGATCCGTTTTGGCATACCCCTTCTCCGCCACCAGATACTTGAGGAGCGCCTGGCGATTCTCCTCGGCACCGGCCGCGCTGATGGTCGAACCGGACAGGTAATCGATCAAGGTGTCCCCATGCGATCCAGCCGTCATCTCAGCACCTCCCGTCGGCGATCCTTGGGTCGGATCGTCCTCAATGGAATATGTCATTGACCGTCGGTCCCCTTGGGATCCATGCTCCCGGAAACATAGCCCCGTAAATCGAGAGCTGTAAACGCAAAGCCGAGCGTATGGAATTGTCCGGCCAGGCCGACGTCGCGTTGGTAGGTCATGAAGGCCTCGAAATCCGCTGGTGGTATCTCGATGCGGGCCACGCGGTCGTGCACGTGAAACCGCACCCGCACGGCGGCGAAACCGGCGTCACGGAGAATGGTTTCGGCTGCCTCGATACGGGCGAGCAGCGTCGAGGTCACCTGGACGCCGTGGGGCAAGCGGGTGAGGAGGCAACTGTAGGCGGGCTTGTCCCAGGTGGCCAGCCCCAATTCGCGCGAGAGTTCGCGGATCTCCGCCTTGGTCAGGCCGGCCTCGGCCAACGGGCTCACCACGCGCATCTCCGTGAGGGCCTTGAGGCCGGGGCGGTAGGCGCCCAGATCGTCGGCGTTGGTTCCGTCGAGGATGTGGGGGATCGCGAGGCGCTCCGCCTCGTCACGGATCTGGGCGAAGACCTGCGTCTTGCAAATGTAGCAGCGTCGCTCGGGGTTGTCGGCGATTTCGGTCGGTAGGGGTATGGTGAGAATACGGTGGCGGGCACCGAGCCGGCGCGCCAGGTTTCGCGCCTCCGCCAATTCCCGCCGCGGCAGGTAGGGGGTGTCGACGGTGAGTGCCAATACCCGATCTTTCAGCACCTCGCGGGCGCAGCGCAGCAGCAGGGTGGAGTCCACACCGCCGGAGAAGGCCACCAGGGCCGGCATCAGGGCGCGCAGACGATCCTGCAAACGGGTGTACTTGGTCTGGAGCGCCCCGGTGGTCTCTCCCCGGTCGCTGTCAGTCATTGAGGAGGAGACACTTGCCCGTCATCTCCGCCGGTTGCGGCAGTTGCATGAGGGCCAGCAGTGTGGGTGCGATATCGCCAAGCTTGCCGTCCGCGAGGCGCACTCCCTTATGGCTGGGGTGGACGAGCAGCAATCGCACGGGATTGGTGGTGTGGGCCGTATGGGGGCCACCGTTTTCAGCCATCATCCGTTCGGCGTTGCCATGATCGGCCGTGATGAGGAGGGCACCGCCCCGGGTGGTCACCGCGTCGACGATACGCCCCACACAGCCATCAACCGTCTCAACGGCCTGAACGGCGGCTTCGAACACACCGGTATGCCCCACCATGTCCATGTTGGCGAAATTGAGGACGATCAGGTCATGCTCACCTCGGTCGATGTGCGCCAGCGCCGCCTCGGTGACGGCCACGGCGCTCATTTCAGGCTTGTGGTCATAGGTGGGCACATCGCGCGGTGAGGGAATCAAGACCCTGTCTTCGCCCGCAAAGGGGGTCTCTTCGCCACCATTGAAAAAATAGGTGACGTGGGCGTACTTTTCGGTCTCGGCGATGCGCAATTGGCGCAGGCCCCTGTCGCTGATCACCTCGGCGAGGATACCCGCGAGGCGCTGGGGAGGAAAGGCGACGGGCAGGTCGAAATTCTCGTCGTAGAGGGTCATGCAAAGATAGCCGCAAAGGTCGGGCCGAGCGGGCCGTTCGAACGCGTCGAAGTCCGGATCGGTAAGTGCGCGGGTGATCTCGCGGGCGCGGTCGGCGCGGAAATTGAAGAAGATGATGCCGTCGCCATCCTCGATGAGGGCGGGGGCATCACCATCAAGAATGGCGACCGGCTCCACGAACTCGTCGGTTTGACCGTCGGCATAGGCGGTCTGGATCGCTTCAATGGGATCCGTTGCCTGGCGCCCCTGCCCTCGGGTGTAGAGGTCAAAGGCCCGTTCGATCCGTTCCCAGCGTTTGTCACGGTCCATGGCGAAATAGCGGCCACAGAGTGAGGCGATGCGCCCAAGACCGATCTCGGTCAGGGCATCGGCCAGTGTCCGGAGATAGCCGATGCCGCCATCTGGCGGCGTGTCGCGGCCATCCAGAATGGCGTGAACGTGGACCGTTGTCAGCCCCTTCTGGGCGGCCAAGCGAACCAGTGCGACGAGGTGGGACAATTGGCTGTGGACACCCCCATCTGAGACGAGTCCCATCAGATGGAGGGGCCTGCCATTGGCGAGGAGCCGATCCATGACGGCGTTGATGGCCTCGTTCTTGAAAAAGGTACCGTCGGCGATGGCATTGTCGATGCGCAGCAGATCCTGATAGACGACCCGGCCGGCGCCGATGTTGAGATGTCCCACCTCGGAGTTGCCCATCACGCCCGCCGGCAGTCCCACCGCTTCGCCGGAGGTGGTTAAGCGAGATTGGGGGCAAGTGGCCAGCAGGCGCTCCAGATTGGGTGTGTCGGCTGCTGCAATGGCGTTGGCGTCGCTCTCCTCGCGGAGGCCCCAGCCATCCAGAATCATGAGCATCACCGGCTTGGGTGCAGTCATTGCAAGTCTCCTGCGGGGCGCCCGTGACGGCGGCCCCGGTTTGAATGCGTGAGGGTGAAGTAAACTCGCTGCAGCGGATGCGCCGCTGGCGCCATCACCGTCGAAGTGGGCGCAAATGGGTGCTTATTCGATATGGTACTCTTCGTCCACGGGCCCGCTCAGGGCCTCCGCCTCGTAGGCTTCCATGGCGGCGGTGCGGATGCGGACGGCATCGGACCAGAGGCCTTCGAGGTCGTAGAAATCACGCATCGATTCATAGAAAACATGGATAATCACGTTCCCATAGTCCAGCAAGGCCCATTGCCCCTCGCGGATTCCGTCAGCGCTGATGGGCGTGAGGGCTTGCTTCTTCAAGCTCCGCTTGAGGTGTTCGGCGATAGCGGTGACCTGACGATTGGAGCGACCGCTGCAGATTACGAAATAGTCGGCGAAGGAGGTCAGCTCGGACACATCCAGCACCACCAGACGGTGGGCCTTGCGCGCCAGGATGGCCTCGATGAAGGGCTCCAGGGTTGGATCGGCGGGATCGCTGCTGTTCATCGATAAAGTCCTTTGGATTCAATATAGGCCGCCACGGGCTCGGGAACAAGATGGACGATGGATTCCCCCCCCTGCAAACAGCGGCGCACCTGGCTGGAGGAGAGGTCCCAGGCCGGTACACTGGCGAAGAAAATGGACGGTAAATGGGGATGCTCCAGCCGGAAAGGGCCCGCCAGCAGGCGATAGGCGCCGTCCAGGCGCTCGCACGCATATGCCGCCAGACGCTTCCAGTGGGCGGATGTTTCCCAGTTGCGTTCGCTGCCGGGGCCTGGACGGCTCATGACGATGAGGCTGACGGCGCACAGCAGGGCGCGCCAATGCCGCCAGGCGTCCAATTCCAGGAAGGCATCGGCCCCCATGACGAGGTAGAGCTCATCCTCTGGGGCGTGTGCCTGGCGAAACGATTCGACCGTGTCCACCGTGTAGGAGGGGCCTTCTCGCCGCAGCTCGGCGTCGGACAACAGAAGCCCCTGGTCCGCGATCTCCGCGAGCGCCAGCTGAATCATGGCCTGGCGATGGGCTGCAGGCGCAAGCGCTCCCCGATCTTTATGGGGCGGTATATGGGCGGGAATCAGGTAGATGCGGTCGAGGGGAAAATCCACCCGCAGCTGTCGGGCCACGGCGATATGTCCGCGATGGATGGGATTGAAGGTTCCTCCAAAAAGTCCGATGCGGGCCATGGGCCTTCTCTTCTGCGGTGACCAGGGAGATTGGGCTACGCTTGCGTCAGCAGACGCAGCAGGTGAGAGATCAAGGGTTCGAGCCCCCGGCCCTCACGTGCGCTGATGGTAACGACGCTCAGATCGAGGGCCTCGGCAGCCGCCTGGAAGTGGCGGGCACCGACAGCAGCGTCTGCCAGGTCCATCTTATTGAGGACCACGACCTGGGGCTTGGCACCGAGGTCGGCATTGTGGGCCGACAATTCGGCGTTGATCAAGTGATAATCCTTGAGCGGATCGGATGGTGCGATGCCCGCTGCGTCCAGGAGATGCACCAGCACACGGGTACGTTCGACGTGCTTTAGGAAGCGGGTGCCCAGGCCAGCGCCCTTGTGGGCCCCCTCGATCAGTCCCGGAATGTCGGCCACCACGAAAGGTTCGCCCCAATCGGTCTGAACGACGCCCAGATGGGGCGTCAGAGTGGTGAAGGGATAGGCCCCAACCTTGGGAGTGGCTGCGGAGAGAGCCCTCATCAGCGTGGACTTGCCGGCGTTGGGGAGTCCGACCAAGCCGACATCGGCCAGCAGTTTGAGCTCCAAGTGAAGGCACAGGCGTACGCCGGGTTCGCCGGGTTGTGCGTGGCGGGGGGCTCGATTGGTGGACGTCTTGAAACGGGCGTTGCCCCGTCCGCCACGGCCGCCGCGGGCCGCGGTGAAGCGGGTGCCGGACGTGGCCAGATCTGAAAGAAGTGCCCCGCTTTCGGCATCTCGAATGAGGGTGCCCGGCGGCACTTCAATGACGAGGTCCCGGCCGCTGCGTCCGCTCTTCTGGGACCCCTGGCCGGCGCCGCCGCCTGGGGCTTTGAATTCCCGTTTGAAACGGAATTGCTGGAGGGTTCGCCGGCGCTGGGTGGCCAGGAAGACCACATCGGCGCCCCTACCGCCGTCTCCCCCGTCAGGGCCACCCTTTGGTATAAAACGCTCGCGGCGGAAGGATACACACCCCTTTCCGCCGCTACCGGACTCTATGGTAATCTTTGCCTCGTCAATAAATTTCACGCCGCATAGACGCTGACTCGCTTACGGGAGCGCCCCATTCTTTCGAAGGTGACAACGCCATCGATCTTTGCGAAGAGGGTGTAGTCCTTGCCGACGCCGACGTTCTCACCGGGATGGATCTTGGTGCCCAGCTGACGCACGATGATGTTGCCGGCCTGTACCGTCTGACCACCATAGCGCTTGACACCGCGACGCTGACCATTACTGTCGCGACCATTTTTTGAGCTACCACCCGCTTTCTTATGTGCCATTGTCTTGCTCCTTGATCGTCACTCGCCCCGGCGCCCTGAGCCATCCTGGACGACATCTGTGTGCTGTGAGGTGTCGGTGCCGGCGCCCACTGCGTCGAGTGGTGCGAAAGCCACCGGCTTCATCGATACTGGCCGACCAACCGCCGCCGGCCTGCGCTTGCCGCGCATCGGCGGATGCTATGCCTCGATCTTGTCGATTTTGACAGCCGTAAACATCTGGCGGTGACCCTGTTTGCGACGATAGCGCTTGCGCCGCTTGTACTTGAAGACCAGGATTTTTTTCGCCCTATTCTGCTCAACGATATGACCGTGTACGGTAGCCCCCTCAACCACCGGCTGGCCGACCTTGACGGTCTCGCCATCGGAATAGAGCAGGACCTTGTCGAAGGCGACCTCGGCCCCCACATCGCCCTTGAGTTTTTCGACGCGCAGGGTATCGCCTTCCGCTACCTTATATTGTTTGCCGCCAGTGGCTACCACCGCATACATGGGAATGATCCTCCTTAACACGCAAAGATGAGTCTCTCGGATATCTGAAATTCGCCATAATAAAGGATTTGACCAACCTGTCAAGAAAAAATCCGCTCCCCGGCCCGGTTTTAACCAACCCTCGCGGCGGCAGGTGGCATATGGACAAGCTCCCCCAGGACGCTTACTATACGAGAGCTTAGCAGGAAGCGCAGCCCGCCACTTTTCTCGAAAGGAACCGAGGTGCACCATACGTCCACATTCAGACATTGGCATCCCAACGGAAACGAGGCTGCCGAGCTTCACGTCATCGGCGAGGAACCCCTGGCCATCCGCGTGCAGGGCAACCCCTACGCCGTCATCATGCGCACCCCGGGAATGGAGATCGAGCATGCCACCGGTTTCTGCCTGGCAGAGGGTCTCATCGATACCCGGGATGACATTCAAACCATCGCGCTCTGCGATGGGGCGGACACCAACACGGTGACAATTACGCTGAAGCCGAATCGCCTTGGGCTGGTGGGTCCCAATTTGGACCGCCGCGGCTATATCAGCCAGTCCAGCTGCGGGATCTGCGGCAAGGAGTTGGTGGAGGACCTGGTGTCACAGATCACGCCGGTCACCACGGATCTCCATCTCCCCACCAAGCGTTGCTACGACCACCTTGAGCAGCTTGTGGATCACCAGCCCCTGCGCTGGAAGACGAAGGCCGCCCATGCCGCCGCCATATACGACGCCCATTTCCAGCGCCTCTCGGTAGCCGAGGACGTCGGTCGCCACAACGCGCTCGACAAAGCCGTGGGGCAGCTCGTGCAGCAGGACCGACTTCAAGCGGCTGCCCTGCTGACCCTCTCCTCGAGGGTGAGCTATGAAATGGTTCAGAAAACGGCCCGCGCCAAAATACCTGTGATCCTGGCCGTCTCCCGCCCAACCCAGATGGCGATCTCCCTGGCGCAGCCGCTGGGCCTCACCATCGCCTGTTTCGACCGCCGCGACGGTCTCTTCATCTTCACCCACCCCCAGCGACTGGTGTGACGACGGCGATCTCGCCCAGCGCGCGGGTCACCCATCCCACCCAGCGACCAGAGCATATCCCGGGAACCATCGCCACCACACAGTTGGACCTTCTCCCCAGACGGTTCGATGCGCGAGACGGTTTGACGGTGGCGTACCACGTCTGCCCGACGACCGGCGAGTGAATTGACAGACAATTAAACCCCGCGATAAGATTGACGATCGACACACCCAAAGGGAGGCAGCGGAATGTATCTCAAGCAATCCGATCTGTTCTGGGGGATGAGCCAGAGCGTTATCCAGGCCATCACGGCCAAAGCGGTCAGACAAGAGTTCCGGGAGGGTGAGGTCATCTTCACGGCGGAGGATACCGCGGATAGCTTCTATGTCCTGATCAAGGGCAAGATTCAGATGCAGCTCCCCGGCAGCGGTCGCAGTGTGTACAACAGCGACAGGGTCGGCGAGATTTTCGGATGGTCGGCGCTGATTCGCCAGCACCGATACCTGGCCACTGTGGTATGCAAAGCGCCTACGACAGCCCTGCGGTTCAACTGCCAAGCCGTCGGCCACCTCCTTGATCAACACGCCGACAGCGCCGCCATTTTCTACAAACAGTTGGCCAGCGCCCTCGGCAACCGGCTGCTGTCCGCCTATGAACTCCTCTGAGAAAAATGGCGTACCGGCGCATGCTGCCGCGGTCAATGGCGGCTGCACCCGCCCGAAGAAAGGGGGTCGGACCCATGCAAACCGAAGAGATCTTAACGGTACTCAAAAACAGTAAATTCTTCCGAAATTTAGAGGACGACTCCCTCCGCCAGGTGGCCACCTTGTGCCGCGCAGTGAGCTTCGACGCCGGCGATTGGGTATTCAAACAGGGCGACTATGGCGAACACCTCTATATCATCGTCGAGGGCCACATCCATTTGGAGCGCGCCATGACCATGGGCGCACGCGAAGGCCATGTCATCATCGATACGCTGGGGAAAGGCCGCACCCTGGGCTGTTGGTCGGCGCTTCTGGGGGAGCCGCATATCCTCATGTCGGGCGCGGTCTGCGAAAAGCCCAGTCTGCTGCTGAAGATCAAAGGCAACGACCTGCGCCGGATGATGACCGAGCGCATCGATTTCGGGTTCGACGTTATGGAGCGCCTCTGCTTTCTGCTGCGTGACCGCATTCAGGCCGCCTATGGCGCCATGGACCGTTTCTGAGCAGGTTGCCATGTTGATGGAGATGGGACTCGACAGAGAAGAGATCGCCGCGCTGGCGACGATCCGCAGCGAGCTGAAAGAGATACCGGCCCAGCGACGCTACCTGATCCCGCTGCTGCAACGCGTTCAACAGGCCCTCTCCTACCTGCCGCAGGCGGCGATCCAACTGGTCGCCCAGCATCTGCACCTGAGTCCTTCCGAAGTATACGGCGTCGCCACCTTTTACAATCAATTCCGTTTCACCCCCCCTGGCCGTCATCCGGTGCGCGTCTGCATGGGTACCGCCTGCCATGTGAAGGGCGGCGACATCATTCTGGAACACTTCGAGCGCAAGCTCGAGATTAAGGAGGGGGAGACCACGCCCGATCGCGAGTTCAGCATCGAACGGGTGGCCTGCGTCGGCTGCTGTGCACTGGCACCGGTCGCCCTGATGGGAGACGCCCTTCATGGACACATGATGACGGGAAAGGTGGAGGGCCTCATCTTGCGGGTCCAGATCGAAAAAGAGAAGGCGCGAAGGGAAATGGGGGACCGCGATGAGCGCTAGTGAAACGTCTCCCCTCGAAGCTTGGACGGCGTTGCAAGCCGAGGCCCAGCAGCGCGAACGGCAGAGGGCGACGGGCCATCCCATCCAGATTACGGTCGGGCTGGCTTCCTGCGGGATCGCCGCGGGTGGCATGGAGACCCAGGCGGCATTCGCCGAGGCGATCGCCACGCAGGGGCTGCCGGCAGAGCTCCGCACGGTGGGCTGCTGTGGCCACTGCTACGCCGAACCGGTGGTGATCATCGATCATCCCCAATCGGGCTTTCCCGCCCTCTTCTACCATGAGGTCAACCCTGGCAAAGTCCACATGCTGGTGCGCAACTTTCTCCTCGGCGGCGATCCCTGCCTGGAACACGTCATGGGCGCCATGGAAGCCAACGACCTACTGCCGGCGGTGAACGATTTCGCCCGGTTTGGCCTGGAGAAACGGATCGTCATGGAGCGCTGCGGCCGGATCGATCCCGCGTCCATTGCCGCCTATCTGGCCGATGGCGGCTACGGTGCCTTGGCATCGGCCCTCGCGCTATCTCCTGCCGAAATCGTGGCGCGGATCACCGCTGCCGGCCTGCGGGGAAGGGGGGGCGCGGGATATCCCACCGGCGAGAAGTGGCGGCTGGCCGCTTCTCAAAGTGCCACTGAGCGACACCTCATCTGCAATGCCGACGAAGGAGATCCCGGCGCCTATATGGACCGCACCCTCATCGAGAGCAATCCCCATCAGCTGATCGAAGGGATGTTGATCGCCGCATATGCAGTGGGCGCCTCCCGTGCGAAGATCTATATCCGTGCGGAATATCCACTGGCCGTGTCAACCCTTGAAGTGGCCCTCGCTCAGGCACGTCAACACGGCCTTCTGGGGGACGCGATCCTAGGAAGTCATTTCGGCATCGAGATCGAGATCTTCCAGGGATCGGGTGCCTTCGTCTGCGGTGAAGAGACCGCCCTGATCCGCTCCATGGAGGGATTCCGCGGCACCCCCCGCCACCGACCGCCCTATCCGTCGGTCAGCGGTCTCTTTGATGCCCCCACGGTGATCAACAACGTCAAAACGCTGTCGATCGTTCCCCCCATCATTGCAAAAGGGGCTGACTGGTTCCGCGGCATCGGCACGGCTGAGAGCCCCGGCACCGCGATCTTCTCGGTGGTCGGCGACGTGACCCATCCCGGTTTGGTGGAGATCCCCATGGGGGTCACCCTACGCCATCTCATCTTCGACGTCTGCGGCGGCATCCCCGATCAGAAACACTTCAAGGCAGCCCAGATCGGCGGCCCCTCCGGTGGTTGCCTGAACGAAACGTTTCTGGATACCCCCATCGACTTCGACACGCTGGCCGAGGCCGGCGCCATGATGGGCTCCGGTGGACTGGTCGTTATGAACGCGGAGAGCTGCATGGTGGACGTGGCCCGCTTCTTCCTTGAATTCACCCAGAAGGAGTCCTGCGGAAAATGTGCCTTTTGCCGCATCGGTACCCACCACCTGCTGACCTGTCTGGAAGCCCTCACCAAGGGGAAGGCCGAAGCGGGCGCCCTGGAACTGCTGCAAACCCTCAGCGAAGATATTTGCAACGGCTCCCTCTGCGGCCTGGGCAAAACAGCGCCGAATCCGGTTCTGACCTCCCTGCGCCATTTTGCCGAAGACTACCGCGCCCACCTTGAGCAGCAGCGCTGCCCCGGCCTCACCTGCCGTCCCCTCATCGCCCACTACATCGACCTGGAAAAATGTGCCCGCGGCTGCGATGCGTGTGTGGGCGTCTGCCCGGTAGCGGCGGTGTTCACCACCAGCACCCGCAAGAAGGGGATCGACATAGATCTGTGCATCCAGTGTGGTGAGTGTATCGCGGCCTGTCCACCCCAGTACGATGCCGTCCGGGTCGTTTCGCCGCCAGCGCTGGCACCGCGTGTGGAGCGTCCGCAAACGGACCCGCCCAAAAACGCCGAGGAGGGCTGATGGTAGAACTGATCGTCGACGGCCACCGCATGACGGTCCCGCCCGGCCAGCAGCTGTTGGCAGCCTGCCTGGCCGAGGGCATCTATATTCCCCACCTCTGCCATTTAGAAGAGGCGCCAAGGCCAGCGGCCGCCTGTCGCTTATGCTTCGTGGAGATCGCGGGTGTGCCCGCCCCGCAGCCCGCCTGCACCATCCGAGTGGCGTCGGCCCTGAAGGTGCGGACCGATACGCCCGCGGTGCGCCGTTTACAGCGGATGGCCCTGCGGCTGCTGCTTTCCGCCCATCACATCGACTGCAGGCGCTGCCATGCCAATCGGGCCTGTGCGCTGCAATCCATCGCCCGCTTTCTCAAGGTGGGCCTGCATCCCAAACCGCTGATGGCCATTGCGCGTCCCGACGAGGTCGACAGACACCACCCCTTCATCGACCACTACCCCCGGCGCTGCGTATTGTGCGGGCGCTGCGTGCGTACCTGCCGCAACGGAAACGACCATCCTCAATTCAGCTTTACCGGACGCGGCATCGACACCGTGGTACGTCACTACGCCAGCAACTTGGCGCTCGACAAGCGCTGCTCGGAATGCCGCCGCTGCGTCGCTGCCTGCCCGGTGGGCGCCTTGCAGTGGCGGCGCGAAGGGGCCGGTGCAAGCGAATCCGTGGACTAAACCGATCCGTCAATGGCCGCTTCTTTCCGGCTGGCCAGGATCACGGCGGTGAGGATGACTCCGCCCCCCAGCAGTGTGCGCAGAGAAGGCCGCTCCCCGAGAAGTAGATACGCAAAAGCGATTCCGTAGACCGGTTCCAGGCCGGCCAGCACGCTGGCCGTCTGAGCCCGGATGCGGGCGAGACCCGAAATGAAGAGGGCATGGGCGAGTGCGGTGCAGACGATCCCCAGAAACATCAAGGAGATAAAATCGTTCCCACGCAGGTGGAGGCCGCCGCGCCAAACCACTGGCAGCAGCAGCACCGCAGCAACGCTGTTTTGGGCGGCGGCGATCGGCAGGGTCGCGTTGTGCCGCCGGAAGCGGCGGTTCATGAGCGCCAGAATGGCGAAGCTGGCTCCCGAGCAGGTCCCCCAAAACGCCCCTAGGGTGATGCGGTTGGCGAAGGAGTAACTCGGAACCACCAGAAGCAGTCCCAACACCACCAATAACGCGGTTGCCAAATCCCTTCGTCGCAGCGGTTCCCTGAAGCAGAGGGGCTCCAAAAGGGTGACGAAAAGGGGGAAGCTGGAGAAGGTCACCAGGCCGACGGCCACGCTGGAGACCTGGATCGACGCAAAGAAGGTGTACCAGTGCGCCACCAGGATCGCCCCGCTGAGCACCAAGAGGGCTCTATCGGGACGGTGGGGCAGGCGTATCTCTCCTCGCACCGCCAAGAGGGCGATGAGGGCCAAGGATGCCCAGGCCGTCCGCCCGAAGACGATGGTCAGCGGTGTCAGGCTGAGGAATTTACCGAACAGCCCTGAAAGGCCGAAGAGTACGACAGCGAGGTGAACGGCCACGAGCGCCCTGTGCTGCGGATGGTTCCCGCCCTTTTTTCGATCAGCCATCGCCGAAGCGCCTCAGGAGTCTGTGGTCGTTGGGCATGAAATGAGACGGGCCCATTCGCCGTAGAGAATGGGCCCGTCGAGGGTACCGATCCAGATTCACGGACGGCCGCGTCGCAGCGGCCGGTTCCAGGTGATTCGAACTAGGCGCGTACCTCCTCTTTGACGGAGATGGCCATCTTGTAGAAGAGGGTCAGCACCAAAGCGCCCAGGGCGTAAACCCCGAGGGCGATACCGATCTCCGGCAAGGTGGGCACATATTCGTTGACCTCGTGCAGTGGATTGGGGACGAAGCCGCCGGCGATCATTCCGAGAGCCTTGTCGATCCAGGTGCCCAAGATGATGACCAGGCAGCCCACCAGAAGCGTGCTCTCATTGCGGCGAGTGGCCGGGTTCACCGTCAGGATGATGCCCAGAACCATCAGGATCATGGAGGCCCACATCCAGGGCACCATTACACCGTGGCCGTGGAGTCCGACAAAGAGGTACTTGATGTGATCCATATGGCCGGGAATGTTGCTGTAGAACGCCACAAAGATCTCACACAGGAAGAAGAAGACGTTGATGACGATGGCGTAGGCCACCGTCTTGGCCAGGGTTTGGATCTGCTCCTTGCCCGGATCGAAATTGGTGAACTTGCGGATGAAGAGGCACATGACGATGAGCAGGGCCGGCCCAGCGGCGAAAGCCGAGGAGAGAAAGCGCGGTGCCAGGATCGCCGTCAGCCAGAAATGACGGCCGGGCATGCCACAATAAAGGTAGGCCGTGACCGTATGGATGCTGATGGCCCATGGAATCGACAAATAGATGAAGGGCTTGAGCCACTGCTGGTATTTGGTTCCGTTGCGCTCCGCTTCCAGCACATTCCAGCCAATCACCAGGTTGAGGAATAGATATCCGTTCAGGACGATCATATCCCAGAAGAGGATCGAGTTGGGCGTGGGGTAGAGCAACACATTCAGTGCCCGCATGGGCTGCCCCAGGTCGGCGATGATAAAGGAGAGGCACATGACGATGGCGGCGATGGCGAGGAACTCACCCAGTACGGTGATCCGTCCGTACGCCTTGTAGTCATGCAGATAATAGGGCAACACCACCATGACGCCTCCGGCCGCGACCCCGACCAGATAGGTGAAGTTGGCGATGTAAAACCCCCAGGAGACATCGCGGCTCATCCCGGTGATTCCGAGACCGAAATCGAGCTGCCAGAGGTACAGGGCAAAACCGGCGCCGATGGTTGCGAGCAGGGCCAACACCCAGCCGTAGTAGGCTTTTCCACCTTTGAACGTTAATTCAAGCATGACCACCTCATACGATGTAGTAGACTGAGGGTTCGGTCCCCAGTACTTGTTTGCGCCGAATGGTGAAGTTCTCCTTGAGCAGCTCGCGGACTGGGGAATGGGGGTCATAGAGATCGCCGAAAGCGATGGCCCCCTGGGAGGCTTCCACGCAGGCCGGCATCTCGCCCACGGCCAGACGTTCCGCACAGAAGTTGCATTTCTCCACAACACCCTTCATGCGATGGGGGAACTTTCTATTCATCTCCTTGATGAAAGGCTTGGGATCGCGGAAGTTGAAGCTGCGGGCACCGTAGGGACAGGCCACCATGCAGAACCGGCAGCCGATGCAGCGGTGGAAATCCATCAGTACGATGCCGTCACTTTCTCGCTTAAAGGTCGCCTTGGTGGGACAGGCGCGCACGCAGGGCGGATTTTCGCAATGGTTGCAGAGGACTGGAAAGGGGCGGTGCTCCACCGATTCGTTGAGAAAGCTGTTCGATTTGTCCGGAAAGGCGTGTTTGAATTCGGTTTCCCAAATCCACTTAATCTCATGGTTCTTATTATTGAAATGGGGCACATTGTGAATCTTGTTGCAGGCTTCAATGAGGGGCTCCACATCTGCAGCGGTTTGCAGTTTGCGCGTGTCAATCACCATGGCCCACTGCTTGGCCGTCAGGGCCTTGGCTCCCTTTTTGACTTGCGGCTGGGGAGCGCCGCCACCCGCTTCGCCACTGGCCGCCACAGCCTTCAGTGCCGGCGTCGTCCCCAATCCGAGCGCGGCAACACCCGCGACCTTCAAGAAGCTTCTTCTGCTCTCCATTCTCTATTCTCCTTTGGGGTTATCGATGTGGCACTCGTAGCAATAGGGGGACACCGACGCGTAGTCGTGGCACTTGTCGCAGAAGTCCGCCTTGTTGGAGTGGCAGTCCAGACAGGTGTTGGAAAGGCTCATGGTATACTCCTTCCCATCAGCGTTCACGAATACCCGCTTGGCGTTGCGCACCACCTCATGCCGCCAGTGGTCAAGCAGCTGCATATGATTGGCCCGCATGTATTCGGTGGGCATGACGCAGACCTTGGCTTCCTTGGCCTTTTCGGTGAGTATGACTTCGGGGGCCGGCGCCGCCTTGCCCAAATTGTACCAGACGGGAAAGGTGAACAGCGCCAAGAAAACGATCAGTCCCGCAATGATTTTATTCTTATCATTCATCTGCATCCTCCGTTCCCAGCAGCGGTTCGCCACGCAGATCCGTTTCGCGTTCCTGTTCGCCCGGCATGATCAGGGCGTTGGCCACCAGCTCATGCACCCCCGTCACCTCGACGTCGGGGACCCAGTAGTTCATCAAATCGGGCAACACGGCCCGGTCGATGGCGCAGATCGTGGCGAGCATATTGACCCCGTGTTTGTCATGCACATGCTTGACCGCATTGGCCCTGGGCAACCCCCCGGCCATGCGCAGCTCCATATCCTCACCGGCATTTAAACCGGCTCCGCTGCCACAGCAGAAGGTCTGCTCGCGGATGGTGCTGGCCGGCATGTCGTAGAAATTGTTGGCCACGTTCTGAATCACGTAGCGCGGCTCCTCGAAGAGCCCCATCCCGCGGGAGGGGTTGCAGCTATCGTGGAAGGTGAGGACCTTGTTTTCGTTGCGGCTGGGATCCAGGTCGAGCTTGCCGTGGTGAATCAGATCGGCGGTGAACTCGGTGATATGGACCATCTTGGTGGAAGCGGCATTTTCGAAACGGGTGCCGGTGATGGGGTTGACCGGCACATCGAGGAAGTCTGCGGGGCCGTTCATGGTGTCCATGTACTGGTTGATCACGCGCCACATGTGGCCGCATTCGCCACCGAGAATCCACTTGACACCCAGCCGTTTGGCCTCCAGGTACATTTTGGCATTGAGACGCTTCATCATCTCGTGGGAGGTGAAAAAGCCGAAATTGCCGCCCTCTGAGGCATAAGTGGACCAGGTGACATCAAGGCCGTACTTCTCCTTGAGGAAGTGGAACAACATCAGGTAGCCCATGCAGGTGTAAGTACCTGGGTCGGCGAAGACGTCGCCGGAGGGGGTGATGAAGAGGATGTCGGCCCCCTTTTTCTGAAACTGTGGTTCGACCTGAACCCCGGTGATCTCTTCGATGTCGTCCACGAAAAAGTCGATCATGTCCTTGAAGGCGTGGGGCTGGATGCCGAGGTGGTTGCCCGTGCGGTAGCAGTTGGCCACCGGTGTGGCGATCCAGTCGATGTTCAATCCCAGTAGATTGAGCAATTCGCGCCCCATCATGGTGATCTCGGCGGTGTCGATCCCGTAGGGACAGAAGAGGGAACAGCGCCGGCACTCGGTGCACTGGAAAAAATAGGCCCACCATTCACGTAGCACATCCAGTGTCATGGGCCGTGCGCCGGCGATGCGGCCGAGCAGCTTGCCGGCTTTGGTAAAATCGTTTCGATAGACCGAGCGAAGCAGTTCGGCCCGCAGGACGGGCATGTTTTTGGGATCGCCGGTGCCAATGAAATAGTGGCATTTGTCCGAGCAGGCACCGCAACGCACGCAGATGTCCATGAACACCTTGAAGGAGCGAAATTTATCCAGACGCTCCTTGAACCCCTCGTAGATGATCTCCTGCCAGTTCTCGGGCAGTTGCCAGTCCTCGTCAAAGCAGCTCCACGTCCGTGGATTCGGCAACCCGACCGCTTCAAGGCTCTTGGGATTGCCCGCGTAACAGGCGAATCCCTTTTTGATCTCGGCCGGGGTGTCCATCCATTCCGTTTTGGGTGGACGGTGGGAGAAGTTTAACAGGTCATCAGGTTTGGGAAGGTCTGACATACACTACTCCTTTTCCTCTGCGGCCGTGGCTGCGGGCATTTTCTCCACCGGAAGGCCGGCTTCGACCATTTTTTCACGGAAATCATCCTCGTAAGCCTCGTAAGTGTGAATCTTGACGGGATAATTCCAGGGATTGACGTGTCTGGCTGCTCGGGTATTGGTGGTCAGGTTACGGGTGGGGCTCATGAAGATCCCGCCCAGGTGCATCAGCTTGCTGAAAGGGAAATAGGCCAATAACACCGATACGAAAAACAGGTGGACGTAAAACACGCCGCCCAGCCCCTCGGGAATGGTGGGCTGAAAGGTCACCAACCCCGTGGCCAGCTCTTTGACGGCGGCGACGTTCACCTTGGTGAAGTACGCCATCAGAATACCAGTAAAGGCGATTCCCAGAATGAGAAAGAGGGGAAAATAATCGGCGGCCAGGGAGATGTACCGCACTTTCGTGTCCAACAGGCGCCGCAGGAGAAGGAAGGTCACTGCTAGGAGCAACACAATGCTGGAGAGGGCGACACCCGGCAGGCCCACCTGGATGGGATCGTAATGGATCTCGAAGCGAAAAAAGCTGTCCACCGACTGCACCAGTTGGACGAAAAAAGGCACCGGCTCTGCGAAAAAGCGCAGGTGGCGGATGATGGCGACGAGAAAGGCGTAGTGAAACGCCAGGGCACCCAGCCACAGAAAGATTTCGAGATGATAGCTGATTTTGGGACCGCTGCCCAGCTTAATGCGGCTATTGCGAAACAGGGACCGGAAGGTGAGTACCTCCAGGGCCATGCGGACCCACACCCCCAGCTTTGATGAGGGGTTGTCGATGGGGCTGGACTGAATCCAGGGTAGGGATTTTTGCTGGCCGGCCGTGGTGGGAATTCTAAACGGCACGGCGGACCGTCCCCAGCCCAGGATCCGCTTGGTGCCGAAAACCACGAACACTATAACCGCCAGATAAGGCACAATGATGCCGAAGAGCCAATCCAAGCCCAGCCCTTCGACCCCCACGTAGGCCACCAGGAAGAGCACCAAAACAGCCAGGAAGGAATACACGTACTTTAGATTCATTGAAACCTACCTTACGTCAGAGTTAACAACCTAACCTCAATGAAGAGCGTCGTTGCCCGGCTCCTCCGCTTTAATGTCTGCGATCAAACCGGCGCGTAGAAACGCCTTGTAGATTTTTTCTCTTTCGGTGGAGACCTTTAGCTCGAATAGTTTTTCGCGGCAAGCGGAATAGACGTCAAAGGCGATCAGGAGCATCGCGTCGATCTGATCCTCGAAGCGGACCAGCTCCCGCGACAGGCGCTTTTCCTTTAGAGCATCTTTGAACTGGGAGCGTAGAATGGGTTTCAGATCGATGATGAAGGCCAGGGCTTCGGCGGGTGTAAAGGACTGAATGGCCCGAATCCGCAGCACCGGGTCAAGATGTTTGCTGAGCTCGTCCCGGTCGCCACCGGTTCGAAGGGCCTTGAACAGGTTGCCCAGGCTCTCACTGAAGGTAATGCCAACCGGGTTGGCGAACTGATCTTTTTGAGTTTTGTAGAAATGCGCTGAGTCAGGGGCGTAGGTATTGATCACATGATCAACCCACAGCCCCACTATGGCAGCTTCGTGCTGCTCAAGCAGTTTATCCAAAACCATCGCAGAGCCACTCCAAATAAACCGGATTAGGCGTCGCTAACGTGAGTATATAGGATCCGGAGACATTGTCTTAGGATGGTGCCGCCAAATTGGTCAAATTCAAGAATTGAGCTATAGTCGAGATGTCAAACCATGTCAAGACCAAATCCCGGAGTGAAGAGCGGTTCAGCATGGCTTAAAAGCAAATTATCTCAATTAGTTACAAAGATCACCTCTCTGTGTCGGACGCCGATCCAGCACACCGCAGCGGGTCGCTCTGGCAAACGAGATAGCGCGGCCGTCGGGCTAGCGGGATTTGCGGTAGGCTTTTTTCCAAGGCCTGCGACGCAATTCAGCGGCGTTGGCCAGGGCCAAATACAATGCGCCGACGGCCAGTTCGGCGCAGTGAAGGTGATCCGGGGGCAGGGATTCTAAATAAGCCGCGACCCTCTCGGGGGTCAGTTCCCAGGCTGCCGCAAGCGTGCGCCCCTCAACGAGGTGGATGACGGTGTTGGCGCAGGCGTTGGTATTCAAGCACCCCTGAGATTCGTAGGCCATAGCGGCAATATGCTCCCCCTTTAGCTGCAGGAAGAATTCAACCGTATCGCCACAGGCACCGGTTTTCTTCCCATACCCATCCGGCCCGGCGAGGCGCTCGCGTCGATCGGTCCGAAATGCCATCTCCAGGTAGCGCAGGGAGTGATCCTGCCAAAAATCGCGCCCTTGGCGTTTGGGCTCATCTGTCATCTGGCACCGCCTTGCAATCCAGCAACCCACAAGTGCAACCGACCGCTCGGTTGGCGTGAGGAGCGGCCTTTAAACCGCTGGTCCTGAACCGGCATTGGCTGTTAGTATGACGAGCGGGTTCTGTCAAGATCCGAGCGTATGGCCAATAATGGCGCTGAGGAGGCGCATGAAGGAAGAGGTACTCGGAAAAAGCGAGGCGGATACCGCGCACCATACCGCCATCCGCATCCTTGCCCGCCGGCCTCACAGTGGGCGGGAATTGTCGCGCAAACTGCGTCAGCGGGGATTTTCGGAAGAAACCGTTGCCAAGGTACTGGCGTATTGCGAGGCCAATCGGTTCATCGATGATGCGGCGACCAGTGAGACATATTGTCGCGAGCTGATCCGCAAGGGATTTGGACCGCGCGCTGTGCGGCAGCGCCTCAGTGCGCACGGTTTCGACACCGGGTTGATACAGGATACGCTGGCGAAGGTGTATACCGAAGAGGTGATCCGCAACACCGCTCATAAAGTGGGTTCCCGCAAACTCACCCAGCTCCAGATGCGGTATGCAGGGAAGGAGGAGATCACCCCGCGCCTGGCTCGCTATCTCGCCCAACGGGGATTCCCGGCGACGATCGTCCAAGATACTCTCCGCCAGCTTCTGAATGACGCTATATAATAAGGAGCGCCGGTAAAGTCCAAGCGCGGAACGTTCGATAATATTCCAGAATCCCAAAACCGCGCAAACATGTTTGCCGGCACCCCAGAACGCCCCAGCACGCCGCATCGGCTATAGCCGGATCCGTTAGTGGTGGCGCTGTGGCAAAAAGGTCTCCTCCGTAGCCGTTTTGAAAACTTATATTGAAAAAATTCTGGTGCGCAACAAAAGACGTTTCAATGCCTACAACGCTTTTCGACAGCAGATCTTCCGAGAGCTGGCGCCGAAAGAGGCCGAAACAACCCTCTACCTGCTTCCCTGGTTGCTGAGCGTCAACGAACCTGGATGTCCCGGCCATATTCCCAGGCTGAAAACCCGCTTCAGGGTCTGTGAAATAGACTATGTCAAGGAGATCCGCGACAGTGAAAAGGCCTTCAAAAAGGCGTTTCGCATCCGCAAGCAGGGAACGCTGCTCAAACCGGGCCGCAACTATGCCCCCATCCAAGGGCTCTATACCATCGGCAGCGTCGGCAGCGTGGGGCAATCCTCCACATCGGATATCGATATCTGGGTATGCGTGGACAAGAACGACTTCGATATGACGGCCTGGCGTCAACTGTCGGAGAAGCTCAATTTGATCAAAGACTGGTTGGACGAAAAGTTGAAGATGCCGGTCTACTTCTTCATCACGGAAATCAATGCGATCCGCGAATGCCGCTTTGGCAGCCTGGATGCCGAAAGCAGCGGAACGACCCAACAGCAAGTGCTCAAGGAGGAGTTTTACCGCACCTGCATGGTGATCTGTGGCAAAACGCCGCTATGGTGGCTCTGTTATGATGCGAATAAGCCGCTGGACTACGACCAGGTATTGGCGACCATCCAGAATGACGGGTACTGGGAATATGATCTGATCGATTTCGGCGACATCGAGCGGGTGGACCAAACGGAATACTTTGGCTCCGCCTTGTGGCTGTTCAACAAGAGCCTGTCAAGACCGCTCAAATCGATCATTAAGCTCAATCTGCTCAAATGCTTGCTGGAGGCCAAGGGGGAACGCCTGCTGTGCCACCTGCTGCGTGAAAAGGTGATGCAGACGCTCGAGGGCGATATGTTCCCCGACTTCAGTGTCTTTACCGTCACCAGTATTCTCGCGCATTATGGGGACAAGGACCCTGCCCTGACGACCTTTCTGACCGAGTGTTACTATATGCTCAGCGAGATCAATCCCTACGATAACCGGCACCGGCTGAAAAACAAATTGGCTGGTGAGTTCCTCAAAAGATTCCCCATCGAGCGTTCGCGCCAAACCAATCTGCGCAAGGCAGGGGAATGGCATTTCAAAGAGCAGCTCGAATTCGGAACCCGCCTGTTTCAATTACTGCTGCGCATCTACCGAGAGATATCGGCCAGTGCGGCCGGCGCCGCCAGCGAAAGCGATCAGCGCGATCTCACCATTCTGAGCCGTAAAATCGCGGCCTTCTACTATAAAAAAGACCATAAGGTCCCCGTGGTTCATACCGTGACCGGCGAGCTCAATGTCTCCAATCTGACCCTTCATCTGAACGACGACGTGTGGCAGGTATTTTGCGGCTTCGACCAGAGCACCCCCGTCATCTGGAGTACCAATGTGGTCTACGTCATCGCCTTCATCGTCTGGAACGGCCTTTTCAAATCCAACGACATCCACATGCGGCCCAACTCTTCCAGTGTGACCCTTCAAGAGGTGGTCAATCTGGCCACCCGGATACGAAACATATTCGGCACGCGCAGCTCACAGGATATCGATTTCGCCACCTATTTGAAGAAGGAATTCATCAACCGCGTTATGGTGGCGGTCGATTTCGAGGCCTCTCCCTGGTATGCCGATGCCAGTGATTACAGCATCATCTACACGAATTGCTGGGGCGAGATGTTTGTGCATCGTTTGGCCAACATGCGTGAATTCAACGCGTTTTTAACGCAATTGAACGCCGAAGGCCGCAATATCGATCTGAGCTACTATGTGCAGCGCAATACGGCTTCCTTCGAAAAACTCATCGAACGCGCCAAGCAGATGACCTCAGTGCGAAACACCAAATTGGCATAGAACGCCCCTCATGGCCCCTAAAAAACGAAAGGGGCCAACAACCCACTTGTTCGTGGTTTGTCGCCCCTTTAAAACTGAGATTGCCGGCCCTTGACGTCTGTTAGATGGCGTCTTTGAGCTTCTTGCCGGGCTTGAACTTGACCACGTTGGTGGCTTTGATTTTGATCGGCTCACCCGTCTGGGGATTTCTTCCCTTTCTGGCTTTACGGCGGGTTTTCTGGAAAGTGCCGAAGCCCACCAGGGTGACTTTGCCGTCTTTTTTCTTGAGGGCTTTTGTGACGCTGGTGATAAACGACTCCAGTGCAGTACCGGCCGCAACCTTGGTGATGCCGGCATCCTTGGCCATTTGCTCAATAAGTTCTGCTTTGGTCATCTGTTGTCCTCCTTAGGCAACGTTTGGGAATTACATCAAGCTGCAGTTGGCTTACGTTTAAAGCACACTCTAGCCTTTGTCAACATCTAAATACACTAATTATGGGCTTTTGTGCGAAGAATTTGCCGCCAAGCCTTATCATACCTACCCTTGTCATGATGGCATTTGACAAAAATTGTAAGGCTGAGGCAAATCGCAAAACGGCACGGTTGCTACCGCCAAATCATTGATCAACGGCGGTCACCGACCGATTCTTCTCGCACGCCTTAGAGAAACACCGCGAAGGAGGATGACGTCTGTGGGCGGACTGCGCGACTTAAAGTGGGCGGGTCAGATCCCGATCCAACCCACGATATTGAATCGCCTCGCCGACATGTTGCGGTGAGATTGGCTCGACGCCCGCCAGGTCGGCGATGGTGCGGGCGATCTTGAGAATACGCCCATGGGCGCGGGCCGACAGTCGTAAACGCTCCATGGCGCTTTCCAACAACCGCTCTCCGTCCGTATCCAATTTGCAATGGCGACGGACCAGTCGGCTGCTCATCTGTGCATTGCAGAAGCAGCCATGCGTTCTGAGTCGCCGGGTTTGTCGATGCCGTGCCGCGACCACCTGCTCACGGATGGTGGCGGAGGACGCTCCCGGATCATGATGTCGCAGATCTCGGTAGGCAAGGGCTGGGACTTCGATGTGAATATCGATACGGTCGAGCAGGGGGCCCGATATCTTTCCGCGATAGCGTTGCACCTGCAAGGGGGTGCAGCGACACGCATGGCGGGAATCACCAAAGTACCCGCAGGGGCACGGGTTCATGGCCGCCACCAGGACAATATCCGCCGGATAGGTGACCGTCAACGCCGCACGGGCGATGGTGACACGACGATCTTCTAAGGGCTGTCGGAGCATTTCGAGCACGTTTTTGCGATACTCGGGAAGTTCATCCAGGAAGAGCACCCCATTGTGAGCCAGGCTGACCTCTCCTGGACGCGGAAAAGGCCCCCCGCCGATGAGCCCCGCATCGGAGATGGAGTGGTGGGGCGCCCGAAAAGGTCGCCGGCGAACCAGGGCCTGTCGGTTTTCAAGGCGACCGGCGACGCTGTAAATCTTTGTGGTTTCGAGGGCCTCCTCGAATAGGAGCGGGGGCAAAATTGTGGCCAGGCGGCGGGCGAGCATTGTCTTACCGGCACCTGGGGGGCCCATCATCAGAAGATTGTGTCCGCCACTGGCGGCGATGGTAAGTGCGCGCTTGACGTGGGCCTGACCGCTTACATCCTGGAGGTCCACTTCTCCGACCGCGGCATCGTCGATTCGACCTTGGAGATCTGCATCCAACGGAGTGACCTCCAGATCTCCCGCTAGGAAGTCGACCGCCTCAGCCAAGGTACCCAGCGCATAGACGGACATGTCCGTCACAACAGCCGCTTCGTCAGCGTTTGCCTGAGGAACGATCACCCCTTTGAAGCGATGCGCTTTGGCGGTCAGTGCCGCCAATAAGGCACCATTGACCGCCTTGACGCGGCCGTCCAGGGACAATTCGCCCACGACGAGATAGTTGGACAAATTCTCCTGGGGGATGATCTTGCCGGCGCAGAGAATCCCCAGTGCTATGGGCAGATCGAAGCCGGTCCCCTCCTTCTTGATGGCGGCGGGCGCCAGATTGACCGTAATGCGGTCATCTGGGAAACGATAGCCGGAGTTGACGATGGCCGCCTTGACCCGCTCGCGGCTCTCTTTGACCGCTGTCTCGGGCAAACCGACTGTAGTGTATGCTGGCAACCCATACGCGATATCGACCTCAACCTCTATGCGGTACCCGTCGATACCAATGGAGGTGCTACTATACGATTTAGCCAGCAAGCGGGCCCTCCTTTCGCGGGATGCGGGCGGCCTATCGGCCATCGCAGGTTCCTTGAGTATACAAGAGTCCCCTATCCGAAAAAAGCGGAAAGAGAGCGGCCGCTATTAATCTGTTGTCAAATTCACCCATAATACGATAAAGGTGTGGCGAATCGGCAACACTGACACAACGACCGCATTCGTGTTCTCCTTCAACGCTGCACTAGTTTAGCGCATCGACATGATTGCATGCGCAGTCGATCCGAATGCGGGATCTAAGGATATCGATATAATGACGGCCTATTCCTATCAGCGGACCCTCGCCGCCCCCGTTCACTTTAAGGGGGTTGGCGTTCACTCAGGTAAAACAGCACACCTGACCATCAAACCGGCACCCGTCAACCACGGCATCAAATTCGTGCGCACCGATCTGCCGGGCACGCCATTCGTTACGGGGCATTTTAACCGCGTCGTAGACACCAGCCTGGCCACCGTTCTTGGAGAAGAGGGCTGTATTGTCTCCACTGTTGAACACGTCATGGCGGCCCTCTCGGGGCTCGCCATCGACAACGCCCTCATTGAGGTCGACACATACGAACTGCCGATCCTGGATGGCAGTGCCGGGCCCTATACCCATGCCATACAAGCGGCCGGCGTAGTGACACAGGAGCGTCCTCGGTGCTATTTTGTCGTTGTCTCACCGATTGAGATCAGCGATAATGGAAAGAAAGTCGGCATCTATCCGGCGGACGAATACCGCATCACCTGTACCATCGAATACAGCCACCCGCTGATTGGAGAGCAATCCTATTCCCTCAATGTCACAGCGGAACGATTTGAGGCGGAAATCAGCCAAGCCCGCACCTTCGGCTTTCTGCATGAAGTGGAATATCTGAAGAAGTACGGTCTGGCCCAGGGCGGCTCGCTGGAAAATGCGGTGGTGATCGATTCGGACGGGATCGTCAACAAAGAAGGCCTGCGTTTTGCCGATGAATTCGTGCGCCACAAGATCCTGGACTGCATCGGTGACTTTTCTCTGCTGGGAATGCCCATCATCGGACATGTGATCGCCCATAAATCGGGGCATGCTTTCAACCACGCATTTTTGGAAACTTTTTTTAAAGAAAAAGATGCCTGGGAGACGCGAACCCTCATCGATGCAGAGAGGGCGGATGCGGCAGAGCCATCCCGAGTGGCCGTTTAGGGTTGAAGACCGCCCGACCCAGCGTACCGAACACAACGCCTGTCGACCCAGCCCCCCCGCACCTGCCCCAGGCCAATACCCGCGATAGCGCCATGATACCATTGTACCCCTTACGACAGGCTACGGCCGGCATCTCCCCACGCTGCGGCAGGCTGGTGCTGCTGCTCATCGGCCTGCTCTGCATCTGGTCACCGGTAGCCCTTCACGCTCAGGACGCCCATTTGACCAACATTATCGTGACCAATTCCGACACGGACCTGCTCATCTTCCTGTCGGTCGAGGGCGCCTTCCAAGGTGAGATCAACACGGCCATCGATAGCGGTGTTCCGACAAGCTTCTATTTTCTGCTGCACCTCTACCGGACGCGCAATTTCTGGCTCGATGAACAACTCGCCGACGTAACTGTCACCCACACGATTCAATTTGACCCACTTAAAAAAACGTACACCGTAACGCGTTCATGGGAAGATGGAAAGCCCATCACGGTCGCCACCCGTGAGGAGGCGCTGCGTCTGATGGCAGAAGTGGACAACCTCCCCATCCTCCCCCTGCGACGCCTGAAGAAGGGGGCCCAGTATCAGATTCGAACCAAGGCAGAGTTGTCCAAGCAGACCCTGCCGTTTTATCTACACTATGTCCTCTTCTTTGTGTCCTGGTGGGATTTTGAGACGGACTGGTACACCATCGACTTTATTTTTTGACGCCCGCTTCAGGTAACCCTGCACAATGACGCCATCCCAGCCCCCCATACCTGCCGCCCTGCCGCCCGAAGAAAAGCGCCGTCGACGACGTGAGCTCGTCATCATCGTTGCCATTATCGCCTTCGTCTCCGCCATGACGTATGTGGAGAACCGGATCATCAATTTCGGTACCGATTTCCCCATCTCCAACACCGTTCTCATGTTCATCTTGATCAACATCAACCTCCTTCTGCTGATTTTGTTGATCTTTCTAGTACTGCGCAATCTGGTAAAATTGATCTATGATCGCCGGCGGCGAGTGATGGGGGCCAAACTTCGAACGAAGCTCGTCGCCTCCTTTGTCGCTTTGAGTCTTCTGCCCACCATTGTGCTCTTCTTCTTTTCAATCAACTTCATCACCAACAGCATCGAGTTTTGGTTTAATGTCCCCGTCGAGCAGGCCTTGGAGAATTCACTCCAGGTAGGGCGCAAGATTTATCAACAAGCAGAAGACAACAACCGCTTTTTGCTGGAACGAATTGCGTATCAGGTTGTCAAGAAGAAGCTGCTGGAACCCCAGAAAACAAAGGCCCTATCGAAATATATTCAGGTCGTTCAACGCGAATTCAATCTGGATGCGGTCGAAGTATACAGCGCCAACGCGGCCCGCCTCTCAATGGCCATCGCTAAGGCGTTCGAAGACCAGCCCTTCCAGCCGGTAGCGGCGGCCCACCTACTGCGCCCCTTCGGCGACACGGCCATACGAACGGTTTCCAAAAACGAACCGCGCGGCGAATTTATTCGCACCATGGGCACCGTCCCTTTCGGCAGTCCCACTGAGGAGGCCGCCGCCTTTATCGTCCTGTCGCAATTCATCCCGCCCGACCTTGCCGAAAGTATGGCTGGCATTTCCAATGGGGTATCGGAATACCAGCAGATGAAGTTGCTCAAACAGCCGATCAAAATTTCTTACTATATCACCCTCTCCATCGTGGCCCTGCTGGTGGTGTTCTGTGCCGTCTGGTTCGGTTTCTATCTGGCCAAGTCGATCACCATCCCTATCAAAGAGTTGGCCGAGGGCACCCGTCGGGTGGCCGAGGGTGATTTGGCGTTTTCGCTGGGGGCCGCCGGTGATGATGAAATCGGTACGCTGGTTTACTCCTTCAACAAGATGACCCGCGACCTGCGGTCGGGCCATGAACAATTGGAGCTGTCGGCAGACAAGCTACGTGAACAGAATGTGGAGATCGAGGAGCGGCGGCGATACATGGAGACAGTTTTGAAGAATGTCTCCGCCGGCGTGATTACCATCGACGCCGATGGGCTGGTCAGGACCTTCAATCCAGCAGCTCAGCAGATGCTCAGTATCGATGCGGCAGATGTGCTGCACCGAAGTTTTAAAAACCTTCTGAAAGGCCTTAACCTGAACATTGCCCGTGATATTGTGGACGCCCTCTCCACCACACGCAACGAGGCGGCCCATATTCCGTTGCGGTTGGCCATCGATGGACGCCCTCGCAGCTTTCTGGCCTATGTGAATGCCCTCACCGACGAGGGTGGCAACCGCATGGGCATCGTCATGGTCATCGACGATCTTACCGAGTTGGAGAAGGCGCAGCGCATGGCGGCCTGGCGCGAAGTCGCCCGTCGCATCGCCCATGAAGTAAAAAACCCGCTGACGCCCATCTCCTTATCCGCACAGCGGCTCAAACGGCGCTATTCCGCTCAGGTCGGTGACACGGTATTCGAAGAGTGCACCCAGATGATCATCAATCATGTAGAGCTCATCCGCAACCTCGTCAACGAATTCTCCACTTTCGCACGCTTCCCGACGGCGGATCTGAAACCGGATGCCTTAGCACCCATTATAGAGGACACCGTCGCCCTGTACCGTGAGGGGCACCCCGATATCCACTTCGAGATGGATATGGAGGCCGAACTGCCAGAGCTCAATCTGGATCGACAGCAGATCAAACAGGCACTCATCAACCTGCTCGACAACGCCGTGGCCGCCATCCGTAACCAGGGGCAGATCACCATCACAGTCATCCATGACGCCATTCTGAAGCTGGTTCGTTTGGAGGTGGCAGATGATGGCTGTGGCATCACGGACGAGGATAAGAGCCGTTTGTTCGAACCCAATTTTTCTACCAAGAAGTCTGGTATGGGATTGGGATTGACCATTGTGAACTCGATTATTACGGATCACAATGGAGTGATCCGCGCTCAGGACAACCAGCCCGAAGGCGCCAAATTCGTCATTGAACTGCCTACGGCTTAGCGCGGGACACCATTCACGGAAGACCCCAGCGTGCGAAGCCGCTGAGAATCAGCGCTTGGATAAGGAGTCGCAGATGTTTCCATCCATCCTAATCGTAGACGATGAACCGTCCATCCTCCAGTCTCTCCAAGGACTTTTGGCCGACGAGGGGTTTGAAGTGAGCACCGCCTCCAATGGCTACGAAGCCCTCAAGCATATCGAGCAGGACTCGCCGGACTTGGTCCTGCTCGATATTTGGATGCCGGGCATTGACGGCATCGAAACGCTGAAAGAGATCAAAAAGAACAATCCCTTCATTCAGGTCATCATCATCACCGGCCATGGAACAGTCGAAACAGCGGTCAAGGCGACCAAGCTGGGGGCCTTCGATCTTATCGAAAAACCCCTCTCCTTCGATAAAATCGTGGTCTCGATCAACAACGCGCTGAACTTCCGTCGACTGGAGGAGGAGAACAAGTATCTTCGTAAAAAAACCATCGAGAAGCACTCCATCAGCGGGGAGTGCGGAGCGGTACAACAGCTGAAGCAGCAGATTGCCGCCGTAGCGCCGAGCGACTCCTGGGTCCTCATTAAAGGGGAGAACGGCACCGGCAAGGAGCTGGTCGCCCGCACCATCCACCAGTTGAGCGGCCGATCGAGCAATCCGCTGGTGGATGTCAACTGCGCCGCAATCCCGGAAGAGCTGATAGAAAGCGAACTCTTCGGCCATGAGAAAGGCGCCTTTGCAGGTGCCCTCGCCAAGAAACGGGGGAAATTCGAACTGGCCAACGACGGGACTATTTTCTTTGACGAGATTGCCGACATGAGCCTGAAAACGCAGGCCAAAATCTTGCGCGTCCTGCAGGAGAAACAGTTCCAGCGCGTCGGAGGCAGCCGCACCCTGACCGTCAACGTGCGCGTTTTGGCGGCCACCAACAAAAATCTGGAGCAGGAGATTGAAGCCGGCAGCTTCCGCGAGGATCTCTACTATCGGCTGAACGTCGTCCCTATCGAGGTCCCCCCTCTGCGGCAACGCAGCGAAGATATTGACCGACTTTGCGAGATATTCCTCCAGGAGTCCGCGAAGAAAAATCGCACCGCCCAGAAGGTCCTGGCGCCCGATGCACTGAAAATGCTGATGAACTACCCCTGGCCCGGAAACGTGCGCGAGTTGAAGAATCTCATCGAACGCCTGGTCATCATGGTCGCTAAACCCGCCATCGCCGGCAAGATATTCCGGTGCCATATAATCCTCAAGCCGGCGGTATCGCCGGCGCCACGCCCTTCGAGCTGTTCGGGATCGACAGCCTCAAGGAGGCCAAGATCTCATTTGAGAAGGAGTATTTGCGGCGCAAGTTGGAAGCCCATGACAACAATATCACCTACACTGCCAAATCGATTGGCGTGGAACGCAGCTACCTGCACAAGCGTTTAAAACGGCTCCGTGATGAGTAAGGCCCATGCGCATCATCAGTGGACACCTGAGAGGCCGCCGCCTAATCCCCGTGCATGGGCGGGCAACCCGGCCCACCAGCGACCGCACCCGGGAGGCACTCTTCAACATCCTTGGTCCACGGGTGCTGGGCCGACGGGTCCTGGATCTGTTCGCCGGAACAGGGGCATTGGCCATTGAAGCGCTCAGCCGCGGTGCCCAAAGCGCCCTCTTGGTGGACAATGCAGGGCCGGCCTTGGCGACCATCCGGAAAAACGTTGCCCGATGTGGGCTTACCGATGTGGCGACCGTACGCCGGTGGGATCTCCGTCGCCGACCGGTCCTGTTGGCAGACTATCCAGGATTCTTCGATCTCGTCTTCCTGGACCCCCCGTATCACCAGCAGTTGATTGACGACACGCTGGTGCACCTGCATGAATGTGGTGCATTGGCAGCACGGGCCGTTATCGTCGCCGAACACCACCGGACGGACCATCTCGAACCACCGGCGGCCCATTACCGCCTGCAAGACCAGCGCCGTTACGGCAAAACCCTTGTCAGCTTTTTCCAGTACATGCTATAGCGGCCTGGTTTGGATCCTTGCCGTAATGATTCACATCCTTCAAGAAACTGAAGCTATCGGTCGGCGCAGCCCCAAACCTGTTTTGGAAATATCGGTATGAAACGGATAGCGATCTACCCTGGTTCCTTCGACCCGGTCACCAATGGCCACATCGATATCGTTCAGCGTGGCCTGCAACTCTTTGACACCATCATTGTTACGATCCTGGTAAATCCTGGGAAGAAATCGCTGTTCCCGGTGCCCAAACGGATGGCGATGCTTCGAGAGAGTCTCTCCTCCTTGGCGGGAGTGGAATTCGACAGCTACGACGGGCTGTTGGTCGACTATGCCAAACAGCGTGGCGCCACCGCAGTGCTGCGCGGCATGCGGGCGGTATCGGACTTCGAATACGAATTTCAGATGGCGCTGATGAATCGCAAACTGGATCGCGATATCCAGACCGTCTTTCTGATGACCGGTTTGCGGTGGATTTTTACGAGCTCATCCATCATCAAAGAAGCTGCCCAGTTCGGTGGGGATATTGAAGACATGGTACCGCCGGTGGTCTACCGGGAGTTGAAAAAAAAGTTTCACCCCACCGGATCATCGGCCTGACAGCATTGAGCCCCTCAATGCCCAAAGGGGTTCATTGAGCGTTTTGGGAGTCGCAATGAATCTCTGGCAACTGGAAGTCTTCTGCAAAGTGGTTGAACTGGGCAGCTTCTCGAAAGCGGGACAGGCGATTCATCTCTCCCAGCCCACTGTCAGTAGCCACATCAAGGATATTGAGACCCATTTCGACACCCAACTCATCGATCGGCTTACCAAAAGAGCGATTCCCACCAAAGCCGGAGAACTCCTTTACGCATACGCCAAACGCCTGATCCGTCTGCGAGAGGAGACAGAGCAGGCAATGGCCGAGTTTTTGGGAAAAAGGCGCGGCCATCTTCATATCGGCGGCAGCACCATTCCCGGAGGGTACCTGCTCCCGCCGGCGATGGCCGTTTTTGGACGGAAATATCCGGAGGTGAAGCTCTCCCTGGTCATCGAAGACACAGCCGCAACCATCGAAGCGGTTGCGAGTGGCCAAATCGAACTTGGCATCGTCGGTGCGAAAAGCAGTGCAGGGTACCTGAGACAGCGCAAATTGCTGGATGATGAGATGCGCCTAATTGTGCCGGCATCGCACCGGTGGGCATCTCTCGGCACCGTGGGGCCGGAGGAGTTGAAGGCCGAGCCGTTTCTGATGAGGGAAGCCGGTTCGGGCACGCGCAAATCGCTTCAGCTCAGTTTGCAGAGTGCCGGTATCGAAATCGGCGAGCTGAATATATGTGCGGAGATGGGAAGCACCGAAGCGATCCGTCAGGGGATCCAACACGGTGCAGGGATATCGATTCTCTCCCCCATCGCAGTACAATCGGAGATCAACAGCGGTATCCTGGCAGCCTTGCGGGTAGAGGGCCTCGATCTAAAACGCAGCTTCTATCTGACCTGGGATAAAGAGCGCACCTTATCGCCACTGGCCGCTGCATTTAGCGCCTTCCTGAAGCGCTATTTGCACCGGGGATCGACCGCCCACACCTGAGAATGGCACCAGCATGCCGGTGTGTCCAGCAGCCGGCGTTGGTATCGGCGTTTCGGCTGGGAAACACCAGCTGAATACGATTACCTCCTTAAAACATATATTTAATCAAAACAAAGCTGCCCACCAGCACGACCGTAAAGGCAACGGCCAGCAGATTAAAATAGCGATCGATAAAGGCGCGGATGGGGGGCCCAAACCGGTAGATGAGGGCGCCGACCAGAAAAAAGCGGGCCGAACGGGCAACAAGAGACGCCAGCATAAAAATTGGGAAGTTGATCTGGAACATGCCGGCGGCGATGGTGAACACTTTATAGGGGATGGGCGTAAAACCGGCAATCCCGACGGCCCAAGCGTTGTATTGGTTGTACAGATCACCGATATCGGCCACCTTGGGGCCAAGGCCATAGAAAGCGACGATGTGTTCGCCGATGGCCGCCATGAACTGCCAGCCAATGATATAGCCCAGCCCCCCGCCAAGGACCGATCCCACCGAACAGATCAGCGCAAAACGGAAGGATCGGCTGGGCCGTCCAACGGCCAGGGCGATGAGCAAAACATCTGGCGGCACGGGGAAAAAGGAGGATTCGGCGAAGGCCAGTATGAAAAGCGCCCAGCTGCCATGAGGGGTATCCGCCCAGTGCAGCACCCAGTCATAGAGTCGCTTGAGCATCACGAATCCTTCCAGCCGTGCTCCCCGATCAATTTCACGAACCGGCATCCGCCCAGGTTGGCTTGCCGCAATCCGTCCCGGTGCTTGATGATTTTCACGAGATCCTGGGTATGTGCCGATCCCACAGGGATCACCAGTCGACCGCCAACTTTGAGCTGGTCGATGAGCACCGCCGGTATTTTCGGTGCACCGGCCGTAACGATAATCGCATCATAGGGACCCTCCTCACGCCAGCCGGTGGTGCCATCCGAATAACGCGTGACGATATTGAAGTAACCCAGTTCGTCGAACAGGCGCCTTGCATTGAGCAGTAAGGGGTGCAACCGCTCAACGGTATAGACGCGATAGACAATCTGGGCCAGTACCGCCGCCTGATATCCGGAACCGGTGCCAATCTCCAATACGCAATCCTCCGGTCCCAACGCCAACGCCTGGGTCATCTCGGCGACGATATAGGGCTGGGAGATGGTCTGCTGCTCACCAATGGGCAGGGGAAAATCTCCATAAGCCTGGTCACGCAACGCATCGCTGACGAAGAGGTGCCGCGGCACTTTCAGCATTGCCGCGATCACCTGGGGATCGTCAATCCCCCGCGCTTCAATCTGCCGCTTGACCATCTCCCGACGGAGGCGTTCGTATCGCATGGAGTCTCCCATAGAAAATGAAATTGGTAACAAATTCCGGAAGGTTCGGCAAGCGGAATACGCTCAAAAATGGGCTCAGAATCGGCGAATTAACCGCCGCAGGCGCCACGTCAACGCTGAAAAAAGCGCTTGCATTTTGGCCGTCGCTGGCCAAGAATCGATCCAATTTCAGCTCTGAAGCCAATTGCCAGACCTCCCTCCCGCAAAGAGATGGAAACCACAAAACATTTCATCATTTCCGTAATCCTCATCTTACTGATTATCCTTATCGGCATGGGGGGCTACATGCTGATTGAGGGTTGGAGCGCCCTGGACAGCCTCTATATGACGGTGATCACCCTGGCCACGGTGGCCTATGGTGAGGTCCACACGGTCAGCGAATTGGGTCGCGTCTATACCATTGTACTGATATGTCTGGGCGTCAGTTATTTTTTATACGTCGTCGGCGCCATGATACAGTTCATGGTAGAGGGTCGGATTCGGCACCTATTGGGGAGAACGAGATTTGATAGAAAAATCAAGCGCTTGAACAACCATTATATTGTATGCGGCTACGGCCGCATCGGTCAGGTGATCTGCCGCAAACTATTGAGCGAGTCGGTGGATCTAGCCGTCATTGAGAACAATCCTGACCGCATCGATGCCATCGCTGATGACCACCTGCTCTACATCATCGGCGATGCCACCGATGCGGCGGTGTTGATGAAGGCCGGTATCGAACGTGCCGCCGGACTGATCGCCGTGCTGGCAACCGATGCCGACAACGTGTTTTTAGTCCTCACTGCCCGTCAGCTCAACCGCAGCATCCTCATCCTGGCGAGAGCCAGTCAGAAGCGCGCCAAGGCCAAAATTCAGGCCGCCGGTGCGGATTACGTCGGATCACCTTACGAACTGGGGGCGGTCAATATGGCCCAGCGGATCGTGCGGCCAACGGTCACCAATTTCCTGGATCTGGCTTTCAAACGCGGCAGCGAAGAGATCCAGATGGAAGAGATCCCCGTCAGCAGCAGATCTTCTCTCGGCGGCGTCAAACTGCAAGATTCCGGCATTCGTCAAGATTTCAATCTCATCCTTATCGCGGTAAAAAAGCCAGATGGGCGAATGATTTTCAATCCTTCTCACGAAACCCTGATCCAGGCCAATGACACTGTCATTGCCGTGGGTGAAACGGCGAACTTGACCAAACTGGGACGCAAGCTGAACCCCAAGCACGGACAGCGGGCCTGAGCAAAAACGTGCGGGGCGACCCGAAACCAGGTCGCCCCGCAAAGAGATGAAGCGTTGAGGCCACTTTAGATCTTATAGATGATACGCTTTTCGGTGATGATGATATCGACGTGCTTGTCGTGCGACTCCATGGGAACTGCCGGTACGATCTGGCACTCATGCAGAAGACCTACCTTGCGAGTGGTGATGGGCAGCTGGGGGATCAAACGGTCATAGTACCCCTCGCCAGAACCGAGGCGGCCGCCTTTCTCATCCATGGCGATACCGGGGATGATGGCAATATCGATGCACTCGATGGGCACACCCTTGCAACGGCTGGGATCGGGCTCGAGAATGCCGCGCGGACCGCGAACCAGATCCTTATCCGGATTGTCCACCTTGAAAAGGGTCATCTCGAGTTTCTGGGTATCGAAAATTGGCAATACAACGAGTTTGTTGTAGTCGTAACTTCGCTTGACGATCTCTGTCGTTCGTACCTGAAAGTCGTTGTTCACATAGAGGAGGGCGATACGGGCCTCCAGAAAGTTGGCAAACTCGAAAAGGCGCCCTTCGATGGCCTGCTGAATCTTCAGTCGCTCCTCGTCAACCAAACCGCTAACGATGGATTGGACCTCCTCACGAATCTCTTGCTTTTTCTCTCTGACCTCTTCCATGTAGTTCACTCCCCCGAATCTGCCGCAAATGCAGTTGTTGGAGATGCGGTTGATCGGTACCGCCGGGGCGGAGCGCCGACGTCACGAACCGCCACTTTAAAATTTTTACAAACGGCTAATATAATATTTTGGCCGTAATCAGTCAAGATTCAATAATCATTGACTCGACTGGAGGATTGCGTTAATTTTTCGTTGTTTTTAAGGTGGATTAGGGGCAGGATCGAGATCAACGCTTGCCATCATTCGCGTGGTTCAACACGCTCTACTACCGCCTGTAAGCACCGGGCCATATCACGCCTTCAGCAACCACATCGTACGGGATATCGATATGCTGGACATCAAACTGGTACGCCAGAATATTCAAGAGGTCGAAGCCGGACTCGCCAAACGGGGAATGCACCCGGATATGGCAGCCTTTAACGACGCCGATGACAACCGCAGGAAGATCTTGGCAGAGTTGGAATCCCTGCGCCACCAGCGCAATGTGGTCTCCGACGAAATCGCTGCTCTCAAAAAGCGCGGAGAGAATGCCGAGGCGATGGTCACCGAAATGCGTACCGTAGCGGGCCGAATCAAGGAGTTGGAAAAGGAGATCCAGACCCACGAGGCTTTCATCGACACCTTTATGCTGGGCCTTGCCAACCTGCCCCATTCCTCTGTGCCCGAAGGACACGATGAAACGCAAAACACCCTCGTGAAGACTGAGGGAACCCCGCCACAATTTGAGAATGAGGCCCAGGCACACTGGACAATCGGGGAGAACCTGGGTATCCTCGATTTCAATCGTGCAGCCGCCATCACCGGTGCCCGGTTTCCACTGTATCTCGGCGCCGGCGCCCGACTGGAGCGCGCCCTGATCAACTTCATGCTCGATGTGCACACCCGCACGCACGGCTACACAGAGGTGTTGCCCCCTTTCATCGTCAATCGCGCCACCATGACCCATACGGGCCAATTGCCGAAGTTTGAGGAGGATCTGTTCAAACTTGAGGGGTGGGACTATTTCCTTATCCCCACGGCGGAAGTTCCCGTAACCAATATCCATCAGAGCGAAATCCTCTCCGCAGACAAGCTGCCGATCTACTACACGGCCTACACGCCCTGTTTTCGCTCCGAAGCAGGATCATACGGCAAGGATACCCGCGGCCTAATCCGCCAACACCAATTCAACAAGGTAGAACTGGTCAAATTTGTGCTGCCCGAGACCTCCTACAATGAGTTGGAGACGCTCTTGAAGGATGCCGAAGCCATCCTTCAGCGGCTTGAACTACCCTACCGGGTGGTCACGTTGTGCAGTGGCGATCTGGGCTTTTCAGCAGCCAAGACCTACGACATCGAGGTATGGATGCCCGCCCAGGGCGTCTATCGCGAGATTTCCTCCTGTAGTAATTTCGAAGACTTTCAAGCACGTCGCGCCAACATCCGTTTTAAGCGCAAAGGGCAGAAAGGTACCGAGCTGGTGCACACGCTCAACGGCTCCGGTCTGGCAGTGGGCCGGACCCTGGCTGCCATCTTGGAGAACTACCAGCAGAGCGATGGCAGTGTGATCATTCCCGAAGCCCTGCGTGACTTCATGGGTGGAGAGGAGGTTCTCCGCCCATGAAACCATCCGACTTTCCCGAGGCCATCCAGCCGTATTTAATACCACAGCCCGCTGGGCGATTGTTCTACCGCTGTCTGCAGTGTGAGGCGACGCACGGTATTGAAGCGCTGCTGTATACCTGCCCGGCCTGTGGGCATGTACTGCTGCTGGAGGATGCGGACGCCGATCGGCTGCAAACGATCCCCGGCGAGACCTGGCGACAGATCTTCGATTACCGCGCCATGTTGACGACGCCCGCCCTGAAGGGCATCTATCGCTTCCACGAGTTCATCGGCCCCATTCTCCCTCCGGATGCCATCCTCTATTTGGGGGAAGGTCACACACCCGTGGTGGCGGCCAGTGAACGCCTGTGCGCGCAGGTGGGCCTAAATTTCTACTTTAAGAACGATGGACAGAATCCGAGCGCGTCCTTCAAGGACAGGGGCATGGCCAGCGCCCTGAGCTATATCAATTATCTGGTTCGATCCGGAACTATAGCGGAAGTCCTCGCGGTGTGCGCCTCAACTGGTGACACCTCGGCGGCCATGGCCTTATATGGGGCCTATCTGCAACCGCAGATCAAATCCGCCGTTTTGCTTCCCCACAAGAAGGTGACGCCTCAGCAATTGGCCCAACCCTTGGGAAGTGGCGCCACCGTGTTCGAAATACCCGGCGTGTTCGACGATTGCATGAAGGTGGTCGAAGCCCTCAGCGAAACTTACAACGTCGCACTGCTGAACTCAAAGAACGCATGGCGCATTCTCGGCCAGGAATCCTACTCCTACGAGATCGCCCAGGCATTCGATTACGATCTGGCCGACAAAGTCGTTGTCGTCCCCATCGGCAACGCTGGCAATATTACGGCGGTGATGAGTGGCTTTCTTAAGTTCCACGCCACCGGTGTCATCGACGCGCTGCCAAAAATCGTCGGCGTTCAATCCAGCCACGCCAATCCGGTGGTCTCTTATTACGTCGAGAAGGACCCGGGAAAACGGCGCTTTCAGCCCATGACAGTACGCCCCAGTGTGGCACAGGCAGCCATGATCGGAAATCCCGTCTCCATGCCGCGCGTCATCCATCTGGTAGAGCGCTACAACCAGGCTGCCGGAAAAGAGCGTATCTATTTCGTCGAAGTGAGCGAACAGCAGATAATGGATTGGGAACTCAGCGCCAATCGCCACGGCCACATCGCCTGCACCCACGGTGGTGAGTCCCTTGCCGGATTAATACAGGCCAAGACGCTTGGGTATGTGACCGCCGACGAGATCGGCATCCTTAACTCCACTGCGCACGCCCTGAAGTTCTCCGGGTTTCAGGAGATGTACTTCAACGACAACTTCCCGGCAGATTTCGAAGTGACGCCCAAGACAGAACTGCAAAATGCACCCATTTACATCCATCCGCCAGATCTCGAAGCGGTTCCCGCACCTGGTAATCCTCTGAAAGGGGAGGCTTTTCAGCAATTTGTATCCGTCGTGGCGAGCGACATCGCCGGCCGATTGAAGCTCAAGCGAAGATAATCAGCCGGCATGCGTCGTGTGTATGGACATCCGGCATATGCCAAACAAGACTCCCGCCAGTCGGGGTGACCCAAACGAGACCGCATCGATATGACGCATCGGCTCAGGTGGCATTCGTTACTTTTGACAGCGATCCTCCTCATCATCGGCAGCTTCGCCCCAGCGCGTGGAGAAGCAGCACAGGAGGAGCAGGAGGGCACGCTGGAGTACAAGAACTACGTGGTCCGCTACGATCGCGGCTGGGATATCCTCTGCGAGCCCTACAAGATCCAGCGAAACGACTGGGTGCTGAAAATCTTCCGCCAGAAGGGAGAGATCGCCCACAAAGACTTCCGCGAGTTCCTGGGCATTTTCAAACGCCTCAATCCCCACATTAAGGACGTCAACCGGATTCGTCCCGGCCAGATGATCGACATTCCCCTGCGCAAGGTGCAACCGGGCGGTCTGCCCGGTCAGGCATCGGGTGTGGTGACGATCCCGTTTGTCTCCATCACAGAGGTGGTTGATCTACTCAACAGTCAGGCTCAAACCTACGAGATTCAGCGTGGTGATACAATCTCACAATTGATTGCCGAACGCTTCGGTGCCTATGGCTCCATCTCCTACGCCGAAGGCGTCAAAATGCTCCAGGCACTCAATCCCACAATCGCCGATGTGAATAAAATCTACGCTGGCCAACAGATCTACCTGCCCAATCCCGAGGTGCGCCAGCAGCCCTGGTATCGCTCCATTTTCGACGCTGACGGCAATATTGTGAAGGAAGTGCCGTCCGCCGCACCCAAGCAACCAGCGCCCGTCGCGCCAGAGGACAGACCCATTTCCACCGCTGCCCGAACGGAACCGCCACCGGCCGCTCCGCCCACACCGACAACCAATCTTGCGGCCATGGACGCCGCCGCCAGAATAGTGGGCGCTACGCTTCAAAAAAAGGGGACCTATTATTTTCCGGCCGACAATCGTCCCGATGTGGAGCTCGATCTCTCCCGCTATCCCCTCATGGAACTTCAAAACGGCAGACGGCTGATCCTGAACACGGAAGAGAAGGTGATGGGCTTTGAGCCTGAAATTCTCGATGCCCTGCTACAGACCGCGGCCATTGTGGATCTGCCCGAAAATCCGACAACGGCCCAAGTCTTGGAGCGAGTGCTAGCCAGCGGCGGCAGTGCAACGGGTACCGGTGAAGGGTTGAACGTAAGTATTCCCGGGGTGGAGCTTCAGATCACGGCCAAGTGGATAGAGACAGTGGCCGACAGCAGCGATAATACAGAGCGGCACATCTGCATTACCCCCATCCAAACCGATGCGGAACGCACGCCGGAAGCCATCGTCCGCTATCTGGACCAGCACAATATTACCCTCAAAGAGATTCAGGCCGGCGCGCTGGACTTGGCTGAGACGGAGGGCAAGGGAGAAGGACTGCAGCGCTATCCCGTCGAAGAGTTCCTCACGGCCGGCGACCAGCAAGCGTTTATATCCCAATTTGCCACCAGCATGGGGTTCACCTTTTCGCCCAATGTCACCATCTCTTTCCCTTACGCCGGTATCCAGGTCAAAGCCATGTCCAATCTGCTCTCCACTGGCAAGGGCAGTGAACTGCTCATCGATTTCGGGGATCTGTACGGAGATGCCATCACCTCCATTAAAAAGACCGGTCTGCGCATTGTGCAGATCGAAGTGGGCGATCCGGCGGCCGATATCGTCACCAAGGTGCTCCAGGGGCTCAATCTGGCGCACCGGGTCAATCCGCACTATCTGGCCGCCAACCGGGCCGCTCAGTTCAATACCAGCGTCACCATTAACGGGTTTGAATGCACTACCGGCAGCGGCCAGAAGGCCGTCATCGCCAAAACCAGTCTCCCTGCCCGCATCGTCAGTTTCCTGAAGGGCAAAGGGCTCAAGGTGATCATTCTCGGTGGATAGCCCATTCGTATAAAAGGAGCAAAGCACCCCATGGGTTGGACCAAAAAGAGTGCCATTTTTCTCACCGCCCTCATCATCCTCACCGGCTGTACGGCGAGCACCGCCTACCAGAACAGGGAGAAGGCCGAGGCCAACCGCAATGTCGGCGAAGCCTACCTGCGCCAGGGCAACTACAGCGCCGCCATGGCCGAGTTCGTCAAGGCCGAGAAACTGACCCCCAAGGACCCCTACCTGAAAAATGACATGGGCCTCGTCTTTCTGGCGCGCAAACGCTATCCAGAGGCCATCGACTACTTCCAGCAGGCCATCCAGCTCAAGCCGGACTATGCACCGGCGCTGAACAATCTGGGCAGCGCCTACCTGGCCACCAGAAACTGGGACGCCGCCATCACAACCTTCAAAGAGATCAGCAACAACATGCTCTATGCAACCCCCCACTATCCCCTGGCCAATCTGGGGCTGGCTTACTACCACAAGGGGCAGTATGACCTGGCCGAGGCGGCGTACCGAAAGGCGTTGGAGATCCAACCCGAATTTCACCTCGCTCTGCGGGGATTGGGACGCACCTACCTCGCCCAGGGCCAGGTGGAACCGGCCATTGGTGCCCTGGAGCAAGCGGTCGCCGGGGCCCCGCAGACCGCCGCCTACTGGATGGATCTGGGGAACGCCTACCGGGCCGGCAACTGGGTTAACAAGGCCCGCCGGGCGTTTGAGAAGGTGATCAGCCTCGATCCCGAAGGGCCGCTGGCCGGGCCGGCCGAAGTGGCGCTGACCCAGTTGCCCTGAGACGGCGTTCCTCGCTCCAAGGGAACACGGTATAGCGTCCCATCGCCACCCATGTGGCGGTTGCATCTGCCGACAGGAACGCTTGCCCAAATAAAAACCCCCTGCATGCCGTTGGCACGCAGGGGGTTTTGCGTTATGGGAGTGCGCCGTCCGAGGTGAGGCGCGGGTCAGGGGCAGGCCACCACGACGCTGCCGATGAGGCCGTTGAGATCGTCGTAAGGTGAATTGGGCAGATTGCCCTCATCGTTCTCTGCATGTGGCAGAATCAATGCGAGCTCCGCCTTGGTCTCCGTGCCCAGGACGGTGGTGGTCGCCGAGATGCGGGCCTTGATCCAAGTGGCCGAGGCCTTGGCGTAGACCAGGTCGAACTGCCCCTTGCCGAACTCGTCGGTGATTACCACTGCGTCCAGGGTGCCGGCGGAGGAGTTGGCCGGGGTCAGCAGGGTGTCCCCGTTCCCGCCGCTGATCAATGTGGGCAGGCTGCTCCCCGCCGGGACGCAGGCGTTGGCGATATTGAAGGTGTCTTCACCAGCATCCAGGCGAACATTTTCATTCACATCTTCGTTCAGCGCAGAGGCGAAGTAATCGATAACCCATTCGTCCCCCACTTCCACCCAAACACCATCGTAATACTGCACCGGCCAGCTGCTCAGGGAGACCTGGGCCCCTTCGACGGGGTTGCCGTTGGCGTCGGCGACGACAACCACGAAGGGCTGGCTGTAGGCGGTGTCATTGTCCACGGAGAAGATGGTGGTACCGCGTCCGATCATGATCGAGCCGGCGGTGCCGCCGATGGCCACGCCGAAGGTGTCGCTGGGCGCCGGCGAGGCGCTGGAATTGAGCACCTGGGCGACGATGACCACATCATCGTCGGAACTGATGGAGCCCGAGGTGAAGGTCGACACGGCGTTACCCTGATCGTCGGTGAGGGCCAGCGTGGGGTTGAGGAACTCCCCGCCGCCCGGGGCGTTCAGTAGAGAGAATTGCACAATGCTGCCGCCCACCGGCTCCTGGGTGACGTTGGTCACCGTGGCGGTGAGGGCGATGGAGTTCTGGACGCTGCCCTCGCTCAGGGCCACCACCGAGGCACTGCCCTGCAGCGACACGTTGGCGGCATCGGCGGCCGGGGCGGCCACGCCGATCTGGATGGTCTCGGAGGGATCCAAGCTGTCGAAATCGGCCACCTGAACGGTGGCGATACCGGCGGTGCTGGCCGTCAGGACGGCGGAGGCGGTATCGCCGGAGACAACCTTGTCGATGTTGGAGGCGGTGCCGTCGAACACGCCCAGGGTTGTGGAAAAGCGCACCCGCGACACCCCGGGTGCGTTGACCGTCACCGTCACCGAGTCGTCGGTCGTCATGCTGCGGTTGGCGGCGGTGGGGGCGGTGATGCGGAAGGCGTCGCCCGAGATGGTGATCTGCTCCGTGTCGACGGTCACGCCGGCCGCCGTGACGCTCATCGTCACGGTGCCCGAAGACCCTGCCGCCAGATCGAGGGTGAAGGTGCCGTTGTTGTTCGTCGTCCCCTGGGCAGAGCTGGGCGTCACCGAGCCGTTGCCGCTGCTGGTGACCGTTACGTCGGTATTGCTGATGGGATTCTCATTGGCGTCATTGACGATGACGGTCAAGGTGATGGTCTCGTTGGAGTTGGGGTCGAGACCGGTGCCGCCCAGGTTGGCCTGAACCGTCGTGCCGGTCACCTGGACAATGGTGCTGTCAGACTCGACGCCAACTACCTCCGCGGTGACGGTGATATTCCGGTTGGAGCGATCCAGGTTGCCGGCGCTCAGCAGTACAAAGGCGTTGCCGGTGGAATCGGTCGTGGCGATGGACTGGCTGAGCTGGCCGCCGTCGGATGAAAAGCGAACCGAAACCCCCTCCAATGCACCATTGTTAGCATCCAGGACCGTTGCCGTGATTTGGGCGGTATCGCCGCCCGACGAGTCGATGGAAAAGGTGTCGGAGAAGACCACCAGGGCCGCGGCACCTGGTGTGCCGACCACCGGGGCATCGCCTTCATCCACCGCCGTACAGCCGATGAAGCCGGACAGCACCATCAAGATCATGCTTAGGTACACCATTTTCTTCATACATAGGAGACGCATGGGGGTTACTCCGCTTTTTAATGACTGAAGAAGCTTGCTTTCAAAATTCATCCCATTCACGTTAGAAGGCCAGCGCTTTCTGCTCCAGTTGAACGATCCTGGGCGTGATGAAGATCAAGAGCTCGTTGTTCTGATCCGACTCGTTGTGGGTCTTGAACATCCAGCCCAGCAGGGGAATCCGGGAGAGGAGCGGAAAGCCCGATTGGCCCTCAGCCTGCGAGGCCTTGATGATGCCGCCGATAACGAGAGTATCGCCGTCGTTCACCAACAGCTCGGTCTGGGCCTCGTTGGTGGCGATGGAGGGTACCCCGTCCGTTAGGGAGGCCACGTCGTTTTTGGTAATGAAAATGCTCATGGAGATACGATCGTCGGGGGTTACGTGGGGCGTAACCTCGAGGAGCAGGTCGATATCCTTGAACCGGACAGAGGAGCCGCCGGCGTCGTCACGCTCCAGGTAAGGGAATTCCAGCCCCTGTTTGATCATTGCCTTTTTGTTGTCCAAGGTCAGGATTTTCGGGGCGGATAGAATGCGGCCATTGCCATTGGTTTCAAGCGCGTTGAGCTTGGCGTTGAGCACGAAAGGCACCCCGCTCAGGCGGGAGAAGCTGAAGCCGATACTGGAGCTCGCTCCGGCAGCAGGAAAATTCATCGCCATGTCACCGGATCCGGTGATGTCAAAGACGCTGTCATAACCGGGGCCATAGGCGGCATCCCACTCGATGCCCAACTCTTTCGAGAAGGAGGAGGTGACCTCGACCACCCGCGCCTCGATGATCACCTGGGGCGTAACCTTGTCAATCCGCTGAACCAGTTCCTTGGCTTGCCGAATCTTAATAGCCGTATCAGTGATGATGATTTGGTTGTTGCGCTCATCAACGCTGACACTGCCGCGCTCCTTGGTGAGGATGGTTTCAATATGGGGCAGGACCTCGGATTTGGCGTTAGAGTAGTTGACTGCAATGTACTCGGTCAACAGGGGTTCGAGCGACTTTTTCTGCTCCTGGGCCTTGCGGGCCGCTTCAATCTGCTCATTGCGCAGATCCTGCTCCTGCTTGAGGGTTTCCAATTTGGCGATGCGGATGATGTCATACTCGTACACCATACCGAGTTGGTTCATTTTGAGGACCAGATCGAGAACCTGGTCCCAGGGAACCGGCTGATCCAAGGTGAGGGTAACGGCGCCGGTGACATCCTTGTCGATGGCGAAGTTTTTGCCACTGACTTCGCGCAGGATGCGGAAGACATTTTTAATATCGGTCTGGTAGAAATCCAGGGCGATCTTCTCTCCCGTGTACTGCTTGCGCCCCGTTGTCAGCGAAACGCTTTCGAAATCGTATTGCTGCGCTGTCTGGATCAAACCGCTCGGCGGCTCCGGCACCGGCGCGGCAGCCGTGCCCACAGGTGCAGCGGCGGTCTGCGGGGCTGCGTCTATTGTGGTCGGCGCGATGGGACCTGCAACAGGCGCACCTTCCAATGCCTGGCGCCAGTTGGGCAGGTTGGCGGCGTCCAGTGGACGGGGGGCAACCTGCGAGGCCTCGAAGTGCACCAGCAGCAGGCTGTCGACCTGCTCGACAGCATAGGGAACGTCTTCGCGCAGTTCGATGGACACCAAGGCGGTTCCGTTGTCCTTGGCGAGGTGATACGGAATTATGCGATCGACGGCGCTCACAAACCGGGTGGTAATGATCGGCCGCTGGCGATACTTGGGCACCTTGGTGTTGGTGAGTTTCAGCGAGAGGCGTTTTGGACCCACTTTTTGAAGGTCGTACTGGACCGGTGCTGTCGTACCAACCAGAAGTGTCGAACGCCCATTTTCTTCACTGGCGAAATCGATTCGATTGAGCCAGGCAGGCGCGGTTGTGCCGGGTCCGGGTTCGCTGACGACCCTACCCCGATCACTGGTATCGGCTACCAGTGCCGTGGTCATCGGTTTCTGCGGCGTAACGGCAGGATTGGTAGCGTCACTTTTAGCTTCGGCGGCACCGCTCTTGGTAATCATGGCGCTTGATGCCGTTTGGTCCAGGGGCTCCTCCGTCATAGCGGCCGTCTCAGTTTGGGCCATGGTAGTGCCGGCACCGCTACCAGATGCCGATTTGGCGAAGGCGATCTGAAGGCCATCGTCCACTTCATTAACGGCGTAGGCGGTATCTTCCCGAAGCAGAATCTCCAGACGGGACGTATCCCCGCCCTCCTCCAACTGGGAGACGCTGACGGACTGAATCAGGGGGTGGTCGTCTTCGATGCCCAGATCGCTGCTGCCCAATTGGGTATCTGGAAAGTAAAGGATCACACCCAGGGGAAACGGCTGTTTAACCGCTGTATAGGTCAAACGGCCATCTCCGCGGACATAAACTTGGTAGGCCTCATCACTCTCCTCGGCCTGAATCGTCTGTATCACATTAAGGGGTTCACCCTGGTCCATACCGGATTCCTGGCCGACACCCTTGTTAGAAGCGCATCCGCTCCATAGACCAACCAGCAGTATCAGGCAGATACAGGCGATTCGTGTGATCGGATAAGGTTTAGAGTCATAATTCATTGGTTTTACTCTCCAGGCGGTTTCTGAAGTTTGAGCTCTCTTTTTTGAAGGCTAATCTCACCTAAAAGGGTTTCAATCTCTTCTTCTACGACGATTCGGTCTTTCACGATTTGGACAACACTACCCGAATTGATCCCGATATAGGTTCCTCTTTTGACGATGAACCCTTTGCCCGAAGCATCCTCAACCAGGGCCGCGTTCCCATTATGCGAACGAATGGTTGCGACGAGCTTCAGTTGGCTGAGATCCACCTTCTCGAGCGGCGTCGTTGGGATCCGTTTCTTCCGCTTGGTCCTGGCCACCACCGGAGTCGAAGCGGCTGCCTGTTCCGGTTCATCCCGAAACAGCGGCGCAAAAGGATCTGGTTTGCCCTTCGGGCTGTAGCTATCAGCTCTGGCGCCAGCGGCTTCGTCCTTCTGAACGGAGGCCAGCAGTTCGGCAGTATGCTTTTTCACCTCACTGTCATTGTCATCCGCCTTGCTCGTCGACGATGCGGCGGGTGACGGCTCTGCCTGTGGTTTAGCGGCTGCAGCGGAGCTCTGGGCACTCACTTCTGCGACGGATGGTTTTGCTGGCGTGCTGATCTTCTTACTGACCACGGTTGGTTTCGGCGGGGGAGCTGCTTTCTCTGCACAACCGCTGGCCATGACCAGGAAAAACAGAATGCAAAGTATGGACCGTATGGGTTTCATCGTCACCATCATTATTTTGAGTTTTCCCTAACCGTTTATTTTTTCTTGCGCCCCTTTTTAGACGAGGCGTTTTTAGATTTTTTGGGCTTGTCGATAAACTTGTAGGTCACCGCTGTGCACTCCGTGGTCAGCTTGCCGGTATCCGCTACACTACCCGATTTTGGAAACACGTGAATATCTTCGATATTGACGATTCGGGACAGCACCGCAACTCTGTCAAAAAAACTGGCGACATCATGATAGGATCCGGTCACGTTGATGGCCACAGGAATTTCAGCGTAAAAGTCCTTTTCCACTTCGGGCTTTGGTTGGAACAGCTCAAATTCAAGCCCAGCGTCCTTGCCCGACTGGGAGATGCTGGCGAGCAGAGAGGGTATCTCCTCTTTTTCGGGGAGCGCTTTCCTAACGACTTTGAACTGCTCCTCCTTGCTCTTCATCTTGGCACGCCAAGAGTTCAACTGTCGCGCGTTTCGTTTGGCGACTTCCAGCTTTTTCTCTTCGGCCACGAGGGTTTTTTTCAATTCGCCGATTTTTTGATATTTCGGCCAATAAGAGAAGTATGAGAATCCTCCCAGAAGGAGAACGAACACACCGACAGTGATGAGAATTCGCTGAACCTTGGTCAGCTGCTCAATCTTCTCGAATATCGGCGACAGGGAATCGGCGGTTACTTTAGCTTTTTTCATTATTTCTTCGCCTTCTGTTTCTCAGACGATGTGTCCAGCTTCGGTTCAGCCTTTTTAAAGGTCACCCCAAAGCGTTTCAGATTCAGGTCCTTGTTCTTGAACCGTTCCTGTTTGATCGAGGCCAGTTTAACCTCCTGGTAGTCGGGAAAATCCTGAACCCGGGTCATGAAATCAGCGACGGTCTGGTTGTCCAGGGCGATGCCATCAAGCTTGATGCTGGCATCTTTATAATCCATACGGGTAAACCACATTCGGTTGGCCACCAGCAGCTGGGTCATGGAGTCCATTAGACGTACCGGGGCTTTGCGATTCATATCGAGTGTCTGGATCACCTCGATTTTCTTTTCAAGCACGGCCAGTTTCTTCTTGATTTCGGCGATTTCCGCATTGATTTTGTTATACTTTGCCACCTGGGCCTTTGTGGTGGCGATGCGGTCATCCAATCCAGCAATCTTTTTGTTAAAGCCAACATGTGCGATCACCGCAAGGATCGTGACCAGAATTAGAGAAAGGAGAAATACGGAAACCTGGCGCCTGATATTCTCTTTCTTTCGGGCCGCTCTAAAAGGGAGGAGATTTATGCGTATCATTTGTCATCTACTCTTCTGGTTGAGAGCCCCATGCAGATGGACGCCTGGGGGGCAATTCGCTCCAAGTATTCCCTGTCGAATCGGTTGTCGTCGATGACAACATTCTCGAACGGATTAATGGTCGTTACTTCGGCGGATGTTTCAACTGCCAGCAGCTGCCGAAACTCTTTAATATTTCCACCACCACCGCTGATCACGATTTGCTTGATCTGGTCATCCGGATAGGTCGAATAGAAAAAATCAAGTGCGCGCCGAATCTCAGTGCACCAGTCGGCTACAATGGAAGAGGCTATTTCGGAGAGTTCCTCAGGAGATATCTTGTCTGTACGGTCGCCGAACTTGATCAATTCCGCCTCTTCAATGGTGCAGTCGACAATCGAGGCGATTTTCTGATTGATCTGGCCGCACCCGAGGGAAACGTCCCGCATGAATACAGAATTAGCGCCCTTGAGAATGTTGAGGGAGGTCTTGCTCGCCCCGATATCGATGAGGGCGATGTTATCCGAGCCGGTGTCAAAGCTCTGCTCGAAGATATTCTGCAAAGCGAAAGCATCCACATCGATGATGCAGGGGTTTAAGCCCGCCATCTGAGTCAGGCTGACATAGTCATTGATCATCTCCTTTTTCGCAGCGACAAGCAGCACATTCATCTGGTTGGGATTGTGCTCATTCTCCCCCAAAATCTGGAAATCGAGATTGACATCGTTGATGTCGAAGGGGATGTATTGCTCGGCCTCAAAATGGATTGTCTCCTGAAGCTGATCCTCTTCCATGCTCTGGACGCTGATCTTCTTCACGATGACCGAGTAGCCGCCAATGGAAATGGCCACGTTGCGCTCTTTGACATTGTAGGTCTTGAACAATTGTCGCAAGGTCTCTGCAACGGTTTCCGGGTCCTTGATGATGCCGTCCTCAATCAAACCTGGCGCGATGTCGACCATGCCAAAGCGTTCCAAGGTTCGTCCACGCTTCTTGTTGGTAACCTCGGCAACTTTGATCGATCGCGATCCGATATCCAATCCGACGAGGTGATCTTTCTTCCCAAAAATCATATGCAACCTATTCGCCAAACACGTTTTTGCTTTCCGAAAGGTCCAAGCCCAGCGCCACCAATAGCTTCCGTTTGGTCTCCATTCGGCAAGGTTTACCCTCTTCGATCCGTGAAATCGTTATGGGCGACACATTCGCTTCCCGGGCAAGCTCAGATTTACTCATCAACAGGGACTCACGGATGCGCTTCAGATTGTTATTCGCCATTGATTTAAAACCCGCAGGGTGGGTTGAGGAGGTGTCCATGGACGACAGTCGACGAGACCTGTGCTGGGCCATGTTTCCTATACATGTTTTTAATCAAGATATTTGTCAAGGTAAATTGCACATATATATACATAATTGATAGTTAATTATACGCTAGTGTTAATAATCATCGGCATCATCGTCTGAATTCTGAAATTTTTTTAGGAAAGAGGTTACCGGGACAAAATGTACCAATGATTATAAAGCAT
>JASJCL010000118.1 GCA_030066015.1 Desulfosarcinaceae bacterium | reverse complement strand
TCGTCCATGGCGCCGATCAACCCCTCGTTGAGGATGGTCTCGATGTCGGTGCCGGCGTCGAGCTCGGCCTGGGTCAGGGATTTGGCTTGGGCTTCGTCGTAGGCCAGGACGGCTTTGAAAATGTCGGCAGTTGCCATGTTGAGAATCCTTTCGTTGGAGCCTCCATCCATTCGCTGCGTCGCTCTGCAAGGGCACCCGCTAGACGTACGCGAATGATTAAATTAGGTCTACTGCCAGCCCGCCTGCATTTCGTCCAGGGTCCGAAGCGTGTCCGCGTCGAGCGGCGCGGGCGTGTGTTCGAGCTTGCGCAGGGTCAGTTCCTGCAGGCGTTGTTCGAACTTCTTGGCACCCATCGATTCGTACTTGTCCGTCATCATGCGCTCAAAAAGATCGGAGTATTTGATCTTCTTGAAATGCTGCATGGTATGCGGATCCTGCAGGTAGTGGCCGCCGGGGCCAACCCGGTGGATCACATCGAGGGCCAGGGTCTCTTCGGTGACCGGTATCCCCGCCATGTAGTGGTTGACTGAGTCGACGATGTCGTGCACCAGCACCATGAACTCGGGTGATGCCAACGAGCCGTGGTCCATCCAACTGCTGCAGTCGTGGACCAGGCCCGAGCCGACAGCGGCCGCGGAAAGGATCTGGAGCGCCGCCTCGGCGCCGGCTTGGGCGTCGCAGAATTTGGCATCGGTGGCGCCGGCAGTACCGAAGAAGGGCAGGCGATAGTGCTGGGCCATCTGGGCCATGGCGGCCGTCATCAGGCTCATCTCCACGGCACCGTAGGAGAAAATGGTGGAACGCATGTCCATGATGGTGGTGAAAGCCCCGTAGATGAAGGGCGCGCCGGGATTGACCAACTGGTGGACCACCAGACCGCTGAGAGATTCGGCGCTGGCCTGAACAATGGCGCCGGCGAGGGTGGCCGGCGAACTGCCGCAGCATTGGGGCGCGGGGAAGTTGATCAGAGGGATACGCTTCTTGGCGCAGTACATCAGCTTGTCGATGGCCGGGTCGTAGTAGACCAGGGGCGAGATCGGCTCGGAGTAGTGGACGATGGTGGGGGCTTCGTCGAACTTCTCTCTGCCGCCGCAGAGCAGCAGGGCCATTTCGTAGGTGTCCTTGACGCTGTTGGTGTCCTTGCAGCAGAAGACCAGCGGCTTCTCACAATTCTCAAAGACCTTGCGGGCGATGATGCGGTCGGCGAGCTCCGGTGCCACGTCGTCGGCCATGCCGATGGTCATGCACCACTGGAAGTTCTCCAGGGCGTCGCAAAGTTTGGCGGTGACCTTCACGTGGTCGCTGGTGAAGCGGCTGCGTTGGTGAGTGACGGGATCCATATAGTCGATGCAATCCAGGCTGGGGCCGAAAAAGCTTTTATCGCGCTCCAAAAAGACGGTGCGCTTTCCCGTGCGGGTGCCGAGGACGATGCGCGAGGGCGCCCTGCGGATAGCGTCCTCCACCAGCCAGCCGGGCAACTTGACGACGTCGCCGATCACCTGGGCACCGGCCCCGGCCAGCAGTTCCACCGCTTCGGTGTGGGTTATTTTGACACCCGTCCGCTGCAGCACATCCAAAGTGGCCTCATGCAACTGGGCGATCTGATCTTCGTTGATGACCTGCAGGCGCGGTTTGAAGTAGAGTTCGTCCGTTGTCATTCCCATGATGGTGATCCTTTACGTTGGCGGTTTTCGGTGAAGAGATCTCTTTGGCCGTCGCTGGTGGCGCCTGCATGGCGACAGCCCGGTGGCGGCCATCTTCTCCACGAGGTCCACGCCCATGCCCGTGCTGGGACCCGCGGCAGCCTGGCGACGAAGAAGGGGTTTCGCAGGCGTAATGCCCAGCGTCCGCCGATGGGCCAGCCTGATGGTCCGCTGTTCCCTCGGGCTGTAGAAGGGCTCTGTGACAGGCTGTCAAAGCGCAAGCCGTGTGCCATGCGGCCGTCGATCGGCCGGTTTTGGATATAAGATACTGAAATATAATCATACATTATATTCAAGCAGAGCGGGGTGGTCGAGAAAAAGTGAAAAAATTTTTTATCTAGTAGGCGCACAGACAAAAATTTTTACATCTGCACGAAAATATAAAAATAATTTTATCTCTTGGCAGACGGGTCCGGCACGGTCTGGCATGCGACTAACAGAAAGTTAAAAGAAGGAAGGGCGGTCGGGTATCACCCTCCAGGCGTCAGGGGCAACAACCTCACAACTAAACGTCTGTCCGTCATCATGGCACGTGTCTCGTTTCACGAACAAAGTGCACGATGGCCCCTAATCCCCATAAGATCTCGTTGTTGATGAAAAAATGGAAGCCATGGAAGTGATGTCATATACCACAATGTGGTAATTGATCGCCTGCCCGATTTCAGATATAGTTTGGACGGAATCTATCGCCATTCTGCATGGATCAATTTGCCTTCCGCTCAATCGATATCCTGGCATCGTACGCACCCACATTCGATATCGAAGATACCTCTCGCATTGCGTCTGAGTTGCAATAACATTTCTTCATTCTCATTATCTTCCTGGCCATTTGCGTCAATTGCAAAATAAAAAATCGTGGGAATGAGAAGGATGATGCCGCGTTGCCACCCAATGGGTCGCCTAAAGTTGCCCCATTGTCGCCTCCAGGAGAAACCGATTCTCTTGGAGGGCCTCTACTTTTCGCGATACCAAATAGGGGGTCGCACCGCTTAACGGTCAGGTGCCATTCGATCCGTGAAGCTTGGTCATGGCCCAACACCGGAAATCAAATAGGCGCTAGGGGAGAAATTCATCATGAATGCAATTACCGCGAAAGCAATCATCTATTACACGCTCATCATTATCGCAATGGCCGTGTTCGCCCAGATCGCAGCAGCGGGAGACATCATAAAATTGGAAGCAAAATCCTATGGGGTTTTTACGCAGCTCAATCAATTGAAACCTGGCGATACAGAGGGGCATACGCTAGCATCCTATGAAGCAAGAGGAGCCGGTGCCGGGTCCAATGGGGAGTTTACCTTCTTTAATTTGGGAACGAGCGACCTTGTCAATGGAAATGGGAGCCACCATGGATATCTTCAAACAACGGATAAGGACGGAGACGTCTATTTCAGCAAATGGCAAGGAATGGTAACGACAACCACATCCCCAGAGGGCAGACCTATCATGAAGTTTGGCGGAACCTGGTCTCTCACCAGAGGAAACGGGAAGTATGAAAACGCTACGGGCGACGGCACTTATAAAGGGTGGTTTATTGGGCAGGGAATCTATACGAATATCGTCGAAGGCGAAATTACTTTGAAATGACAATGGTTTCTTTAACAAGGTTGTATCTTCGATCGATCCAAAGAATACGCCATCTCAAATCTTCAGGTTGGCGTCCCATGGAAAACGAACACGTATGGAGGTAATGAGAAATGATTACCATCGGAACAGCAAAATGGACCACTGAGTCTGCTCGTGAGGTGGGTAAGCGATTTATAGAATTGACGCCGCTGCCCGACTTCATCAGGATGGAGGGCCCTTATACCTATCCTGATGGGAATGATGGGATTACGTCTATTACCATATTTAAGTACGACAAATCGAATTGCGGCGAAGCAAATGGCGCTATTGGAAACCTCTATATCGGTTTCTATGGCGTGCCGGGTTTTCGCTATTCACTGAAACTTGCAGCCGGCAGTAAAGCGACAATGAAAATGATGGGATTTGAATAGGGTCTAGTTCCAAGCCGATCTATGACCCGTCTCCTATGCGGTCTCTTCAGTGGTCGACAGCGCCCAGTACCCTATCAAAGCCATCCCGGGAAATAAGGCTGGTTTTTGGCGGCAGCATCTCTCTGATTTTATTCGGGGGGATAACAGAGGTGCCGATAAGGGTACCGCGCTTCCAGCAGGCTGGGTCGAACGCATAAACTGGACGCTGTTCAGAGGCGTTCAGCCAGACATAGGATTTCGTCGTCCCGGTCTTCGTCGCGGGTGGGTATAGCCGCTCGATTTCGGCATATTGCGCTGCCGTCAATACGACCTCATCGTTCAATCGACGTTCAGGACGCGCCTCAAGCTGCGCCCGCCATTGGGTGAATTGATGCGGATCGAGAACCGGGGGCGCAAAGGCCAGCATGCCATGATCGTCGTAGTAGGCGATTTGGGTGGATCGCTGGTAGGTATAATCCGAATTTCCGTCATTGTTGATATCTAGCACGGCCTTGAAGGGATCATCTGGGTGGGGGCATTCGACCATGCTGTAAACAGCGCGCTCCTCTCCGTAGCTGAGAGGGCTGTAGGGAAAGCCCGCCACGCGGTCTCCTGCCTGGTCCAGCGCGCTGTACACACGGGCATTCGATGACACGCTCAGTAGATTGACGGCTTTGATTTGGCCCTTGTAGGTGGTGTCGGAATTGCCATAGGGCAGTATGACCGGTACATTAAAGCGACCCAGGGCTTCGATATAGATGAATTTCAAGGCGTCATTGCGCAATTTGGCCGAATTGACGTCGATGTTTTGCAGCCACTCCACAGAAGGAAAGCCACCGAAGGCAATACTGCTGAGCAGATGCCGCAGGGCGTTGCGATAATAGAGAATGTTGTCACTGTCGAGCGCGGGTCGACCCGGCAGGAGGGTGCTGATTTGCCCATAGGTGTAGTTGGATCCCGGTACGGATGACACCACCGCATCCACACAATCGCCCTCGATGAGATCACGGAGGACCCGTTTCAGCCCCTTGCTGAGGGCCGTGTCCATAATCACCAGCTCGATATCATCCCTGCCGGTCTTCAGGATTTTCACCAGTATTTCACCGTGGGAGGTCAGCACCTCCGGCACCAAATCGACGCCCTGTTTGAAGTTATCGATGATATAAACGCGGTATTTCCGATCGTCGGGGCATCGACGGTCTTCCAGAAAGGTGTCGAAGCTCTTCGCGGCAACGATTTGCTGAATTCTTTTCTCGAGATGGAAGACCCTGGCGGCGGCTGAAGAAATGCTGCCCAGAAACAGGAATACAATCAAAGCGGCGAGAAGCGCTCGCTTTCGAATGACATGGTGATGAAAATGGCGGTCGGTCATTTCCTGAAGCGCACAGGCGCGTAATGAGGCGTTTGGACGGGAGGCACCTTATCGTTTCATGGAATCAGTCGGATCATGCTCACAGCGATTTACCGGTCTGGTGCGCCCACGCCCCTGTTGATGGCCCTCTCATTTCGGTGTCGATATAAAGAATGTCGGCCCAACAAGATCTTAACTTTAATGGTGACGTGCATGCACGAGATGGCGCGGCGGGCAGTTTGGCATCAGCCAGCCCGATGCCCCCTGTTCGGGGACTGTGTCCCCTCGTAGACGGAATTCTTCTGTTGATCTCAACAGGCCACCATTGAAAACAGTCTCGTTGAGTGAACCGGAATTAGCCGGTCGGATATGGAAGGGACAATGTCAGGTGGCTATTTCAACCGTTTGTACCAAACGTTCATGCTCCTGATACGACCTCCTATTTGAGTGTTCTTCACTAAGCACCCCGCATATCGATACGCCATATGCTGAAAGGCGCGATTCATCCCATAAGAATCAGCGCGAGCAATTGTATAGGCTGTTACGATGCCGCGTTTCAGGGCTTCGTTCTCCAGTCTATCGAGAAGCCGGGTCGCCAGGCCCATACGCCGATACGCCGGCAGGGTCGCGAAATCCGTCATCTCACAGCACTGATAGCCGTCATTGATTTCTGCCGCAGCTATAGCTGCAATTCTGCCCGCAATCATGGCACACTGATAGACGGCGTTATGTCTCATCATATGGCGGATATAATCCGGCCGATCTATCGGGAAAGCATAGGATTCGAATAATTGGCGATATACTGCAGCCATAGCGTCGCTATCTGCCGGGATACAGTCTTGGATTGTTAATGACGGGATTGCGGTTGGAACCGATTTTTTCCCAGCGGAACCTAATGGATCGAAGTTCGGCGGTTTCGTTCGCTTTCGCCGGGCTTCCGAAAAGAACTTTGCGATAAACAATCCGTCTGTTAGGCCATTGAAGTATCCAGGGACGAGCGCCTCCCGAATGTAACCGGCATCTTGAAAAGCATGCCAAGCGGTGGCCGGAATTTTTGCAAATATTTTGCCGTAGCCAAGTTCAACGGCCATCCTTTCGAGCGTGGCGATCAACGCCTTGTGCTTCGCTCCTTGCAGATCCATCAGATAGATGCGATCGTTGTGCCGGCCATGCTGGATGAGTGCGCCCGCTATGGTTTCAATATGATCGGTCATTGGAATAATGAATTGATTCCTACACTATACTTCAACTTACGCCAACCTCTGCCGGTTTCTGCCAGGATTCCCCAATGCCGGAATCGGCGCGTCGGGTCAGATGGGTGATCGGTTCGTGGTAGAAGTTGAACGCGGATTCAACAGCCACATCCGCTTATTTGGCCTTGTAGCGCCTGAAGCGTGGTTAAAACTCTCTGAAGACAATTCTTCCATCAAATATCGTCATCACTATGCCGACCTCACAGAGGCGGGCCGCAGGCAATGATAAAATATTCTCGCTGAGAACTGCCATGTCCGCTTTGCAACCTTCAGCGATAACCCCCAGATCATGGGCGCGATGCACCTTGGCAGGGGTGGCTGTGTAGGCGGCCAAGGCTTCATCCACGCGAACGCGCTCCCGCGGATGCCAGCCTCCCTCTGGTGTGCCGTCGGCCCGCTGGCGGGCCACCGCGGCATGAATGGCCGGTAGTGGCGCCGGGTCACACACTGGGCAGTCCGAACTGAACATCACGGCCGCTCCGCTGTCCATCAGGCGTCGGAAGGCGTAAGTCCATCTCCCCTTTTCTCCCACGACCGTGTCGATGAGATGCATGTCAAGGACCATGTTGGAGGGGGTCACGCACAGCGCCAGGTTCAGGTCGCCAAGTCGTTGGGCATCCTCGGGCCGGATCATCTGTACGTGCTCGATACGGTGGGGAAGGGCCGGGAGGGAACGGCTGGATCGGCATCGTCGGGCTTCGAGGTGGGTGAATAGGTCGACCAGTTCCCTATTGGCCCGGTCCCCCACGGCATGCACCATCACGGAAAGTCCGGCGGCCTCGGCCCGGCGGACGTTCTCGTACAGCTGAGCCATATCCATCAGCGGCATGCCGCAGTCAGCATCCAGGAAAGGCTCGATCATCCAGGCCGTTCGGGCGCCCATGCCACCGTCCGCGAAAAACTTCACATGACCGATGCGCAGCCGGTCATTACCGAATCCCGTTCGCAGGCCCAGATCGATGATATCGCCCACGTGCTCACCCGGCAGGCTGACCCAGGTTCGCAATTCCAGTCTGCCATCCATATCCATTTTCTGGAAAGCATTGAGGGCGCTGGCACCGTCGTTGTCCTTCATCAGACGAACATCGACAATGCCGGTGACACCGCGTCGATGTAGGGCGGCTGTCGCATCCGCGTAGGCTTGCAGGATCTGGCGTTCATCCGGCATGGCCACCGCATCGCGTACCAGGTTGATGGCCAGTTCGCGCAGGATGCCGGTGGGCCTTCCCCCGGCATCTCGCTCGATGCGGCCTTCTGGCGGATCGGGCGTGTTTTCTTGGATACCGGCCAATTTTAATGCCATCGAATTGGCTGCGGCGAGGTGCAGGTCGCAGCGCCATAGGATTACCGGGTTGTCGGGCGCGGCCTGGTCGAGCAGGTTTCGGGTCGGCATTTGCGGTGCGGACCAGTCGCTCTCGTTCCACCCTTGGCCCATGATCCATTGACTGGCGGGCCGCTTTCGGGCGGTGTCCTGAAGGCGTTCGACCAGCTCCTCCAGGCAAGTGAGGTCGTCCAATTTGACGCCTTGGCGTTTGAGTGCCCATTCATGGAAGTGGATATGGGTATCGATGAACCCCGGCACCACCAGGCGGCCTCCCAGATCGATCGTTTTCACATTCTCGCTGGACAAATTGAGGACATCGTCATCGGTTCCAACCGCCAAGATACGACCTTTTGCCACGGCCACGGCCGAGGCATTCGGTTGGCGGGGATCCAGGGTTGCAATCGTTCCGTGAAAGAGGATCAACTCAGGGCTGTCTGGGTGATACGTCATTTACGGATGCGCTCCAGTTGTTCAGGATGAGGTAACCGTTTCACAGCAAAAACCCTTCTGGCAGAGGATCGGCCTCGTCCACCACGAATTGGTGATAGCCGGTAATCTGTGCATTGCCGCGGATCTGGCCCACAATGCCGTTAAATTCGCCAATGGATAAGGTTTGGATAATCCGGCCCTCAAACACCGTACCCAGCGGACCGGCATTGCAACAGACCTGGCCGACTTCGAGTTTCTTCTGATGATTGAGCAGCGTCATCTTGGCGGTTGTACCGGTGCCGCACGGTGAGCGGTCCATGTGGGATTCGCCGTAAATGACCACACTTTTTCCCGCCCCTGTCTCGGGATCCTGATCGTAGAATTCAGTCACATCCACCGAATGCACCTCGGGACGCAAGGGATGGTAAACCTCCCAGGTCTGATTGGCAGCTTCGATAATGGCCATACCGAAAGGGATCAGGCGATGGCTGTTGGCCGGTGCCAGATCGATTCCCACGCTGCGGGCCGATACCATGGCGAAAAAGCCGCCCACACAAACCAGATCGACTGAAACCGTGCCGAAACCTGGAACATCCAACTTCCGATTCGTGTCGAAAACGAAAGACGGCACCATGTCAATGGCCACGGATGAGACTTTGCCGTTTCTGATTCGGGTATGGGCATCCAATGGGCCTGAAGGGGTGTCTATCGTTATCACTGTGTCACCGTCGGCAGTCTCCAGAACACAGACCTCGATCAAGGTAGCCACAGCACCGATGGTGGCATGGCCACAAAGATACGGATACCGCCGGGCGTCCATGTAAAAGAGTCCGAACGCGCCATTGGGACTGACCGGCTCGGTGACCACGGCCGCCATAATTCCACGATGTCCCCTGGGCTCACGGGTCAGCAATCGGCGAACTGAATCGAAGTGGTTCTCGAAGTAATCCCTTTTGGCTTTCATGGTACCGCCGGGCAGACGCCCCACCCCACCGACCAGCAGGCGGGTAGGTTCTCCCTGGGTGTGCGAATCGATGGTGACGATACGGTTTTTATATCGGTCCAAGAAGCTTTTTTCGATGCGATCCAGTCTGAGCATCCGTCCACTCCTTACAAATAATCCGAAAATGACCAATGAGACGACTTTTCGATGGACACGAAATAAAAACAAAACCTGAAAACGGCTGGATCTGCTTTCAGGTTATTGCCGATGGTGTTGGGAATATGGCCAAAGACCCGCCTCGGCTTCACTCCAACGGGATCAGGTGGCAGTGGTGTGGTGCCACCTGGATGCTGACCGCTTCGCCGATGTCATAGAGCCGGGTCCGCATCATGCTGATGATGTGAATCTCTCGATCGACCCCCAATTCGATAAAATAGCTGACCTCGCCACCCATGTAGCTGCGGTCCTTGATGTGCCCCTGGAAATGATTCAATCCCGCCGTTGGTTGAAATTCCGCCTTGGGAAAGGCGTCAAAGCGCTGGGCACGCACGATCATCTCTACCCGGTCTCCTCTGGAAAAGCCGCCCTTGTTCTCCGCCAGAAGAATGTCGCCGGTTTCGATGCGGACATTGACGTGGTTGTCGTCCACACCGACAACCTCTCCGGCGATGAAATTCGAATGGCCTAAGAAGTCGGCCACAAAATGATTGGCAGGTTCGTTGTAAACCGATTCGGGGTTGCCTTCCTGTTGCTTGCGGCCGTCCTTCATCACCAGGATTTTATCTGACATGCTCAGTGCTTCACGTTGGTCATGGGTAACGAAAATGGTGGTCACCCCGAGCATTTGCTGCAGATTGTCCACCTCTCGCCGCATGGCTTCCCGGAGATTTTCATCAAGTGCTGAAAGGGGTTCGTCCATCAGCAAGACGTCCGGTTCGATCACGATGGCACGGGCCATGGCGATGCGCTGCTGTTGACCACCCGATAACTGACTGGGCATACGCTTTTCCACCCCGGGCAGGCGCACCATCTCCAATGCACGGGTGACCTTTGTTTCAATTTGCGCCTTGGATACGTTTCGGTATTTCAGGCCGAACGCCACATTGTCGAAGATGGTCTTGTGGGGGAACAGGGCGTAGTTTTGAAAAATCATGCCCAAATTTCGTTTGTGAATCGGTATATCATTGACGCGTTTGCCCTTGATGAAAATATCGCCTTCAGTCGGTTCCTCCAATCCGGCCACCATACGCAGCAGGGTGGTCTTGCCGCATCCGGAAGGGCCCAGCAAGGTGACGAGGCTGCCCTCTTCGATATCGAAGTCCATCTTCTCCACAGCCGTCACCTTGCCGAAGCGCTTCAGAATTCCCTTGAACTGCACCATTGGCTGTCTGTCGCCGCTTACCACGTCACCTGTCTCCCTGCTACCAGCAGACGCCGGGCCCTTGTCCATACCCACCCGGCGCTTATTATTGACGCACTGGTATCGTCCAGCGTTGGGCCCTTATATTGAACGTACGCATGTCCAGAAATGGTGAATCTTGCCCGCCTTGAACTCGGGCGAGAGGCGCCATTTCTGGATTTGCACTAACTGCCGGCTTTGATCCGGTCCCACTTCTCCGTCCACTCCACCTGATGGCTGTTCCAATAAGATGGGTTGGCGAAGAGATACCCATCCAGCTTGCCAGTGGGGTCGAAGGCCGGCATCTTCTTGATCTTATCGGTCAGCGCCACCTTGGTCGGATCGAGGCTGGGGGGATAGTTCTGCCCCTCGGCGACGGCGATGGCGGCAGCCGGCTCCAGCATGAAGTTGAGCAACTGCTGGGCCACATCCAGGTCAGTGCCCTTCAGAACAAAGAGATACTCCATCCAGGAATAAGTGCCCTTGGGGGAGAGATAGCCGATGGGATGCCCCTCCTGCTGCAGGGCCGCCACCCGACCGGACCAAGCCACCGTCGCATAGATCTCTTCATTGGCAAGGAGGCTCATCAACTCGGCACCCGAAGCCCAATACTTCTTCATTAACCCACGCTGCTCGCGCAGGGCGGCCCAGATCGCCTTGAGGTCGGTCATGTTGTTGGGGCTCTGGTTGGTGTGCAGGGCCGCATACCACATGTTGGTACGGAAGTCGCCGCCCCAACTGCCCATCTTGCCCTTGAGATCTTTGTCCCAAAGCAGAGAGGCACCCAGTTTCTCAGCTTTCTCCTTGCTGATATGCTTGGTGTTGTATGCGATGCCGGTCTGGCCAAGATCGTAGGGCACGGCCGAAAGAGACCCTTTCGTGATTTCCCGCAAGGGCTTAATCATAGACGGCATCACATTATTCAAGTTTGGAATCTTGGACTCGTCCAGGACCGAGGAGAAGCCCAGCTCCACGTAACGGGCGTAGTCGAAGACGGCGCTGAGGTGGGCAATGTTGAACTCGCCGCCTGGCGGATAGGAAGCCTTGACGCGGGTCAGGTAGGAGTTCATATCGCCGAACTCCCCATCGATCACCTCGATGCCGGTGGCCTTGGTAAAAGGCTTGAAGGCGTGTTCACGGAAAGCCTCAGACACACTGCCGCCCCAGCCATCGAAGCGGATCGATTTGGCAGCCAAGGCGTCTCTGACGGCGCCAGCGAAGGGCGTACCGATCAGCCCCAGAGAGGCGCCGGCGAGTCCCAGGTATTTCATGAAGTGGCGCCGGCTGATGCGGCCATTGCAATAGGCATCATATACCCGATCCAGTTTTTCTTTGGTGACGGTGGCCATGGGATCTCCTTTCAATGGTGGTTAGGGTTCTGGGGTTAAACGGTTCAAGCCTTCACCAAATCAAGGCTTGAACTTCGAAAACTTGCGGGACAGATAGCCGGCCAGCAGCGGCGTAGCGATGGTGAGGACGATCATTACGGCGCCCAATGCATTGATCTCAGGGCTGATGGAATTTCGCAGCATGCTAAAGATCTTCACCGGGACGGTCTGGTTCTGGGCGGTGGCCCAGAAGAGGGTGGCGGTGATGTCGTCGAAGGAGATGGTGAAGGAGAACAGGGCGCCGGCCATGATGGCGGGTAGCAGCAAAGGGAAGGTAACATCTCGAAATGTCTGGAAGGCGTTGGCCCCCAGCGTCTTGGCCGCCTCCTCGTACTCCTTTTTTATCCCCACCAACCGCGCCTGGACGATGAGAAGCACGTAGGGCAGGGTCAGCACCACATGGCCGATGAGGAGCAGGGCGAAGCTCTTGGGCTGCTGCAGCCAGCGCAGAAATAGCAGCAGGGACACCCCCAATACCACCTCGGGGATCATGATGGGGGCCAGCAGAAGGGTGTTGAGGGTGTTTTTGCCGGGGAAGTCGAAGCGGATAAAGGCCATGGCGGCGAGGATTCCAATGGCGGTGGAAACCACCGCGGTCAGGGAGCCCAAAATCAGCGAGTTCTGAAAGGCGTCGATGATCGACTCGTTCTGGGCCAGTTTGATGAACCAGCGCAGGCTCACGCCCTCCATAGGGAAGATGCCGAACTGCTTGGGATTGAAGGCCAGCACGATGACCACCACGATGGGGGCGAACATGAAGACATAGATCAAGAATGTATAGATGCGGATAAGATGCCATCCCAGTGAGAAGGATTTCATGGCTTAATTCCCCTGGAAGCTCTTAAAGATCTGATTGATGCCAAGATACCGATTGTAGGTCCAGACAATGACAAAGAGCAGCGACAGCAGAATCACGCTGATGGCCGATCCGAAGGGCCAATCGAGCGTGCCGATGACGCGCTTGAAGATCAGGTTGGCGATCATGTCGTTGCCTGGCCCCCCGAGTATCATGGGCGGCAGATAGGTGCCGGCCGTCAGGACGAACACCAGCAAACAGCCGGCGCTGACCCCGGGTAGACTCAGCGGCAGGGTCACCTCCCTAAAGGCCTGCCATTCGGTGCAGCCCATGCAGCGCGCCGCCTCCAGCAGGCTCTTGTCGATCCCCTCTAGACTGACGTAGATGTTGAGCACCATGAAGGGCAGCAGGTACATGAGCAGCCCCATCAAGACCGTGAACTCGTTGTACAGCATGGAGAAAGGGGTCTCGATCAGGCCGATTTTGATGAGCACGTGGTTGATCAGGCCGCTGTCCCCCATGATGTTGATCCAGCTCATGGTGCGGATGATGAAGCTGACCCAGAAGGGCAGCATGATGAGCAGCAGGAAGATCTGTTTGTAGCGGCTTTCGCTGCGGTAGAAGAAATAGGCGGGGATATACCCCATCACGACGCAAAGGATGACGGTTTCGAAGGCGATGCGGATGGTTCGGATGAGGATTCCGGGGTAGAAGAAATCCTCGAAGAACTTGGCGTAGTTGCCCAGCTGGAACGCCGGTATGTCGGCACCGCTGGGGGCCCGCAGCCAGAAGCTGTAGACGATCACGAAACAGACCGGGATGACCAGCAGCAGGACAACAGCGCTCAGGGACGGCGCCAGCAGTGCCCAGGGTTTCCATTTCTCAGATTTCATGTAGAATCCACCGTTTCGGCTTGAGACCCAATGGTTCACATTTCGATATTTTTTAGGTGGTGCAATCCGCCATTACCCTATCTTACCGCAAGAACCGCCGTCCCGCTGACATCAATTGCGATGCTTCTCTGGCGGCAGCAGCTCCGACAATTGCGTGGCCGTATCCTGGATCAGCTGCGCGAACTTGGCCGCCACGTCCGCAGCGCTGTGCTCCAAGACGGAGAAGTCAAAGCAGACCGCGCCGACCCCCCGCCCTGACTGCGGATCAAACAGGGGTGCGCTGATCGTGATCAAGCCGGGTAGATATTCCTCCTCGGACATGGCGTAGCCCGCGTCTCGGGCCTCGGCAACATTTTTCAGGAGCGTTTCCCTGTCCACAATGGTCCTGTCCGTCTTCGGGGCGAGCGCCATCGTTTTTACTTTTTCCTCAAGTAGATCCATTGGCAGACTGGAGAGCCAAGCCTTTCCCAAGGCCGTGTTGTGCAGGCAGTTCTTGGAGAAATCGGGTAGCGCGTAGGTGAGGGTCTCCTCGGCCCCCCGGTGGTAGATCCGCACCAGGGTGTCATCCACGGCGAAGGCCACATCGATGGTGATGTTGTGCTCGGCGTGGATCCGATCCACTACCCCACGGATCAGCCGCTGGTGGTCGGTGGCGCGCATCAGGTTGGCGCAGAAGAGGAGACAATGGATTGCGGGCCGGATCTCTTTGGACTTGGCATCCTTTTCCAGGTAGCCCATCTCAACCAGGGTGTTGATATAGCGATAGGTGGACGTCATGTTTAGCCCCAGGATCTTGGCAATCTCGCTCTGGGTCATGGCTGGGTTGTCCCTGTTGAATAGGGCCAATATTTTCAGGCCCTTTTCCAGCGACTTGGAAAAATAGTATTTTCCTTTTGACATTGTCTCGGGGGATGATTTAGGATCACACTAAAATAGAAATTGATTTACTATAATAGTTAATATTTCAGATGCGGCAATCTTTGTCAACCGCAATTAAAAAATAGCGGCGATAGGAGTACGCCATGACGTCGAACGCGCGCTGTTTGGAGATGGTCCATGCGCTTTCGGATGAAAAAAGTTCGGTCACCCTTGCTGATTTGAACCATGTGCTGGCCGACTTTTGCGATCATTTCTGCATCTCGGCCCTGGTCGGCAGACCGTTCGTTGAGCTTGTCGACGGGAGCGGGAGCGGGGGCGGCGGTGCGCAGCGGGTATCCCGGCTCCTTGCGGCCTGCGGGTATGCGGATGATCCAGAGGGCTTCTTCACCGATCTGCTGGCGCAGCTCGGCAAGGGCACATCTGGCCCCATCGAGATAAATGGCGTCACCCTGCCCCACCTCCTCCTCGTGGCGGTGCTGGAGGTCGCCATGCCGGGCGACCGTTTCTTCACCGTACGCACCGTCGAACAATTGGAACGTTTGGCCAATCTCGAAGTGCCACGGAATCAGCGGGCCGACCTGCAGCAAGTGATCGATACCTATCCGGTGCGACTCAGCATGCACACCCTTCGACAGATGCGGGTGTCTCGCAACGTGGCCTACCAATATCTGCCCTTCGTTGAGGAGTTGGATCCGGCCGGCCACACCAATACCTGGATCGGCCAGTTCCACCAGGGCCTGTTGGAACAGATGTACCGGAACCGGGTCATCTTCCTGCTCAATATGGGTTGCCCAGTCTACTGCCGGTTCTGCTTCCGCAAGCACAAGGAGTCTCGCAACGAGGCCAACCCAACCGTGGCTGAGGTGAAGAAAGCGGTCGCGCATGTGGCCAAGTCCCCCGCCATCAAGGAGATCGTCATCACCGGCGGCGATCC
>JASJCL010000027.1 GCA_030066015.1 Desulfosarcinaceae bacterium | reverse complement strand
GTTGGCCAGGAACTGGCCAACATGAGCCACGAGATCCGGACCCCGATGAATGGCATCATCGGATTCACCGATCTGCTGCTGGACGCCGATCTCGATCCCGTTCAAGAAGATTATACCAAGACCATCAAGCGCAGCGGCGAGTCCCTTCTGGGATTAATCAACGACATCCTGGATTTCTCGAAAATTGAGAGTGGCGAGCTGGATTTCGAGGAGATCGACTTCGATCCGGAACTGCTGGCCTACGATGTCTGCGAATTGGTGCGGCCCAAGGTCGGCCAGCGGCCCATCGAACTGCTTTGCCACATCGCGGACAATGTCCCCGCACGGGTGAAAGGGGACCCCCTCAGATTTCGCCAGGTCCTGACCAATCTTCTCGGTAACGCGCCTAAATTCACCGAGGCCGGCGAGATCGAATTGTCCTTGGCCATGGAAGCGGAAACCGAGGGCCGCGTGCAACTGCATGCCCGCATTCGGGATACGGGGATCGGCATACCGGCGGACAAGGTGGCAACCATATTCGAGCCGTTTCAACAGGCGGACAACTCCACCACCCGCAAATACGGTGGCACTGGCCTGGGGCTCTCGATCTGCAAACAGATCTCGAATCTAATGGACGGCGACGCCTGGGCAGAGAGCACCTTGGGGGAGGGCAGCACCTTTCACTTCACCGCTTGGCTGCGCGCGTCGGGAGACCGCACCGCCCAGCGCATCAAACCCGCAGAGTTGGCGGGTGTCAGCGCCATCGTGGTGGATGACAACAAGACCAATCGTCAGATCCTCAGGGAACAATTGGAGTCTGCCGAGATGACGGTATTCGCCTGCTCGGAGGGTCCGCAGGCGCTCAAGACCATCGCCGACCGGCAGTCCAAAGGGGCACCGCTGCAGATCGCCATCATCGACCTGGACATACCCGATATGGACGGATTCGAAATCGCCCAGCGCATTCGGACGGACACCGGTGTCATCGCCCGGCTGCCCCTGGTGGCTCTGTCCGCCTCAATGGAGCGTGACGCCAAGCGCTGCGAAGCGGTCGGGTTTAATGGCTTCTTAAGCAAGCCCGCGCGTCGGGAGAAGCTGTTGCAGATGATTGCCCGCATTCTGGGCGAACAGGCCGTCAAGGCCAGTGAGATGCCCCGCGAGGAGAAGATCCACACCCAGTATTCGGTGCGCGAAGATCTCAAACAAAGCGTGCGCATCCTTCTGGCCGAGGACAATCTGGTCAATCAGAAGCTGGCCTCCTTGATGCTGACCAAAGCGGGCTATCAGGTGGAAGTGGCCGGAAACGGCAAAATCGCCTTCGACAAATATACGGCCGATCCTGACGGTTTCGATCTTATCTTCATGGATGTCCAGATGCCGGAAATGGACGGCAAATCGGCCACCCAGGCGATTCGCTCTGCCGGCCATGAGTCGGTGCCGATCGTGGCCATGACGGCCCAGGCCATGAAAGGGGACCGCGAAAAATGTCTGGCCGCCGGTATGAGCGATTACCTCACCAAGCCGATTAAGCGCGAAGCGGTATTCGCCGTTCTCGAAAAATGGGTATTTTAAGCGGGAGCATTTTGGTGCCGCCCGGTTAAGGAGTTGGAATGGATTTCAAAGCGATGGGTGCCAACCTCGGTCTGGAGGCGGATGAGTTCCGGGAGTTGGTCGAGTTGTTCATGGAGACCGGCAAGGCCGATTTCGACAATCTGAGACAGGCCTTGAGCGGGGGCGACACTGCGGCGGCCGCACGATATGCCCATACCCTGGCGGGCGCTTCAGGCAATTTGGGGCTGATGGAGCTGCACACTGCCGCCAAGCAGATCGAAGCGGCCGCGAACGCCGACCAAGTGACTGCGGCGAACGCCCAGGCGGCGGAGATGACGGCCATGTTCGACGCCATTGCAGCCTTTGTGGGCGACTGAGGTCGTCCCGCTCAGATTCCCACTCACCCGACTTGATCTGCTGCAGGCGTTGCGCCGACGGCTTGCCTAAATTACGTCGGAGCGATAGATAGGCAAGATGTCCGCCACCGCCGATAACCCCATCGACGCCCTTGTCGACCGATTGCGGTCCCATCTGAGCCGTCCCCTGTCACTGGATGGAGACGCCGCCAGATTTGTGAGCGCCACGTTCGGGACTATAGACGCGGATACCCTTGAGGACCTCTTTTGCGATGGTGGTGCCAGCGAGGCAGAAACCCTGCTGGAGTTCCTGCTCTTTCCCGATGTCGATTTCCAGTACCACATTGAACCGCTGCTCAACCAGATCTGTTTCGACGGCGACCTGACCCAGCACCTGGCTGGGCGCCTGGCGCAGTCGCCCATCCCGCTGACCATCCATCTCGGTAGCGATGGGGGAGACCTGTCGCTGCCCCTGCCCGACGATTTTCTGCAGCGTTTCCTGATCCGCCTCCGGGTCTCCCGGCGCTGGCCGTCCTCGCTGGAAAGCGCCCTCACCCGATGTCTGGCGGCAGATGAGCAGATTCGTGTCCGCGTCATGCTGCGCAACGCCGCTGCGCGGCTGGGAACCGCCGCAGCCGATGTGTGCACGAAACTCATTGAAGCCCTGCCCAGCAGCCACCGCGATTTCTGGTCGGCACTCGATTTGGTGGTTGGGCTGGCTGCCGAATTGGAAGCCAGCCGCGATCCCTTCGCTCTTCTGACCGCTCACAAACAGCGTGCCTTCCAGATGGTAGAGCAACAGCGCAGTTTCGAACGACTTCTCCAGCGCAGCAACATGGAAACCCTCATGGGACAGGGGCACCGAACGCCCACCCTCGCACGGGCCGATGCACGCAAGCGGATGCGCGTGATCGATGTGATCTGTCGGGCGGTGTTCGGGCGAACCACCTACTTCCAGCCGGCTGAATTCGGCTGAAACTGACGATCTACAGCTATGGCGGATCCTGGCCGCCGGCGCACCGACCACCGCTGCGCGATCCGGCAGGGCCTTCCCCAACGCATCACGTCGCGGCGGTTATCGCGACACCTCGGCCCCTTCAGCGGATCATTGAGACCCGATCAATTTTACATTTAAAATGATTTTCGATATTCAGGGCAAACCACCTTGCAACCAGACCCAAAGGAAGCCCCAGATGGCATGTCGCATCCCCTTGTTGAAGACCTGGATTCTCTGTATCGGCCTTACCCTCACGGCCACCGCCCCTGGGTGGTGCCTGCAAGCCACCCCTGCCCTCACGGTGGCGGAGATCCTCGATGGCATCGAGCGTGCTTACAGCGGAGAGGGCTTCAGCGCGGCCTTCGATCAGGAGGCCACCATCAAGGCGATGCAGATTACGGATACGGCCCAGGGCCAGCTCTTTGTTCGGCGGCCTGGAAAGATGCGCTGGGAGTATACCGCTCCAGAGCCCCAAATCATCATCACGGATGGCGCCAGCCTATGGGTCTACCGCCCTTTGGATAAACAGGTGATGACGGGAACGGCACCGGCTTTTTTCGGCGATGGCAGGGGCGCCGGCTTTTTGGCCGACATCCGCCAGGTGCGCCAGGGCTTCACCGTTACACAGGAGCCAACCGAAATGGCGGGGGAATACCGTTTGCGGTTGATCCCCCGGGAGACAACCCCCGACGTCACGGCCGTCCATCTCTCGATCTCCGCCGATACCTTCATCATCACCGATGTACTCACCGTAAATGCTTACGGGGACGAGACCTGGATCCAGCTCAAAGATTATCGATTCAACCAGCGTTTCGAGAATGAGGTGTTCGCCTTCGACATCCCTCCGGGTACAGACGTCCTCAAACTCAATGACCCATGAGATGGCCGGCGTTCACGGGGGATGCCATCCTGGCGAAGGCGCTCCCCCCGCTTTGATGGCTGCTGGAAAGGAAAGCGACATGCAAACGAAGATAAAAGCGCTGCTCAAAGAGAAAAACGCCCTTTTATTGGCCCACAACTATCAACCGCCGGAGATTCAAGAGGTAGCCGATCTGTGTGGCGACAGCCTTGAACTCAGTATCCGCGCGGCAGATACGGACGCCGATGTGATCGTCTTCTGCGGGGTGCATTTCATGGCGGAGACCGCTTCCATCCTATCGCCGGACAAAACCGTGCTTCTGCCCAAAGCCGACGCCGGCTGTCCCATGGCGGACATGGTGACGCCCGACGCCCTCAAATCCCGCATGGCCGAGCTGGGGGAGATGCCGATCGTCACCTACGTGAACTCCAGTGCGGCCGTCAAGGCGCTCTCCACCATCTGTTGCACCTCCGCCAACGCCATCGCGGTAATCAACAGCCTGGGGGCTGCTGAGGCCCTCATGACGCCCGACCGCAACCTGGCCCGAAACACCGCTGCCCACACCGATACCCACATCCATTCTTGGGACGGCTATTGTCCCTTTCATGACGCGTTGACCGCGGAGCAGGTGCAACAAATCCGTTCCACGCATCCCGACGCGCTTTTCATGGCCCATCCCGAGTGCCGTCCCGAGGTGGTGGCCCTTGCCGACGCCGTGGTGAGTACCTCCGGCATGCTGCGCTACGCGGCCGAATCCGATGCCACCACCTTCATTGTGGGCACCGAAGTGGGGCTCCTGCATCCCCTTGCCAAAGCCGCTCCAGGCAAAACCTTCCTTCCCGCTTCCGAGGCCATGTTCTGCCCCGACATGAAAAAGATCACCCTGGCGGACATCGTTTTCTGCCTGGAGTCGATGACGGGCGAAGTGACGGTTCCCGAAGCGATCCGGATACCCGCCCTCAAGGCGGTGAAAGGCATGTTGGAACTGGCGCGATGATGCTGATGCGCCACTTCGTCGGTTTGCCGATGTGGCCACGGCGGGGTATTGTCACCCTTCACCTTACAGGCCTACTGGTGGCGCCGACCTACTGGTGAAATGACACCCTCAAACCAAACGCCCCCTGTCGCTGACTCAGCGACAGGGGGCGTTTGGTTTGAGGACAATAGGTTATTGTGGTGCTAGCCCAAGGCCGCCACCACATCGTCGGGGATATCGGCATTGGTGTAAACCTTCTGGACGTCGTCGCAATCGTCCAAGGCATCCATTAGCTTGATCATCTTTTCGGCATCCCTGCCGCTCAATTCGGCCATGTTCTGGGGGAGCATGGTCACCTCGGCCGAGAGGGTGGTGATCTCGGCGCCGTCGATCACCTCCTTGACCGCTTCAAAATCCTCCGGGGCGGTAACCACTTCGAAATTATCGCCGTCCTCGCGAACATCCTCCGCACCGGCGTCTAAGGCGGTCTCCATCAGGGTGTCCTCGTCGATGACACGTTTCTCCACCACGAGGTAGCCCTTTTTCTCGAACATCCAGGCCACGCATCCGTTCTCGCCCAGATTGCCGCCGTATTTGTTGAAAATATGGCGGATTTCGGCCACGGCGCGGTTCTTGTTGTCGGTCAGGGATTCCACCAGTACCGCCGCTCCGGCGGGCCCATAGCCTTCGTAGGTGGATTCCTCGTAGTTGACCCCCTCGAGTTCGCCGGTGCCTTTCTTGATGGCGCGCTCCATATTGTCCTTGGGCATGTTTTCCGCCTTGGCGGCGGCGACGGCCGAGCGAAGTCGCGGATTGGAATTGATGTCGCCACCCCCCATGCGGGCCGCCACGGTGATCTCCTTGATCAGCTTGGTGAAGATCTTGCCGCGCTTGGCGTCCACCGCCCCCTTGCGGTGCTTGATGTTGGCCCATTTACTATGACCTGCCATGTGTACCTCCTGATCTGAAACCCAAGCCGACCACAAATAGCTCTTTGCTGGCCTTACGGGTGCTCCGGGGCTTTAGATGTTCCCGACGGCGGAACTTACGAGCGACCGCCGCTGAGAAGGATGAGTGATCGGCTCCCTGAAAAATTTTGGTGACGAAGTGGCCACCTGGACGTAGGACCCGGCAGGCGGTCTCCAGGGCCAGCTCGCAGAGTGTCAGCGAGCGGGCCGCGTCCACATGCTTCTGACCGGTGGTCGCCGGGGCCATGTCGCTCATCACCAGATCGTAGCCCCGGCCGATCGTTTCCAATGCATCCTCATCCAAGGCGCGGATGTCGGCCACCATTGTGCGGGCGACGTTTGAGTCCACGCCCGGCAGCCGGCCAAGGTTCACCGGCTGGAGATCCAGACCCATGACAAACCCCTTGCTGCCAACGGTCGCACTGGCGAACTGAAGCCAGGATCCCGGCGCACACCCAAGATCCAGCACCCGCTGGCCGCGCTTCAAAACCTTAAAGCGCTGCTGGATCTCCTGAAGCTTGTAGACCGACCTGGCCACATAGTTTTCTTTGCGGGCTTTGTGGGTATAGTGATCGGCCCAGGGACGGCGCCCTCGCGGTGACCGCTTCATATACTTAGGTCCTGTGCAAGTCAATATCAACACCCGCCGGACGGGCGGTATGGCCTGACCTTCAGTAGAGTTGCTCCATGGCCTCCGCCACCGTGCCCACCGGGATCACCGCCAGCTGTTGCTTCTCCGTCAGACGCTGGATGTTGATCGCTGGCGCCAGGCAGCGGGTGAAGCCCATCTTGGCCGCCTCGGCCAAACGGACCTCCATGTTCCCCACGGCCCGCACCTCGCCGGTGAGCCCCACTTCACCAATGGCGATGGTACCGGCAGCGATGGGTTTGTCCAGAAAACTCGAGGCGATGGCGCCCATCACGGCCAGATCTGCGGCGGGTTCGATAATCTTGACCCCGCCGGCCACATTCATGAAGATATCATGGCCTGTGAGGTGCAGCCCCAATTTTTTCTCCATGACGGCCACCAGGAGGGCCACGCGATTCTGATCCAGGCCCAGAACGGTCCGCCGCGGCGTCCCCAGATTGGTGCTGGTGGCCAGCGCCTGCAACTCCACCAGGATGGGGCGGGTACCCTCCATGCAGGCCGTCACCACCGAGCCGGCCACATTCTCAGGCCGCTCAGAAAGAAATATGGCGGAGGGATTGGTCACTTCGGCCAATCCCTGGCTCTTCATCTCGAACACCCCGATCTCGTTGGTGGAACCGAATCGGTTTTTGACCGCTCTGAGGATTCGAAAGACGTGGTTGCGATCCCCTTCGAAATAGAGCACCGTATCCACCATGTGCTCCAGCAGGCGCGGCCCGGCGATGACCCCCTCCTTGGTCACGTGACCCACCAGAAACGTGGGCACCCCACTGTTTTTGGCCATGAGCATGAGACGCATGGTGGATTCCCGCACCTGGCCGACGCTGCCTGGGGCCGAAGTGAGTTCAGCACTGAACATGGTCTGGATGGAATCGATCACCAGCACATCGGGGGCGCTCTTCGTCACCATGGCCAAAATGGCGTCCAGATCGATCTCAGAGACCACCAATAGGTTGCCGCTGCTGGCGGCCACCCGCTGGCTGCGAAGGCGCAGCTGTTTGACGGACTCTTCACCGGAGACATAGAGTACCTTGCGACCCGCAGTGGCGATGGCATTCAGGGCTTGAAGCATGAGGGTCGATTTTCCGATCCCTGGATCGCCGCCGATGAGGACCAGGGAGCCCTGCACCAGTCCGCCGCCCAGGACTCTGTCAAACTCATTGATGTGGGTCGCCAGTCGGGGTGCTTCGGCCAAATCTACGGCATTGATGGGCACCGGTTGGCTGGCACCGACGGTGCTTCCCGTTGTTGCCCGCCGCAATACGGCTGCACTGCGAACCTCCTCCAAAAGGGTGTCCCATTCACCGCAGTCCGGACATTTACCCATCCACTTCGGTGTCTGGAATCCGCAGGTTTGGCAGGTGTAGAGCAACTTGGTGGGTTTCTTTGCCATCGCTGTTGTTTTTCCCTGAAGCGCCCCACCGACCGGGTTCGACTGCTGCACAATAGCGGTAGACACGGGTAGCCGGAGGGTGCTTATCTATTCGCAATTCTTCTTAATAATTGACAGCCGGCACCATAACATGCCATTTTAGGCCAGGCAAGCCGACATCATCGGCAGGATCGACCCGAAGGCCCTAGAACTGCACCAGGGGGGGAGATGACCCAACGTCGAAACCGCTATTTGTTTCAGACCGCCACCCGCGGGTGGCTGACCGTGATACTGGCAGTGCTGCTAGGGTTCCCCCCGATGCTCTGCGCTGAGGACGTCGAACCCTATTATCGGGAACTGAAACAGCGCCTCATCGCCGATGGCTTCGATGCCGATTGGATCGCTCAACTTTACAGCCGGCCGGAAATCGTGTTCGAGACCAAGAATGTCTCCCTCTACTTCGTGCACAACGAGTCCAGACTGAACTACGATCAGTTCACCAGCCGTAAAAATTTGAACAACGCCCGTCGCTATATGCGCGAGCATACCGAAGCGCTCGAAAGTGCCCATAAAAAGTTCGGGGTCGATCCCGAGGTGATTACGGCCATCATCCTCGTGGAGACCAAACTGGGCACCTATCTGGGGCGTAGCACGATTTTCAACAACCTCTCCACCATGGCCGTCATGTCGGGCACGGCCCAGCGCCAGGATATCTGGGTCAACCTGCCAGAAGACCGCCGCATCGAGAAAAGCGCGTTTGAGAAGAAAGCCGACCGCAAATCCGCCTGGGCATACAAAGAGCTGAAGGCGTTGCTTACCTACGCCAAGCGCGAAGGCATCGATCCTGGCGGCATCAATGGATCCTACGCCGGGGCCATGGGAATCGCCCAATTCATGCCCAGCAACATTCTGGCCTACGCCGAGGATGGCAATCAAGATGGCCGCGTCGACCTATTCAACCACACCGATGCCATCGCCAGCATCGCCAGCTACCTGAAACATTACGGCTGGAAGCCGGGGCTATCTTCAGAAGCCGCCGGAAAGGTGATCTACCACTACAATCACAGCAAATACTATGTGAACACCGTATTGAAAATCTCCAACCTCCTAAAGACCTGAAGGCGATTTGGTTCTATGGACTTCAGTACCATTGTGATCCTGATCGGCGTGCTCTTTTACGCACTGACCTGCCTGGCCATCTTCGACATCGCCCGCAAAGATTTCGGCGGCGTCCACCTCAAAGCCCTCTGGGCCTTTATCGCCCTGATCCCCTTCTTCGGGCCGCCCATCTACTTTGTGGTCGGATATCGCCGAGGAACGCCCAAGACCGCCGCGCTGAAAGGCAGCTGATCCAGGGCACGGCCAGGGCGGCAAAAGGGGTTGACAAAGGTTGTGAAAATTTATAGATGGAGTCCCACTTTTGCAATAAAGGTCCCATCGTCTAGTGGTTTAGGACGCCGGCCTCTCACGCCGGTAACGCGGGTTCGAACCCCGCTGGGATCACCAATATAGGAAAGGGGCTTGCCGAAATGGTGAGCCCCTTTTAACTGCACTGTGGCCGAGGTGGATGCATCATTTACCCGCGACAGGGCGTGCGCCTGCACAAGACCACCCCCATGCCCCCCCTGACTCGGCCGCTGCCACTATCACGCCTGTTGAAACCACCCGCATTCGCCTTTTTGCCAGGCAGACACTCACCTTTACTATTATTATATTAACTACGGTGTCAGTCGAATTGGGGCCGATGAATACCCAATTGCTGTTTTCTGAAAGCATGGTGGCCCCCGGCACTCAGGGGCACTAAGACGACGCCGCTGGCGATCAGCAGATGGGCATGTGGATAGTGTTCCAGGAGCATGCCCGCAGTGAGCGCCGCTAGCGGAATAGAGATGTTGCCGACGGAACTGACGAATCCGAATACGCGGCCCAGCATGACGTCTGCCACCGACTTTTGGAGGATGCTGCGGAAGCTGGTGCCGGCAGTGATGGTGGCGATGCCCAGGCCGACGAAAAGGGGCAGGTAGGCGACCAACCGGTGTACCCCCCACTGCGCCACCCCCCCCATGATCAACAATTGGATGCCGATGGCCCCGACGCTGCCGAAGAGCAGGCGCTCCTCGCCACCATCCATCGGCCGCAGGCTGATGCAGAGTGCCGCGGCAACGATCCCCAGGCCGAAAGTGGTCTGGATGACCCCCATGTTGGCGGCCCCGTCACCCCCGAGACTGAGGGCCAAGACCGGTATGACGGATTCGATCGACCCGACGAAGAAGTGGATGACCGCGACCATCCCCAATATCATTACCAGCGCTTGGCGCTGACCCACGTAACGGCAACCCGCCACAATGTCACCGCCGATTTGGGATATACGGGAGGGCGCATTTGGGGTGGGCGCCAACCGGATCAAGCATTCGGACAATGCCGAGAAGAGGTATGATCCGGCATTGATCACGAAAACGGGCAGATAGCCGCCCCAAGCGACGGTGAGCCCGCCCAGGACGGGTCCGATGATGGTGGCGATACCGCTGATCAACTGCGTTTGGGCATTGGCCCGTGTCAGCGCCGTCCGGTCGACAATCTGGGGAATCAAGGCCGGAATGGCGGGATCAAAAAATGCACTGCAGACGGAGATGAGGACCTGCGCCGCCAGCAGCGGGCCGAAGCTGAGGCCGCTGGTCGCGTAGAGGATGGCCAGGGTTCCGACGAGGGCGCTGCGGATCAGGTCCGCGGCTATGATGATGTGCAGTTTATTGCATCGATCCAGGACGGCGCCGGCGACGATTCCCAAGAGCATGCTTGGGAAGATGGAACAGAAGAGCAGGAGGCCCATCTTTGTGGCGGATCCGGTGGTTTTCAGCACCAGATAGGCCACCGCCAGCATGTGGAATTTGTCCCCAATCTGTGAGACAAATTGGCCACCGAGAAGAAGGGCCAGGTTGCGGTTCGGGTTCATCGACATCGGAGGGGCGGCCTATGGCTGTGGGCGCTCTGGTGCGGATGCTTCCGTCAGTTTGTGACTGTGGGCGGCCGTGAGATCCAGATCATAGATGGCCTTGATTGCGTCGATTTTTTTGAGCAGGTGCCCATCAAAGGGCTGTTTGCCTTCGAAATTGTGTAGCACGATCCCTTCGATCAGATCTCCCAGGGTCATATCCAGGTACTCGGCCAGCGCTTTGAGAACCTTCAAGATTCGTTTTTCGATGCGCATCCCGGTCTGTACCCGCTGTATGGGAACTGGTTTCATCAGCAAATTCCTGGTAAATTGGTGTTTTGGTACATTGGTAACAAATTGGTCGGTGGTCGTCAAGCGAAACGGAGGCGTCGGCAGGATCGCCGCTGATGGGGCCGTGTAACGTAAGGAAAGGAGATATCGATTGAGACGCGCGTTAGTGATTTTGGCAGTGGGGATGGCGATTCTGGGGGGCTCCCAGGCAAACGCCGGCATCCGATGTGGAAACGACCTGATCGTGCCAGGAGAGACGAGCTTCGATGTTCGGATGAAGCTGGCCGTTTGCGGTTCGATCATCAGTGAGGAGCATGTCGGCACGCGAACGGACACCGAATCCAACGGCGCTAAGGTCGTCGCCGAGGAGCGGGTCGTGAAACGCTGGTACATCCGGGTCCGGGAAAGAGGCGGTACCTACTGCTATCCCCTGACCTTTGAAGAGGGGATATTGACACAGATCGGTGGTTGGCGGCGATGCGAGTGAGCGCCTCGCGGACAAATCTATGCTGGCCGAATCACCGGCACCCTCGGTGACGATTGCGTGGGGAGCGGCCATCCCGGAAAGTGGTCTTGACACCGCTGGTTGACGCGGTGCCTGCGGTTGGGGTCAGTGTACGAGGTGCAGGTGGCGGCGGTCTGGTCGTGCACGGCGCTCACGACGCTTGCGCCGATCCAGTGTCGGCCACAGGATGCGCACGTTTGAACGACGTTCGCTCTTCAGGCGGCGGTCTTCGCCGCAGCGGCGGTCGGGTGTCAAGCCCTCGGTGCTTTCCTCCAAGTACATTTGGAGTTCTTCCCGCTGTCGGTCGTCCATATCACTGAATTTAGCGCGGACACGGCGCATGGGGATGGAAGAGTAAGGCATGGAATTGAACTCTACCAGTTCGGTCACCGTCTCACAGGTAAGCCCCTGTGAAACGAAACCATTGCCGCTGAGAAAGAGGTCGATCTCGAAACGCTCTCCCGGGCGATGGCCTTCGGCGATATAGGAAAAGCATACCCCTTCCTGGCTGATGTCATGGATGGAGCCCAGGATATCTTTGCGAGGGGTGATAACAGCGAATAATTTACCACCGACTCTATAGCGAGGGGCTTTTCGTCTGCCGAAGTTCAGTGCGTCAGCAATCATGATGGTGTCCTGGCTGCTGTGGAATGCAGTCATCCGTTCGCGTGTCAGGGTGCGATGCAGTTTTTTCCAATGTAATCAATAGCTGGTCCGGAATTCAACCCCCTTTGAATTTGGAATACTGGGGGGGCTGTTTGGAAAATTTAGTATTTCAAATCAGTTATCGAAATAAAGGCCTTCATTATGTGAATATTCCCACTGCTGGAACGCATTTTGGGGCCTTATTTGGGGCCATTTCCGCCAATTCGGTCCGGTTTCCGCTCATGGTTCGGCGAGCAAGCTATCCACGAAGCAGGAGATGGCAACGGTCTGATCCCCTTGCCGATTCTCCTGCTGCTCCACCACCTGGACGGCTGTATTTTGAAAGGCCCGTACCTCCATCAGGGGGACCTGATTCGGCGCGGTGCGCACCGTCGTCTCCACCGGCGCCACCCAGCCCTTGGCTTCTGGGGTCACCGAGCCATCGGGGTGGTAGGCCGTGACCCAATGTTCGCCGGTGAAGATCTGTATGGCGAGATCGCCCTGGGCGGTGGCGCCGCGGGCCGGCAGAAGCAGCTTGACGGGCGTTTCCGACACGGTCGGTGGCTGCAAATTCAGGGGCGCGCCCAGCGGGATCGTGTCGCCGTTGGGCAGATCAGGTACCGCGTTGGCCGGCCCCACTGTGGGGGTCACGGCGCTGGTACTGCTGAAAATCACCTTACCGCCGCTCAAGGACCCTTCCGTAATGGCCAGCCCAGCGTCGTAGCCCTCTTCTATGGAGAGGTCGGGATCGTTGCCGGAGAGGGCGATGGTCTCCGGCGCTTCATCCTGTGCCGCCAGATGCTGGGCCTCGGTTTCCGTGAAGAACCGGTAGATGGCGTCGGCAAAGGCCTGATCTTGGCGATCCTTGAGCAGAACGCCAACGGCGATTTCGGCATCGAATGGAAAGAGGCCTACCCTGTCGCGGCTGCGGTCGTAGATCAGCCAGAAGCGTGTCAGTTGGTTGTCGGGTTCATCCAGCAGTTTGAGCAGGCGGATAACACCGGTATCCGATAGGTCGCGCACGTAGGGGGATTGCCCATCGGTGACACTGATCTGGACACTGCTCGTGTCGGTGCCGTCCAACCCCTTGGGCACCTGCAGAAGCATGCAGAATGAACTGGCCACGGGCACCCGACGATCATCGTCGATGCCGGCGCCCTGCACCGGTATCACGGCCAGGATTCGCGGACGCTGATGATCAGCGGTGAGGTGGTCGGCCGGATTGCTGCCCTCTTGAAATTCGGTCCAGTTGCTTAACCCATCCCGGTCGAGATCGCCGTCCCGACCGTCATCGCCATCGTCACTCCGGGGATTGAGGCCATAGCGCAGTTCCCAGTCATCGGGTAGGCCGTCGTTGTCGTCGTCGCCATCGGCGTTGTCGCGCAGGCCGTCGCCGTCCGTGTCGCGGGTATCGGTGACAAAGTGGGCTGTTGCCCGAGAAGGGTTGCCTTCCAAGTCACTCACGTCGTCGACCACGACTTGATAGATGCCGTCGTTGACGGTTACCCCGTTGTGGCCGGGAACGTTAAAAATGTAGTCCCAGTGGGTCCCTTCACCCGACATTTCGACGGGACCGACGATGCCCAAAGGGGAGGGCGGAATGAGGGTGATGGTGGGAATGGTTACCGATGCTTCGCTCAACTTGGCCTCAATGACCAGGGGGCCCATGTCCACATGGAAAGAATCGGGCGCATCGAACCGCAGGGCGATAGCCGGGCCGTGATTGCTGACGGAGAAGGTGTCGCTGGTCATGGGGTAGGCGCTGTCGAGACTCCCGTCGCTGACGTTAAAGCGCACGCGGATCGTTTCCGCTTCCAGGCCCACCAGGTCTGCCAGGTCGGGATGTTTGGTATTGAGCAACAGCCGGTGTTCTCCGGCGGCGTAGAAGGTCGGGGCGGATGCATATCCTTGACCGTTGTTGTCCCGCCATCCGGTGTTGAGCGCCGCCGTGGCATCGCCGGCCACTGGGCGCTTCCACGTGCCGCCGGCATCGACGCTGTATTCGAAGCTGTGCAGGCTGCAGATCTGGCTCCCTGGATCCTTGACTTTAAAGCCGATGGATAGACGGCCGTTGCCGGCGGTCTGATACTGGAGCCGGCCCGCCGGGATGCGATGCTCCACGCCGTAGCCGCCCGCCGGCCGGCCGCCGTCGGCCAGGAGGGCCATTACAACGACATCGTCGAAGATCGCTTCGGTGATTTCATTGCGTCTCGTCTTTTTATTGTTGTAGGCCCCGAACCTGAGCGTATGTGTGCCAGCCGTCAGCTGGCCCAGGCTGAGGTTGAGGGTCTGCCAGCCGGTGGTGATGGGAATGCCGCCCTTTCCATCCCCGACCACCTCGGCCACCACCTCACCATTGTCGGGGGCGACGAGGGCATCATCGATCCGGACCAAAACTTGGCTATGCTCGTCGGCATCGTATGCGGGCCATTGGGTCAGATTGTAGCGCAGTGAAAGGGTGACCGTGGTGGCGCGGTCGAGGAGAAAGTTTGTTTCCCACGCACCTGACATGCCGTTAATAGTGTCATTGTCGATGCCGCCCAGGGTCACCTTCAATCCCCCCCCGGTGATGCCGTGAGTGGGCGTGTGGCTGCCATGGGCATATGCGGGTGCCGCGGTACCTCTGAACCCGTCGTCCAGGTAGTGAAACCCATTGGGACCGGTTTCGAAGTCGGCCGCCACGATGGGGACTGGGGTCGCGTCACCGCCGATGTCGATGGCGATTGGCGCACAATGGGTCGCGTTTTCCTGATCGCTCACGCACACTGTGGACGTATATGCACCTGGGCTGATGAACAGATGGCTGCCGTGGATATGCGTGCCGTCGAGTTGGCCGGTGACGGTCGGCGTGCCGTCCCCCCAATTGATGGTGGCACTGTGGGTGTCCTGGGGGTTGGGGTCGCTGAAGCTGACGCGCAGGCGCAAGGCTTCAGCGAGTGTTGCGGTTTGTTTTGCCACCGCTGCCAGGCGCGGGGGAGCATTGGTGCCACTGACGCGGACACGCACGCTGTCCTTGGCGCTTAAATCGTGGCCATCTGTCACCGTGAGACGGAATATCAAATCTGCCGCCTGAACCCCCACATCGGGCGCCTCGAAACTGGGATGGGCAGTGCGATCATCGTTCAAGAGCACCCGCTCACCGCTGGTTTGGACCCATCGATAGGCGGAGACTCCGTCGTCTGGATCACTGGAGCGGCTACCATCCAACGTGACCCGGCTGCCAGCGGAGGTGGATTGATCCGGACCTGCATCGGCGGTTGGGGCCAAGTTGACCGCAGCAAAACTGGCATAGATGGCGTGGGGTGTCTGCACGTCGGTAAATCGAACCTGGGTCAGAGCACCTCTGTCGGTCCCGTCCACCATCACACTGATGATGCGATACCCTTTGTTGGGCGATATGGTGAACACCGCGTTATCCCCTCGGGGAACCGCCACCGTACCGGAAGGCGAAATGGTACCGTGGGCACCACTGCCGGCAGTGATGGTCAGGGTGTCCAACACGAAATCTACGTGGATTTGGTGATCGCTGGCGACATTGTGGAAGGTATAGGTGCTGAGGGAACCCTGGGGGCTGCTGTCCACCCGAACACCGGCGATACGATGGCCGTCGACGGGTGTCATTGTAAAAATGCGATTGCTGCCGGCAGCGACCCGAACCTCCCCGCTCGGCGAAATGCTGCCCTGGGCGCCGGAGGTGGCGCTGATGGTGTAACTGTCCGGCCCGAAGGTCGCGCGAATGGTATGATCGGCGGTGACGTTGTGGAAGGTGTAGGTGCTGATGGGACCCAGCGATGTGCCGTCCACAGCTACGTCGATGATTCGCTGACCCCTGTCCGCGCTGATGGTGAACGTTCGATGGGTACCAGCATCGACCAGGACATCCCCCCGGGGCGTAATCTGACCGCCGCTCGCGGCGCTGGCCGCTATGGTGAGGGGCGCCACTGGCGGTGGCGGCGGGGGCGGTGGCAGGGTTGCCGGTGGTGCGCTGAACCTTGCGGAATTGGAGGGGCCAGATTCGCTACCCGATTGATTGTAGGCCGTCACGACGAAGATGTAGTTGCGGTCGTTCGTCAGATCTGTGAGGGTGTAGCGGGGTGTCGCGGGTGCTTCGATCTCCTGGTTCAGGCGGAGCTGCTTGCGGGGCAAGCCCGACAGCGTCCCGATAACGTCACACGGCTCACTGCTGGGACATGAGCGGTAATAGAGATAGTACCCGGCCAGGTCTGTTTCGGCATTGGGGTCCCAGGCAAGGGTCACCTCTGCAGCCTGCCCTGTTCCCAGGGCCATGATAGCCATGCTGAGAAGCGACGAGAGGAGGTAGCTGTGGAAGGTGCGCGTTGATACCGCCAGCCGGCCAAGGTGAGAACATACACGCATTGGGTTTCGCGATGCTCCGGTTCAATCTAAAGCGATGGTCAGAGTGGGAACTGCCGCATGGTCATCGGCAAATGGCGCGGAAATCCGCATCTCACTGTGGTCATCGGTGTGTCAGGGCGCCTGCGGGCTCCCGGGCATCACAAATGTTGAGCAGGTTTCATGCCAAACCGCTGGCGTCGGTACATCTTGGCGGTTTTCAGGGGTCACTGGACCATGGGATCTCCCGGACGCCCCCACTGACATTCGCCACAGGGGAATTGGTCTATTCTTAAAGATTATATATAGAATTCAGATACTAAAGTGTCATCTTGATCGGCAATCCGGAAAAAACCAGGCGCCGATATGGGGAGCTCGTGGGCGACGTTTTCATGTTCTTAAAATAAATGCCGAAATAAGAGAGCAGCCCCTCTCCGCAGGGCCAGGCATCCGAGCGGGCGCCGGCCCTCCTCAGTTGCGATGGATCGACCATACTGCAGGACGCAGGCGGGGCGCCGCTCTAAATAGATTAAGGTACGCGCAAAAAACGTAATTTACGGGGTCAAATTTGTAACCATCACAGTGGGGCGTATCGATTCTTGAGGACGCCTCCCTGCAGTTGCTTACAGTGAAATATCGACTTTGACATGATGCGGAATCTTCTCTATGGTCATTCTCAATTCGAGAAAGCATATCAATACCTTATTGTCAAGAATCGCTCTTTCCGATTCCGCTTGCGATCCCTTTCCGGGGTCGCCGCGATCTGGCCCCAACGGTATATCTCATCGATCGGCCGACGAGCCTGTACGGGCGCTCACCAACCCTCACCGCCGGGAAGTTGCGCCATTGCTGACCGGTGTATTTGCCGATGGGGGAGGGCACTCTTTTCAGGCCTCATATCGGCGACCATCTGTATGGCCCTCGAGGACGCAGGCAAATGAGCTACCCCTTTATTGACGAAATCCTCACCGCCAATTCCACCTGCATTCGGGAGTTGCGCAACAACAAGCCCATCCTCACCGGGTTTTTGGATCTTGCGCGGCAGTTGGATGCCCTGCCGAATTTAGAGAAGCGCTTCTATGAAGATCCGCGCAGCCTCTACCAGGCGACCTCCATCGGCCGCGATCTGGCCACTCTTGAAAATATCTTCAAGGGTTTCTTTGGCTTGCCGGCCAAGTCATCGGGGAGATCGCTCTCGCTGAAGATGCGGCGGCGTCCATCTGTCAAGCATCTTGACGGGGTGAAAAAAGAGCAGGTTTTTTTTCTGAAGCCTTTGGAGCACGGGGAGCTTTACGGCGCCTTGTGGCCCTGGCACCGCAAGGCCGGCCATATCGAAGTGCATCTCGGTTACAGTGCAGCCGGCCTGGGTGCCGCTGATGAGGAGAACCTACGACAACTCCTCAACAAGGCGCTCAGCCTGTCCGCCTTAGAGTTGGCGGGCGATGGTGTTGGCGGTCGGCTTCAGGGTATCAGTCTGCCCTCCTTTCTCCAGATGTCCGAAATGGAGGGCGCCACCTTTGCCTTGAAGGTGTTCTCGGGACAGCGCAGCGGCGTGCTCCATGTCCGTGAGGGGAACCTCATTGCCGCTGAGACCCGCGGGATCAAGGGCCGCGAGGCAGCCTATCGAATTATCAGCTGGGAACAGGTTGCCATACAGATTGCCGATGCCGATCCCGAAGTGGCCGATGAGATTCAACAGCCCCTCATGCATGTGCTCATGGAGAGCCTCAAGATCAAGGATGAGCAGGGGGACGGCACTGCGGACCCAACACCCCGCCAGGATGGTGGACCACGCCCGGTAGCCGCTCCCAGTGGCCCAGTACCAGCCACTTCCGATGCCATCTCGCCCGAGGGTCTTCCGGCGGGCACTGCCGCCGCGCGGCCCGCCGCCGGTAAATATCCCTTTGAACGGGTCGTCCATCCCACGCCCGTTGAGAAGGGGCGCAAGCTAAGTGTCACCCTCGTTGCCAGTATCCTTGTCTGCGTTCTCCTTTTGGGTACCGTCGGTTTCTTCTGGGGAAAGTCCTTTATGGCCAAAAAACGGCAGGCCAATGAATATCGCGACCTCATCAGGGCCGTGACGGAGGAGATCGATCTGGAGAAGAACGAAAAACGGCTGCTGGCCTACCTGGAGAGTCGTCCCGAGAGCCCCTTTCTCGCCGACGCCACCGCCAAGCTCGATGCCGTGCGCCAGGCCATTGAAGAGCGTGATTTTGAGCGTGCTACCTTGGATGTGAGCAATCTGCCCTTGGACGATACCTACGAAGGCAGGGCGATCGAGATCTACAGCCGCTTCCTGACCCAATATCCAGACAGCCGGTTCAAGGGGGAGGTCAACAAAGCGATCGGGGGGATCAAGATCCTCTTGGACAATACCTATTACGAGCGGCTAAAGAATGCCGAGCAGCTCGACTTCGGTAAACGGCTGGAGGCCTATCAGGCGTATTTGTCGCGGTTTCCCGAAGGGATCCACCGCCAGGCGGTCGAGGACTTGATTACGGGAATGGGCGAGGAGTTCTACGCTTTTCTCTTACGTCAAGCCGAGACCTGCGACGCGGAGCAGACCTGGCCCCACTGCCAGCAGTTGTGCAACAGCTATCTGGCCGTGTTCAGTGGCAGTCCGCGGGTACCCGACGTGGAAAAGCTTCAACGACGCTTGCGGGACAAGGCCGATCTGGCCGACCTGGAAACAAAGGCCACCGAACTGGACAAAGATTATCTGGCCGCTCAGAAATTGTACCGCGATTATCTCAAAACCCATCCGGACACGACGGTCAAGGAGACACTCACCACCAAGATCGCCGCACTGGACAAAGGGGCCAACCGGCAACGGGCCTGGAAGACGGTTGAGCGCTATGCCCTGAACCGCAGCAACAGCCTCGCTCGCCGGGTGGCAAAGGTGCGTACTTTCGTTGACCGCAATGGCAAATCGCCCTACATCGTCGAGGCCCGTGCGCTTTTGGAAAACCTCAGCGATCAAAAGCGTCGGGCGGATGTCAAACGACAGGCCGATGAGAGCAGAAGGGCCGCCCAGGCTCGGCAAGCCGCCGAGATACAACGCCTGCAGCGGGAGTCCCAGCGCATCGCCAATCTGGAGACCCACTACCAGGGTCTCATTGCCCGCGTTGCCCAGCGCTACCGCAGCAATGGCAACGGAACCGTCCTGGACAAAAGTACGGGAAAGGTGTGGACCCTGCTCGATTCCACGCAAATGCTGGGCTATTGCATCGATTACGCTGGTGCCGCTGCGTATGTCAGCAACCTCAACACAGGCGGCTACGGAGATTGGCGCCTGCCCGCGCCCGGCGAACTGGCCGGGATATACAAGAGCGAACCCTTCTTCCCGCTGAGCTCGACTCAGTGGTATTGGAGCTCAGAAAGCTTCATTAAGGGTTACAACCAGGGGGCCTACGTGGTCACCGGGGCCCACGAGCGCATCTTCAACCGCGAGTCTCGCGAAGCCTCCGCCTGCGGGGCCGTCAGGGCCGTACGCCCCTAAAACGCGGCGTTGAAGCGGGTCAAATTTGATATTGAAACTTTGGTGGATCCATACTATATCAGGCCACTGAAAATTTTGAGACGGGGCGCTCACCGCGCATCCGTCTCGGTCACGGCGGCGTCTCTCGCTGCACGGCATCCAACCCGAGGCGCCCAAGGGCCGCTACCTTCCGATATTGATAAATAGATCTTCGCGCTTTGTATTCAAGGGGGAGAGAATGCTGAATCGTCGCATGGGCTTTGTAATGCTGATCGTCATCGCCGCCACCGGATTCGGTCTGAACATCGCCATCGGTTCCGAAGCTGAAGAGATGACCGTCCCGCTGGGCGAGATCATCATCGGTCCCCCGGAAGGTGTGGAGCCCAAGCGCTCCCCCGTCAGCTTCCCCCATGGCGTCCATTTCGATTACGCCTGCAATCAATGCCATCACATGTGGGAATACGATACGGAGGTGCAGAGCTGTTCCACGGAGGGGTGCCACGATGCCATCCTGTCCCCCATCAAAGCCGCTGCCGAGGGGGAAGAGATCGAAGCATACCAATACTATAAAACGGCCTATCACATCATGTGCATCAGCTGCCACAAGGAGATCAAGGCCAACAACGCCGAGTTGGAGCGCACCTTGGGCAAGCTGCCCGACCAACTGCCCGCCACTGGCCCAACGGGGTGTATTGAGTGCCATCCCAAAGAGTAGACCGACCGGCACTCACCTCTGACCTTAAGTAAAAACGAACCCCCGTCGACCAGCGTCGACGGGGGTTCGTTATTCAGATACCCCGGGGGCTTCGGTTCGGCGTGTCGCCGGGAGGAATGGGTGCAAAAAGGGATTAGCCGGTTAGGTGCGTGCTGCCAAGATCTGGGTGGTCGTTGAGAAAGCGATAGAGTGTGGCCCGGCCGACACCCAGCTGCTTGGCAGCGCGGGCCTTGTTGCCGGCCGTTTCGCGCAGTGCGGCTTTGACCCGTTCGGCATCCAGTTTGCGCGCCGGGCCTCGCCGGGATGGATAACAGGTCAGGTTGCGCAGTTCCAAGGGGAGATCATTCACGTCGATGCGATGACCGCTGCTGCGCACGATGGAGAACTGCACGGCGTTCTGCAACTCGCGCACATTGCCCGGCCAAGGATAATCCATCATCTGCGCCAAAGCGGCGTCGGTAAAGCGTTTCGGGGCGGGATTGGCCTTGTTGTAGGATTGGTCGAGGAAGTGATTGAGGAGCAGGGGGATATCGGTCTTGCGCTCCCGCAGGGGCGGAATGTGGACGGGGATGACGTTAAGTCGATAGTATAGGTCTTCTCGAAATCGATGCTGGCGTACCTCTCGTTTCAGGTCCTTGTTGGTGGCGCTGATGACGCGCACGCTGACATGCACCGTTCGCTCACCGCCAACCTTTTCGAAGGAACCTTCCTGGAGGAAGCGCAAGAGCTTCACCTGGAGGGGCTTGCTAAGATCGGCGACCTCGTCCAGAAAAACAGTACCGTTATGGGCCAGTTCAAAGCGCCCTTTTTTGTCTCGAATGGCCCCGGAAAAGGCCCCTTTGACGTGCCCGAAGAGTTCGCTCTCGATGAGGCCGTCGGGCAACGCCCCGCAGTTAATGGGGACGAAAGGGGCGCCGGCGCGGCGGCTTTCGTTGTGAATGGCCGCCGCCACCAACTCTTTGCCGGTGCCGGTTTCGCCGGAAATGTGAACCGGAAAGTCGTAGTCAGATACGTCTCGGATCTGTTTGAAGACCGTCTGCATCTTGCTATTGCGGCCGATGATGTTGCTGAAGCTGGATTGGGTTTCGGTGCGGGCCTGCAGTTCGGTCAGTTCGGTTAGATCGCGCAGGCTGACCAACACCCCGATGCGTTCCCCATCTGCCTGGTACATCATCGTGGCCGTCAACTCTACGTGACGCTTGTCACCGCTTTTGGAGATCAGATTGAGGGGATAGGCTGTGCTGTCAAAGTTGGGCGGATTGCCCGTGTCACAGAAGCTGCAGCGTTCGTTGCAGAAAGGCGCCTCGAACACCGCATGACAATCGCGACCAAGGACTTCTTCGCGGGAATACCCGGTGATACGCTCCGCCTCCTGATTGAAGTAGAAAATGCGACGCTGTAAATCGTGGGCGATGATCCCCTCTTTGAGACTCTCGAGGATCCGTTCGAGGTTCTCCCTGGCGGCAATGGCTTGAACCAATTGTGGCTGGGTCATAGCGGGCTCTATTGATGTGACGGGGTCGTTGCGCAAATTGCTAACCTATATGAGGATGGCTTCAAAGTCAAATGGCGCTGCGGCCGTAAAGCCCTACCCCGCTTGACCTAGAACGGGGATGCGGGTAGGGATGAAGCAGGTGCCGTGTATCGCATGCCGCAGGAGGTCGACCACCCCATGCCACCAGGCCCATCTTCTTCCAACGACGCCGCTGCAGTGGAATCGCTACCGGCCCCCGAAATTCTTGCACCGGCCGGCAATCGGGCCGCTTTTCTGGCGGCCGTCGCCGCTGGCGCTGACGCAGTCTACTGCGGCCTCAAGCAGTTTTCCGCCCGCATGGCGGCGAAGAATTTCCAACTGGAGGAGTTGTCCCAACTAACCTACCTCGCCCATCAGCGCGGGGTGCGGGTGTACGTGACGCTGAACACCCTGCTTAAGAGCGACGAGGTGGAGACGGCCGCCACTCTCCTTGACGAACTGAACCGCCGGGTGCAACCGGACGCCCTCATCGTTCAGGATCTGGGCATCGTCCGATTGGCCCGACAGGTGGGCTACAAGGGGGAGTTGCACCTTTCCACCCTGGCGAATGTGAGTTTTCCGGCCGCCTTGGGGGTGATACAGGCGCACTTCGGCGTGACGCGCGTCGTTTTGCCCCGTGAGTTGAGCATCGACGAGATCAAGCAGATGGCCGACCATTGCCCGCCCGGCCTCAGCCTGGAAACCTTCATTCACGGGGCCCTCTGCTACGCTGTTTCGGGGCGCTGTTATTGGAGCAGCTATCTGGGGGGCCGAAGCGGCCTGCGCGGACGGTGCGTCCAACCCTGCCGGCGGCTCTACCGCCAGTCCCAGCAGCGACAGCGTCTTTTCTCCTGCCAGGATCTGGGTCTGGACGTGCTGGTCAAGGTTCTCTTGGGCGTGCCGCACGTAACTACCTGGAAGATCGAAGGTCGCAAAAAGGGCCCGCACTACGTCTACTACACCGTGACCGCCTATCGCCTGCTGCGGGACCACGGCCGTGATCCAGACCAAAAAAAGACGGCGCTGGCACTTCTCGACCAGGCTTTGGGGCGTACCCGGACCCACTATCGCTTTTTGCCGCAACGCCCCCAGAATCCCGCGGCCACCGATCGCCAGACCGGCTCGGGACTCCTGGCCGGCAAGGTTCGTGGCGGGCCGCAGCCCTTTCTCGCCCCCCGCTTCGAACTCTTGGTGGGGGATCAATTGCGGGTCGGTTATGAAGACGATCCCTGGCATCGCCGAATTCGGATCAAACGCGGGGTGCCCAAGCGGGGACGTCTGGACCTGCGACACGCCGGCCGCCGGGCGCCGAAAGGGGCGCCGGTTTTTCTCGTAGACCGCCGCGAAAAGGCCCTCGATGCGAAGCTGAGCCAACTCGACGCCCAACTCGGCCCGCCCCCGGCGGTTGCCACCGGCCGTTCGAAGCGAATGCACAGACCCAGGCGTCTTAAGGCGTCCAGGCACATCTTCGAGCTGCCGGTCCACCGGTTGCCGCCGAAACGGCGCAGCGCTGGCGGTATCGGGCTATGGCTCAGCGAAGGACTGCTGCGACAACGCCGGCGTGGGGAGATCTGGTGGTGGTTGCCGCCGGTGATCTGGCCGGAATCGGAACAGCAGTGGCGCAAACTGATCGAGCGGGCGCTCCTGAACCGACCGGCGGCGCTGGTATTGGGTGCGCCATGGCAGCTGGGCCTGCTCCCGAGAAAGCGCACCACCGCTATCTGGGCCGGCCCCTTCTGCAACCTGGCCAACCCGTTTGCCCTGGAATCTCTGCGGCAGATGGGCTTCCAGGGCGCTTTCGTCAGTCCGGAACTGGGACAGCATGACTATCTCCAGGTGGCCGCCGAGAGCCCACTGCCCTTGGGAATCGTCCTGCGGGGGCTTTGGCCGCTGGGTATCGCTCGGGTTCTGCCCGACGCCCTCGAAGCCGGCAAGCCCTTCTACAGCCCCCGCGATGAGGCGGCTTGGACGGCCACCCATGGAGACTGCCATTGGCTCTTCCCCACCTGGGAGTTGGATCTGAGCGCCCACCAGCACCAGCTGCGCAAAGCCGGATACCGCATCTTCGCCCACCTCCACGAACCGGTTCCCCAGGGCATCCGGCTCAAGAAACGCCAGGGGTGGTGGAACTGGCGGCATGGGCTCCAATAAGGGCTCAGCGGCTGGTCACATCGCACCAACGGGGCCCGTTCAATTGAAATGTTCGCCACCTCGACATCGACCTTCAAAGAAGGGAGGCCCCGTGCCACATTCGACGCTGATTCAATACGGCGAGGATCTCAAAGTGGATCTGGACACCGGACCCGACATCGCGGATCTTAGCAGCCCTATGGAGGCACTCCTGAAGCGCTCCGGGATCCAAACCGGTGTGATGTGGGCCAATGTGGTGGGGTCGACCGGTTCCCTGACCACCATCGAATTCGAACCCGGTGTGGTCACCGACCTAAAAGCCGCCATCGATCGTCTGGCCCCCCGAAACCTACCTTACGCCCATGAGCTGGCCTGGCACGACGGTAACGGCCATAGCCATGTTCAAGCCGCCTTGCTGGGGCCCTCATTGAATGTGGCCATCCGCAACGGTCGTTTTGCGTTGGGCACCTGGCAGCAGATGGTGGTCATCAACCACGACAACCGCCCCCGTCAACGCACCATCGCCGTCATCTTGATGGGCCGCAGGGGGTGATCTGATGGCGGCCGGCGACCCTTCGCTCCCAATGTGGCCTGGGCCGCTCACCGGGCATGGTGAGACCTTCCGCCATCGCCCCCTCATCGCGCTGGTGCCGGCCCTTCTCCTCGGTCTGGCTGCGGGAGCTGCCTGGCCCGGCCATCGGTGGGCAGGCCTGCTCTTGTGTTTGACGACCCTGGTGTGGACGGCAGGCTGCCTGCATCGACAGCGACCGGCACGCTTCAGTCCACTGCTGCTTTGGCTCGCCACCGGGTATCTGGCGATCCAGCCTTGGCTGAACCCGCATCCGCCATCCGACCATATCGCCCTCTACGCCGACGGCGGCGTCCGCACCGTGACCGGATTGGTGGTGGAACAACCCCGCCTATCCGGACATCGCTACCGCGCCCGAATCCAAGTCCATACGCTTTCTGCGCCCTCCTCTGAGAAGGTCCGAACGGTCCAGGGCGATTTGCGCCTTACCTGGTCGGTCGACGAGGGGGGGCTGCAACGCGGCGATCAGATTCGGTTTGCCGGTCGCCTGCGGCGTATTCGCAGCTTTTCCAATCCGGGAGGCTTCGATTATGCGCGCTATATGGCCTTTCAGGGATTGCTGGTGAGTGCCTACGCCCGTCGCCACACCTTAACGGTCCTCACCCCGGCCGAAGCCCCGGGTTGGTGGAAGAACTTACTGCAGTACCGCCTGGATCGATTTGCCGATCTGGTGCGCAGCGCCGGCGCAACCAGTCAACGCGATGCCGTGACACCGCTGCTGGAAACTCTGCTCATGGGCCGGCGCCACGGCCTGACCACAGAGATGCGGGACCCCTACAACCGTTCCGGGGTCGCCCACCTGCTGGCCATCTCCGGTCTCCATCTGGGGGCGGTGGGTGCCTTCTCCTTCGTAATCTTCAATGCGTTGCTCTCCCTCGTACCGTCCCTTCGCTGGCGGGGATGGGTGGGGCGCACCGCCGCCGCGCTGGCCGTTGCGCCGGTGGTGGGCTATGCGCTCTTGGCGGGTCTGCCCGTGTCCACCCAGCGGGCAGCGATGATGATGGCCATCCTCATGGCGGCGATTCTGATTCAGCGTCGCAGCGACAGCTCCAATACGCTCTGCTTGGCCGCTATGGTGATCCTCTTCTGCCATCCGCCGGCGCTGTTCTCCATCTCCTTTCAACTCTCCTTTGGTGCGGTGGCCGCCATTTTGTATGGTCTGAAATGCAGCGGTGACTGGTGGCGGCGGGGGCGGCCGGGTCCCTTTGGGCTGCGACACCGCCTGCGGCTACTGGCCCTTGTCTCTGCCCTGGCATATGTGGGGACGGCCCCTTTGGTGGCGCACTACTTCAATCTACTGTCCCTCGTGGCGCTGCCGGCCAACCTGATCCTCGTGCCATGGGTGAGTTTTTTAATCCTGCCCGTTGGCCTGATAGGGCTTCTCCTCTCTCTCTGCAACCTGCCCGGTGCGGTACCGCTGCTAATCTGGTGCGCCCACCACCTGAGCGCAGTGGATCTCATGGTGAACCTGCTGGCCGGTTTTGACTGGGCGGCCCTGGACACCATCACCCCCAGCGGATTTGAACTGCTGCTCCTCTATACGCTACTGATCCTCCTGCCCTGCGCCTTTCGATCGCTGCGGGCGAAAGTGGCCATCGCCTGCTTGGGAGTCCTTTTGGGGGGGGATATCGCCTACTGGACCTATACCCGCCATTACCACCCCCATCTGCGGATCACCGCCGTTGATGTGGGGCAGGGGGGCAGCAGTCTTGTGGAACTGCCGGGCGGGAAGACCCTTCTCATCGACGGCGGCGGATTTTCCGACAATCGGAGCTTCGATGTGGGCCGCCGTGTCCTGACGCCCCTATTGGGCCGCAAGAAGATCCGTACGATCGACTTGATGATCTTGACACACCCCAACAGCGACCATCTCAATGGGCTGCTCTATCTGTTACGGCATTTTAATGTCGGTCAACTCTGGCGCAATCTCGATGCGCCCCAAACGGCTGGATTCGCGGAATTGTGTCGGCGGATCGCACAGGAGGGTATCCCGAGCCCCTCCTTTGAAGCGCTGCCGCGGCACTTGCGCCTGGGTGAAACCGACCTCGAGCTGCTCCATCCGCCCCGGTTTTATGCTCGCCATCAGGTTCGGCGAAGGACCAATGACAATTCTTTGGTCTTGAAATTGACCCACGGGGAACACAGCTTTCTCTGGCCAGGTGATCTGGGCCAGCGGGCCGAAAGGGAGCTGATCGATCGCCTTCCCGCTGCAGCCCTTGCCGCCACCGTCCTCTACGCCCCGCATCATGGCAGCCGATCCTCCAGCAGCTCCGACTGGGTAGCCGCCGTGGCACCCCGGGAGGTGGTCTTCTCCGTTGGCTGGCAGAATCCCTATCGCTTCCCCCACCCAGAGGTGACTGAGCGCTACCGCCGACAAGGGGCCCGCCTCTGGCGCACCGACCTGGATGGCGCCATCCGCTTCATCAGCGACGGCCGTACGCTGCGGCTCGATCCCACGCGCCCCCGTCTGAGCTCACTCCGGTGAGCCAGGCCGCGGCGCCACCGAGATTGTAAAACTTTTGTCAGTCATCTGTCGAAAGATTGCCAATGTCTGCGGCGTTGCCTAAACATTGCGGCATCGTTGCAATGCCGGCCCGTCGCCCGTGATCGACGGACCCTAAGGCCATGTGATCGAAGCTGGAGGCACGAATGCTTTTTCATTGGCTGCCCGGTCCCCTGCGGGGAACCCTCTCCTTTCTGGGATATCTCGTCAACACCCTTTTCTGGTGTGTCCCCCTCTTCCTCTTCGCCCTGCTCAAGGCGCTGATCCCCATTGAATCGTGGCGCCGGCTGTGTACCCGTATTCTCGACGGAACGGCCCTGCGCTGGATCGAACTCAACAATCTCAATCAGCGGCTGACCAGCACCACCCGCTGGGAGGTGCGCGGATTGGAGCATCTTTCCCCCCATGGGTGGTACATGGTGGTGGCCAACCACCAGAGCTGGGTCGATATCCTGGTCCTCCAACGGGTCTTTCACGGGCGGATTCCCTTCCTCAAATTTTTCCTCAAGAAAGAGCTTTTCTGGTTTCCCATCATGGGGCTGGCCTGGTGGGCCCTGGACTTCCCCTTCATGAAGCGCTACTCCAGGGCGTTTCTGAAGAAACATCCTCACCTGGCGGGTCGCGACCTGGAGATCACCCGGCGTGCATGTGAGAAATTCAAGACGATTCCCGTCTCCATCATGAATTTTGTCGAGGGCACGCGCTTCACCAAGGAGAAGCATTCGCGCCAGCGATCTCCCTACACCCACCTGCTGCGCACCAAGGCCGGTGGTATCGCCTTCGCCATTTCCGCCATGGGTCAGCGCCTCGATCAACTCCTCGACGTCACCATCGTTTACCCCCAAGGGGTGCAGAATTTCTGGGCCTTCATGTGCGGGCAGGTTCCGGAGGTCCAGGTCCGCGTGCGCACCCTACCCATTGGGTCGGACCTGCGCGGCGACTACTTCGGCGATCGGGCATTCCGGCGCCGTTTTCAGACGTGGCTAAATGGGTTGTGGACCCAAAAGGATGCCCAGATCGAAGCCCTCCTCCAGGGGCCGCCCGTGGCTGCCGCTGCGTCACCCATCACGAAACGCCATCCCGATCGAACCGCATCCCGGCGGCCGGATAGCGCCTCACCACTGGGCACCCTGCCGGCGCGCGGGCGCGACTGCATCCATCTGGCCGCGGGGGCAGGCAGTCAGCGGCGCTGACCATCGCCTCGAACCACATCCCAATATCATCAGACGGCCACTGATCGATCTTCACAGCGGATCCTCAGCGGGGAGGAGGACCGCCGCTCGGGGATCCAGTTCCAGATGGATCGACTCGCCGACGGCGGGCGGTGTCGGCCTGGCGGCAAGGATGACACTCAGGGAGACACCGGATTGTGTCAGGACGGCCACGCGATAGGTGTCACCTTGGAACAGGCTGGCGGTGACCCGACCCGCCACACGGACGGATGGTGTCGGGAGATGTGACGGTGCGATCGTGGCCGCCTCCGGTCGCACCAGCAGAATGACGGGGCCTGGCGCTGCGCTGTGCGGACCATCGACGGGAAACTCCCCCAGGGGGGTTCGGACACTGTCCGATGCAGTGGCTTCACCGGGTATCAGGTTGCTGAAACCCAGAAAGCGGGCCACCGCCGCCGATCGGGGTCTCCTGTAGAGGGCCTCCGGCGCGTCGATCTGCAGGATGCGGCCCGACTGCATCACGGCAATGCGGTCCGCCACACCGAAGGCCTCTTTCTGGTCATGGGTGACGAAGAGGGTCGTTACCCGAATGCGGCGCAGAATCTGCACCAGATCAAGCAGCAGCCGCTGGCGCAAGGTTCGGTCCAGGGCCGCCAGCGGTTCATCGAGCATGAGCAGGCGCGGCTCCGCTGCCAGGCTGCGGGCCAAGGCCACCCGCTGACGCTCCCCTCCCGAGAGCGCTTCCACGTCGCGCTCCTCGTAGCCCGACAGTCCCACCAAGGCCAGCATCTCCCCCACCCGTCGTTGAACCGCCTCCGGGGGGCGTTTTTCGATCTCCAGACCATAGGCCACATTGCGGGCCACATTGCGGTGGGGAAACAGGGCGAACTCCTGAAACATCATTCGGAAGCCACGCCTATGGGGCGGCACCGCGGCGAGGTCCCGGCCGCCAAAACGGATCCGGCCGCGGTCCGGCCGGCTCAGGCCGGCGATGAGGCGCAGGAGGCTGGTCTTGCCACAGCCAGAGGGGCCCAGGAGTGCGACAATCTCGCCTTCGGCCAGCGTCAGGTCGACGCCGTCTACCACCCAGAGGTCGCCGAAGCGTTTGGCCACGCCCTGCAGCTCGAGTCGGTCCATGTTAGAACTCCCTGCCCGCCGTATCGCCCAGGCGCTCCAGGGCCAGAAAGCCGCAGGCCGTGACCAGCATCAACAGGCTGCTCATGGCCATGGCCTGGCCATAATTGAGGGCCCCGGGCTGCCCCAGAAAGCGATATATGGCCAGCGGAATGGTGGTGCGCTGCGGCTGGGCGGTGAAGGCGGTGGCGCCGAACTCTCCCAAGCTGATGGTGAAGGCGAAGACGGCGCCTACCGCAAGGGCGCGCCCCATGATGGGCACGTCCACCGTTCGCCAAACCTGGCTCGGCGATGCACCCAGCAGTGCCGCGGCCTCTCGTAGGCTGGCGGGAATGCTGCGCAGGGCGGGTAACACGCTGCGCACCACGAAGGGAAAGGCCACCAGGGTGTGGGCCAAGGGGATCAGCCAAAGACTGGTGCGCAGATTGAGGGGCGGTCGGTCCAGGGCGATGAGAAAGCCGAAGCCCAGTGTCACCGCGGAGGTGGATAGTGGCAGCATGAAGAGGGGGTCCAGGAAGGCGTTCAGGCGGCTGCGTGGACCAGCCAAATAGGCGGCCGCCGTCACACCCAATACCACGGCCAGGACCAGCGTCGACGTGGCGAAAAACAGGGAGTTCCCGATGGCCGAGATGGGCGGCACGAAGAAAAAGGACTGCTCCGGGTTCTGAAACAGCTGACGGTAGTAGGTCAGTGCCAGCCCACGCGTGGTCATGACGGAGCGCAGCAGAAGCGCCAGCAGCGGGGCTCCCAGATAAACGAGCATAGCGAAGAGGGTGCCCGCCACCAACATCCATTGGCCAACACCGTCGGGCTGCGGGGCGGCTCTCTTCGTCAATGAGGGGGTGATGGCCACCGCCGCCCGGCGCTGGAGACGGGTGTATACGCCCATGGCCGTGAAGGTGAAAGCGATCTGCACCAGTGAGAGGACAGCGGCCATGGGCAGGTTGAACAGATGCAGGGTCTGGCGATAGATCTCCACTTCCAGCGTGGCCATGCGGGGACCGCCCAGGATTAGGATGACACCGAAGCTGGAAAAGCAGAAGATGAAGATCAGCAGCGCCGCGCTCCAGATGGCCGGTTTGAGGATGGGCAGGGTGATCGTTCGGAACACCTGCAGGGGGGCGGCGCCCAAGGTAGTGGCGGACGCCGTCATGGTCTCGGGTAACTGGGACCAGTAACCACCGATGATGCGCAGGCCGATGGTAAAGTTGTAGAAAAGGTGGGCCAAGAGGATCAAGGTCAGGCGGTGTTTTAACTGGACCGGTGCCGTTGCCAGGTCGAAGAGGGCCATGAGCCCCTCGTTGACCACACCCTGCGGTCCCAAAAGGGCATCGTAGGCCGCCGCCACGACCACAGTGGGTAGGACAAACGGGATAGAGGTCAGTGCCAGGATCAGCTTTTTAGCGGGGAAGCTGAAGCGGGCGAAGACAAAGGCTGCCGGCAGGGACGCGGCCAGGGTGATGAGGGTGGAGAGAATGGCCTGACCACAGGTGAATCCCAGAACCCTTAAGTAGTAGTCCTGCACCATCAGGCGCTGCAGCGGCGCCCACAGGGCACCGTCGGGTCCTGTCAGGCTCACCCCCAAAATCCGCATCAGAGGATAGAAGTAAAATAGCCCTAGGAACGCCAACGGCGGCACCGCCAACCACCGTCGCCACTGCCCTGCGGCAGCCCCCTTCGCGGGCCGCATTAGAGCGGATCCTTCATCGCAGGACCGCCGAGGTCCACGCTTCAATCCAGGCCTCGCGCCCCTTGGCGATCGCGTCTGGGCTCAGCTCCACGGGGGCATCGGCCAGTTGGCTGTGCTTGACGAACACCTCCGGCAAGCGGGCGGTGGCATTGCTGGGGTAGACGAACATGGTCAGGGGGATCTCCTCCTGAAAGGGACGGTCCAGCATGGTGTCGATCCACTTCTCGGCCAGTCGACGGCGCTGGGTTCCTTTGAGGATGCCCACAAACTCGATTTGGCGGAAAACGCTGCCCGGGGCGATGAGGGCGGCCGTGGGCGCCTCCGTCAGGGGGGTCTCGGCGAAGTGAACCTCTGCTGAGGGGCTCGATGCGTAGCTGACGACGATGGGGCGGTCACCCTTGGAGGCGGCGCTGAAATGGCCCCAGTAAGCGCTTTCCCATCCATCGGTGACCAGGACGTCGTTGGCCCGCAGCTGTTTCCAGAATTCCAGATAGTTCGGATCGCCAAAGTGGGCCACGGTGGTCAGTAGAAACGCCAGCCCCGGTGAGGAGGTGGCGGGGTTTTGTACCACGGTGAGACCCTTGTAGGCTGGTTTGATGAGATCCTCGAGGCGACTTGGCGGGGCCAGGTCCCTCTCCTTGAACCAGGCTTTGTGGTAGTTGAGACAGACATCTCCGAAGTCCACGGGCAGCAGTCGGTGCTGGGGATCGAGACGAAGTGCTGCAGGGATGTGGTCCAGCTTGGGGGATGGGTATGGCAGAAAGATGTCGGCCGCGAGGGCGCGACTCAAGAAGGTGTTGTCTACCCCGTAGAAGACGTCTGCCAGCGGGTTGTTCTTACTGAGAATCGCCTTGTTGAGGGCGGCCCCGGTATCCCCGGCCTTGAGAAAGCGGATTTTGGCATTGTGGGCCGTTTCGAATTCGGCCACCAACCGCTTGTTCACATTGAAGCTGTCGTGGCTCATGACCACCAATTCCACCGGAGCGGCTGGCAGCCGCTGTACAGTGAGCAGCAGTAAAAAACAGAGGGGTAGCAAAAAGGTCTTATAGCTGGGCGTTGGCATCATCGGCACTCCTTGGTGAGAGGATAGGTCGGGCTGTACCGCCGCGAATGGTTGCTGCGCTGCGGTGCATTAGAGGAGCGCGGCCACGAAAAAAGCCGCTCCCCGGTGGGAACGGCTCCGTGTTGGCGTTGCACTTTCCCTCCGCCGGCATTATCCGGTTCAGGTCAAACGGTCGAACCCGCCGCTGTCGCCTAGGGTCCCTCTCAGCCCGGTCGGCCCGGACTCCCGCATTTGTTGGAGTATGATTAGGAAGTGACGTGTCCTCTGTCAAGGGAAATGTCGGTGGGGCGTTTTGGGGTCACCCTTTAGGGGCGGGTGAACGCGTGAATTCGTTGATTCGGTAAATCGTTTGCCACTCGCGGTTGACACCCGGCCCAACGCCTGGAACCACCCCGCATGCGCCCACCGAATCGACGACGCGACGATCTGACGAATCAACCTGCAATGGCGGTCGCGCCCCTTGACAGCCAGGCCGCCGCCTTTTAAGTTGCCATCTCGGCCGATGCCCATGCCGGCGCCGGCCGGGGGTATCCACCAACGCACCCCACCCGGGAGGAGGAGAAAAGCATGGCCGATTTTGCCTACCAGGAATTGTTGCCCATCGAGAAAGAGGACACCGCCTACCGTCTGCTGACCCGCGACCACGTCGCGACAACCGAGTTCGAGGGCACGCCCGTGCTCAAGGTCGACTCGGCCGGGCTGACCCTCCTGGCCGAGCAGGCGTTCCAGGACGTGTCCCACCTCCTGCGCACCCGCCATCTCGAGCAATTGGCCGCTATCCTCGATGATCCCGAGGCAACGGACAACGACCGCTACGTGGCGTTGGAGATGCTCAAGAACGCCGTCATCAGTGCCGAGATGGAGTACCCCATGTGCCAGGATACGGGGACGGCCATTATTATGGGCAAAAAGGGGCAGCAGGTGTGGACCGGCGGCGGGTCCGGTCTCAGCGACGAGGCGGCCCTCTCCCGGGGGGTGTTCAATGCCTACACCCGGCGCAACCTGCGCTACTCGCAGAACGCCCCCTTAACGCTCTACGAGGAGCAGAACACCGGCTGCAACCTGCCGGCCCAGGTGGAACTCTATGCGACAGCGGGGGATGCCTACCGCTTCCTTTTCATCGCCAAAGGCGGCGGCAGCGCCAACAAGACCTACCTCTTTCAGGAGACGAAGGCGGTCCTCAATCCCGATACCCTGGTGGATTTCCTCACCGCCAAGATGAAGACGCTCGGTACGGCGGCCTGCCCACCCTACCACCTGGCGTTCGTCATCGGCGGGACTTCAGCGGAGTACAACCTCAAGACCGTCAAGCTGGCCTCGGCCGGCTACTTGGACCACCTGCCCACCAGCGGCAACGATCATGGCCGCGGCTTCCGCGACCTGGCACTTGAGGCGGAGCTTCACCGCCGGGCGCGCGAACTCGGATTGGGCGCGCAGTTCGGCGGAGTGGCCTTTTGTCACGATGTCCGGGTGGTGCGGCTGCCGCGCCACGGCGCCTCCTGCCCCATCGGCATGGGCGTGAGCTGCAGCGCCGACCGTAACATCAAGGCCAAGATCACGGCCGAAGGGATCTTCCTGGAAGCGCTGGACACCGATCCGGCGCGTTTTCTGCCGACCCCGTCGGCAGATGAAGGACAGGCCGTGCATATCGATCTCAACCAGTCCATGGACGCTATTCGTGCCGAACTGAGCCGCTACCCCGTGGCCACACGCTTGCTGCTCAGCGGTAAGATCATCGTTGGACGCGACATCGCCCACGCCAAGCTCAAGGAGCGTCTGGATCGCGGCGAGGGACTGCCCCAGTATCTCAAGGACCACATCATCTACTACGCCGGACCGGCCAAGACCCCCGACGGGCGCGCCTCTGGCGCCTTCGGACCCACTACCGCCGGGCGGATGGACCCCTACGTGCCGCTCTTTCAGGCGGAAGGGGCCTCCATGGTGATGCTGGCCAAGGGCAACCGGTCCGCCCTCGTCACCGACTCCTGCAAACGCCACGGTGGCTTCTACTTGGGCTCCATCGGGGGGCCGGCCGCCCGGTTGGGGCGCGACTGCATTACAGAGGTCGAGGTGCTGGAGTATCCCGAACTGGGGATGGAGGCGATCTATCAGATCACGGTGGTGGATTTCCCCGCCTTCATTCTGGTGGACGACAAGGGCAACGATTTTTTTGCCAAGCTCCTCTGATCACGACTGCCGCGCGGTGCGACGCTGATTGGCGCCCGCTGCGAGATCCCCTCCGGATCGGTCCGCAGATCCATGAGTTGCTGCGACGAAGCTCCGACGCGGCACGCCAAAAGGACCACCTGAACCAAAAAGGCCGCCCCTCGGGGCGGCCTTTCACGTGTCACGTCCGTTGCCAGATCCTCACATAAGGTCCCTATAGCCCTCCAGCACCTCCCGCATCTCACGGGCATCTCGTTTCTGCTCACCCACCCGCTGCATCACGTACTCGATATGCTTTTTGGTGGCCAAATAGGCAGCGTTGGGATCGCGGTCTTTGATGGCATCGACAATCGCCTGGTGCTGATCGCTGATGCGCTTCATCTGGTCCACCTTTTCGTACAATTTGATGAGGTTCTCTTCGATGCCGTAAAAAAGGAAATCGTAAAAACGCTTCATGAGGTAAACTTGAAGCGGGTTGTGGGTGGCGTAGGCGATGGCCATGTGAAAGCTCGTGTCAGCGCTGGCCCCCAGACGACCGGCGGCCATCTCACTATTGATCTCTCGCAGGCTGTCCTCCATGAAGGTAATGTCGCGCTCCACGGCCCGCTGGGCCGCCAAGGCGGCCGCGTTGCACTCCAATCCCATGCGCACTTCCAGCAGATCCAACAAGGTGGCGTTCTGGGACCGCATCGCCTCGGCCATGAACTCATGATCGCGTCCCCCTGGAGAGCGCACGAAGGTGCCCTGGCCCTGTTTCTGCTCCAAAAGCCCCATGACCACCAATTTGTTGATGGCGTCCCGCACCGAAGTTCGGCTCACATCGAATGCATCAGACAACTCGCGCTCCGTCATGATCTTCTCGCCGGGCTTGAATTCGCCACGAAAGATCAGTTCACGTAGTTGTTCGAACACCTGGTCCGATATGCGTTTGGGCTTGATGGGCTTGAGTTTGTGCACCATTCGTGCAGCCTCATAAGGGTTATTACGGCCGTTGATTGAGATGCCTTGGAGACTGCGTCAGATCGGCGAGAAATCGACTTGTCAGATGGGGTGTCGGACCCGTTTGAGAAGCGCAAGTCGCATGTCGTCCATGGCGTAGTCGCAGGTTCGCTCAGGATCTATTGTTAAGGTATTCGTAAATTTGTGTCAAGGTTTAACCAGGAACACTATTCGCTCTCTTTAGCCTTTTCTGGAAAAAATAAAAAATGGTAGTACCAATATCGTCCCCGCATCCAACGGCCCGCACCCAGGCCCTATGTTCATGATTGCAGACAGTATCCATTCGGAGAGGGTACCCGGTAGTAGACCATTACGCTCCACTTTGCCAAGTAACTTTAGAGAGTATTGCTGGCCGAGAGGTTATCGGGAAGGGTCATAATGAAAACGGCCTGTTTTTCACTAACAGAGTGTTGCGGAATTTTGCTTGACACTATGCGGGGTACCTAGTAGAAGTTTCGTATGAATGGTCTAACCAAATAACCAAAGACCACTTTTGCATCCTGTTCCCTCGCATCGGTGATCTCATCGGCAAAGACCACGTCCCGCTTTGTAACGCCGCCGTCCGGCTGCCCAGGCAGCAGTCTTTCGCGTCCCTCGATCCAGGGGCTCTATGTAGTGGCGGATCCACCGCCCAAGCAAGCGGCGGAGGTTCGTACGGCGGGAGTTTAACTGGCGGTTTTAACCGCAGCTTCACTCGCAGGGCAGGCGGCGTCCGCTAGATTTCCTTCCGTCGTCATCCTGGAACGCGTCGAGCGGACCGTTCAGGTTGTCGCTCTGTCTCCACCGCTCTGCGGCCTGTGCGCCTTCCCGGCGTATTACCAACCTAGCGACCGGCACCATAAGAAGGGGTGCGAAATGCAACGAAAGGTGTCTCCAGACCCATCGAACAAGGTCTATTTTTTCGCCACCTGCCTGATAGATGCTGTCTATCCAGACGCAGGGATGGCGGCCGTCAACCTGCTTCGATCCCAAGGAGTGGAGATTCTCTTCCCTCCAGACCAGTCTTGCTGCGGCCAGCCGGCCTTCAATTCTGGGTTTATCCAACAGGCCCGCACTGTGGCCCGCAAGCAGATCCATGTATTTTCGAAGCCATACCCCATCGTGGTGCCATCTGGATCCTGTGCCGGTATGATGAAGCACCACTACCCCGAGCTCTTTGCTGGTACGAAAGAGGAAGCGGCCGCCCGCGATTTCGCCAGTCGTATATTCGACCTCTTCGAATACCTGGCCACGGTTCTGAACGTCCGGCTCGATGATCGGGGCGCTCCGACAACGGTTACCTGGCACAGCTCATGCCACGCCCTGCGTGAGATGAACGTCGTCCAATATGCCAAAGCCTTGATCGGGCAGCTGTCCAAGGTGACTCTGGTGGAACTGGAGCGCGAGACGGAATGCTGCGGGTTCGGTGGCACCTTCGCCATAAAACAGGCGGCGATTTCAGCGGCCATGGTCAAGGACAAAGTCGACGATATCCGCCGCAGTGGCGCCTCGACCCTTCTGGCCGGTGACTGTGGTTGTCTGATGAATATCGCAGGTGCCATGGCGCATGGCCAACTGGCCATCGACGGCAAGCACCTGGCCGAATTCCTTTGGGAGAGAACCAATGGGCAGTAAGACCTCCTTTGATTTCGATAGCAACATCGACACCGCACTCAACGATGGTCAGTTGCGCAAGAATCTGCGCAATGCCATGGATATCCTGGTCGAGAAGCGCCGCGCCATTTTTCCCGACAGCGACCAATTGCAACAGCTGCGGGCCGCCGGCAATGCCATCAAGCGCCGAGCCCTGAAAAAGCTGCCCCAGCTGCTGGAACAGCTCGAAGCGAAGTGCACGGCAAACGGCATTCACGTCCACTGGGCCGAGGATACATCCCAGGCCAACCACATCATTTTGGAGATCATGCGCCGTCATGAGGCCTCAGCGGTGGTCAAGGGGAAATCCATGGTCTCCGAGGAGATGCATCTGAACCGGTTTTTGGAAGCGCACGGCTTAGAGGGGGTGGAGACCGATCTGGGCGAGTTTATTATCCAGCTCAACCACGAAACACCCTCCCACATCATCGTGCCGGCCATCCACAAGAACAAAGACGAAGTGGCCGCCATCTTTCATGAGAAGCTTACCGGCACCCCCTATACCGAGGATGTGGAAGAGCTGACCGCCATTGCCCGACGGACGCTGCGGGAGCGTTTCGCCGATGCCAAGGTGGGGCTGTCGGGCGTGAACTTCGCTATCGCCGAGACCGGTACCCTGCTCCTGGTGGAGAACGAGGGCAACGGTCGGATGTGCACCACCGTCCCTGATGTTCACGTGGCCGTAATGGGCCTGGAGAAGGTGGTCGAAAAGCTCTCCGACGTACCGCCCTTGTTGCGGCTGTTGACCGGCTCGGCCACGGGCCAGTTGATCACTACCTACATCAACATGATAAGTTCCCCCCGCAAAGCGGATGAAAAGGACGGTCCCAAGGAGGTGCACCTGGTCATATTGGACAATGGCCGTTCCAGCATCCTCGCCGACCCCCAGCTGCGCCAGACCTTGCTCTGCATCCGCTGCGGCACCTGCCTGAACCACTGCCCAGTATACGTGCGTATCGGCGGCCATGCCTACGGTCATGTCTATCCCGGTCCCATCGGTAAGATATTGACCCCCCAGATGGAGGGTCTTGAAAAGGCCGGTGTGCTGGCCACAGCCTCCAGCCTCTGCGGGGCCTGTGGCGAGGTCTGTCCGGTGAAGATCCCCATCCCCGACCTGATCCGTCGCTTGCGCTACGAAAGCTACGATCAAGAAGCGGCGGCCGTCGTCGATGGCGGTGGATACAAAAAGAACTTCGCTGAAACCATGGTCTGGAAGGGTTGGGAATTGGCCAACCGTTCGCCGCTGCTCAACGAGCTGGGAACCCGCGTAGCGGGTGCCATGGGAAACCACCTGCCCAAGGTGGGGCCGCTGAAACAGTGGACGTCTGTTCGAACGGCGCCGCGGATCGCCCGCAAGAGCCTCCACCAACGCTTACGGGATGAAGGGGTAAACCATGAATAGCCAGCTCAGCAACCAAACCGCCCGGCAACGCATATTGGCCCGCCTGCACGCCTCCGGTACAGAGCAGACCGATGTGCCAGACGCACCACTGCCGTCGGAGATATCCCTGGCAGGCGATGCGAAGATTGAGCGCCTGGCTGCATTGATGAGCGCCATCCGCGCTGAGGTTTACATCGTGGAAAGCGATTCATGGCAGGACAAACTCAAACAATTGGCCCGGAAGAGGGGCTGGAAGCGGGTTTTGTATGGCCCCCAAGGCCCCATCGGGCCTGAAATAGAATCCGCCTGGCCCGCCGACGCTGATGACCTGCCGAAGCTGGTGGCCTATACGCAACCGGTAGAATCTTTCAAGAGCGAGCTTTTTCAGAACATCGATGTGGGGATCACCAGCACCCGTGGCGGCGTGGCCGAGACCGGTGCGATTGCGCTTTGGCCCACGCCGGCCGAACCGCGACTCCTCTCCCTAGTGCCGCCAGTGCACGTGGCGGTGCTGGATGCCGACACGATCTACAATTCGATGACCGAAATGATGGCGGCCGAGAGGTGGACCGACGGCATGCCCACCAACGCCCTTTTCATCTCTGGACCATCCAAGACGGCCGACATCGAGTTCACCCTGGTGTTCGGCGTTCATGGGCCCAAGGAGTTGATCGTATTGATCCGCAACTAGTGCCGGTCAAAAACAGCGCATCTCATCCGCCATACCTCTGGCGCGTTTCACCACAGTGAAATGCGCCCGAAGTCCAGGACTTAATATTTCATTTCCATGCCTACTCAAAAGGGATGCCTGCCATGATATCCAATGCCCTTGTCGGCCAATTCAAAACCCTCGTCGGCGACGAAAACGCCTGGTCGGATGCCGTAGATCTGCACACCTACGCATATGACGCCGCTGTCGTGGATCCGGTCAAGCCCGGTCTCATCGTTCGCCCGACAAGCACCGAAGCGTTGGGCCAGGCCGTTCGCCTGTGCAACGAAAACGGCCTGCCGCTGACCGTTCGCGGCGCAGGGACCAATCTCAGCGGCGGCACCGTGCCGCTGCCCGATGGGGTGGTCATTGTCACCAACGGGATGAAGTCCATTGTCGAAATCAACGAAGCGGACATGTACGCTGTGGTCCAGCCCGGCGTGGTGACCGCCAAGCTGGCCGCCGCTGTGGAGGCAAAGGGCCTGTTCTATCCGCCCGATCCCGGCAGCCAGGCGGTCTCCACCATCGGCGGCAATGTGGCGGAGAATGCCGGCGGCCTGCGCGGCCTGAAGTACGGGGTGACGCGGGATTATGTGATGGGCCTGAGTTTTTTTGATGTGGAGGGCAACCTGGTAAAGAGTGGCTCCAAGACGGTCAAGTGCGCCACAGGATACAACCTGACCGGGCTGATGGTGGGGTCGGAGGGCACCCTGGGCGTGTTCAACGAGATCATTCTTAAATTGATTCCCTTGCCAGTGCACAACAAGGCTATGATGGCCGTTTTCGATTCGCTGGAAAAAGCCTCGGAAACGGTGGCCGCCATCATCGCGAACCGAATCGTACCGGCCACCCTGGAGTTCCTCGACAACTTTACGATCCGGGCGGTGGAGGATTTCAGCAAGGCCGGCATGCCCACAGATGCAGCGGCCATGCTCTTGGTGGAACTTGACGGTCACCCGGCCCAGGTGGAGGAGGACGCCGAGCGGGTCGAGAAGCTCTGCCGCTCCATGGGCGCGGCATCGATCCGCGTGGCCCAGGATGCCGCCGAGCGGGACCGCGTGTGGGCTGCGCGACGCGCCGCCCTATCGGCCCTGGCACAATTGAAACCCACGCTTGTTTTGGAGGATGCCACGGTGCCTCGCAGCCGCATACCGGACATGGTGGCCGCCATCGGTCGGATCGCCGCGCGCTACGACGTCACCATCGGCACCTTCGGTCATGCCGGGGACGGTAACCTACATCCCACCATCCTAACGGACAAGCGTGACCCCGAAGAGTGGCAGCGGGTGGAGCACACCATCGACGCCATTTTCGACGCGGCGCTGGAAATGGGGGGCACCCTTAGCGGCGAGCACGGCACCGGACTGGCCAAATGCCGCTATCTGGAAAAAGAGACCAGCGCCGGCACCATTCTATTCTCGAGGCGCATCAAGCGCGCTATGGATCCCAACAATATCCTCAACCCCGGTAAAATCATCGCTGCGAAAGCATAATGTAATGGCCTCCATGGAGACGCTCGCCCGTCTGATGCGGGAATTGGAAGATCAGCTCGTTGTTTGCATGAAATGTGGTATGTGCCAGTCGGTCTGCCCGGTGTTCGATCAGACCGGCCGTGAAGCCGATGTCACCCGCGGTAAGTTGGCACTCCTCAGCGGACTGATGGAGCACATCTTCGATGACCCTGAAGGGGTCCATCGCCAACTCAACAAATGCCTGTTGTGCGGATCCTGTGCGGCCAACTGCCCCTCCGGGGTGAGTGTTCAAGAGATCTTTCTCAAGGCCCGCGCGATTCTGAGCGGTTTCATGGGATTGCCGCCGGCCAAACGGCTGATTCTGAGGGGCATGTTGGCCAACCCGCGGCTGTTCGATCATCTCACTGCGTGGGGGGCAAAATTCCAGCACCTCTTTACCCGCTCGGCCAATGAGATCATCGGAACCTCATGCGCGCGGGTGATGTCACCGCTGGTCCAGGACCGCCATTTTAAAACCCTTGCCCCGGTGCCCTTTCACCGGCAGGCGGCCGCCATCGACCGTCCGGCAGGCACCTCGGGGCTTAAGGTGGCGCTCTTCACCGGCTGCCTCATCGACAAAATTTTCCCCAACATCGCTGACAGCACGCTGAAGATCTTGGATCACCTCGAGGTGGGGCTTTTTCTGCCGGAAAACCAGGCCTGCTGCGGAATACCGGCTCTGGCCAGCGGCGATCTGGCCACCTTCCGGAAGCTGCAAGCCCATAACCTCAAGCTGTATACCAGCGGGGAGTTCGACTATCTGGTCACCGCCTGTGCTACCTGCACGAGCACCCTCCACGAGGTCTGGCCGCAGATGGCCGACGAGCGTCATCGGGACACGGCAGCCCGTCTGGCCCGCCGCACTATGGACATCAACCAGTTCCTGATCCAGGAGGCCTCTCTAAAGCCCCTTTCGAACAGCGCTGCAGGCGGGTGTACGGTGACCTACCACGATCCCTGCCATCTGAAAAAAGGCCTCCACGTTTTCTCGGAACCGCGGGCGGTGATCGCGGCCACCCCGGGTTGCACCCTAAAGGAGATGGCCCAGCCCGACGTGTGTTGCGGCATGGGGGGCAGTTTTAATCTGCAGTACTATGATATCTCCAGAGATATCGGTCAGCTAAAAGCGGCTCAGATTCAGGCCAGCGGTGCTGAGGTACTGGCCACGGGGTGCCCCGCCTGCATGCTTCAGGTCTCAGACATGCTCTCCCAGGCCGCGGCACAGATCAAGGTACGGCATCCGGTGGAACTCTATGCAGCAGCATTGGACGCGTGATAGACGGTTCAGCTCGATCCGCCCAAACGCATCTCCGCTCCGCTGAACGACCCATAGCTGCGACCACCCCAGTGCCCATCCAACTGACCATCACGAAAACGGTCTCCGCGTTCCTGTATCTGGACATTCACAAAAACCGGCTCCATCTATTCTGAAGTCGTCAATCGGCTCACCACCGGGTGTGCCCGGCCTCCGTCGCGGAATGATCCTGCAAGGGATGGCGCTGCCACCCGCATCCGCGATTTTCCGGCGGAGCCCTTCTGCAAGCGATGCGACTCCCCGTGGGAAGTGGGCGCAGTGCGTCATTGACGTCGCTGATCGCCTGGAACCGGAGTGTCACTGATCTGCCTGCTGATCATTGAACAGATGCAACTGCGCCATAAGGAACACATGCCATGAAAGACTTGGACGCTATTTTTTCACCAACGGCCGTCGCAGTGGTGGGTGCCTCCACCACCACCGGTAAGGTGGGCCACGATATCTTCGTAAACATCCTCAGGGGTGGCTTTACCGGAACCCTATACCCGGTCAATCCCAAGGCCAAGGCCGTTGCCGGTGTACGCGCCTACCCAAGTGTCACCGAGATTCCCGACGAGATCGATCTGGCCATGATCATTCTGCCACCCCATTTGGCCAAGGCCGCCGTGGCCAGTGCCATCGAAAAGGGGGTGCGCGGCCTGGTCATCGTCTCCGCTGGGTTTAAGGAGGTGGGCGGCGAAGGTCTCGCCATCGAGAACGAGATCGTTGCCATGTGCCGCAAAGCGGGCGTGCGCCTGGTGGGCCCCAACTGTCTGGGTGTGATCAATCCCCTGCCAGACGTCGCCCTCAACGCCAGCTTCTCGCGCCGCATGCCCAAGCCCGGTAACATCTCCTTTATCTCCCAGAGTGGCGCTCTCTGCACCGCCGTGCTGGACTTCGCCACGGACAAGGAGTTCGGTTTCTCCAAGTTCATCTCCATCGGCAACAAGGCCGACGTGGACGAGTTGGATCTGCTGCGCTACCTCCACGGGGATCCGGACACCGAGGTGATCATGATGTATGTGGAGGAACTCCAGCGCGGTCCGGAGTTCGTGGCCGCCCTCAAGGAGATCACCGGCGGCGATCGGCCCACACCGGTTCTGGCCATCAAGTCGGGCCGTACCAGCGCCGGCGCTGCCGCGGCGGCCTCCCACACCGGTTCGCTGGCCGGCTCGGAAGCGGTGTACGATGCCATCTTCGCCCAGTCGGGCATCATTCGGGTGGACAGCATCGATGAACTCTTCGATTTTGGCATCGCCTTCGCCTACAAGAACGAAAACGCGCTCGGCAAACTGCGCCGCAAGGTGCCCCAGGGCAACCGGGTGGCCATCGTCACCAACGCCGGCGGACCCGGTATCGTGGCCACCGATATGACCGTCTCTTCCGGTCTCGAATTGGCCAAATTCCATGAGGACACCATCGAGGCGCTGACCAGCCACCTGCCGGCCACCGCCAATGTCAACAATCCGGTGGACGTTATCGGTGATGCGGCCCACGATCGCTACGAGAACGCCTTGGCCGCCGTCATCAAAGACGAGGGGGTGGACGGGGCCATGGTGATTCTCACGCCGCAATCGATGACCAACGCCATGGGCACGGCCGAGGCCATCGTCCGCATTGCCCGCCGCTCTCACAAACCGATTTTGTGCTGCTTCATGGGGATCATCGATGTCTCCGCCGGTGTCAAATATCTCCAGGAGAACGGCGTTCCGGTCTACCGCTTCCCCGAGAACGCCGCCAAGGCCTTCGGTGCGGTCTATCGCTACTCCAAATGGCTCAATCGTCAGGATCTGGCGCCGTATCGCACGCAGCACGACAAGGCCGCCGCGGCCGCAGTGATCCAGGCGAGTGTCAAAGCGGGCAAGTTCTATCTGGGCGAACTGGAAGGCCTCGCCATCCTCCGGGCCTATGGCTTCACGACCCTGCCCACCGAGTTGGCCACCAGTGCTGACGAAGCGATTCAGGCGGCCGAGACGATGGGGTATCCGGTGGTATTGAAGATCGTCTCGCCGCAGATCATCCATAAATCGGACGCCGGCGGGGTCAAGGTCGGCATGGCGGACCGGACGGCGGTGGCGGCGGCCTTCGACGAGATTCTCTCCAATGCCAAGGCCTACGATTCCGCGGCCGAAATCACCGGCGTGCTCGTCCAAAAGATGGCCCCCAAGGGACAGGAGGTGATCTTCGGCATGATGCGCTACCCCGTCTATGGCCCCCTGCTGATGTTTGGCTCGGGCGGTGTCTTCGTAGAGGTGTTCAAGGACGTGGCCTTCCGCTTGGCGCCGCTGCTGCGCGAGGATGCGCGCTTCATGGTGCGCGGCATCAAAGGTCACGCCCTGCTCAACGGCTTCCGCGGCATGCCCAAGGCCGACACTGCCGCTCTGGAAAAGCTCCTGGTCTGCCTCAGCGACCTGGTGCGCGACCATCCCGAGATCAAGGAGTTGGACATCAATCCGCTTCTGGTGCATGCCAAGGGGGAGGGGGCCACTGTGGCCGACGTCCGCTTCCTGCTGGAAGCGCCGGCGGGCGATTAGGCGGACGCGCCGGCAGTGGTCGGATTCGGCGGGCAGCGGCGCCCCCTGCCGGTCGGCTGAGGGCGTTTTTTTGCCCGGCTGAATAGAGGTTGCCCTGACCAAACACATCATCTACTATACGAGCACCGTTACGGGATGAACCGATTATTCTGACACCTGAGAGAAGAGGAGGTTTCGATGGGCGAGTCACTATACTGGGCCGACAACTATATCGAAAAACGCTGCGCCCCTGATGAGGCGATCCGCTTCATCAAGTCGGGCCAACGCGTCTTCATCGGATCCGCCTGCGGACAGCCCCAGCACCTCGTCAAAACCCTCTCGGCGCGCACCAACCTGTTCACGGGGCTGGAGATCGTGCGGATGATGAGTTCCGAAATCACCCCTCTGAGCGACATCGCCGACAAGACCCAGGACCTCAGCCTCAATATTCGTCAGATCTACCTCGGTGCCACCGGTTCGCCCGCCTTTCAGAAGTACAAACGCTTCATCACGCCGATGAACATGAGCGAAGTGCCGAGCCTCTTCAAGAGCAAGAAACTGCCCATCGATGTGGCCCTTATCCAGGTGTCGCCTCCCGACGATTTCGGCTGGATGAGCATGAGCGTCTCGGTGGACGTCACCATGGCGGCGGCCCAGGCCGCGCGCCTGGTGATCGCCCAGGTCAATCCGCGCATGCCACGCATCATGGGCCAGAGCTTCATTCATGTGAACAGCGTCGACGTTATCGTCGAGCAGGAGGAAGATCTCCTCGTGACCTCCCCCCCCGAGCCCTCGGAGGTGGCCACCCACATTGGCAACCACATCGCCCGCCTCATCGAGGACGGCTCCACCTTGCAGGTGGGGTTGGACGCCGCCTCCCAGGCCACCGTTCAGGCCCTCTCCCAGAAGAACGACCTGGGGTTTCACAGCCAGTATCTGACCGACGATATCATGCATCTCTATGCCGTTGGGGTCATCACCAATCGCCGCAAGGGCTTTAACGACGGCAAGCTGGTGGCCTCGGCCGCCGTCGGCTCGCGCAATCTCTACGAGTTTCTGCACGACAATCCGGGCGTCGACTTCCACCCCAGCGACTACGTCAACGATCCCTTCATCATCGCCCGCCACAACCGCATGGTCTCCATGAACGTGGCCAAGGCGGTGGATCTTACCGGCCAGGTGGCCGCCGAAGCGGTGGCATCGACCTTCTTCGCCGGTGTCAGCGGCATCTCCGACTTCGTCCGCGGCGCCAAACGCTCGCCGGGGGGGAAAAGCATCCTCATGCTGCCTGCAATGAGTGCGGACGGTTCCAGCAGCAACATCGTTCCCATGATGCAAGACCAATCGGTGGTGGTCCCCCGTGGCGACGTCCAGTATGTGGCCACCGAGTATGGCGTCGTGAACCTGTTTGGAAAGAGTTTGCAGGAGCGGGCCATGGCCATGATCAGCATCGCCCATCCGGATGCGCGCGACGGCCTATTCGAAGCGGCCAAGGACGCCGGCCTGATCGGCGCCAATCGCAGTCTCGGTGAGGCCCGCCGGGCCGTCTATCCCGTCAAGTTGGAGGAGACCATTCTCATCGACGGCGAATCCCTCATCATCCGTCCGGCCAAGCCGGTAGATGAACGCCGCATCCAAGAGCACTATTACTCCCTCGACAAAAAGGATATCTTCTCACGCTTCTTTCACGAGAAGAGCAGCTTCGGACATTCGGACATCGAGGTGAAGTCCCAGATCGACTACATCAAAGACATGACCCTGGTGGGCGTCATCGGAGAGGCTGGCTTTGGGCGGGTCGTGGCGGTCGGAGAGTATCTTCTGCTTTTCGACAGCAATATGGCCGAGGTGGCCTTCTCCGTGAGCAAGGATTTCCAGGGCAAGGGGTTGGGCAGAGTCTTCCTGCGCAAGCTGGCCGAGTCGGCGCGGGAGAATGGCATCTCCGGGCTGGTGGCCTACACGTCTCCCCAGAACAAGGCGATGATCGGCCTGTTCAAGACCCTGCCCTACAAGGTCAAGACCAGCTTCGATGGCGAGTCCTTGGCCTTGAGCTGCAAGTTTGAACATTTGGCCGAAAACGGCAACCTCTGATCCGGGTCGCGCCTGTAACCCGCCGACTGCCGACGGATCCATCGGCGGATCACTCCGCCGCTGCCGCTGCCTCCAGCCGTTCACGGATATTGTCGATATGCGCTTGAACCGCTTTCACGGCCGCTTCGGGATCGCGCTGCCGGATGCCGGCCACCATCCGCTCATGCTGATGCTGGACGGTACCGATACGGTCGCCACCCTCGTAAAAGAGGGAGCGATTTCGTTCAATCCCCAGTGACATGAAATCGTAGAATTGCCGCATGAGATGAACCTGAAGGGGGTTGTGGGAGGCTTCCGCGATGGCCATGTGGAAGGCAACGTCCGCATCCGCGCCGTTACTGTCGGTGTTGATGGCGGTGGCCATTTCCTCCAGATGACGTTCGAGGATATGGAGATCGACCGTGGTGGCCCTCAGGGCGGCAAAGCGGGCGGCGTTGCACTCCAAGCCCAGACGCACATCGAGAAGATCGATGAGGGTGGCCTCCTCGGACCCCAATATCCCCGTGAAGCTATCGGGTGCCGTTTGATCGAGGGTGCGCACAAAGGTGCCCTGGCCCTGTTTTTGCTCGAGAATGCCCATGACCACCATTTTATTAAGCGCCTCGCGTACCGTCGTGCGGCTGACCCGCATGGAAGCGGCCAATTCCCGCTCGGGCATGAGGCGCTCACCGGGTTTGATGCGACCGCGGGCGATGTGCTCACGCAATTGTTCGAAGACTTGATCGGAGACGCGACGGGGTTTGATCGGGTCAAGGGAGATGGGTTTGGATCTGTCGCTCGCTCTCGTGAGGATCATTATGGTCCAATCTCTGGGCGCTTTCCGGCGGCGGACCCCCGGCGCAGTTCACTGCTATCCGCAGGGGTAGCTCGGGGACCGGCCGCAGGCGAAGGTCAGCGGGGAGACCGCCGGGCCGCTGCCCTGGAAAAAGCTGGTTACGGCACACCTCGGCGGGCGTCGGCGGCGAACCGAGACGCCCGAATCGTAGGTGTCGCTTTCGTCGGCCCGCTCATCCACGCCAATCGTTCAGAGGTATGACCAAGCCGCCGAATTGGTTGTAAAAAAGGTGCTTACATCCTATAACAATCAATATATACTATATATTCATACCAGATGAACACTTCGATTTCAAGCGATAACCCCCTACTGGAAGGCCGATTAATAGGGCCTTGCTTCAAAGGTCTAACCAATATATGCGATTTGCGCCGTCTGCCCCATACAGGGGTATCGCCGCAACCACCCCCCGCGTCCGGCCGTTGGACCTTCCGGCGACCTCCCACCGAGTGAGCGCCGGCCCCACCGGTTCAAGGCGATCGTCAGGCCCTCCCCGGCGAACCCAGGCGGGAATTGCCGCGCCCGTGACGTGGACCGGTGCACCCCGGTCGGGACCTGATCGCTCCGGACCAGCCTGGCAGCCGTCTTCCTCGAGCAACGTCCCGCGAAAAGCGGGCCCATGGATTTGGCTTCCATAGGCGGCCGCCGGCCGATGCGCGAAGGGCGGCCGGCGCCCGGTGTCGCGATCGCCAATTGTCCGCGATTGGACCGATTGGTGTGACCATTTAAAGGTGCTAAGGTCCATGCGGAGTAATCGTTCAAGCAAGAGGCCTGTATAATTCAACTGTCTATATTTAATGATGAAATTTGCCTTGACGGGCGGCTGGTTTATTTTTTAACTTGACATAAGGGCCGGTGAGATGTATGACACTCCAGAATTGGTATTACCAATAAACATTGTTTTGACAGGCTGAGTGAAGAGATCCTATGGGAACCAATCTACAAGGAGGCAATTCATGAGTAAGTGTCGTCTGGTCAAGGTTATTGCGCTGATGTGCGTAGCGATTTTCATGTGCACGGCTACGCCAGCCATGGCCAAAAAAGTGCTGCTGAAAGTTCCAGTGTGTTTCGCGACAGCCCTCCCTGGTCTGGGTACTACGCCTCCATGGTTGGCTGAACGCATCGAGACGTTGTCCAACGGTGAGATTAAAATGAACGTGTACGAGCCGGGCAAACTCGTGGCGCCGTTCGAAATTCTCGACTCCGTCTCCAAGGGTAAAATCAACGCCGGGTACGCCACAGCCGGTTACTGGCAGGGTAAAATTCCGGCCGCGGCCCTCTTCTCCGCGGTGCCGTTCGGCCCTGAAGCCGGTGAATACCTGGCCTGGTTGTACTACGGTGGCGGTATGGAACTCTACCAGGAGATGTATGACCAAGCCGGTTTCAACGTGAAGGTGCTGGTGTGCGGCATCATCGCCCCCGAGACCTCCGGTTGGTTCGCCAAGGAGATCAAATCCATCGATGACCTCAAGGGCATGCGGATGCGTTTCTTCGGCCTCGGCGGCCAGGCCATGCAGAAGCTTGGTGTGTCCACCAGTTTGCTCCCCGGCGGTGAGATCTTCCCGGCCTTGGAGAAAAAGGCGATCGATGCCACCGAGTTCTCCATGCCGGCCATCGACCAGCGCCTGGGCTTCTACAAGGTCGTCAAATACAACTACTACCCGGGATGGCATCAGCAAGCCACCGTTTTCGAACTCCTGATCAACAAAGACGTCTGGAATGGTATGACCGATCATCAGCGAATGGTGATGGATGTCGGCACGCGCGCTGCCACCCTCGACGCATTCGCCATGACCGAAGCCATTCAGGGTACCGTCATCAAGGAGAACGAGACCAAACGCGGTGTCAAGAACATGTATTGGTCCGATGAAATGCTCGATACCTTCCGTGGCGCCTGGGAAGAGGTCGTCACCGAGCAGAGCAAAGATCCCTTCTTTAAGAAAGTCTATGACCACATGACGGCTTTCCGCGCCGACTACAAATACTGGTCGAGCCGCGGGTTCCTGCCGCGCTCCACGAAGTAAACCGCATCTGACCTGAGTCGTGTCTGTTCTTGCCGGGGGTCGGCTAAATTGGCCCCCGGCAATTTGTTTGACGCGGTTCCCGGGTCGATTAAAGCCGGTAGATCCAGTGAATCTCGGCACGCTCGGGTTTGTGCTGGAAATACAACGCGTTCCCCGCAACATTCGGCGGTGTTTCCAGGGTCGCATTCTGGAAGCGGATGATGTTTGGGCTGTTTTTGTGTCCACTGCCCGGTCGGGTTATGATACGGTTACGCCAGCACCACTGTTCCGGGACACATTCTTTACTTTTGGTATCCGCGATCTGCTGCGTCGCCAAGTGGCAATCGTACTCATATGGTGGGTCCGCTCACCGGGACCCAAATCAATCGCCAATTGCGAGGAGGTTGTATGACGTCGGTGTCAGAAACCAACAACAAGGTCGCGGCCGCTTTGGACAATTTCGTCCAATCGATCGGCCGTTGGTGTTCCTGGCTCAACGTGGCGCTGATCTTCGCGATCATCCTGCAGGTGGTGCTGCGCTACGTGTTTGGCAAGGGGCTCGTTGTCTTGGAAGAGGTACAATGGCATCTATACTGCGTCGGTGTGGTGTTCGGGATGTCCTACTGTCAATCCGTCGACTCCCACATCCGACTCGATCTGGTCCATGAGAAGATGTCCCGCCGGACCAAGGAGTGGGTCGAGATAATCGGCATCATCGTCTTGCTCATGCCCATGATCTACGTCATCTTCTTTCATGGACTCGATTTCTTCTGGGAAGCGGTCAAGGTCAATGAACGTTCCGATGCTCCCCTGGGATTATGCTGCCGCTGGCTGCCCAAGTCGCTGATCCCCATCAGCATGTTTCTCTTGTTCCTGTCGGCTGTGGCACGCCTGATCAAAGGATTTGCGTATCTTAAAACTGCCAAGAAGGGAGCCTAGGACCTCATGGATGCCAACAGCGTACTCGTCATTTTGATGTTTGCGACCTTCATCGGTCTACTCTTCACCGGCTTTCCCATCGCCCTTGTCCTGGGTGGTGTGGCCATGATCTTCACCTTCATCGGCTACTTGGCGGACATCTACCTCGGCACCTGGACCGGCCTGGACTACTTGACCGTCGGGATGGTGGTCAATCGGCTCTATAAAATTATGGACAATTGGGTCCTGGTGGCGCTGCCCATGTTCATCTTTATGGGATTGATGCTGGACCGCTCGGGTATCGCCGAGAAGATGATGCAGAAGATGCAGGCCCTTTTCGGTCCGGTACGGGGCGGCCTGGCCGTCAGCGTCACCATCATCGGTATCGTCCTGGCGGCCTCCACCGGCATCATCGGCGCCTCGGTGGTTCTCCTGGGCCTGCTCTCCATTCCGGCCATGCTCAATCAGGGCTACAACAAAGCCCTGGCCACCGGCACCGTGTGCGGATCGGGCACCTTGGGAATTCTGATACCCCCCAGCATCATGCTCGTCATCATGGCCGACCAGTTGGGGCTCAGCGTAGGTGATCTCTTTATGGGCGCCGTCTTGCCGGGCGTCATTCTGGGATCGCTCTACATCATCTATATCGTCGGCTTCTGTGCCCTCAACCCCGGTGTCGCGCCGCTGGATCCAAGCCGGCCGCCGGTCAAGATCAGCATGGTGTGGGACGTTCTAAAATCGATCTTTCCGCCGGCGCTTTTGATCTTGGCCGTGCTGGGATCTATCTTCATGGGTATCACCACGCCCACCGAAGCCAGCGGCGTAGGCGCTCTGGGGGCCACCCTCCTGGCCATCATGAACAAAAAGTTTAATTTGAAGGTCCTCAAGGAGGTCTGCCACGCCACCTTCAACACCACCGGCTACATCTTCGGTATCTTCATCGGTGCCACCTGTTTCGCCCTGGTACTTCGGAGTCTAGGGGGTGACGAGTTCATCGAGGCCGCCCTCACCGGCCTGCCCCTGGGGCCGTACGGCGTCATGGCCGTCATCCTGGGAACGGTATTCGCGTTGGGCTTTTTTCTCGACTGGATCGAGATCACCCTCATCATCCTGCCGCTGCTGGCACCGGTGGTGTCCGCTCTGGGCATCGAAATCGATGGGCACGGGGTGATCGACAATCCGGAGCTGGTATGGTTCGCTGTCCTCGTGGCGGTGAGCCTCCAAACCAGTTTCCTGACCCCTCCGGTGGGATTCGCCATCTTTTACCTCAAGGGAGTCGCGCCCCCCGAAATCGAACTGCTCGACATTTACAAGGGCGTTGTGCCCTTCATCGTCCTGCAGCTCATGGGCTTGTTGGCAGTGGCCATCTGGCCCCAGTTGGTCATCTGGCTGCCGGCTGTGGCCTATGGCTAAAGCACCGGTTTAGGGCCCATCTTCCCCATGAGCCCTTGGTCCAACTTCTTCGAAGCTGGGCGGCTGAGCACCGATCGGTCCCCATCCACTGAAGGATGGCGCTCAGTTCGGCGGACATAGGATTTGCCCGGGGAGGCCACCAGATCGATTGGGGGCACCTCCTCTCTCCGGGAAAGAAAAAGGGCGGCACCAGCCGCCCTTTTTTATTGGATCGCTGTCGTGCGCGCCTATTTCCGGCGCCGCTCCAGCAGCTCGGCCATGTGCAACACCTCCATCTCGATGCCCCGCTGCTTGATCCCGCCGCGCAACTGCATGAGACAGCCTGGGCATTCGGTGACCAGCCGCTCGGCGCCGGTGGCCTGGAAATCCTTGAGCTTGGTTTCCAGTATCTCGGCCGAGATGCGGGGAAACTTGCTGGAGTAGGTGCCGCCAAAACCACAGCAGGTCTCCTCCTCGGAGGCGGGCGCATAGCGATGCCCGGAGAGGTCGATGAGGGCTCTGGGTGCTTCACGAATCCCCAGTCCACGGCAGAGGTGACAGGGGGCGTGGTAGGTGACCGCCTCGCCGTCGCCGGTGTAGTTCGCGCTGCTCAGCGCCAACACGTCCACCATGAAACTGCTAAATGGCAGTACTTTGTCAGCGAAGCGCTCCGCCTTGTCCGCAAGGCTAGGGTGGTCGGCGAGGAGTTTCGGGTAGCCCTTCTTCAAGTGGGAGGCACAGGAGGCGCAGAGGGTGACGATGTAGTCGTAGCGCTCCGCCGCCATGGCGAGCACGTTCTGAATCGCCACATCGCGGGCCGCCTTGGACTCGCCCATCATTTGTACCGGAAGTCCGCAGCAGGACTGATCCATGGGAAACGCTAAGGCCACGCCCTCTTCGGCCATCACCCGTGTGGCGGCTTCGAGATGCTCCGGATAGACGAAATCCTGGACGCATCCCGAGAAGAGGGCGACCTTGAAGCGGGGTTTCGCCACCGAGGGGGCAATGGTCGCCCAGCGGTCCCGGAACGGCTTCTCCGCGATGGAGGGCAGGGCGCGAAAGCGGTGCTCCTTGGCGAAGATCATGGGCAGGTGGCGCAGATAGCCATCGCTGGTGGTGACTGGGCGCTGGGTGAGCTGGGTGGAGCGCAGCAAGCCGTGAAACAGCTTGCGGCTGCGCAGAACGCGATTGAGCAGGGTGTTGGTGAGGGGATGACCCTCCTCGCCGAGGATCTTTTCATGCACCGCTTTGATGAGACTGGGCAGATCGATGCCGGCAGCGCAGACCGCCTTGCAGGCGCCGCAATTGATGCAGTTCTGGACCAGGTTGCGGGCTTTTGCACGGCCGTGGAAGAAGTAGGTCAAGATCAGGCCGATGGCCCCGATGTAGATGTGACCGTACTGGTGTCCGCCGATCATGCGATAGATGGGGCAGACATTGGCACAGGCGCCGCAGCGCACGCAGCGCAATACCTGGGAAAAATCGCGATCCTTGGCCAAGGCCCGGCGGCCGTTGTCCAGGAAGACGATGTGAAGTGCCTTGCGGCCGTCCGCTTCGCCGCCCCAGGGGGCCGGTCCGGTGATCCAGGTGACGTAGGAGGTGATCGCCTGGCCGGTGGCGTTGCGGGGCAGGACGCGGTTGATGGCCAACGCCTCCCGAATGGTCGGCACCAGTTTTTCGAGACCGATGAGGGCGATGTGGGTCTTGGGCAGGGTGGTCACCAGGCGTGCATTGCCCTCGTTGGTGGTCAATCCGATGGTGCCGGTTTCGGCGATGGCGAAGTTGGCGCCGCTGATGCCCACGTCAGCATCCACGAACTTCTGACGCAGCTCTCGCCGCGCCACTTTGACCAGCTTCTCGATATCGTTGCTCTGCTGGGCGCCGGTGACGTCAGTGAACAGGTCGGCCACCTGGTAGCGGGAGAGATGAATGGCCGGCATCACCATGTGGGATGGGCCCTCGCCGCGCAACTGGATGATCCACTCACCTAGGTCGGTCTCGGTCACATCCAGCCCCTTGATCTCCAGATACGGGTTGAGGAGGGTCTCTTCGGCCGTCATCGATTTGGACTTGATCACCCGTTTGGCGCCGCTCTCGGCGGCGATCGTGGCGATGATTTCATTGGCCTGCTGGGAATCCTTGGCCAGGTGAACGTGAACCCCCTTGGACGTTGCCACGGCGATGAATTGATCGAGAAGGGCCTCCATTTGATCGATGCCGCGGTCCTTCAGTTCGGCCACATCCTGAATCAGGCGCTCACTGTCCAATTCCCGAAATGCGTTCTCGCGCGACGCACGGTAGGCCACGGCGAAGTTGTCCATCGCTTTGCGCAGGAATTCATTCTTCAGCGCGACGCCTACATCTTTCCGATACCCTTTTAATGTCGTCGATCTCTGCATCAATCATCTCCCAGCAGCAGCACGTGTAGTTCCAGTGGTCCGTGAACACCCAGGGCCAGCACCCGTTCAATGTCAGCGGTTCGGCTGGCCCCGGTGATGAAGGCGGTGTAGTTGTAAGGATCCCGCATGGCGGTCTCGAGCGCATCGGCGATCTCGTCCGCTCCACCCACAATGCGGTCCACAGGTAGGAGGACCACATGAATTTCGCTGATCATGGAGGCCAGACGGATCTCCTCACGGGTCGAATCGATAACCAGGGTACCGGTCTCGGCAATGCCCCAGTTGGCCCATGTGATGCCGATGTCGATACCGCCCAGGTGGTCCCTGAGGCCTTCATGAATCAGGCGGATCCCCGCCTGGTCGCACTGCTCGGCGAACCCCTCGCGGAGGGTGGCATCGAGATCCGGGGCGGCGATGATCTTGCCGCGCTTGGTCTCGCAAAGCGCTTCGGCCGGTGGAGACAATTCCGCCTCACAGCCGGAGATCAGCATTGGGCACGCCTCCTTTTCGACGCAGGCGCTCAGCGCGTAGGCCAGCGCGTCATCGAGGCGCTTGGCCGGGTGGACGATGGTGGACACCAGTTCTGCTTTGTGGGTGAATAACGCGGTCGAAGACGTGTCGCTCACGGCATAGCTCCGTTCCCATAGGATTGAAAGGTTCACAGCGGTAGGCTCTTTTCTATACCACTCTTGAAACATCCATTAAAGCTGAAAATGGGTTGATTAAAAAAATTGGTCAAAAAAAATACCTTATCTCGCAGATTGCAGTGCACTCGGGACGCCAACCCGCTGCGCTGCTCTCCTGTGTCTCCGAAATTTCGAGAGCGGTCGTGGGATAACCTTCACCGATAACCGAATTTTTTTCAATTGGTTGGAGTATTTTAATGCGCGTATTCCGTTCAGCCCACCGCTTCTAGCTCTGCCACCCGACGTGCCCAACCCAGCGGCTCCCATGTGGAATTATTGGTAAAAAATACTTCATCCATTGGCGGGAAGAAGGTGGTTGCCGCAATCCTTCCAGATACGTTCTTATGTAACTAAAAATATGATACAAAAATATTATAAATGAGATAGCTAGGATCGATGACGCTCGAATGAACGGGTGCATGATGGTAGTAAAGCCAATGAAAAAAAACCAATCGGATGAAATCCATCGGTGGTTTTTTTCGGAAAGATGGTAACCCCAAAGGTGAAGATCCCGGCAGCGCTCAATGCCCCCATTGGCAGCACCATGCTGCCGACAGTGGCCCAGGAAAAGCGGGATGCGGGGCTGTCCTTTCAGACCTTGCCCGACCAAAAGCCAAAAAAAATGACCACCATTCGGCGAACTTTGGCCGAGGCCGGTATCGCACAGGCGCCGGCCCAATCCTGTGGGGGCACTCGAGGCGATGGTGGCCGCATCGATACGGTCTCGGGCGGGGCGGCGGCGCAGGATCAGTCCCCAACCGCTGACGAGTGGATCAGATCCGGGGCGTCCTGCTTGAGCAGGGCGCCCTCATTGCAACAATAATTGATGAGAAAATAGATGTGGGTGTGCATGGCGGCGTAGGCGGCGGCCGGATCGCGCTGGCGGATGGCATCCGTGACCTGCTGATGCTGTGAAAGGATCGCCTCAAGGTTCTCGGGCTGCAGGTAGAGTTGCTTGAGCCCCTCCTCGATGCCGAAGTGGAGCAGGTCGTACATGTTCTTCATCAATAGGATCTGGACCTGGTTTTTCGTGGCATAGGCCAGGGTCATGTGAAAGCGCACATCTTCGAGGATCCCCAGTTCGCCGGCCTGGATTGACGCCCGCATCTCCTGAACATGGCGATCCAGATTGGCCACGTCCTCCCCCGTCGCTCTCAAGGCCGCTGTGGTGGCCGCCTGACATTCCAGTGCCATCCGTACTTCGAGCAGATCTTTCAAGCTGGCCTCATCCCAGTCGATCAGATCGCGCAATAGGTTATGGGACCGCATCTCATTGGGATTGCAGACGAAGGTTCCCTGACCCTGGCGGTTCTCCACCAGACCGCGATCGACGAGTTTGCCGATGGCCTGCCGGATGGTGGGCCGACTGACGTCCATGATCTCGGAGAGTTCCCGCTCCGATTTCAATCGCTCGCCGGGTTTGAGATCGCCCTTGAAGATCAGATCACGGATCCGTTCAAAGACCTGATCGGCGAGTTTTTTGGGTCTCAGGGTATTCACTACCATCGCTATATCTCGCTTAAAGGCTGCATGGACGGCGTTTTCGTTCCCTTGAACAGGAGCGCCGTTATCCCCCTAATACCCATGGCGAGGCCGCGGACTGCCCCTATTGCTGAAGGCTCATTATAGCGCGTTCAACCCGATTTTCAAGAGAGGATCAAGAAGATTGGCTAGATCAAATTACCATTTCAAGAGTGATCAGTGAAATTATTGGGTTGAATATGGTAAAATAAAAGGGCCGCCCGGACCATCCGGACAGCCCTTTTAAGGAGGGTAGGAGGGTACTGCTATGATGAAGCCGGTCCATGGCGGGAACCGGCAAACACCCGACATTCGCCGCCAGCGGCCGCCATTGGCCGCCGGCAGGCGGGAAGCTTTACTTTCCAGCGCGGCCGTCGTCGCAGGCCTCACCGCCGTCGGCGCGGTCATGCTCGGCGGTGCCGGAGAGGGTGCAGGCGTCGCTGTCTTCCCCTGCCGCGGCGGCGCTCGCCACCTCGATCACCACCGGCTCGGCCTTGGCCATCTGCTCGAGCTGCAGCCAGCGCTCCTTGAACTCCCTGGCCAGGCGGGTGTGCAGCACCTCGGCCTCTTCTGGGAAGATCTTCTCAAGGGCCGCGTAGCGCACCTCGTTGGAGAGAAACTCGCGGATATCGCCCTTGGGCGCCTTGGAGTCGAGCACGAAGGGGTTTTTGCCCTGGGCCTTTAGCTCGGGGTTGAACCGGAACAGGTGCCAGTAGCCGCTGTCCACGGCGAACTGGGTCTGGTACTGGGTGCGCCCCATGCCGCCCTTGATGCCGTGGTTGATGCACGGCGAGTAGGCCAAAATCAGCGAGGGACCGTCATATTTTTCCGCCTCGACAAAGGCCTTTAAGGTCTGCTGCTTGTTGGCCCCCATGCCCACCTGGGCCACGTACACGTACCCGTAGGTCATGGCCATGCCGGCCAGGTCCTTCTTGGCCGTCTTCTTGCCCGAGGCGGCGAACTTGGCGATCGAACCGGTGGGGGTCGCCTTGGAGCTCTGGCCGCCGGTGTTCGAATACACCTCGGTGTCGTAGACGATGATGTTGATGTCCTCGCCACTGGCCAGCACGTGGTCCAGGCCGCCGTAGGCGATGTCGTAGGCCGCCCCGTCGCCGAGAAACACCCAGTAGCTCTTTTTGGTCAAAAGCTTGGACAGCGCGGCGATCTCGCACAGCACCGGATGGTCACAATAGCTGGGCAAAAGGGCCTTGACCTGGTCGCCGTACTCGCGGCTGCCCTCGGCATCCTTCATATTCTCCAGCCAATTGCCGAGCGCGTCCTTCATCTTCTGGTCCACATCGTCGGCCGCGATGGCCTGCCGGGCCAGATCGGCCAGCTTGGCCCGCTGCTGCAGCTGGCCCAGCAGCATGCCGTAGGTGAACTCGGCCGGATCCTCGAACAAGGAGTTGCCCCAGGTGGGCCCGAAGCCGTCCTGGTTGGTGCAGTAGGGGATCGATGGCGCGCTGCCGCCCCAGATCGAGCTGCAGCCCGTGGCGTTGCCGATGATCATGCGCTCGCCGAACAGCTGGGTGAGCAGCTTGGCGTAGGGCGTCTCGCCGCAGCCCGAACACGCGCCGGAGAACTCGAGCAGGGGCTGGTAGAACTGGCTGCCCTTGACACTGTCGCGCTTGACCAGGCCCTCTCGGACCGGCAGACGCGATGCGTAGCGCTGGTTGGGCACCTCGCGCTCGATCTGGGTGTCCAGCGGCTTCATCTCCAAGGCGTTCTTTTTGGCCGGACAGATGTCGGCACAATTGCCGCAGCCCATGCAGTCCTCGGTCCACACCTGGATGCGGAACTTGTAGTCCTCCTTGAGCTCCTTGCCCAGGGCCTTTTTGGCAACAAAGCCCTCGGGCGCCGCGGCCAGCTCCTCCTCGGTGACCAGCACCGGACGGATCGCCGCATGGGGGCACACCATGGCGCACTGGTTGCACTGGATGCAGTTGTCCATGATCCACTCGGGCACGTTGATGGCCACCCCGCGTTTTTCATAGGCGGTCGTGCCCACCGGGAACAGCCCGTCGGGGCTGAAGCTGGAGACCGGCAGCTTGTCGCCCTGCTGGGCCAGGATCGGCCGCATCACATCGTGCACCCAGGCCGGCGCGTCCGCGGCCGTGGCCGCCTCCAGACCCGCCTCGGCCCACGCGGCCGGCACCGCCACCTCGATCAGGTTGTCCAGGGTGCGGTCCACCGCGTCCCAGTTCATCTGCACGATGGCCTCGCCCTTCTTGCCGAACATCTTTTTGATCTGGCCCTTCAGGTACCCGATGGCGTCCTCGACCGGGATCACCTCGGCGGCCTTGAAAAAGGCGGTCTGCATGATCATGTTGATGCGCCCGCCCAGGCCCACCTCGCCGGCGATCTTCACCGCGTCGATGGTGTAGAACTTGAGGTTCTTGCTGGCGATGGTGCGGCGCATCGCCGCCGGCAGGCGTTTGTCCATCTCGTCCACCGACCAGGGGCTGTTGAGCATGAAGGTGCCCCCCGGCCGGATGCCCTCGAGCACGTCGTAGATGTTGACGTAGGCCGGGTTGTGGCAGGCGATGTAGTCCGCCGCGTCGATCAGGTAGGTGCTCTTGATGGGGGATTTGCCAAAGCGCAGGTGGCTGATGGTCACCCCGCCGCTCTTCTTCGAATCGTAGCTGAAGTACGCCTGGGCGTACATGTCGGTCTCGTCGCCGATGATCTTGATGGCGCTCTTGTTGGCGCCCACCGTGCCGTCGGCCCCCAGGCCCCAGAACTTGCACTGCACCGTGCCCTCGGGGGCCACGTCAAAGCCCTCCTCGAGCTCCAGGGAGCTGTGGGTCACGTCGTCCTCGATGCCGACGGTGAAGTGGTTCTTGGGCACCGCCGCGGTCATGTTGTCGAAGACCGCCTTGACCATCTTGGGGTTGAACTCCTTGGAGCCCAGGCCGTAGCGGCCGCCCACGATGGTGGGCATCTGACCCTTCTCCATGAAGCTGGTGCACACATCCTGATACAGCGGATCGCCCAGCGCGCCGGGCTCCTTGGTGCGGTCCAGCACCGTGATGCACGCGGCCGTGGCCGGCACGGCGGCCAGCAGATGCTCGGCGGAAAAGGGGCGAAACAAGCGCACCTTGACCAGGCCCACCGACTCGCCGCGGGCGGCCAGGTAGTCGACCACCTCCTCGATGGTCTCGCAGCTCGAGCCCATCGAGACGATCACCCGATCGGCGTCCGGGGCGCCCACGTAGTCGAACAGACGGTATTTTCTGCCCGTCAGCGCGCCCACCTTCTTCATGTACTGGGCCACGATGCCGGCCGCCTTCTCGTAGTAGAGGTTGGCCGCCTCGCGGCCCTGGAAGTAGATGTCGGGGTTCTGGGCCGTGCCCCTAAGCTCGGGCCGCTCGGGGTTGGTGCCCCGGGCTCTGAAGCAGGCCACCGCGTCCCAGTTGACCAGCCCCGCCATATCCGCGTAGTCGATCGCCTCGATCTTCTGAATCTCGTGGCTGGTCCTGAACCCGTCGAAAAAGTGCACAAAGGGCACGCTCGACTCGATGCTGGCCAGGTGGGCCACCAGGGCCAGGTCCATGGCCTCCTGGACCGAGCCGGAGGCCAGCATGGCAAAGCCGGTCTGACGAACGGCCATCACGTCCTGATGATCGCCGAAGATCGACAGCGCATGGGCGGCCACCGCCCGCGCGGTCACGTGCAGCACCCCGGGCAGCAGCTCGCCACTCATCTTGTACATGTTCGGGATCATCAACAAGAGCCCCTGGCTGGCCGTGAAGCTGCTCGTCAAAGCGCCCGCGGCCAAAGAGCCGTGCACGGCCGCCGCCGCTCCGGCCTCGCTTTGCAGCTGGCGCACCAGCACCTTCTGGCCGAACAGGTTCTCGCGGCCCGCCGCCGCCCACTCGTCGCAGATCTCGCCAATGGGGCTGCTCGGGGTGATCGGATAGATCGCCGCCGCATCGCTGAGCGCATAGGCCACGTGTGCCGCTGCGGTGTTACCGTCGATCGTCATCATCTGTGCCATAGACTTCTCCTTCTTCCTGGAAGTATGGAGGGTTAAAATGCGTCGCCACCAGCCAGCGACCTTGATCAATTGTAAAATCTAGGAAAAGGTATCAAGCGTATCAAAAACGAATGCTTTGTAAATAAAAAAATGAAGCCGCTGTCGGGGGCAGGGGCCGGGTATGGCCCTTGAGGCTGGTGGTCTGCGAAGCGGCAGGATAGCGCCGGCTCGCGTCATCGGGACCAATCATCATCGCATCACGGACCCCATCCATGAAACGGGCCGAATCCGTGGAACG
>JASJCL010000117.1 GCA_030066015.1 Desulfosarcinaceae bacterium | reverse complement strand
AATTAACAGTATGGTTAAATATTAGGGCCCGTCTCGACCCTGTCAAGCGGGAAAAGGTCTCTTGTTGAGATGGTCTCTTGTTGAGAAGGTCTCTTGCTGAGATGGTCTCTGTTCGAGATGGTCTCTGTCTATGAAGCTCTCGAGCTGGGCAGGTCGCACGGACCCTGGCAAGCCACGGCATGGGCGAGATGGCGGTGACAGCCTGCCCCTGGTGGGCTTAACGGCAGAGACGGGTTTCGATCTGCCCGCAGCTGAACGGGAAGCGCCGACGGGCGTGGTCTTCGAGGTAATCCTCCAGGGTGGTGCGGATGACGGGAAAAGCGATCTCATCCCAGGGGATCTGGCTGTGAGAGACGAGCTTGACGATCGAGCTCTCTTTGGTGGTGTGAAATTCCGGGGCGGCAAGCCTGGCCAGGAACATGAAATAGATCTGGCTGACGTGGACGATGTCGTACATGCGGTAGGGCGTCAGGTCGACGACTTCGGCCCCGGTCTCTTCGCGGGTTTCTCGGGCGGCGCCCGCCGCAGCAGTCTCGCCGTTTTCCAGATAGCCGGCCGGTAGGGTCCAATAGCCGCGTCGGGGCTCAATGTCCCGTTTGCAGATAAGAATGCGGTCTTCCCACAAGGGGATACAGCCCACCACCAATTTGGGATTCTGGTAATGGACAACGCCACAGGCGGGGCAGACATGGCGCATGAGGTTGTCGTCCGGGGGAATCCTGCGGATCAGACGACCGCCGCAGTGGCTGCAAAAGTTCATGGTCAGATCTCCAATTGGGTGATGGAGATGCGACCGCTGAAACACACATCCACATCGCTGCCTTTCGCCCGTGGCCGATCGTGAATCACCCCATCCAGGCGGTAGCGGTCACCTTCGACGACGTAGCGGAAATCGTGGGGATGCTTGTCCGCAGGCGCCCTTTGCCGTTCCGGCGGATGGGCCGGATTCGGGCCGCAGGGCAAGTTGATATTCCAATAGCATCCCGCCGGTGTGGGCTGCTGCACCACATCGGCGATCACTGCACCGGCGACGGCGCCGGTAGCCGTCCAATCCAGCGGGCAGTCTCGGCCGATATATTGGGAGATGGCAAGTGACGGTTTGCCAAGGATGGCCGCCTCCCGAGCTGCTGCGACCGTACCGGATTGATAGAGGTCGCTGCCCAGATTGGCGCCCGGGTTGATTCCAGCGATGAGCCAGTCGGCGTCCGGGGCAAACACCTTCAGCGCCAAGCGGGCGCAATCGACCGGTGTGCCCTGAACCAGATAGTGGTCTGGACGCGGCTGGCTGGCCTTGATGGGAGACCACAGCGTGACCTGGTGACCGCAGGCGGAGTGCGGTGCTTCCGGTGCCACCACGACCACCTCCCCCAAGGATGCGACGGCCTCCCAGAGTGCTTCCAGACCAGGCTCGCCGTAGCCATCGTCATTGGTGATGACGATCTTCAAATTGCCCCCTCCCCATTTCCGCCGATGTGATGGACAGATTCCCAAGCGACAAGCTCCCTTTCTTTCACGTCCGCGGCGACCGGTCAAGAGCGCTGCTGCGGTTTGACATGCCGCGGAGGAAGACGGTATGTGGAAGAGGGAGCTGCCGGCACCCGAGCCCGCGACAACCCCCCTCCCACCGCGACCATTGCATCGGAGACCGCTGCTGGAATTACTCCATGCGCCCCGTCTCGAATCATCGCGCCGGACATCTCGCTCCAGGGATCGCCGCCTGCCGACGATCCTCTCAGATACGCCACTGGATACCCGCAAGAGGCGCTCCCGCCATGCTTACAGGGCTGCCCGCTGACCGCAGCCCGCTGCGCTGGAGACCACCCGAAACAAAAGGAGGCTGGTATCATGGTAATCGTCATCCAGATGGCCTTTCCACCGGAGTCCGCCAACCAGATCGCAAAGCGCTTCATCGAGGCACCCTCACTGCCTTCCTACATGACCCGCAGGGGTCCCTATGTGAGCAACGATCTCACCGATGGTGTGCGCACGCTGACGATCTACGAAATGGACAATGCCCGCATTACCGACGGATTGGTGTTTCTCTCCGACATGATGACGGTCTATTTTGGCGTTCCGGGGTACAAGTATGCGATTCGTCAATATCTGGAGACCGAGGAGGCACTCAAATTACTGGGCATGTAAGCCCTGCTCCGAACCAAGATGCGCCGGTTGCCCCATGGTGAGGTCGCTCGACCGGCGCCCACGCATGCTCTCCCTGGGATCGTTCCGAGGTCGAGCTGCCCTCGCTTGTCCGTCAGGGTCACGGGTGGTATAGGGCCATGATTCGCTCACCCTGAACCGAAAGGATCGTTTATGTTCATGGATCTGATTCGCTCCCGCCGCAGCATCCGCCGCTATGCCGAGCGCCCCGTGGAAGAGGAGAAGATCGACCTGCTAATGGAGGCTGCCCTGCGGTCGCCCTCCTCACGGGGCTTCAACCCGTGGTCCTTCGTGATCGTGCGCGATCGGGCAATGCTCACCGCCCTGGCCCAGGCCAAGCCGCACGGCGCCAGCTTTTTGGCGAAAGCACCGCTGGCGTTTGTGATCTGTGCGGATCCGACCGCCTCCGACGTTTGGGTGGAGGATGCCAGCATCGCCACCCTTTATCTTCACCTCGCCGCCAGTGATCTCGGGCTGGGCAGTTGCTGGATCCAACTGCGCAAGCGCGATCATGCCGATGGCGGGCGCGCCCGGGATTTCGTGGCGGATCAATTGGGTCTGCCCACGGGGTTGGAGGTGTTGGCCATGATGGCCATCGGATATCCCGAGGCGGTCAAAGCACCCCATCCACCGGAGAGTCTCCTGTGGGAGAAGATCAGCTGGGAGCGTTACGGCCGGGCGCGGCAAGCTCCCGCATGAGGAGAACTTCTGGACGCGCCGCCGTCGGTACCGGTTGAATTCGCCGCTGCCCGGGTCGGCTCGGCGTCGGCGGTCTGGGTTCGCGGGATGTCGCCGGCGACGCGCTCAACCAACTGGATGAAGACGTAGCCGCCGCCGCGGTAACCGAAATGACGCAGCAGGCCAAGGTAGCGGCAGGAGAGCGCTCGGTAGAAGCGTTCGAAGGTGACGCTGTAGTGGCTTGGTTGGTCGGGATCCACATCGAGGATCAGGACCCGGTCGGATCTTCGGTCGTAACCCCCCACCGGTGAGATATGGGGAATGCTCAAGGCGGGTACCAGGTCGCCTTGGTTGAAGTGCGCCAACAGGAGACAGTCGCCCCGCTCCTCGAATCGTACCAGGCGATCGCGCAGCCGGTCTTTGACCCTCTTGGCTGGCCGGGGTGGGGTCGGCACTACTTCCACCTTCAAGGGGCCAATGCCATAGGCGGTCAGGCTGGCGACGACGACCTCTCCCAGAAGGTCTAGGGGCAGCCCGCGACGGCCATTGTGGCCGTCGGGGGCCATGCGCTGCTTCCATTGGCCGCACTTCACCTTAGCGAGAAGGGCCTGCTGGGTGATCGGTTCCGGCATTGGCCGCCTGCCGCTGCAATGGCGGATGGCGTTGAGCAGCGTGGCCACCGACGCTACCGAGCAGGCGGCCTCGTGATATTGCCGCACATGCTGGCGATGGAGGGCATCCTTGAGGCGGTTGCCGCTGGGCCTTGGCGGGTCGTGCTGATACACCGGCCGGCTGCCACCAAAGGGACCCAGCCCCATCAGCCGGCTGTAGCCATACACCAGATACATACCGCCGAACATCAGACGTCGCACTAGCATCATCCCGGCAGCCCTCCACTAATCGCTTCACCTCCCCCGGCCCCGGTCAGAGTATAGCGAATTCTCCCCCCTCATAAAACCCCGCTCCGGTGACCGCGGTGTCGCTCCACGGTCGCATTTCGTTTTTATCCTCGTCAGTGCTATAGTCCCCGCCAGCCGCATCCGAAACCCCTGTTTGGGCCGCATGGCTGTTGAGGAGTCTCGCCGTTGACACCGCGAATTGGGAATGCAACCGCGCAAAGATCCGCAGATCTGGCTTGGCGTACGATCGCCTGGGTCAGCATTCTGTTTTGGGCCTGCGCGGCGCCGCAAGTGGCCGACCGGCCACCGTCCCAATCGCCCCCGACCTCCGCTGTCAAGGCACTGCCCAACATCGACTACACGATCCAGGTGGGCGCCTTCACAACGCCGGAACGGGCGGCAGCCTACGCACTCAAACTCCAAGGGCATGGCTTGGACGCCTACTATTTCATCGCCGAAGATGGCCTCAGCAAGGTGCGTTTTGAACGCCATCCCGACCAAGAGACGGCCCGGCGACGTGCCCGGCATCTGCAGGCGCGTGGCATTATCGACAACTTCTATGTGGTGGCCCCCACCGCCGTGGTGGCCCCCACTGCCGCCCCGCCCGCGCGCATCGGTGATCCGCGCGCTGCACTGCGCCGAGGCCTGGTGCAAACCGCCTACCGCTACATCGGTACTCCCTATCGTTGGGGCGGCGAATCGGCCCGGACGGGTTTTGACTGCAGCGGCCTGACCATGACGGTCTACCGGTTCAATGGGCTGGACCTGCCCCGCAACTCGCGCGCCCAGTTCGACGCAGGGATTCCCATCTCACGCGCCGATCTAAAAAAGGGTGACCTGGTTTTTTTTTATACCGGGCGTAAGGGGCGGGTTTCGCACGTGGGAATTTACACCGGCTCCGGTAATTTTATCCATGCACCCCGGCGTGGCAAATCGATCCGCGTTTCAGCGCTTTCTTCGGATTATTATCGCAAAAGATACATGGGTGCGCGACGGTATTTCTAACCTTTCCCGGGCTGCAAAGATCGGCCCAAATGGCCGGTGTCGGCAAGGGGTATTGCGGCAACACACCTCGGGTGGACTCGCCGTTAAACGCGGTCAAAACTTCAGATCGATTGGGGCGTTTTAATGGCCCCATATCTCCGGCGCTGCGGGGTGTCAGGGAGGGGAATGGTGGATAAAAAAGCAGCCCCATTCTCACAAACGGGGCTGCAGAAGATCGATCGAAATGCGGCTCGCCACGCTACGCCTTGACGAGTCGAATCCCAGCTTTGGTGGATTTGACAGCGAAGGTGTCGCCCTCTTTGTAGCCAAAGGATTCCACCAATGCCTTGGGCACGATGAGGCTTCCGCGTTTGCCGACCTTGATGGCGGTACTAACGGCGCCGGCCTTCTTTTTACTCTTCTCGATGGCGGGGGCCTTGCCAGTATTGATCAATGCCGTCAAATACGCACTTCTCATTTGCGCCGAAGTTTTGAAACCAAATTTCTTGATGACTTGAGCTTGCGGTAACTTGTCAGTGATCGCCTTAATGAGGGCCTTTTCATTGATCGCTTTTTTCTTTGGCATTCACAGCTCCTTTAATGTGTTAAATGAAATACTCTTACGAAATAGCACCAGATGAAATGAGATGCAACTTAAAAATTAATCAGAAGAAAAAATCACCGACTTAACGATGTTGTAGTGAAACACTTTTTCATTCACGCATCAGACATCTCAGTTTTATGGCCGGCTTTTACAATAGGTATTGAAACATAAATCGATTGAAAAACAGATGGTGGTTGCGCAGGGAATTTCTAAAAACGCCAAGATATGGCACCATGTATTTTGGGTTCAATGCCTTGCCAATTCCGTTTCGATAGCCCCACCTTAATCTAAGTTCAACTCCAAGGAAGGAGTGAATCGATGCCGACACGCAAACGAATTGCCCTTGTGGCCCACGATGCCCGCAAAGCCGACCTGTTGGACTGGGTCCGACGCAATGCATCGAAATTGGCCCAGCATGAGCTCTTCGCCACCGGCACCACCGGCGCCCGCATTCAGGCTGCCACCGATCTGGCGATCCTGGCCCTGAAGAGCGGTCCCTTGGGGGGGGATCAGCAGCTGGGCGCCCGCATTGCGGAAGGCCAATTGGATATGTTGATCTTCTTCTGGGATCCCATGACGGCACAGCCCCACGATGTGGATGTGAAGGCACTGCTGCGGATGGCCATTCTCTACAATGTGGTGGTCGCCTGCAATCGCTCCACGGCCGACTTCGTCATCTCGAGCGATCTCTTCGACGATGCCTATCGACCCGTGCTAAACGACTATGCCTCACTGCTAGTGTGAGTCCCAACGCAATTGCATTCCGCGGGCGGATCGGATAGGGTCCGTGCGCCGCAACGGCGAAAGATCGGGCCTTTGCCGATGGAACCGCATCCGACTGAAGGGGCAGGTGATGGGGACGTCAAAAAAGAAAAAGTACTACGCCGTGGTGGTGGGCCGAAAGCCCGGGATCTATACCCAATGGTTCGGACCGACCGGCGCTAAGACACAGGTGGAGGGCCATGCTGGCGCTCTCTACAAGGGGTTCCCCACCCGTGCCGAGGCCCAGGCCTTCATGGCGGCGCCGCCTTCACCGCGTCGGGGCCGCCAGGCCCGTTCGCGCACCGCGACAGCCTCGAAATTCGGCGCTGAGAAGCCCCCCGCCGCGGATCAGGTAGTGGTCTACACCGATGGCGGTGCCACCCACAACCCGGGACCGGGTGGCTATGGCGTGGTTATCGAGGTGCCCGGCGGTCCCCATGAATTGTCGGCCGGCTACCGGCGTACCACCAATAACCGCATGGAGCTGATGGCCGCCATCGCCGCGCTGCAATGGTTCGAGGCACCGGCCAAGGTCCTGTTGCACACCGATTCCCGCTACGTGGTGGACGGCATCACCAAGGGCTGGGCCGAGAAATGGCGGGCCAACAACTGGATGCGCACCAAACGCGAGGCGGCCCGCAACGCCGACCTTTGGCGGGTGCTTCTCGAGCTGTGTGACCGGCACACGGTCGAATTCCGTTGGGTCCGGGGGCACGCCGGTATTCCCGGAAATGAGCGCTGCGACCAGCTCTCCGTGGCGGCACGGGCCAACCCGGTACTCCTCGAGGACCATGGCTATGAACCCCAGCGCTGAAGCGGGCCGTACGATGTTCAGGCCTGCGCTGCGGTCTACTCTCGCCTAGGGCCCAACGAGGTCGATATAGCACCCGTTCCCATTTCCGCCACCGGTGGATGGAGAAGGGGAGGGCGCTGGCGACGGTGCCGGTTGCGGTCGATCAGAGACACCCGGGTCTTCACCGCTGTCAGCGCGCCATTCGTCTGCCCCCAGATCCGCCGCCGCATCATTGATCTCCTCGCAATCGAGATCATGGGTACGACCGCCGGTAGCCGGGACAGCATTGATGGCGCTTACGGCCGTCGCGGTCAGGTGGAGGTCGCCGGCGGCCGCATCCCGAAAGTCCGAAGCTTGGGCGTCACTGCGGTTGGCCAAGTTCACCACCATTGCCCCATCACGGTCGGGCCAGATGGGTTCGTCCGAGAAGTTGTTGCGGATGGTGCAATCGGTGGTCTCGCTGAAACGGGCTTCGATGCTGTGGGCCCAGGGGCCGCCGGGGGAGTAGACGGTGTTGTGCTCCACCAGCGCACCGGTGGCACGGATCAACCCAATCCCCACGTCGCTCCCACTATAGCCCTTGATGGTGTTGTTGCGAACGATGCCGCCGGTGTGCTGGACGCCACCGCCACCGGCGTTGCCCAAGGCGATGCCGATATCGCAGTCGATGATGCGGTTCCCCTCGATGAGGGTGTCGGAGGCACCCTGCCAGACCAGGATCGCCGGTCCGGCCAACTGGTCGGTGAGATCGGGGTGGTGGCGGATGTTGCGCAGGGTGTTGTCGCGGATCGTCCAGCCTTTGGTGTTGAGCAGATCGATCCCGTTGGTGTACCAGCCATCATCGCCATCATCCAGGGTGGTCGTGTAGGCGATCAGGCTGCAGGCGATCGTGCCCCCCAGTTTGGGCGCCTGATCGCTCCCGCCGCTCGCCTTGATCAGCTGCTCCCCCGTGTCCATCACCATCACGTTGTAAATGCTGCAATTATCGCTTCCCGGGGTCACGAAGATGCCGTGGTGCTGGGTCTGGCGTACCGTGAGATCGGCGATGGTGACGTTGTCGGCCGCGATGTAAATGCCGTGGCCGATGCCGCTGCCACCGGCCGCCATGCCCTGACCTTCGATGATCACCGCCGTGCGGTCGCCGCTCTTTGAGCGAATGGTGATGTCACCGCGGTCGACATTGACGATGCTGGCCGGGGTGACCCGATACACACCGTCTTCCAAGTAGATAGTGGTGGGGCCGCTGGCCCCACCGATCTGGGCCTGGAGCTCGGACAGATTGACGGCGGTGACGACGGTGTGGTCGGCCGGTGGCGGCCCCAATGGTGGACAGCCGCAGGTCGCGGCGATGGCGATGAGGGGTGCCAGGAAAGCGTTAACGAAGATGACAGCGAGTCCGGCCAATATAGGGCCCTTGTACCCCCACGGACACCTGGATGGGTCGCCGGAACGATGTGCGCGGCGCATGTAAAAGGCCGTCCTCGCAGGGGGGTGCGGGTTGCGTTCCGACCCTACTCGCTGAGTCGACGTATTCGCGTGGCGGTCCGGTGATTTCAAGCTGGCGTCTTTGCCTTGTAAGCCGTCGGTGGCCGGTGGTATAAAAGGGTCTTCATTCAAACGAAAGTGACCTCCATGAAGATGACACGACACCTTTTTGATCGGCGACGCGTCGCCTTTATTATCATGATGCTGCTCTTGCTTGCTCCCGTCGGATGTGGGCCGCGCCACCACCAGCGGCCGTCCCCCATCGCGGTATCGCAACAAGGACTTGCCCGAGATCCCGCCTGGCAGCCGGGCTTGGCCGTCGTCTACCTGCCGGGCAAGGTCCGTCATACCAAGGAGATGCCCTCCGGCGACAGGTTGCGGCGGCTGGGACGCCCCGGTGCTCCCATCCGGCAATTCAACCACAGCTTCGGTCGCGGGGAGGTTTTCGCCAGTGGTCAGGCCCGCGGCATTGGCCTTGAGGCCACTGGATTCATCCATCTGGCGCAACCCGGCACCTATCGCTTCAAAGCGCTGTCCAATGATGGTATCCGCGTCTGGATTGCCGGCCGTCTAGTGGTGGACGATGGTGAATGGCACAGCAGCGGGGACCGTTTTTCCCCCCCGCTAGAGTACGCGAACGCTCAGAGCGGCTGGGCCGCCATTCGTCTGCGCTACTTCCAGCGCAAGGGAACCGCCACTCTCAAATTGTATTGGCAACCGCCCGGTAGCGATGACTACGCTGTTATACCGGCCAGTGCCTATGCCCACGCGCCACAGCCCGAGACGTCATAGGCGCCACTCCTTCGAACGGGACCGCCATTCGTGGCGGTTGCGCCGCTTTGCGACGCCTTTCTACGATTCACCTTACACCGACAAGGAGCTTGTATGACCCGCTTTTGGAAACTGCTGCTGATCACCGGTTTCGGCGTTCTTCTGTTCGGTGCGGTATCGATCGGCGCCGATATGGAAGGCGAAGTGGTCGATACCCGCATGTTTGCCAAACCGCCGATCGATATGTTGCTCAGTACGGGAGGTGAATATCTCTACGTGCTTTTGCCGGGTGGTCAGTTGGACGTTTACAACCGCACCGGCGAACGCAGCGGCCGTCTAAAGGTGGACCCGGCGTTCAAGCAACTTCGTCAGGGACCCTCGGAAGATATGATCTGGCTGAGCGCACCCACCCGCACCGACGCACAATTGCTGGCCATTAACGTGGTGCGCGAGCTTCCCACGGCAGGCTCTCCCAGCCAGGGTCCGGTCGACGCACCCGTGACCATCGTGATCTTCAGCGATTTCGAATGCGGCTTCTGCGCGCGGATGGCCGAAATGCTGACGGAGGTTCGGGTGGCCTATCCCGAGGAGGTGCGCCTCGTCTTTAAAAACTACCCCCTGCGGGGCCATCGCTTTGCCCTGCGGGCGGCCCAGGCGGCACTGGCGGCCGGTACGATGGGCAGGTTTTGGGAATTCCACGACGCCCTCTATGAGAATTTCGATCAGTTGAATGAGCAGAAGCTGGACGAGATTCGGGCCAGCCTGAATCTGGATAAGGACACCTTCGCGGCGCAGTTGCAGGCGCCCCAGGTGATCGACGCCATCCGCGCCGACATGCGGTTGGGGCGAGAGGTCAAGGTGACCGGCACCCCCACCGTCTTTGTCAACGGCCGGCGCCTGCGCAAACCCTCCATGGAAAATTTTCACAAAATCATTGGTGAACAGCTCGGATCGGAGTGACGGACGGTCCACGCCCCGCCAAGCGATTTCGGCTGTGCCCGGGCGCCCGCCGCTACCGTCCTTCGTGAACGGCCGCCTGTCGCTTGCGGTGCTGCAGAACCATGTCGGTCGTGAAGACCGCCAGGGCCGTCCAGATCAGGCCGAAGGTGATCCCCTGAACGTGGGTGAAGGCCTCCCCGTATGCCCAGACACCGAGCAGAAACATGCCCGTCGGCCCCAGGTATTGGATAAACCCCAGGGTGGTGAGCGTAATCTTACGGGCACCCAAGGTGAAGAGCAGCAGTGGGACCGCTGTGAGCGGGGCCGTGCCTGCCAGTAGCAGATCGGTGGCCGGACCCGAGTGCAGGAAGGATCCTGCTCCAGTCCGCTGCAGGCTGAGCAGCAACCATCCCGCCGGAAGGGCGAGGATCAGGGTTTCCACGGCGAGTCCGGGTAGGGAGGCCACGGGCGCCACCTTGCGAATCAGTCCATAGAAGCCGAAGCTCAAGGCCAGACTCAGCGCCACCCAGGGAAAGGCGCCGTAGGAGAGGGTTACATAGAGAACCCCGCTGGCGGCCAGCAGCAGGGCCAGCACCTGAGCGCGGCGCAGGCGCTCCCGCAGAAACAGCATCCCCAGGAAGACGTTCACCAGTGGGTTGATATAGTACCCCAGGCTGGCTTCCAGAATGTGTTCGTTGTTGACGGCCCAGATGTAGATGAACCAATTACCCCCCACCAGGAGGGCGCTGATGCTCAGCATCCCCAGGGTTGCAGGACGGCGCAGGGCGCCGGTAAACTCCCGCCAGCGGCGCTGAAGCGCCAGCAGCGGTATCATGAGCAGAAACGACCAAACAATGCGGTGAAGGATGATCTCCGTCGCCGGTACGTGGGCCAAGCACTTCCAATAGGCCGGACTGAGACCCCAAATGAGAAAGGCGGCAGCGCTGGCCAAAATACCGCTTGGCGGCTCAATGACGGTAATGGGCGTCTGGGGATCGGGTTTCAATTGCTTTTTGCGGCTTCCTGAACTACAGGGTTGAGCAGGGCCTGTCACAGCAGACGTTGCGATCGGTGGGCGCCAACCGCCCGATCCAGCTTCCAGGCCGCGCCACTGTAGGGAATTCGGGTTGGCGTGTCAAACGGTCGTGCCGACCGATCGACGGCTCCCCAAACCTAACCCCGAATGCGAACGTCCCCGCAGGGCCTCTGCCGGAGATGGCCCTTACGCAGATGGCTCCCTCGGGGGTCGCCTTTTCGGATCAAGGCCCTTCGGGCAATGATCCTTTGGGCGGGTTCCTCATCAACGGGTGACCACGGAGAGTGCCCCACCATGAAAACAACCGTGGTAGACGTATCCGACGTCAAATTCAGCCGAGACACCGAGGAGGCCCTGATGGCACCCTCCCTGGGATCCTGTGTCGCCGTGAGCGCATACGATGCGCACAATCGCGCCGGTGGTTTGATGATTTTCATGCTGCCCAATGCAGAAGAGATGGCGTTTACGGCCAGTGACGAGCACCCTTTCATGTTTGCCGACACTGCCATCCCCCACTTTCTGCAAGCCGCTGAATCCTATGGTCTTGAGGCGACCGCGCTGACCGTTTCCGTCGTAGGTGGCGGTCAGATGCTGGGACAGACGGGTCGCAGCAACGTGGGCGGGCGCAACTACACCATGGCGCGTCAACTGCTGGCCCGAGTGGGGATAACGCCGACACACGAAGATGTGGGCGGCCGACACAACCGCACCCTCCGTCTCCGCATCGCCGACGGCGGGATAGAGGTCAAGGTCGCCGGCCAATCTCCAGAGAGATGACGACGGATATGAGCTTGGATGCGATCATTGACGATATCGATACGCTGGAGCCCATTCCCCAGATTACGACCCAATTGATCGATATCGCACAGGACCCGGACAGCGCACTCAGTGAAGCGGCCGTGCTCATCACCCACGATGCCGCCTTGACGGCCAACCTGCTGCGGACGGTGAACTCCGCCTATTTCGGACTGCGCCGCAAGATCGAATCGGTGCAGGAAGCCGTCGTGCTGCTCGGTTTGAATACGATTTTGGATGTCGTCCTGCTGCAGCTCACTGCCAGCCGTTTGAAAGCGGCCCAGGCGGGCTACGACCTGGCAGCCGGTGAGCTATGGCGGCACGCTGCCGTTAGCGCCATATTGGCCCGAAAATTCGCCGAGCGCGTAGAGGCACAGAACATCAATCGGATCTTCACCTGTACCTTGCTCAAAGATATCGGCAAACTGGTGCTCAACCAGTATGTGTATGCGTCCGGTGAGGAGATACAGCGCCTGGTATGCCAAGATGAATACTGCTTCCATGACGCCGAACGGGAGGTGCTGGGCATCGATCACGCCGAATTGGGCGGCCGCATCGCCGAGCGGTGGCTCTTTACACCGGATATGGCCCGCGTCATCCGCTACCACCACCTGCCCGACGAAAACCTTCTCGAGGACACCGACCTTTGCATCGTCTACCTATCGGATTGTGTCTGCTCGATGATGGGAATCGGGACGGGACGGGACGGATTAAGTTATCGGTTCAGCGACCAGGTGCTGGAGCGCCTCAACTACGGCGCCAACGGTCTCGATCAGCTCATCATGGAGTATGCCTTGATGAAATCTGAGATCGATGGATTGATGGCGTCCCTAAGCCTCGGCTGACCATCGGCGATGGAGAGGGTCGCAGCGTACGGCCGACGTCGATGGTCGGCCGAAGCGCGTGAGCCCGCGCCCAGAGGAGGGCGAGAAATGCCGGCTCACTTGTTCTGTCGTCGTAAAAAGGTGTCCAGCGCTTCAATGATTACCTGGGCCAGATCCGAGCCACTTTCGCTGGTGTAGTGACGGATACGTTTGGCCAGTTCGCAGGGGATGCTGATGTGCAGTTCTTCGCAGGATATCTCCTGGTTGGATGGCTGGTTTGCAGGCATGTTGTCTCCTGTGGTGTCGCTTCCGCCGAAGGGGTTGACGCCGCCTTCGCTGATCTGTCCGGTCATCTCCCAAGCCGCTCGCGCAGTGACCAGCGCTGTTTTCCATTATAGTAGCACTGCTTCGATTTTCAAAGCCTCGTTTTCATCCCGCCCCAAAAAGGGCTCTCCGGCGCCCCCCGCTGCCTGCCCTCTTGGTGGGGGAAATCCACCACGGATGCGGTGATCTGCCCCGTCGAAAGATATGGCGCGGTTCACCGGTTTTCACTGAATCCATATATAACAGCCAGTTACCGAATCGCTGCCGCACCCGATGGCCTTTGGCATGTCCCTTGATAAACTGTCATGCGGTTGGAATATGGCAACCGCTGATGTTAAACCAAGGAGACATCCACATGGCAACCTCAAAAAGGACGCGCAGCAGTGACGAAGCGTGGGCCTCGCCGGCTGGCACGAATGGGCGCGTCAATGTGCTCGTGCTGGATGACGATCCTGCGCTGAGGGAGCTTTTTGGTGTCATGCTCGAGCGGGTCGGCTGCCGCGCCGAAATCTACAGCAGTAGCGCAGAGGCCATCAGTGCGTATCGCTCCGCCCGTGGAGACACCACCGCCTTTGACTGCGCCCTCATCGATCTGCACATTGACGAGAAGATTGACGGCATTACCGTCGGCCGCATCTTACGCGAGATCAACCCCCTGGTGCGCCTGGTGTTGATCACCGGTACGATCAATCCCAATGCCGTATTCGCGCACAAGAAGCTGGGTTTCGATGCAATTCTTTTGAAACCTTTTGGATTGGATCAGCTCCGCAAAACCATCTTTGCACAACATTGATCGACCTTCCTCGGTCTGTTGCGCTCCGCGCTCGCCCTTGTCATCTATCTGGTCTCCCTGGTCTCCAACCGGGTGACGGCCGTCACCACAACCTCACTTCCCACAACCCGCCACTCAATGTTGAGGTCCTCGAGCCGCATGCCGTAGGGCGCTCCAGGAGGGCGCTGCGCATGGTAAGCGGGTCGTGGGTCGTGCTTCAGCAGGTCCGCCACAAGGCCTTCCAGATCGTATCCATGGCGCAGGGCGGCAGCGTTGAGCCCGCGTCTGGCCGAAGCCGTAAATCGAACCGTTGCCAGCCTGCGGGGTGCCTCGGCCGCGAATCCGCCGTGAGCTTCAGGAAGCGCATCGGCGTAGGGGAGATAGGGTTTGATATCCAAAACAGGTGTCTGATCGAGGAGATCGATACCGCTGATCTGGAGCACCAGACGGCCCCGCGATTGGCGGATACCGTCCAGCTTGACGACGCTCTGCCCGATGGGATTGGGCCTGAAGGTGGACCGGGTGGCGAACACCCCGAGACGCCGGTTGCCCCCCAGCCGGGGAGGGCGAACAGTCGGTTTCCAGCGGCCCGTCGGCACGGCGTGGAAGACGAATAGCAACCAGATGTGGGAGAACTCCGTCAACCCGCGAAACGCTTCCGCTTCGACATAGGGCGGCAGCATCTCCACCGTCGCCCGGGCCCCCGCCACCAGTCCGGGTTGACGGGGAATCCCGAATTTCTCCTTGAAGCAGGAATGGACGCGCCCGATAGGGTTGAAGCTATAGGCGTTAATGGATACCATGGAATATCGTCCTCTTTTGATAAACGCCAGGGTGTTGCCGCATGCCAGCCTTCCGAGGGTGGCCAATGCTCGGCTGATGATCTTCTACCCAAAGATGAGCCAAGGAGTCCACACATGTTTAATCCCGAAAAGATGCTGGGAAATTTGCTCATGGGCGGTGTGCGCCGCAAGCGGGGTCTCGGCGGACTGCTCTCCGGCGGTGCTGCTTTAGGATTGGTGGGAGTGGCCATGGAAGCCGCCGAGCACTTCATGAAAACCCAAGGCCAGACGGCCGGTTCCCCGCCAGCGCCTCCCGGCCAAACCCCATCTTCCCGTCCCCCTTCCCCTGCACCGCCACCGCCACCAGGGCCTGCGGCGAACATACCCCCCGCTCCCCCGCCTGCCACTCATGCGCCCGCTGCCCAAGCGCCCGCCGCTCAAGCGCCCGCTGCCCAAGCGACCGCTGCTCAAGCGACCGCTGCTCAAGCGACCGCCTCTTCCAGCGACCAGGCCGTTGTGCTGATTCGTGCCATGATCGCCGCCGCCAACGCCGACGGT
>JASJCL010000028.1 GCA_030066015.1 Desulfosarcinaceae bacterium | reverse complement strand
CGAAGTGATCGCAGTGACTGTGGGCCAGGCGGCCGCGGCGGCCACCCTGCGCCAGGCCATGGCCATGGGCGCCGCGCGCGGCATCCTGGTCACGGTGGACGGCCAGTTCCTCGACAGCATCACCACGGCCAAAGCGCTCCAGGCGGCCATCGCCAAAGACGGTCAGCCCGATCTGATTCTGGCCGGCAAGGGCGCCGTGGACACCGAGGGATTTCAGACTGCCTACCGGCTGGCCGCCGCCATGAACCTGCCCGTGGTCAACGAGATCAACGGCCTCGAAGTGGCGGATGGCAAAGCCGTGGTGCAGCGCGAAATGGACGGCGGGACGCGGGTCAAGATGGCGGTGAACCTGCCCTGTGTTCTGGGCGCCACCAAAGGCCTCAATGAGCCCCGCTATCCCAAGTTCCCCGACATCATGAAGGCCAAAAAGAAACCGGTGGCCCAGATGCCGTTGGCCGACCTGGGAGTCGCGGCGGAGAGCACTACCGAGCTGACGAAACTCGAGGCCGTTCCAGAACGCTCCGGCGCCGAAATGCTGTCGGGCGATCTGAAGGGCCAAGTGAGCGAACTGGTCCGTATTCTCAAAGACGAAGAGAAAGTCATCTAAATTAGAGGAGATATAACCATGGCCACAATTGGCGTATTGATAGAGACCGACGGTGGCGGCGTGAAGGCCACCAATTACGGTGTGTTGACGGCGGCCCGGGCGGGTGGGGCCAACGATGTGGTGGCGTTCGTCGTGGGCGCCGACCCCGAAGCGACCAAGGCCGACCTGGGTGCCTATGGCGCCGGTCGCGTGATCCAAGTGGCCGCCCAGAGCGGTGATGCGGCGAGCGCGCCCGATCTTCTGGCCCGCATCCTGGACAAGGCCATCGACGAGTTCGGGCTCAACGGGCTCATGGGGTTGGCCAGCGCGGCCGGCCGCGATCTCTTCGCACGATTGGCGGCCCTCCGGGAGCTGCCCCTGGTCTCCGATGCCGTCGGTGTCGACTGGGACGCGGGGGCGGTGCGCAAATCCCACTTCTCGGGCAAAACCTTCGCCACCATCAAGATCGCTGCCGAACCGCTGCTCTGCACCCTGCGGCCCAACACGATCGAGGCGGTGGCGGACGAAACCGCGGCCGAGAGCGGCCATTTTGAGGTCCCGCTGGAGGATCCGGGGCTGGTGGAGATCCTCGAGGTGCAGCAGGCCGGCGGCGCCAAGGTCGATCTTACCGAAGCGGCCGTCATCGTCACCGGCGGACGCCCCATCGCTTCCGCGGATAACTTCAAGATGCTGGAGGCGCTGGCGGAACCACTGGGCGCCGCCGTGGGCGCCTCGCGCGCCGCTGTGGATGCCGGCTACGCCCCCCACGGCATGCAGGTGGGCCAAACCGGCAAGACCGTCAGCCCCAAGCTCTACATCGCCTGCGGTCTCTCCGGCAGTGTGCAGCACTTTGCCGGCATGAAAACGTCCAAGATCATCGTGGCGATCAACACCGACAAGGACGCGCCGATCTTCGAGAAATGCGACTACGGCATCGTGGGCGATATCTTCGACGTGGTGCCGATGTTGACGGAGGCGCTGAGGTAGGCGGTACCGGCAAGCCCAAGCGTCATCCCATCCGGGGGCACCGATGACGGCCGCCCCCAACCTCACTTTACGGCCACAAAGGAGGCATTCCGATGAGCGATCGTGCCTTGCAAGCATTCGAAGAGGGACTTCGTCAGGAACGCGCAACCCATTTCGAGACCGCCAAGAACATCTACGCGGAGCTGATGGAAAGCGTGGCAGATGCGGCGCTCCTGGAGAAGATCCGCTGGCGTCTGGAGGATATGGACGCCCTGATTGCCGAAAAAGCAATATACGCGCGTATCGACGAAAACGGCAAGCGGGTGTTGACCGAGATCGGCATGAACATCGCGGAAGACCAGACGCTCATGGAGATCCTGATGGCGGCCGATGCGATCGACTTCGAGAACGAAACCGCCATCTTCATCCCCCTGAAGCGGGACTACATCGACCGCTGCCTCGATCTGGTGCCACATCAGATACCGGGAGATCCCGGCACCAACACCTTCGGAACGGGCGCCACACCGCCCTTTCTCAAACGCACTACCGATGACGAGCTGCGCGCCGCCAGCCGCGCGGAGTATGAGCGCATCGTCCAGGTGGTGGGCGAGCAGCAGGACGTGGTGGGCATCTTCAGCCTACCGGTGGCCCATGACAAGAGCATCTCCCTGTATGAGGTCGCCCAACTGATGGAGAAGCACTTCTCCGGGCTGAAGATGACGGCCACCACGGGGATGTCGGACGATGAGGTCACCTACTTGAAGGGCAAGGACCACTGGGTGGACGGCACAAGCCTGATCACCTCCCTGACCCCCATGTCCTCCATGGTGGATTACTTTCTGCGCAGTGTTCGCACCGGCAACAATCTTCTCTTGCTGGACCTCACCATCGCCGGCATGTCGGGGGCCGGCAGCCCGGAAGCACTCCTCACCCAAATTCATGCCCAGGTGCTCTTTATGATGGTGATCGCCCAGACGCTCAATCCCGGCACCGTATGTCTGCACGGCGGCATACCGGGTGTGGTGGAGATGGGCGGCGACCTCTCCTACAGCTCGCCTCACCAGCCGCTGATCAACGCCGCCATGGCGCGGGTCAATACCTGGATCACGGGTCTTCCCAGCGCCCAATCGGGCGGCAGTACCAGCCTCACAGAGGTCTCCCTCCAAGCCGTATCCGAATCGGAACTGAGCCGCAACTCCCTGCGCAAATATGGGGTCCACATCATCCGCCACGCCATGGGGGCCTTGGGCAGCCTGAACTTCTTCAGCCTGGAGAAGTTCCTCGAAGACTGCCAACGGGAGCGCTCCTCCCGGATGGCATTCGCCGAGAGTCCGACCGACCGCGGCACGATTCCCATGTACTTCCCGGCGGATGATACCGCCCTTGACGGTATCCGGGAAATTGCCGAAAAGGGAAATCCCAAGAGCGCCGACCACACCCTGCGGAATGTGGACAGTTTTCGGCTCTGGGAAAACACCATCAATGAAGCGGCAACGCAGAAATTGTACTATCCCCAGCTCAGTGATACCGTCATCGAGCGGATCCAGCAGGGAACGATGATTCCGTGAGCGTTGCGGGCAACCGATGCCCGCAACGCTTTCCCACCCGACACCAGCCGTGCGCCGGCAGGAGGTGCATGGCCGTCCGGATGGCAGCCCATCAATGATTGAGACGATCGGAGATTAGCGCTCTATGGACACCTACATCATTCTTAAATCCGCCATTATGCTGTTTGCCCTGGTCGGGGCCTTCGCCCTGTTCTTCATCCGCGTCCGGCGGCTGTATCAGCTCATGATGGCCGTTGAGGGCGCGAGCGCCTTTACCTACGACCGGGTCAAAGAGCGCGTCGGGGTCTTTTTCACGGACGTCATCGGCCAGCGCAACGTGCGCCGCAAATCCCTTCCCGGCCTGGCCCACACCCTGATCTTCTTCGGCTTCCTGGCCGTCCAGCCCCACAGCTTGGAGCTGATGATCAAAGGGGTTTGCCCCGCTTTTGAGATCGCCCACCTGGCCCCGGGTCTCTATGGCGGTTTCCTTTTCGTGGCCGACTTTTTGGCCGCCCTCGTCCTGGTGGGCCTGGGCTATGCCCTCTATCGCCGACTGCTGGTGCGCCCCAAATACCTGACCATGGGGATGGACGCCAATCTCATCATCCTGTTCACCTCCGTGATCATTATCACCTTCCACTTTCTCAACGCCTTCCAAACCCTGCTGCCGCAGCCCGAGGGATTCAGCTACGTGGGGGTTTTTCCAGTATCCGCGCTGCTGGTCAGCGTCTTCGACCTGGGCAGCCTCTCGGCCGCTCAGCAGATGACGGGGTACGAGATCAGCTACTGGATCCATATGGCCACCATCCTCGGCTTCCTGATCTACATTCCCGGCTCGAAGCATCTCCACCTTCTGGCGGCGGTGCCCAACGTCTACCTCAAGCCGCTGGAGCGCGAAAAGGCGATTCTCAAGACCGACCTGGAGGACGAGGAGGCGGAAACCTACGGGCTGGGCCGTGTCAATGAACTCAACTGGAAAAACGTCCTCAATCTCTACGCCTGCACCGAATGTGGCCGCTGTGAAGAACAATGCCCGGCGGCCGCCACGGACAAACCGCTCTCTCCAAAAAAGATCGTCCACGACATAAAAGTGGATCTGTTTGACCAGGCGGATGCCGTGCTGGCCCACAACGCCGAAGGGATTTCGCCCCTGGTGCGGGAGGAGGGAGAGATCACCCAGGACGTGCTCTGGTCCTGCACCACCTGTCGGGCGTGCGAAGACATCTGCCCGGTGAATATCGAGCACCTCGACTTCATCATCGAGAGTCGCAAACACCAGGTTCTCATGGAGGCCGCCTTTCCGCCCGAGGTCCAGGAGACCTTCACCAACCTGGAGAACCAGGCCAACCCGTGGGGCTTTTCGGCCGACACCCGCGCCGATTGGTGCAAGGGGTTGGACGTGCCCCTGATGTGCGACGCACCTGATGCCGACCTGCTCTGGTTTGTGGGATGCGCCGGCAGTTTCGACGACCGCGGCAAGAAGATTTCCCAGGCGATGGCCAGGGTCCTCCAGCGCGCCGGGGTCAAGTTCGCCATCCTGGGCCCCGAAGAGGCCTGCAACGGCGATATGGCCCGCCGGGCGGGAAACGAATACCTGGCCCAGATGCTGATGCAGCAGAACGCCGAAGTGCTGAACCAGTACAATCCCAAACAGATCCTCACCAGCTGTCCCCATTGTTACAACATCCTCAAGAACGAGTATGGTCAGTTCGGCGCCGACTACCCGGTCCTCAACCATGCCGACTACCTTCTCGACCTGCACCGGCAGGGGCGGCTGGTGCCCGGCGGCAACAGCCTGGGCAACCTCTCCTTCCACGATTCCTGCTACCTGGGCCGCTGGAACGGCATCACCCAGAGCCCCCGGGACCTGCTCCGCTCCATGAACAACGGGCAGTTGACAGAGCTGGAGCGAATCGGCGATAAGGGCTTTTGTTGCGGCGCCGGCGGCGGGCGCATGTTCATGGAGGAGACCCTGGGGACGCGCATCAACATGTCGCGCGCCGAGGAGGTGATCCGCAGCGGGTGCGGCACGGTCACCGCCGCCTGTCCCTTCTGCGCCACCATGCTGAGCGACGGCCTGCGGGACGCCGAATCGGAGATTGTGGTCAAGGATATCGCCGAAGTTGTGGACGAGGCCACACGCAGCTAACGCGGCGTGTGGTGATGCGTCCCCTTTGGTGACGCTGGCTACCGCTTATGTGAGCCGGTGCCCCAGCGCGCTAGTTTCGCTAAGGAAAAGACACACAGGAGAGTCACATGTCCGCCGTTGAAGAGAAGATCATTGGCATTCTTCAGGAGAACCGGATCGAATATGAAGCCGTCGACCACGAGCCGGTCTATACCAACCCCGCCATGGCCGAAGCCCTGGGGGTAACCGAAGCGGAGACGGTAAAATCACTGGTGCTGATGACCAAGGAGAAGCGGATGGTTGTGCTGGTGCTGCCCGGCAATAAAAAGGTGGAGTGGAAAAAGGCCGCTGCCGACCTCGGCACCAAGAAGGTCTCCTTCGCCAAACCGGAGCAGGTGCTCGAGCGGGTGGGGTGCGAGGTGGGGTGCGTGCCGCCCTTTGGCCAGTTGACCCCCCTGCCCATCTATATGGACGAGGAGCTCATCAAGAAGACGTACGTCTATTTCAACCCTGGCGTGCACGACAAGTCTTACAAGATCAAGGGTTGGGACTTGAAAAAGGTGAGTTCGCCGACGGTGTTCAAGTAAGCCCTTGCCACAGCGAAAGGGCCCCAATTTACCACAGAAGCGCTGCCTGGCTACTTGGACGCCAGCCAGCGCTTTTCGTTTTTGAAGGTGGCGTAGAAGCGCATCACCTTGCGAACGTAGGTCTGGGTCTCGTCGAAGGGGGGAATACCGCGATACTGCTCGACGGCATGGGGGCCGGCATTGTAAGCGGCCAGGGCCAGGGGCAGCTGCCCCTCGAAACGTGCCAGCATCTGCTTGAGGTAACGTGTTCCGCCCATGATGTTGTCCCAGGGATTGTAGGGATCGCGCACCTTGAGGCGTTTGAGATTCTTGGGCATGATCTGCATCAACCCCAGGGCCCCCTTGCGGGAGACGGCCCGGGGATCGAAGGCCGATTCCGCCCGCACCATCGCCTTGATGAGGGGTGCGTCCACGCCGTGACGCCGCTGGGCTTCGGCGATGATGTCATCGTAGCGGTCCATATCCTGGAGCCTGCCGACACGGCGCTTGGGCTTCTCTTTGATATAGACCCGGTACTGGGTGGAGGTGGGGGTGTTGGTGAAGTGCATCACGCCCTGACTGTCGATGTACATGTAAATATCGGCCGTCGCCGGCGGGGCGCAGACGGCTGCGGCCAGCAGAATGGCCATTAGGGCAATGATAGCAGGACGGTTCACTGGTTCGGTCATTCGTTCGTCAGGGGTTGTGGTTCTGACCAATGAGGGTATCACACGCTCTATATCGTACCGAAGGGCCTCTTGGATTAGCGTGTTTTTGTGAAATCGCTACACCATTTCGAAGCTGGTCGTCAGGTCGGCCACACCCCGCACGGTTGCCGCTACGGAACAATATTTGTTGAGCGACAGATCGATGGCCTGCGCCACGGCGGCCTCCGTCAGCCCCTCGCCGGAGAGCCGGTAGCGGATATGGATGGTCCGATAGGGGAAGGGGGGCTCGGGGTCGCGTTCGCCGGTGGCGGTCACCTCCAGGGACCGCAGGGGCTTGCGTTTCTTTTCCAGGATGGCCACCACATCGTAGGCACTGCAGGCGGACACGGCCACCAGCAGCATCTCAGAGGGGCTGACGCCCACCGAGGGATCGTCGCCGGAGAGCACCACCGAATGGCGGCGTGAATCGGTTCCCACAAAGGTTTTTCCGGAGACCCATTTGACCGTCGTTGTTGGCATCGTTCGACTCCTGCCGGTATGGTAATCTGGATGGCGCTCCGAGAATAGGGGGCCGCACAGCGGTTGTCAAGCCATTGGAACCATTGGTCAAGCGCGAACGCGCGGCAGCCCTGGGCCCAGCCGGCACCGGGAAGACGGTCCGGGTGACGCTCCCGTGAGGCCCTGCCGGGCACCGCGTTCTGTTGGAAGACTGTCCTTGAGTCGCAACGCTTCGCTTCCCGCCGCCTTCCGGCGGTGGGGACGGGTCTGTCACCAGGGGTCCCCCACGCCCCCATGCCGCCGCATGGGGGCGTCTCTCCAGAGCGGATCGAAATGCCGATCTCTGGCAGCGGGCCGCCTTGACAGCCCCCCCCATTCCGCATATAGACCTCCCAACCCTTCCTAGTTTGAGAGTCCCCTGTCGCCGCGTGCTCTCCGGCGATCGGCGGTCTCCCAAATTGGGATTTTTTATAGACCCACGCGCAACCCCTCAAACGGAAAAGGAGTGAGTATGGCTGATCAGAATGCGCCCACCGAATACGTGTTTCACCCCAAGGACAGTCTAGTCGGCGCCCAGATGTTGTTTGTGGCCTTTGGTGCCTTGGTCCTGGTACCCCTGCTGACCGGACTGGATCCCAACGTGGCCCTCTTCACCGCCGGTGCGGGTACGCTCCTGTTTCAGATCATCACCAAACGCCAGGTGCCCATCTTCCTGGCCTCCTCCTTCGCCTTCATCGCCCCCATCATCTATGGGGTAAAGACATGGGGCATCCCCGGAACCCTCTGCGGTCTGGTGGCGGCCGGTTTCTTCTACATCCTCCTCAGTCTGCTCATCAAGATCAAGGGCAGTGCCATCCTGGAGCGGTTTCTGCCCCCCGTCGTCGTAGGTCCGGTGATCATGGTCATCGGGCTCATCCTGGCGCCGGTGGCCGTCTACATGGCCCTGGGCAAGACCGGCGACGGTGCGGCCGTCCTCGTCCCCCAGGGCAAGGCCATGGTGATCTCCATGATCACCCTATTGACCACCATCCTGGTGTCACTATTGGGCAAGGGCATCTTCCGCCTCATTCCCATTCTCATCGGCATCGTGGTGGGTTACCTGGTCAGCATCCCCTTCGGGCTCATCGACCTCTCCCCGGTAGGCAAGGCGGCCTGGTTCGCCGTTCCCAGCTTCGTCATGCCCGAATTCAACCTGCAGGCCATCCTCTTCATCGTCCCCGTGGCCATTGCCCCGGCGATTGAGCATTTTGGCGACATTCTGGCCATCGGCAGCGTCACCGGCAAAGACTACCTCAAGAACCCCGGCATCCACCGCACCATGATGGGCGACGGCGTGGCAACGGCCTTCGCCTCCATGCTGGGCGGTCCGCCCAACACCACCTATTCGGAGGTTACCGGGGCCGTGGCCCTGACCCGTGTCTTCAACCCCGGCATCATGACCTGGGCCGCCATCTTCGCCATCCTGCTGGCCTTCGTCGGCAAGGTGGGGGCCATCCTGCAGACGGTGCCGGTACCCGTCATGGGCGGCATCATGCTCCTCCTCTTCGGCGCCATTACCGTGGTGGGTCTCAACACCCTGGTGCGCGCCGGCGAAGATCTCACCGAACCACGCAACCTCACCATCGTGGCCCTCATCCTGGTCTTCGGCATCGGCGGCATGGCCTTTCCCTTCGGCAAGTTCACCCTCGGCGGCATCGGGTTGGCCGGCATCACCGGCGTAACCCTCAACCTGATCCTGCCGCGTCCCCAGAAGTAGGTGCGGCGACAGAGGGGCGCCTTCCATCGCGGCCCCCGTTTGGCCCCCCAGTCGAGCTACCAGCGGCTGGGGGGCTTTTCATTTGCGGAACGGGGCCCATGCTTGCAGCCGAGGCGGATCCAGGCTATTAGGGGGTTGCGTCGATTACCCGCTCACCATCAACCGGCACCTATCCAATGGCCATGAACGCCCCGACCATCATTGACGTCGATCGGCTCAGCTTCGCCTTCGACACGCAGCCCATCCTCGAAGAGGTCAGTTTGACGGTGCGGTCCGGTGAATTTCTGGCCATCATCGGCCCCAACGGGGGCGGCAAGACCACCCTCCTGCGGCTTCTGTTGGGACTGCTGCAGCCGGACAAGGGCCGCATCCACATATTCGGGGAATCACCGAAAAAGGCGTGCCAGCGCGTCGGCTACGTTGCCCAGGATATCCACATTAACCGCGAGTTTCCCATCACCGCCCTGGACGTTGTACTCATGGGCCGGCTGGCACCCGGATGGGGCCGCCACATCATCCGGCGCAAGGACCGCATCAAGGCCCACGAGGCGCTGGAGCAGATGGGCATGGGGGCGTATTGCCAGCACCGCATCGGCGAGCTCTCCGGAGGACAGCGTCAGCGGGTCCTCATCGCCCGCGCCCTGGTGGCCCAGCCCGAGCTGCTGTTTCTGGACGAACCCACCGCCAGCATCGACGCCTCCGGTCAGAACGAGTTCTATCGTCTGCTGCGCGAACTCAACCGCGCCATCACCATCCTCATGGTCAGTCACGATATCATGGTGCTCAGCTCCTATGTGAAATCGGTGGCCTGCGTGAATCGCACGCTTCACTACCACGACCACGCCGAGATCAGCGAAGAGATGGTGGCCATGATGTATCCCCAATCGGATGCCGCCGTCTGTCCGGTGGAGTTGGTCACCCACGGCCGACTGCCCCATCGCGTGTTGAAGGACCACGAGGAGCACTAGCATGATCGACGCCCTTCAATTCGAGTTCATGCGCAACGCCCTGGCAGCGGGATTGCTGACCAGCGTGATCTGCGGCATCATGGGCTCCCTGGTGGTGGTCAACCGCATCGTCTTTCTCTCCGGCGGCATCGCGCATGCAGCCTACGGCGGCATCGGCCTGGCCTTCTTCCTGGGCTGGCCCTATCTCGGCGGCACCTTGGCCTTCGCCCTCGTCGCCGCCATGGTGATGGCCGCCATCAGCCTGCGGGCCCGCCACCGGGCCGACACCATTATCGGCGTCCTGTGGGCCGTGGGGATGGCCACCGGTATCGTGCTGATCGACCTGTCACCCGGCTACAACGTCGATCTCATGAGCTATCTTTTCGGCAGCATTCTCACGGTACCCGGCAGTGACCTGTGGGTCATGCTCCTCCTCGTCCTGGGAATCCTGGCCATCACGGTCTACTTCTATCAGGATCTGCTGGCCATGTCCTATGATGAGGAGTTCGCCCGTGTCCGCGGCGTGGCCGTCACCCCCCTCTACTTTCTGCTGGTGGCGATGCTGTCGGTGACGGTGGTGCTCATCATTCGGGTGGTCGGCCTCATTCTGGTCATCGCGCTGCTCACGATCCCGACCTTCATCGCCGAAAAATACGCTGGATCCCTGGCCAAGATGATGACAACGGCCTGCCTCCTCAACATCCTCTTCACCCTCTGTGGCCTCTGGCTGGCCTATCGCTTCAATCTCACCTCCGGGGCCGCCATTATTCTAGTGGCCGGTGCCGGCTTCTTCCTGACGGTGATCCTCGACCAGTTGGGGATTCGGCGGCAGCCGGCGACAAGCCACAATACGGAGTAGAATAGCGCCTTTCATGTCCAAGGACACCCTTTACAGGGAGCGCCGGGCCGAGATCGCCCCCTTCGCCTTCACCGCGGAGGTGGCGGCGGTCTTCGACGATATGCTGGAGCGCTCAATTCCCGGCTACCGCGAGCTGATCCGGCGTCAGGCGCAAATCTGCCGACGCTATCTGCGGCCCCACAGCTGCCTCTACGACCTGGGCTGCTCCCATGGCAATCTGGGCATGCGGCTGCTGGACGCGCCCCCCGAGCTCCCCTTCCGCATACGGGCGGTGGACAACGCGCCGGCGATGCTGGCGCGCTTCCGCAGGCGCCTGCGGCAGCATCCCCAGGCGGCCCGTGTCGACCTGATCTGCGCCGATCTGCTGGATGTGGCGATTCGGCAAAGCTCGGTGGTGGTGATCAATTTCACCCTTCAATTTCTTCCGCAAGCGGCGCGCGACCACCTGCTCGAGCGCGTATACGAAGGGCTGTTGCCCGGCGGGATCCTGCTATTCTCCGAAAAGATTGTGCACCCGGACCAGGCCATGGCCGAGCTGCAGATCGATTTCTACCACCGCTTCAAAGCGGAAAACGGCTACTCCCAACTGGAGATCAGTCAGAAACGCGAAGCCCTCGAGGAGGTCCTGCGGCCCGACACCGTCACGGCGCACGAGGCGCGTCTGGCCCGGGCCGGCTTCCGGCGTTGGGATACCTGGTACAAGTGGTTCAATTTCACCTCCTGGCTGGCGTTCAAGGAGGATGGATGAATTGGCTGCAGGGAGAGATGGCGCGCTTTCGGGAGTCAGCGGGGATGTTGGCGTCGACCGGAGAGATCCTTCCGCGGTTCGATGCAGCGCTGCAGGCGCCGGCGCAGCGCTGGGTGCGAGACGCCAAGATAGCGGCGGTTGAACGCACCCTGGACCAGCTGCCACGGGTGACACCCACGACAATCGCCTGCCGAGACGGCCGAATTGAGATCGGCCGGCCGAAGGATCTATCCGCGGCGCAGGCGGTTGCGGTGCAGGCGGCCATGAAAGCCCTGATCCCCTGGCGCAAGGGCCCATTCGATATTTTCGGCCAGCGCTTGGATAGCGAGTGGGCCTCCCACCTCAAATGGAATCGGCTCAAGGACCATATCGCGCCCCTGGCGGGACGCCGCATCCTCGACATCGGCAGCAGCAGCGGCTACTACCTGTGGCGCATGGCCGAGGCGGCGCCTCGGCTGGCGTTGGGGATCGAACCCTACCTGATCTACTTCGCCCAGTACCTTTTCCTGCAGCACTGGATCGGTCACCCGCAGATCTTTTGTCTACCCCTCAAACTGGATCAGCTACCCGACCTGCCCGCTCTCTTCGACACCCTTTTCTGCATGGGCGTCCTCTACCACACCAAAGAGCCCCTCCAGATGCTGGCCCGGATGCGCCGCCTGTTGGCACCCGGCGGCGAGCTGGTGCTGGAGACGCTGGTGATCGACGCCCCGGCCAACCACTGCCTCTGCCCGCCGGGACGCTATGCCAAGATGGCCAACGTCTGGTTCATCCCCAGCCGCCCAACACTCACCCGCTGGCTGGAGCGCTGCGGCTTCACCGCTGTCCGCTGCATCGACACCACCGCCACCACAACCGTCGAACAGCGCCGCACCCGCTGGATGCCCTTCGAATCCCTCGACGATTTTTTGGATCCCGCAAACCCCGCCCAGACCATCGAGGGCCATCCGGCGCCGCTGCGGGCGATGCTGTTGGCGACGGCCGCATGACACGCGCTGGAGGCCTTGGCCAAGATGGCCGGCCGATGGTGCTTTAGGGCGCCGCCCAGCCAAAGCCGATCCAGGTCGCCCGACGATCAGTGCTGTCCCGAAAGCACTGTTGCCCCGCAGATCTGGGACACTTACCTTTTGACAGATCGTTTCGATCGAATAGGGAGTTGACGCTCTGGGAGGCCCTCATGATGCGCCTGATCTATCGTATTGCCCTGGTTTGCCTTGCGGCAGCCTTGTGCGCCTGTTCGGTGATGAGTTCCCAACTGCGCGAGCAGGTGGACCAGACCATTGCGTATCAGGACCTGGTCCAGAATCCAGCCGCGAGTATTGGACGCAAGGTCATCTTTGGGGGGTATGTACTGGAAGTGACCAATCTGACCGATAAAACCATCCTCATGCTGCTGCAGGCGCCGCTGGGATTTCAAGATGAACCAGGCTCGCGGGACAAATCGGGCGGTCGGTTGATTGTTGAATACCCAGGCTTTCTCGATCCCGCGATATATGCCGAGGACCGCAAGGTCACCGTGGGGGGGCGCGTTCTGGATGGCGGACCCGGCGGGAACGACGCCGCCCCGTATCCGTTTCTGCGCGTCGCCGCAGCGGAGCTGCATCTCTGGCCCCAACCCGCACCCGAACCGCCGTATGACCCCTGGTGGTACGGCCCGCCCTACTATCGATACCATCACCATCACTGGCGCCATCCGCACCACTGGTACGGCCCCTGGTGATCCGGTTCAATTATCCGCAGGGCCGCCATCCGCGCAGGCCGCTGCGGTGAATTGGGAGCGCTTCTGGCTTCGGCGCCGCACCGGCCAACCTGTGCTCAAATGCCGGCGATTCGGGCGTTGATCCAGCGCTCGCTGGCGTCTGCATCCACGGCCACGGCCACCGTCGCCTCCCCACCGCGGCGATCCGCCGGGCGGGGCAGTTCCCGCAGCCAGGGATCGGACAATCTCAGCAGCCGATCCACATCCACCCACAGCTGCCGATAGCGGGCCATGTGCGGGCGCACCACCAGGGCCAGGGTCAAGGGGTCGTGGAGATGGGCGCCGGGCAGCTTGCGGTCGGCCATGCTCCACTGGACCCACGGCCGGGCGTAACGGTGGAGGTGTCGATGAAACGGCGAGGGATTCCGGGCCAGCAGCGCCAGGTGTTCGGGGCGCTGGTAGACCCGAGCCGTGACGTTGACGGGCACCAGGGTGAGGGGGACACCGGAAAGCGTGACGATGGCCGTGGCCTCCGGATCGAAGAGCGGATTGAAGCGCAGGGTGTCGCGCCAGACCTCAGCGGGAATGTCGGGTGTCTCCCAGACCAGGGGATCATCCCCCGCCACGGCGGGAAGAAAGCCGCCCCCCATGTGGACAACGCCCTTGAGAAGGCCGGCCAGCTCCGGATCGGTGAGGAGGGCGAGGGCCAAGTTGGTGAGACTGCCGGTGGCCACGAAGGTCACCGTCCCGGGGTGCCGGCGCACCGTGCGGGAGATCCATTCATGGGCCTTCAAAGGGGTTGTGGCGAGATTGCTCGGCGGCGTCAGGCGGCGCCAGAAGCGGGCGCCCGCGCCGATGCTCTTGGCGTCCAGATAGGCGAAATGCGCCCGTCGCGATCTGAGCAGGGGGTCGGCGCGCCCCTGGGCCACGGGGATATCTTGACGATCGGCAAGGGCCAGCTGATGGCGGGTGATGCCGGTGGACTGGATGACGGTGCAATTGCCCGCACAGGTAGTGATGCCCAGGAGTTCTATCTCCGGCGAGGCGAGGGCCAGCGCCAGGGCCAAAGCGTCGTCGGTGTCGGCCACGGGAATGCCCAACGCGTTGTCGATGTCGAGAATGAGCGTGTGTCGTTCCATGGGGACGGCCCTCAGGAGAGTACGTCCACCTCATCCTCCCCGGGGACGCTGCCTTCGAAGACGAGGTCGCTTAACGGGCGTCTTGTGTTGGGCTGCTCTATGGCCTGCATCTCCTCGGGTAGATGGTCGGCACTGCCCTTGTGCCCCACGGCCACGGCCGCCATGATGTGAAATTCCGTTTCGGAAACGCCCAGCACGGCGTAGGCCCGCCGCTGATTGAAGCCGGCCATGGCGTGGGCATAGAGACCCATTTTTCGCGCCTGAAACGCCAGGCAGAGCCAGGCTGCTCCGGCGTCGAAGGGCGCGTGGCGGTTCTCTCTGCCGCTCTGGCCGAAGGCGCGTCGGGCGAGTACGAAGAGCAGCAGGGGGGCCCGTTTGGCCCACAGCTGGTTGCGGGGCACCAGGGCGGAGAGATAGGCTTTCCGGTCGGCCTCGCTGACGGCGTAGAAGAACCGCCAGGGCTGCTCGTTGAAGCAGGAGGGCGCCCAGCGGGCGGCTTCGAACAATTGCCGGATCTGCTCGTCGCTCAGCGGTTGATCGTCGAATCCGCGGGGTGACCAGCGGTCGGTAAACATCTCGTCGATGGCAACTTCGGGGACTCGGGGGTTCTCATCGGATGCTGTCACGGCAGGCCCTCCTGTGGGGTGACGGGTTGATCGAAACCGGTTGCGAGCGCCGGTGCTCAACGGTTGATCCAGCACAGCCCGGCATAGGCGATCAGGCCACCGGCCAGGTAGGCGGCCAGATCGGATGCGGCAAAGGGCGGTCCTACCATCGATCGCCCGATGAAGGCCCCGCGCAGATAGGTCACCATGGGATGGTGGACCAGCAGGCTGAGCTCCAGCACGCAGGCGAAGGTACAGATGGTGATGGCCAGGGATTTGGACCGCAGACCGGGCAAGAAGAGGCGCAGCAGAAAAGACCAGAAGCACACCACCAGCAGGCCGCCGCTGAGCCGATGGACCCAGGCCTGCAGCGGGCCCTGGTAAAAGCGCAGATAATAGCCGGCCAACACGACGGCGGCAACGCATGCGCCGGCCCAAAGGCGTCGCTTGAGAATGGGGTTGAAGATGGTCACTGAATGGCCTTTCGGATGCGGGCGCACAGATCGGTGAGAGCGGCTCTGGGTTTGCCGATACCAATTTTACCAGGCACAAGCAAGCGCCGACGCAGCCCTGCACTGACCTCCACCTGGATGCCCATGGCGCGCGCGCCGCGGTTGCAGATATTGTCGGGGTGGCGGCCCCGCAGCGGATCGCTCGTCTCGGACAAGATGGGGTAGCCCCCGGACGCGAGAAGGGTCTGCAGCCGCCGGCGACCGGCCCGATCGCGCCCCCCCACCACCAGGAAGGGATCGCTGCCGCGGCAGCCGTGGAGGGAGAGCACCCTGTCGGCGCCGGTCACCAGGGCCATCGCCCGTGGCTCGTCAAAACGGGTACTGGTGATGTGCAGGGCGCGGTTTCCCTCGGAACGGATGCCCTTGAACAGATAGAGCGTATGGCGCTCACCCGCCACCAAGCGCGCCATCTCGGCGGTTCCGGGTTCGATCCGACCGCCGTGGATCGCCAGCACCAGCGCATTGGAGACGCCGCGCCGGACGAGGATCTCAAAATCACGGCCCTCTTCGAAGCGGGCTGCCAGCCGTCGGAAGTCGCCCGTCACGTTCCGTCCGCAAGCGCGTCGAGCAGGGCCGCCATGCGGGTGTTGAGGCGCTCGAAACGCCCGCTGTCAGCCAGCATCTCTTCGGCCGACTGCACATACGGCCCGCCGATCAGCTCCGCCCCGCAATGGTCGATCACGGCCGCCGCCCGTTGGGCCGTGAACTCCAGGTGGAACTGGAGGGCCACCACACGCTCTTGAAAGACGAATCCCTGGCAGGGACAGGCCTCACTATACCCCAAGGGCACACAGCCGTGGGGCAGGGAAAAGGTATCCCCATGCCAGTGAAAGGCCGTGAAACGCGGCGGCAGCGCCCTCCCCACCGCCGTCCGGTCCGCTTCCCGGTGTTTGACCACGGGAAACCAACCAATCTCAGGGTGGGACCCCCGCACCACCCGGACCCCCAGGTGATCGGCAAGTAGCTGAGCCCCCAGACAGATTCCCAGGACAGTTTTTCCCGCCGCCACCGCCTGGGCGATCAGGCGCTTCTCCGCCACCAGCCAGGGATGGCCCTCCTCCGCGTAGATGTTCATGGGCCCGCCCATGATCACCAGCCAATCCAGATCGTCCAGCGCCGGCAGGCGTTCGCCGGCGTAAAGATGGGTGGTCGAACGCTCCCAGCCCCGTCCCGCCGCCCAGGTGTCGATGGCGGCAAGATTTTCAAAGGAGACATGCTGTAGGCAATGAAGACGCATAACTGCCTCATATTTTTAGAATAAGATTTAGAGGATCAAGATAGCAGGATTGGCCGGTGTACACAAGACGGTCCCTGTCCCGATGCCCGGCGGGTCTGTCACGGGCGGCTTGAGAGATGGAGATCCGATGCAGTGGGGTCTCCGGTTTTGGGCGCGAACCCGAAGGTGGCGCTTTCGCCAGAACTGGCGAAAGCGCCAAGGCACCATTGCGATTTCGCCCGGCGCCAGGAAGAGATGCATCTCCATATCTACCCAATATTATGTGAGATTTCAATATCCTTCAATATGGCACGAATCGTGGTCCAAGAGAGGGCACACCCAAAACAGCGGCCGGACAGCCATCCCAACTGACAGCGGGCTGCCGGTCGGCAGAAACAGGATCACGTCGCGTCAGCATAACGTGTCCGAAGGAGACAGTGCCATGAAAGCTTATGTTCAGAAAAGCGTGAGAAAAATGTACCGCATGATGATGGTCATGTTGGCCCTCCTTGCCAGCCAGACGGCCATGGCGGCCAGCCATAGTGACGCCCCCCTGATCAAACAGGACCCCCAGGCCAACCTCACCGACGTGTACGCCTTCATCGGGACCAAATACAACGACCCCACGCAGAAGATGCTCAATATCATCGTCCATGTGCGGCCCTTCTCCGAGCCCGGCGACGGGGTCATTTATGACCGCTTCGCGGATGACGCCCTCTATAGTATTCATATCGCCGACCCCAGCACGGGACGAACGGTTCAGCGCTACAACTTCCAATTCTCTTCCGTCACTGGCGGCTTGAAGAATCAAAACACCATCCTCTCCTACGGGCTGGGGACGGAGGCCGGCGCCATCATGGAAGTGGGAGATGGGCGCCAGAATTACGTCCAGACCTACACGGTGACGAAGGTAGGGCCCAAGACGAAGCGTAACGGGCACCCCAAGGAGATGGGCCGCCTGCTCGGCAAAGGCCTGCTGACCCCGCCGCCCAACCTCGGACCCAATACCACCCCTGAATACAACGACGCTGCCGGTTTCGCCATCTCGGGCGCCGCCGACGTCACCGAACTGGACGCCTACACCCGCCAAACCGTTCATGAGCTGCCCTCAGGGGAGGTGGTCTTCGCCGGGCCGCGGGAAGATGGGTTTTTCTCCGACATTCCGGGCATCTTCGATCTTCTGGACGACCGCATCTTGGGGTCCGACGGTCTGGGTCAGACCGGCGACGGCGTGGATGGTTTCAAAGGCTTCAACGTACTCGCCTATGCCATCCAGATCCCGGTGGCGTCCCTGCCCAGCTATGCCTACACTGCGCCTTTCAGCGATTTCAGCAAGCCGCTGCCCGCCATCGGCACCGCCAACGGGGTCGGGGTGTATGCCTCCGTCAGCCGCAGCCGGGTCACCTTGCGCTCCATCAAGAACGGGACCATCCACCGTGGCGGCTGGGTTCAGGTCAACCGCATGGGCAACCCCCTCTTCAACGAAGCCCTGGTCGCACTGCGGGACAAGGACCGTTTCAATCGCACCGCGCCCAGCGGAGATAAAGGTTTCGAGACCTATGCGCTGAATCCCGAGCTCGCCTCCCTGTTGAACTTCCGCTTCAACCTGGGTCTGGTGGACCAGGACCGCGGTGATTTGGCGGCTGTCTTCATTCCCGATGTGCTGCGGGTGGACACCACCACCGATCCCGTCCCCCTGGCCGGCATGGGTGATTTTCATCGCCTCGGCTTCATCGGCGGGGATCTGACCAGTGGTAAATCCAGCGGCTGGCCCAATGGTCGGCGACTGGGGGACGACGTGATCGACATCGCCCTGACCGCTCTCGCCAGCGGCCCCGACTACACGACCGTCACCGTCGTCGGGGACAATGTCAACGGGAATGATCAAGACTACCATTGGGTCTTCCCCTATTCGGCAACCCCGAACGCCGGCACCAACAATCGCAAGGATTCGTAGGGCTGGCGCAACATCGCTATGTTCGCGGCGGGCGAAGTGGATGCGGCGGCATCGCTACGCCCGCCTCACCCCATTGGGCGTATTGTGAAAGGAGAAGATCATGTCGATTCGCACTCACAAACGATGGATCCCGTTTTTACTGCTGACCTCACTGGTGGCGATCTATGCGCACCTGCCGGCTGCCGCCCACGACGGCCACGGCGATCGGCCTTCCGACAGCGAGACCTCACTGGCAGCACCACCCGCGGGCATGGATGGCGCCGCGCAGCAGACCGCGCTGTGGGTTTCGGAAAGGATTCGTCAGGGCAACGCGCTCATGCAGCGTGCACGGGAGAGTGGCGATGCCCGGCTTATTGACGCGGCCCGGGGGGCGTTTGCGGCGGCGCTCAAGCGGGATGCGGGCAGCAGCGCGGCCATGACCGGCCTGGCCTGGGTGTATGGCACCCTGCACGAATTCGACGCCAGTGTGACATGGGCCCGCAAGGCCCTGTCGCAAGACCCTCGAAACGCGGATGCCCATGGGCTGATGGGGGATGCCGCCGTGGAACGGGGAGACTATGCAAGCGCCTTCGAACACTACCAGGAGATGCTCGACCTGCGGCCCAATCTGGCCGCCTATAGTCGGGGGGCCCATCTGCTCTTCCTCACCGGCGACGGCGACGGGGCGGTTCGTCTGTTGCAGAAGGCGATCAACGCTGGCGCACCTTACGCGGAGAACACCCTCTGGTGCGTGGCCGAGTTGGCCCACATCTACTGGTGTACCGGACAATTGGCGGCGGCGGAAGCACTTCTCGACGACGGCCTCTTGCTGGCACCCGAAAACCAGCGCTTATGGGCGGTGATGGGCAGGGTTAAGGCTTCCCAGGGGGATCTCCCGGCAGCCCGATCGGCGTATGCGAAATCCCTGGCCCTCAGACCCCAGCTGACCGTGCGGATCGCCATGGAACGGCTCCGCGCCTCGGCGGATCGCCACCCCTCTGCGGCCGATGGATTGGCGTGGCTGGACGGGGGAGGTAAGGGCCCGTCGGCGATGGATCTGGGCGACGACATCCGCCGGGTTCGTATCTACGCCGATCATAACCACAGGCTGCCCGAAGCGCTTGAGGCGGCTGTCAGGATCTATGCCCGCTATAAAAATATCTTCGCGGCGGACACCCTGGCATGGTGCCTGTACAAAAACGGCGAATACGAACGCGGCCGCGAGCTCATTGCGGCGGCCCTGCGCTTTGAGACCCAGGACCCCTTCATCTGGTATCACGCCGGCATGATCTATTGGAAACTGGGTGCCCGAGAGGAGGCCCGCAGCCACCTGGTTCGTGCCCTTGAACTGAATCCCCGCTTTGATCCCCTCGACGCGCTGGCGGCCGAGGCGGTTCTCGCGCAGGTGGCGCCGCGGCTTGATATGGGCAAGCATCCTGACGCGATGTAGCGCTTGGCGCGTTTTTTCAGTGGCCGGACTTCGCCAAAGCTGAAATCCGGCCATATATTTTACTTGCCGCGCCGGAATTCGGCGCAAAGGCAAATGGCCCGATCACCCGCAACGCGACCATTACCCCGCCTCCCAAGGAGGCACCCATGACACGACCGGCAGCAACATGCGACCCATCCAAAGCGATCACCATCCCGGATGAGGTTCTGGAAAAGTGGCAGCGTATCGTTGAGATCATCGCCGACATCCTGCACGTTCCCACCGTCATCATCACCCGCATCGAAGCACAGGACCTGAAGGCCTTGCGCACCAACGCCGCCCCGGAGAATCCCATCAAGGAGGGCTACGCTTTCCCATTGGGCGGAGAAGATCTCTTTCGCGGTATCTACTGCGAATGGGTGATCAAGGAGAAGCAAAACCTCATCATCTCGGATGCCAGCTCGAACGAGGCCTGGCACCGAAGCCTGGGCAGCCGCTTCGGCCTGGTCTCCTACATCGGTCTGCCGCTGCTCATGCCGGACGGAGCAGTTTTCGGCTCCATCTGCGCCATGGATTTCAAGACCGACCGCTTCGATCATACTTACGAATTGCTGCTGGCGCACTTCAAGGACCTCATCGAATCGCACCTCCATCTGCTCACCCAGCAATCGACGCTCACGAAACAAGTGGCGCAGCTCGAAGCGATGGAGGCCGAACTGCTCTCCTACGGCGAACAATTGGAAGAACAGGTCAGCCGGCGGACGAAGGAGCTGGCGGACACCAACACCAACCTGCTGCGCGAAATCGCGGAACGCTCCAGAACGGCCAGGGCCCTCTCCGAAAGTGAGGAGCGCTTTCGCCACCTGGTGGAAACCTCCCTCACCGGCATCGCCATCCTCAGCCAAGCTGGCATCCGCTATCAGAATCCCGAGCACCGACGGCTGCTGGGACCGCTGCCGGAGCGCTCCCTGGAGGCCTATCTCGACACCATCCACCCCGGGGACCGGGACCAGGTTCAACAGCAGTATCGCGGTATCCTGGCGGGCGACATCGCCACGTTGAATCTCGACTACCGCCTCCAACCCTCCGGTACCGATGGACCGCCGTCGCAAGCGTTCCGCTGGGTCCAATGCCGTGCCAGCCGCATCGTCTACGATGGGGAAACCGCGGTATTCTTAAACCTCATGGACATCACCCGCACCAAGGAGTTGGAGCAATTGATGCGCATCGAGGACAAGATGAGTTCCCTCGGACGGGTGGCCGCCGGCATCGCCCATGAGATCCGCAATCCCTTGTCGGCCATGAACATGTACCTGAAGGCGGCGAGAACCGCCGTCCAGAGTTCGGATGCGCCCGCCTTCGTCGGTGCAGTGGACATGCAGACCATCTTCGGAAAGCTCCAGACGGCGGTGGACAAAATTGAAGCGATCATCAAGCGCGTGATGGACTTCTCCAAACCCGCCGTCCCGCTGTTGACCGCGACCAACATCAATCGAGCCGTCGAAAAGGCCGTCGAGCTTTCGGCAGTGACGGTTCGCAAGGCGGGCGTTCAGATCGAGACGCATTTGTGCGCCGAGCTCCCCGATTGTCTCGCGGATGCCCAAATGATCGAGCAGGTGCTGTTGAACTTGATCACCAACGCATCCGAGGTATTGGCGGATGGAAAAGGCACCAAAAAGATCCGGATCTCCTCGGAGGCGACACCGTGGGCCATCGTCACGAGAGTATCGGATTCGGGTGTGGGCGTGCCGGCAGCCCTGAGAGACACGATCTTCGATCCCTTCTTTACCACCCGCAAGGCCGGCTCGGGGATCGGCTTAAGCCTGGTGCGCCGAATCATCATCGATCATGGCGGGTCCCTCGAGGTTGCCGCCAGCGATTGGGGTGGGGCGGAGTTTATCTTCAAAATTCCCCTAAATACGGAAGAAACGCGCAGATGATCTCCTACAGCATCTATGTCGTCGATGATGAAGAATTGATCCGGGACGCGTCGGTACTGACGTTGGCGGCCAAGTACCGGGTAGAGGCCTTCGAAAGCGCTGAAACGGCCATCGCGGCGATCCGCAGGACCCCTCCGGATCTGGTGCTCCTCGACATCGGGCTGCCGGGCATGAGCGGCCTCGAGGCGCTCGAAGCGATAAAGACCCATTACCCGGAGATCTTGATCATCATGATCACCGCCGTGGAAGAGATCGCTACCGTGATCCGTGCCATGAAAAGCGGTGCCTACGACTATGTGGTGAAGCCGATCAACATGGATGCCCTGGAGATGGCCATCGCCAACGCCCTCGACACCATCCGCCTGCGTAAGGAGGTTCAGCTGCTCCAGGAGCGCTATCTCAAGGAGAATCTGCCCTATTTTGTCGGCGAGAGCGATGCCATTGTCGATATCATGGAACTGGTAACCATGGTGGCCAAAAGCCCCGACGCACCGGTCCTCATTTTGGGCGAGACCGGCACCGGCAAAGAGCTCATCGCCAGCCGGATTCACTACGAAAGCCCCCGTTTCAGGGGACCTTTTGTGACCCTCAATTGCGCTGCCATTGCCGAAAACCTGGTGGAAAGCGAACTCTTCGGCTATGAAAAAGGCGCGTTCAGCGGTGCCTCTCCGACCGGGAAGAAAGGCTTGATCGAGTCCGCTGCAGGGGGCACCCTGTTTTTGGACGAGGTGGGGGATCTTAGCCTGGCGACCCAGGCCAAATTGCTGCGCTTTCTGGAGAGTGGTGAGTATTACAAGGTCGGCGGTACTCGGCAGCACCGCATCCAAACACGTGTTGTGGCCGCCACCAATCGCGATCTCGACACCATGATCGCTGACGGTTCGTTTCGGCAGGACCTTTACTACCGGCTGGCCATCATTAGAATTGCGGTGCCCGCTCTGAACAAGCGTCGCGAAGATATTCTCCCCATCGCTTCCCATTTTCTGATGGAATTCAGTCGAAAACTGAATAAATCCTTTACGGGCTTTTCCAATGGTGCGAAGGCGGTGCTGGAGGCCAAGCATTGGAAAGGGAATGTGCGCGAATTACGAAACTGCATCGAACGCGGGGTCTTGGTGGGCAAGGGACCCGCGCTCAGCGCCAGAGATCTGGGGCTGGCGGCGGCCGCCGATCTGCCATCGGAAAGGCCACACGCAACTATGGGAGCGAGCGAGGCGGACCGTGATCTGCCGGCGCTCGGCGCGACCGGTATCGACCTGCCGGCGCTGCACGACGCCATCGACCGCCGCTATGTGGCGCAATCTCTACGACTGACCGACGGCAATGCCACCCGGGCCGCCCGCCTTTTGCAGATGAGCTACTACGCGTTTCGAAGACGTGTCGCTAAACTAACCAAATCACATCAACCCGCAGCGGCTGGCGAAGCAATTGGCGGCCAGCCGCATCGCAAGGGTCGCGTGTAAAAACCCATTGGAAATGAACGCCTCCCCGACATTGCGCCCGGCATGCTGCATGGGCCGGTTGCGCACTGGCGTATGCCCCCGCTGCCGGCGTCAGTCATCTCCTTCCACCGTGAGAATACGCTCTATTTCCTGCCGAACAATATCCTGACGCGAATAGTGCGGCAGGTGTCCAACATCCGGCAGCATGATATACTTGGCGTGTGGAACCTTGTATTTAAACCCTCCCGCGTGCGTGAATTGGGCAATGATCTGATCTTGGTCGCCATAGATCAGACTCACGGGCGCCCGAATCTTAGTGTACAATGGATAGGAATCATCGATGTAGGCCCGAATCTGATTCAGGTCCTCGGCATTCGCCAAGAACCGTTCGGGAGAGAAGAGAAGCTCCAGGCAGGCCTTCTCGGCGTAGTCAGGAACCACCGGCTGGGGGTGAAAATTGTTCTGAATGATGCCCGGTGCGATAAAGGGGGCGATGGCGGGAACCATCGCGTAGCGGAACACGTGGCCCAAAAGGGGCAGGGTCGCAAGCCGGGTGTACCAGGAGGCGCCATCCCCGATCGGATAGGTAGCCCCTGCAATGATGACGAGACCACGGTAGTGCTGGGGATAATCGGCAAGCAAGCGGGCCCCCATTACGCCGCTTAATGAATGTACGACGAGGACCGGCCGTTTGAGGCCCAGCTGCTGGATCGTCCTATGGAGAAGCTGTACCTGTTCATGCAGTGAAAGCGCGGTGGACCGCTTGCTGTGTCCCAGACCAGGCCGGTCGATCGCGACCAGGTGCAGCGATTCGGGAAGCGCATCGAACAGGCTGTGTCGCCACTCTCTGGCGTTGCTTGACGCACCATGTAAGAACACCACTGGCGTATTGCCGCCGTCTCTTTGGAGATAGTGAATATCATGCTGCCCGACCGTGACAAATTCTCCGGGCGCCAGGCATCCCTGGGTGATTGTAAATTGCCGGTAAGAACCAAACAGCCCTGCAGCCCCCAGAGCGGCAGTACCGATGGCGCCAATGATCAGTAGCGATTGTATAATAATTTTCATAGGCGCTTCACTGACGACGCAAAGGTCTTTGACGGGTTGACATTTGAGAGCGGTCCCGAAACGACCACCAATTGACGGTAACGCCGGCGCTGGCACCCTGCGTATCGGTTGATTGAAGTCGGCGACGTTCTTCGCACACCCGCTTCGACACCGCTTCCGCTTCATGGGTGTTCGCGTCCCGCTATAGGTGCTGGTAAACCAAAATCCATGCCAGGCAGGGCCAACCGCTTTACAGGGGTGGTTTCAGCCAAGGCGCGCTTTACGGCTGCGTGTGCCGTGGCGAAACCGCCATTTCGAACTGGCACAATCGCCAATTGTGGCGAAACGGCACGGCGCTGAGGGAAGGGATACGCGATACCCGATGGCGGTAGCGTTGGTGGTACACCGGATCTGGCTTGGAAGGGTGGCCCCCAATCGGGCGCACAGGGAGGCAGGATCGGAGCAGTGGTTTGCCCCCTTTCACTGGATCAAAACCGCAGATAGATGGGGAGGCGCTCATACCCAAAGAGCGCATTGAGGTGATGCAGCAGGGCGTGTCGCCCTTCGTGCTGCCAGGTAGCGGTGATTTTTTCGTCAAGGGTTTGATAATAGGCCACCAATGCATTCAAATCCCCGGACGGGGGGCTCACCATCTCCGATTGCGCTATTTGCGCCATCAGGTTCAGCCACAATTGGCTGACCCCCATGATGAAATAGGGCCAGCTGGTCTGCATCGCCGGCGACCAGCCAGGGTCGCTGGTGGCAGACAGGTCGCTCCGCAATTCGCCGCGGGGATCGTCCAAAACCACGCTTTCGATCTTGCCGGCAGCGTGCAGTTCCGCGAGCAAGGGGTCGGCAGCCAGCGTGTCGTAAAGCGCCTGGGCGGTCACCCGCGGGGCATAAAAGAGAAACCGCAGGCGGTGGCCTGCCGCGTCCCGGACGGCACGGCGGTGAAACCGCCACAAGGGCAGCGCGTCGCGGTGGGCCTCGATGAGGGGGGCGAAGATTTCCCGGGCCACCAGGAGATCCAGGTGCATGTCCGGCGAGGCCTCTGATGAGGCCTCATCAGAGGCCGTATCGGGCCAGCTGAAGTGGACGTGTACCGACCACCAGCCGCCGTCCGAGGGGATGCCGATGGCGCCAGAGCCCGGTGCGAGTGGTTTGGACGCCGGCGTGGCGCAACCGGTCAGCAGCAACAGGAGCACGGCCAACATCCACAAGCCCCTTGCAAGGGCCGTCAGCGACAGGGTATGTTTGCACGCCTTTCGCATCTTGATCCTGGGCGCCCTAAAGCGCTGCTCCTACCGACCGATCTATACAGAACGAGGGAGATTCGACCCACGGCATCCCTTTCCGACCGACACGCATCCTAACAGATTTTGCCCGGGGGTCCAACTTGATCCAATCCGCCGAAACGCCCCGCCCGGCCAGCGGATGGTTTTCCCAAGGCGTCGACGACAACTAAAGGCCATTAAGGAGCATCCCCATGAGCGATCGGTTCAACGTCATTTTCAAAGGTGAAGTTCTCTCCGGTGTGGATCCGCTGGCGGCCCGTAAAACCGTGGCCCAGCTGTTGAAAGTGGACACGGCCAAGGCGGAAGAACTCTTCGGCGGGCAGCCCACCGTGCTGCGACGGGACGTGGATCGGACCACGGCGGAGAAGATTCAGCGCGCCCTGCAAAACGCCGGCGCTGACTGCGAGCTCGTGCCGTTGGAGGATGGCGCAGCCCCAGCGGCCGACACCCCGGCCGACAGCCCCCCGGCACCGCCCCGGGCGGACGCCCCGCAGGAAGCGGTGGTCCACCACTATTTTGAAACCGAGGAGGGACACCAGATGATCGTCACCAATATCGAAACCATTCCGGGTAAAACCATCGTGGAGCATTTCGGTCTGGTGTCCGGCTCCACCATCCGCGCCAAACATATCGGCCGTGACATCATGGCCAGCTTGAAGAACCTGGTGGGCGGTGAACTCAAAGGGTACACCCAGCTCATGGCGGAATCCCGCCGCCAGGCGACCGAGCGCATGATTGCCCAAGCGCGCCAGATCGGCGCCAATGCCATCATCAACGTCCGCTACTCCACCTCCTCCGTGGCCCAGGGCGCGGCGGAACTCTACGCCTATGGAACGGCGGTGAAATTCGTCTGAAAGGGAAGAGGGCCATGATCGATCTCATCATCTTTCTCTCCCTGGTGGCGCTGGGCTTCGGTGCCGGCACCTTCGTGGAGAAGCGTCACTACCGCCGCATTCGCACGCGCGAGGCGGCCACCATTCATCTGCCGATCACCACCACCAAACAGGTCGACTGTCTCCCTGAAACGGTGCAGTCCGTCGAATTGGTCCAGGGCAGTGCGGTCATATCCGTGGACTATTTCAAGCGCCTGCTGGCCAGCCTGCGCAATCTCTTCGGGGGCAATGTGAAGTCGTATGAAAGCCTCATCGACCGCGCCCGCCGGGAAGCCCTCCTCCGTATGAAGGAGAAGGCCCCCCAGGCCCATATGATCGTCAACGTCCGCATCGAAACCGCCACCGTGGGCCGCAAGGCCAACAAGAAGGGCGTGGGCTGCCTGGAAGCCCTGGCGTACGGCACGGCGGTGACCCTCAAAGAATCGGCATGAAGTACACCCCGCGCCTCCCGGAGCGAAACGACAACGTTTCGCCCGCCTCGCCCATCAAGGAGCTGGCCGTGTTGGCGGGTGGCCTGCTGGCCGCCATTGTGGGGATCTATCTACTGCTGGGCATCGCCGTTGATATTATTGTACCGCGCCTCAGCCCGGCGGTAGAGCAACGCCTAGCGGGCCCCTTCCTGAGGACAGTCTCCCACTTTGACGACGCTGCGGAGGGCACGCGGGCGCGGGTGCAGAGGCTCCTGGACCGCCTGCAGACGGACTGCGCCGAGCTGCCCTTCCCCCTTCAGGTGCACGTCAAGGCGGGACAGACCATCAACGCCCTGGCCTTTCCCGGCGGTCACATCGTCATCTTCCAAGGGCTTCTGGACGAGGTCGCCTCGGAAAATGAGCTGGCCTTCGTCCTGGCGCACGAGATGGGTCACTACATCCACCGCGACCACCTGCGCGGTATCGGCCGCGCCCTGGTCTTTATCACCGTCTCCACCCTGACGCTGGGGCCGGACAGCCCGGTGGCCAATGTGCTGGGTAGCGCCCTCAACCTTACCGAGATGCGTTTCTCCCGCGCCCAGGAGACCCGCGCCGACACCTTCGGCCTCGACGCCCTGCACTGCCTCTATGGACATGTGGGCGGCAGCACCGACTTTTTCCAGAAAATTCCGGCCGATCAAGATCCCGGACGCTTCGGCCACTACTTCGCCTCCCACCCGGAAAACCGCCGCCGCATCGACCATCTGGAAGAGATGACCCGTGCCAGGGGGTATGTCAGCGCCCCCCCCATCCCCTTTTCATCCAGCGAGTAGTCCGGCGATGCCACGCCGCCGGTCACGTATCCGATGGCGTCCTCTTGCAAGTACTGCACGACGATGTTACGAAACAAGAGCACCGGCGGCGTGTCGCAGGTGTGCCGGGATCCACGCCCCTTGATGACCGCCGCCAAACCACGGGAACACCCCTTTCAGACGACCAAAGCCGCCGGCGAATACCCGCAGAAGCAAGCACCCTGCGAAAAGCCTTTGCCGCACCCTGGCTGCGCTTTTCCCTGCGCATCGCACAGCGACGCTGTTCCCGCGATTCCCCTTAGTCATGACTGCCAAGGCCCGCAAGAGTGGCAGTCACCCAGGCGATAACATCCAGCAGGAGTGGCAGGTAAAATGACGGACAAAAAATGGGTCTATCTTTTTTCGGAAGTAGAAGCGGCCGAAGCATATGTGGGCGGGGGTTGGGAAGGTGTCCGGGGGCTGTTCGGCGGCAAAGGGGCCAACCTGGCCGATATGGACCGCATCGGTATCCCCGTCCCGCCAGGCTTTACGGTCACCACTGAAGCCTGCAACGCCTACTTGAATGCCGGTGGCGTCTTTCCCGACGGTATGTGGGATCAGCTTCTCGAGGCGCTCAAAGCGGTGGAGGCCGTCACGGACAAGACCCTGGGCGATCCGGAGAGCCCCCTTCTGGTCTCCTGCCGCTCGGGGGCCAAATTCTCCATGCCGGGGATGATGGACACCGTTCTCAACATCGGTCTCAACGATGAGACCGCAGAGGGGATGATTGCGCTCACCAATGACGCGCGCTTCGTCTACGATGCCTACCGCCGCCTGGTGCAGATGTTCGGCAGCGTGGTAATGGGGATCGCCGATGAGTTCTTCGAGGAGGTGATCGAGACAGCCCGCCACCAAGCCGGCGTTTCGTCCGACTCGGAGCTCAGCGCCGACCACTGGCGGGCCATCACGGCCCAGTTCAAGACCATCTTCCGCAGCCACACCCAGGTGGATTTTCCCAACGACCCCATCGAGCAGCTTAAAATGGCCACCGAGGCAGTCTTCAAGAGCTGGAACGGCAAACGGGCCGTGGACTACCGCAATGCCGCCGCCATTCCCCACGACTTGGGAACGGCCGTCAACATCGTCACCATGGTGTTCGGCAATATGGGCGATGACAGCGCCACCGGCGTCGCCATGACCCGCCACGGCTCCACCGGCGCCCCCAAGATCGAGGGCGACTACCTGATCAATGCCCAGGGCGAGGATGTGGTCGCCGGCATCCGGTTGACCCAGGACATCGAGAAGATGGCCAAGGAGATGCCCGCCGCCTACACCGAGCTTCAGCAGATCGCCAGCCGGCTCGAGAAACACTACCGCGAGATGCAGGACATGGAGTTCACCATCGAGAAGGGCAAGCTCTGGATGCTGCAGACCCGCGACGGCAAGCGCACGGCCCAGGCCGCCGTCCGCATTGCGGTGGACATGGTGGAGGAGGGCCTCATCACCAAGGAGGAGGCCGTGGCCCGGGTGACCCCCGAGCAGGTGGACTTCTTCCTGCACCCCCAATTCGACCGTCGGGCCGTCAAAGCCGCCCAGGAGGAGGGGCAGATGGTAGCCACCGGCCTCAATGTCTCTCCCGGGGCTGCCTGCGGCGTGGTGGCCTTTGATGCCGATCTGGCCGAGACCTGGGCCAAGGAGGAGAACAAGGCCGTCATCATGGTGCGCCCCGAAACCAAACCCGATGATGTCCACGGCATGCTGGCGGCCCAGGGGATTCTCACCAATCGCGGTGGCCGCACCAGCCATGCGGCCCTGGTGGCCCGCCAGTTCGGCAAACCCGCCGTGGTGGGTGCCGCCGCCCTCCAGATCGACATCAACAAACGCCGCATGACGGTGGGGGACACGGTGATCAACGAGGGCGACTGGATCTCACTGGATGGCAACGCCGGTGAAGTCTACCTGGGCAAGCTCAAGACCATGGTGCCCGATATCCGCGACCCCTGGCTGATCAAACTCCTCAGCTGGGCCGACGAGATCCGCACCTTGGGGGTCTGGGCCAACGCCGACTATCCAGTGGACGCCAAGCGGGCCCGCGAGTACGGCGCCCAGGGGATCGGCCTGTGCCGCAGCGAGCACATGTTCTTCGAAGCCGATCGCCTGCCCCATTTTCAGAGGATGATCATGGCCCGCCTGCCCATCGACCGCCGTGAATCCCTGGACGCCCTCCTGCCCTTTCAACGTGAAGATTTCGCCGGCCTTTTCCGCGTCATGGACGGCCTTCCGGTGATTATCCGCCTCATCGATCCGCCCCTGCACGAATTTCTTCCCGACGTGGTGGAACTCATGGGCGAACTCTCCGACCTCAAGTTGCGAATCAAGCACGCCGGCACCATGGATGAGATCGATCGTCTCCTCGAGAAGATAAAGATCAAGGAGCGCATCCGCAGCCGGGCGGCAAACCTTCGGGAGCAGAATCCCATGCTGGGTCTGCGCGGCGTGCGCCTGGGAATTCATATTCCTGAGTTGACCAGCATGCAGGTGCGGGCGATCTTTGAAGCCGCCTGCCAGGTGACCCGCGAGGGCATCACCGTCCTGCCGAAGGTGATGATCCCTCTCACCAGCCACGCCAACGAACTCAAGGTGCAGCGCGAGGTCCTGGAGGAGGAGGCCAAACAGGTCATGGCCGAGCAGAAGATCGAGATCGACTACAAATTCGGCACCATGATCGAGCTGCCGCGGGCGGCCCTGACCGCCGACGAGATCGGCGCCCACGCCCAGTTCTTCTCCTTCGGTACCAACGATCTGACCCAGACCACCTATGGCATCTCCCGGGATGACGCCGAGTCGGGCTTCCTCATTGAGTACATGGAGACCGGTATCTTGCCGGACAACCCCTTCGCCACGCTGGACAAGGCCGGGGTCGGTCAACTCATGGAGATCGCCATCACCAAGGGACGGACCGCCCGAGAGGGGCTGGAATGTGGCATCTGCGGCGAGCACGGCGGCGACCCTCAATCGGTAGCGCTCTGCCACGAATTGGGACTCGACTACGTCTCCTGTTCCCCCTTCCGGGTTCCCATCGCACGGCTGGCGGCAGCCCAGGCCGTCCTGCGGGCCAAGGCGTAACGGCGCCCCCATCCGGGCCCGTTGCGAGGGGCCAACTGCGGGTGTGCGGAGAAGCTTCGGCAACGGTCGCGGTGCTGCGGCAATCAAAAGGCCAACCCCGAGCGTCGGGGTTGGCCTTTTCAGGTTTGGGTCCATTGGCCGGCGGAACCGACCTGTGCGGCAGAAACAGCTACCCTCAGGAGAAGGGGCGCTTCTACCCCTGAATCTTCTCGGTGCGCTGGATCTGGATGCCGCAGCCCTCCTGGTTGGTCCAGACGACCTTGCCCGACATCCTCAGCGCTTTGCCCTGTTTACCGGGGACGGAGAGGGTTAGCTGCTGATCCACCGTCAGGGCTTCTGGTGAGGAGATAAAGACACCGGAGAGGCTAACGTTTTTAATCTCACCGTCAAAGGTCGCCTCGTCGGTGGAGAAGCGGGTGACCTGCTGGCACTTCTTGCGGGGGTGGCGGCGCAACTCTTTGTCGGCCGGCGCTTTGGGCGGTGTCTGGACCGGCGCCATGCCCTCGCCGAGCAGTTTCACGCCATAGCCAAACCGATAATAGCTCTCTTTGCGTTTCTTGCGCCACAAGATCTCGGCCCGCCGGTATTCCAATAGATCGGGTTGGGCGGCAAAGGGAGAGTTCTTGATCCCCAGGTAGATCTTCATGCCCGGATTCAGCAGGCTGTCCGACTCGAAATAGAGGCCCTCACTGCTGTAGTTGAGCATCTTGGCCTTGTGTAGATTGCCGGACACAATGTCTTTGATCCGTATCGGTGCGGTATGATCGATGCGCGCGCTGTGGCGCATCTCCGTATTTTCGATCTTCACCTGCGCGTCTGTCATGCGAGTTCCTCCACGATTTGGGTCGTGCATAGATTATCGCCAGGAATTAAAAACACTTAAGCGCCAACCGGCTCCGTGCCCCCCTTGACAAGACAGCCCCGCCTGCCGTACGGATCACCGTAACATCGGCCGTACCTGTGCTGCGGCGGCGCCCATGTTCACCGCCGGAGCGACCCCGCTGGTGTGATCCCGCTGGTGCGACACCGCTGGGGCGACACCGCTGGGGCGACGGCATGCCGCAACCGCTACCGAGAGGAACCATCATCACACGCCAGCTTCAGAGCGCCATCGCCGCTTTTACGCTCCTGCCGATCCTGCTCACTCTTGGCGGGTGCTATCCCAAACGCATCGGCCCCGTTGGGGATCAGGGAAAGCCCTTGACCTGGAAGGAGATGTCGGCCAATCAGCGCAAGACCCATATGAAGACAGCAATCGTGCCGCGGGCCGGTGCGATCTTCCGTGCCTGGCGGCCGCAGCGCCACGCTCAAATCGATTGCACCCTCTGCCATGGCCCAAATGCCCGGAAGGACGATTTCCGGATGCCCACCGATCACCTCCCCCGGCTCAGCGGTGCCCTCCTCCTCGGACCGGAGTTCGAAAAGCACCCCGACACCACCCGTTTGAAGCTTCAGCAGTTGGTCCCCACCATGGCCGCTGCGCTGGGGCGCAAGCCCTTCAATCTCCTGACCCGCCGGGGCTTTGGCTGCTACTCCTGCCACTTGGGGCCGAGCGGCCCCATGTTCGGGGAGTGAGAATGGCACGGGTGGCGGCCACCGCCAACGGGTGGCGATTCGATCGATTGGATGCGGTCAATGGCAGGGGCGATGATCCCGGCCAATGACCGCCAGCTTTCCACCCAGACGTAATAAACCCCTTGAGCCGTCTCGGCCCAAAGGGTTTCGCAAGCGCAACAAAGCCCATGCGCAGAAGATCCGCGTCTTTGCGTCATGTGCAGCCGCGATGGGCGGCGCGGGGCCGCGCGCGAGCCGTAGATGACGCCCTGAAAGCGAACGGCTCAACACACCGCTGGGCCACACCATCCCGGTTCAGCACTGCCGATGACCCGGCGCGAATCCATCTCCTGCGTTACTTATCCTCCACGGGGAATTGCGAGCGGTACCAATCCCGCCAACCACCTTTCAGCGCATAGACGTTCTCGTAACCCTTCTCTTTGAGCTTACGTGCCAAACTGACACTGGTGCCTTCGTTCGGTCAGGCACAGTAAAGAACGAGTTTCTTGCCTTTGTCGAATGTGGTTCCCCAGTCGTCGAACTTCTTTGGTTCGGTGCGCTGGGCACCCTTGATCTTGAATTCGGACGACTTCCAATCCTTGCCGGCTCGGGCATCCAGAATGACGACGTTCCCATCATCCAGGGCTGCCTTCAGTTCATCTTTGGTCATCAGCGGGATTTCGGCCGCCATGGCAGTCGGCGGCAGCAGGCCGATGACGAGCGCGCCGAGGAGAAGGCCCAGCAGGGCCTGATTTCGGACGAGTTTCATCTTATGCTCCTTTCGCGTGGTTGGTCCACCTCCACAGGCAGACGGAGAGAAGTACAGCCACGAGCAATCCTGCCAGCATGAAGGTGAACAAGAGATCCCATGCGGGATCGGTAAAAACGATGAGGGCCGCTCCCACCACCAGGGTAATACTGATGGGAAGGGCCGCAGCGAGTCGGGTTGCATTGACCGACGCATCACCCGCCAGATGTCCCAACACTGCTGTCAGTGCGTACCGCAGCAGCCACAGGAGGAGTCCGGCCCGCAACACCACGTCGATGGCGTCGGTCCCCGCCCATCCCAATGCCATTGCTGCGGCAACGGCGCCGCCCAACAGGACGATGACGATGACGGTGGCCTTTGATTGCACGCCCTGACGCTTCGCGAGCGTCTCCCTGACAGAAGCCGCGACAATGGAGAAGAGGCCGTTCACCGCCGCCAGGGTCCCCGCGATGGTGACGAGCCCCATGATCGCACGGCCCCACTGCCCTAATGCTTGCTTGGCAACCAGCACCGGCGCGATGGTGGTGTCCACCAGCCGCTGAAGAGGAACGTGTTGAATGGCTGCCCAGCCCCAGAGTGCAAAAAGGAGAGCGATTCCCAGCACACCGACGCTCAAAGCATGGTGGTGCTCGCCGGATTCGGTGCGCGGATGCAGGCGCGCCAGATCGAATCCGACGAATAATAGGAGGATGAGGGCCCAGGAGTTCACCGAAAGATCCGCTCCGGCACCCAAGGGGGCGCCTGGACCGGACCGGAAAAGGGCGGTGAGGGTCAACACGAGCAACCCCGCCAGGGCGGTTGCGACGAAGCAGATCTGCCCGACTTGAACCCATCGGTTCCCGGCGAGATGTAACCCCACCACCGCGCCCAGCAGAATGAAGGCAAAGGCGAAATTGGGAAACCAATAGAGATAGGTTTCATTGAAAGTGAATCCGGATGTGACCAGCAAGCCCGTGGCACCGGCGAGGGCGCTGATCGCGTGAGCGGTCAGTCCCAAACCGCCATACAGGAGATGGGCGGCTGACGGCCGCGGTGAATCTCTGTAACGCTCCCCGTTTGAGTGGGCCGATGAGGTCTTTGCGGTGTAAATCAGCAGAAGATAGAGGCCGGCGACCAGCATTAACCCGAGGGGCAGCAGTCGCCCCAGCGCACCGGCCAGATTGCCGAGCAGGGCAAGCGTATGGGGGGCGATCATAAGGCTCAAGAGCCAAACGATGGATAGCGCGCTAAAGGGCTGACTCCTTGCAAACTGTTTGTAAATCGAAGGGGATTGGGGCGCCCCTTGTCTGGAAGGGTAACCACCGTGGGCCCAAAAGCAAGCGACACAATGGCATCGGTGCCTTCAGGATCTGGCCTTGATCGTCCGGAAATCGGGATAGAGATCCCGCGCGCAGGTTGGACAGAGACTGTGGGAAAACTGCAGCTGAGAGTGTTGGTGGAGATAGATCTCGATCTGACGCCAGTAGCCGTTGTCATCCCGTATTTGCTTGCAATTGGAGCAAATCGGCAGCATGCCTTCGAGGGTTTTGACCGTTTTCTGAGCCTGCCGCAGTTGACGAACAGTGGCCCTCAGCTGCTGATTGGCGTGATCGCGCTTGAGCTGCTGAATATAGGACCTGCGGCGATTGCGGTTAAGGGATCGCAGCATGGGGATCCCCAGACCGTTGGCAAGGCCCAGATAGAGTGCAAAGCGAACCATATCGAGCGGTTCAAGGAGATAAAAACTGGCATTGAGCCCGCAATAGGCGATGGAGAAAAAAGCGCTGGCGATGAGGGTGTAGACAAAGCGGTTATGGAGAAACTGGTAGTAGATCAGGGTGACCATAAAGAGATGAAAAGCGGTGTGAATGAAGGGCAGCGCCCGGATCATCCCCAAGGTGATCAAACCGAGTGCGACAGCGATCTGATTCCACAGACACAGCATCTGGAAAGCGGGGAAATAGCGTCGGGCCCGCTGGATCGATAGGGCCGAGCCGATCAGCAGGAGGCCCATGGTGAGGCGGATGGTGGCGAGGGCACAAAACGCTGCCAGACTCGTGGAGGCCAGCAGATCGGTCAGCATGAAGGCCACCACAACCAGTCCGCCCGCTAACAGCGCGTACTGGGGACCTTTCTTGTAATCCTCCCAGGTGTCGCTTAAAAAGCGTGTTTCAATTTCCCGGTCGCTGAATTCTCCCGTGGCGTGGTTGAGGAGATCTTCACTGGGGGTGTTGATGATACGGGCGAGAATGTCGCGCAATGGGGCGATGCGGGTAATGGTACGCAAGGGCTACCTCTCGCTAATGGGGTGCCGGGCAATTGGGCGGGGATGATCGGGTTCGCCGGGGGATGGATTTGCTGGGCATCACCATGACCCCTGTGGGGTGTAGCAGAATCCCGAAGGGACTGCAATCCTTTGAAAATCGGCCAACTATGGTGGCTTATGGCGACCGTACAAATCCGGTCTGCGGATCCCAGTACCACATTTGAGCAGCGCTTAGATGGACGCCGCCGCGCCAACAATCGGTTTGGTTCACGTCGGCCCAGTGCAGCCGTCCATCAAGGGCCGCCTGACCGGCGGGGGTAAGGGCATATGCTGTCGTCGACCGGTCTTTCGGCGTTTTGGGGTCCGGTTGGGCGCTGAGGTAGGGGGTGGCCGCTGTGGCGAGGAGAGCCAACTCCTTTTGAACCCAAAGATCACCCAAGAAGGGGGCGGTCTCAAGTGTCTGCAGGCTCAGAAAGATCCGTCCCAATCGCAGGGGACCGGTGAGCACCTCACGGTAACGCGCTTCGGCCGATGTTCCCGCCGGCAGGCGGCCGGAACGCTCCTGCTGCCGCAGGTGATGCCGCAAGAGGGGCAGGTCGGTGAGGGGTGCACCGATCGCCTGTAGCAGCAGGCGCTGGGTCTGCGTCAGACCATCCTGGCGGTGCGGATACTCGGCACAAAAGCGCTGCACGGCAGCGGACATGAAGGGCAGCCTGTCCGTCGTCGGACCGAGCGCTTTCTGAAGATTGCGGGGATCATCGGCGCAGAGCGCTTCCCAGACCCGCCGTCCCGCCGCCAGGTGCTCCGCTCCCAGAATCTGTCGTTGGGGATGGAGGGCGGCCAGCTGGGTCGGATTGAGGTTCCCCAGGCCGTGAAAATGGGGCACATCCGGATGGTGGTCGATACAGATGAGGGATAGATTCCGGATCGGTTGATCCGTGACGGCCAGACGATGCAGAATTTCGGCAATCTGCAGCTGATCGTACAGATCGTGCTCGAACCAGAGCGTGACGGCAGTAAACTCAGACAGATGCATCAGCCGTTCGTCCCGCGCCACCAGATCGCCGAGAATACGCGCATATGGTTCCGCCCCCAGGGCGGTATCACCCAGTTCGAGGAGGGTATCGGCCAGGAAGCGCGCCCGCCGGCGTCGATGGGTCTCCAGCGGTGCCAGGGTGAGGGGGCCGTCGTGAAGCACGTCCCGCCAGCAGAGGATCTCGTCACGATCGCCGTACATTCTGCCCAGCATGTCGCCGACGGCGTCGCCATTGGTGATGTGCAGTTGACCGGTCACGAACGACTAAGCCTCCAGAGCGCGGGTGCGCTGACGTGGCGGTTGGCCGTCCGGTGGTCTCTCTTGGGGGGTGTCTGCAGCGCACATGGTTGGGATCTCCTGGTATGGCTGGCCACGGCGTGAATTGCGGCGTGACGAAAATGGCACTGTCCGCAGATGACGGGCCGGTTTTCACCCCACCGCATCGAGAATGAACCGATCGATCCCTTTGCAGGCGCCCAGATGGGGGCCCACACGGAAACGCACACCGCTGTGGGTGGCGCTGGCCGCCGCGACGATGGCCGGAATGTCGCTGAGCACATGGCTGCCGGCGGCGATGAAAAACGGGAAGAGAACGATCTCCTCGGCACCCTCCTCAACCAGGGTGGCGATGACGTCCGGAATCTGGGGTTCGGTCAGCTGCAGAAAGCCGCAGCGGACGGTATCAAAACGGTCGTGGGCGATGCGGGCGATCGATTCGGCGAGGGCAGCCATTTCGGCATTGGCGGACGGTCTGCGGCTTCCATGGACAGCGATTAAGAGGGCCTTCATCGACGGCGTCTCGCTTTCCCTTCAGGGTGGATGATAGATACCCGGCAACCGGTATCACGGGGGCGGCACGTCAATTTACACGCTGTGAGGAGCCTGGGCAAGTCCGAGGTCCGCCAGTCATCCCCGTTGAAGAGGTCGCTTCGGGGGCAACCGGTTCGGCGGTGCCGTGGCTCGGACCGCTCAAGGGTAGCGCCGCAGGCCGTCGTAGGCGGCGGAAAGCTCGAGATCGGCCAACAATTTCAGTGCCCGGGCCACCTGATCGCGCCGTACCATCAGACGCATCGGCACCGCGTTGAAGAGATAGTGGGCGACGTGTTCCCCCTGGATGAAGTGGTCGATCTCCGCGGCATGCAGGAACGATTTGAGAAAAGCCAGGTCGCCAGCATTGTGAAAAGCGAGTATCTCCGCATATCCGATATGGTCGGCCCTAGGGGATTTCATCATCCATCATCCCGCGGTCCCGCAACGCTGGGCGCTCCCCCGCATCTCCGGTGAAAAGGCATCCGGGCGAACCGCGGCGGCGCGGGGGGGATGGCCGGGTGCAGCCGGCGGTCCGTCGCGGGACACCCCATCCGATGGCGCCGTTCGGCAAGCCAGCGATAGAGATCATCACGCCACTTGGCGGGGATCGCTGCCATAACGGCAGCCAAGCGCCAGGGAAAGGATAGGCGGCTGAGAATGGCCAGGACCGCATCACTGTGCGAATAACAGCCGTCATCGGCCCATACCAGCAAGCTGTCCGGGATGCGTGCCACGTCCGGCGGCAGCCAACCCGCCACCAAGCGTTGTCCTTCGATGGCGTGCAGCGGATAAAAGCGAAACACCCGGCGCCGGTCACGGCGCTCGATCCAGCGGCGGGCGCCGCGGCAGAGGCGGCAGCCGTCATCGTAAAATACCCATGCGGTTTCTGGAATACCGGGGTGTCCAGGGTCACCGGCTGATGGAGTTGATCTTCCCATGGGGCCTCAGCACTTCAACGCCGACCGCCGCCTATGCGATCGGAATGGATCCGGGTATCGTTTGGAGATCTGCGAGCCGTCCGTCAATTCAGATCATAAGCACGAATCCGGCGACTGCAGCCCGAAAGAGGGGTGGGAGAAGATGGGACGCCAACGGTGGGGACAAAGATGGGCAGACGCTGGACCTTGTCTGCCGTCTACACCCTCTTCAGCGCGCAAGTCACCGTTCCATGGGCGCAAAGCTGCCCTGCGGCATCGGTAAGACGCCCTTCGGCGGTGGCTGTGCGGCGACCCACGTGCAGGGTGCGGCCCTCGCAATGCAATCGACCGCTGGACTGGGTCACCGGTCGGTTGAAGTTGATGTTCAGCGCCATGGTCGCGGCGATCCTGCCCGGTGGTTGGGTGGACCAGACGGCGGCCGTCATGGCGGTGTCCAACAACGTGGTGAGGACACCGCCATGCACCGTTCCAAAAACGTTGGTGAAGGCTTCCTGTGGCTGCAGCGTGTAGTGGGTCCGGCCCGCTTCGACCGCCGTCAGACGATACCCCAAGAGGCCGGCAACCGGGGGCGGATTGATACGGCCCGCCAGGATCCCCTCGAGAAAGGCCAGACCCGACAGCTCTGAAGGACTGTGTGACATGGCAGAGTGCTCCCGCGATGGCATTCGAATCGGTTTGGGGCGTGCTGGGACCGCGCACGATGCCGCCGGCGGGCGCGGGCAGGCGGTGGTGGTCGGTCGGAAGGGCGCGCTGTGATCAGCGCCCCCGTCAAATCCATTCGCCGGTGGTCGCCGTCAGCTCTCCTGCGGGCCCGTCGCCGGTGTTGACCAGACCGGCCGGCTCCACCATGAGAATGTGGCACTCCGTGTCGGCCGATGGTTTGTGGGCCACACCGGCCGGTACGACAAAGAGTTCGCCGCTCTCCAGCGCCACTTCTCCATCTTGGAGCGCAATCTTCATGCGCCCCCCCAAAACGATGAAGACCTCGTCGGTCTCTGCATGGGTGTGCCAAACGAATTCGCCCTCAATTTTGGCCAGTTTGAAGTGATAGTCGTTCATGGCGGCAATGATTTTGGGGGCCCAGCGGGTGTGGAATGCGGCCAGCTTGGCCTTGAAATTGATTGGGGTGTAGTGTTGCGGCATGACGCCTCCAGTTCTGTTTTAGCGAAGATCCCGGGGGCTGAGCCGTCCCCGTTCTCACGGGACCGCCCGCGGCGATGGCGGCCGCTCTGGGATCTTCGACCTTAGGCGGGGCCGGAATCGGTCCGCCGGCATGCGGGCGTATTCCCGGGGCGTATGGCGGATGCGAGGGGAAGGCGCAGGCCAAAGGTGGTCCCCCGCATCTCGCTGCTGGTGCAGCTCACCTGTCCCCCCAGAAGCTTCTCCCCGATGAGTTTCATCGAATAGGTTCCAATCCCCCGACCCTTTTCGCCCTTGGTGCTGAAGCCGCGCTGGAAGAGACGCATCTGGACAGCCGGCGGAATGAAGGCGCGGTTCCATACCGAGAAGCGGAGGTGTCCGTCCGCAGTGGCGACCCGCAGCTTGACGTCGCTCCCTGGTTCGCTTGCTTCGAAGGCATTGATCAGCATGTTGCCTAAGATGCGCAGCAGTGCAGCGCGATCGCTCCGAATTACGGGCAGCGCCGACGGCAACGAGACCCGCAGACGCAGCTCCCGGGCAGCCGGGTGGTCGGCGAAGAGGCGTTTCAGATCGGTGATCAGATCTGACAGGTGGAGGGGCTCCCGGAGCGGCGTGTCGTCGCCGAACGACCCGCTCATCAGCGAGGTCTGCAGATGAACCTCACTCTTGAGACATTGCACCACCTGGTGGATCGATTGAGCGAGTTCGCCAGGATGCTCCTCGAGGAGCATTTCGCTGGTGCCTGAGAGAATGCCCAATAAATTGTTGATGTCATGAAAGAAGGTGCGTTCCAGGGCCGCCCGACGCTGCTCTTCGCTGACATCCTGGATGGAGAGCAGTAAAAAGCGTCGATCCTCAATGTGAAGGGGTTGGGAGCGCACCAGGAGAATCCGCTCGTCGACAGCGCCATCACCATCGGCTTTCAGGGCGCAGAGCCGCTCTTCGGGCCGATCCGCCGCGAGACTGGCGACGATGGCGATGGCAGCCCCGCAGGTAGTGCAGACCTGGGTGGTGCCGCAACCGGACGGTGGGGCCTGCGCGTGTATGCAGGCGAGCGCCTGGCCGGGTCGAAGTCCCAGGGCCTGGGCCGGATCATCGATGCCCAGATGGGCCAGGAGGGCATCATTGAGCGCCACAATCTGGCGATTGGCGTCGAGCACCGCCAGGAGGCCCCCCAAATTGTGCAGTAGGCCGGTCACCACGGGGTCCCGATTGACGATCTCAATCTTGTCGAATAGCGTGTCCGGTGCGGTTCGCCTTGCCGGGGCGAAACAGGTATCCATCTGAGGGACCTCCGGTGTGGGTGGCGGGACCCTTGAAAAATGCCCGTATGGTAGCGAAATTCGCCCCTCCCGTCCACCCATCAATGGTGCCGGTCCCCAAGTGGAGGGGGGGGATCAGCGGCGTCCGTCCCAATCTAGACAGCACTCAAGGTCACCGACAGCCGTTCGCAGCGGCGATGGCGGATCCTGTGACATGTGCAGGCGACTGACCCTTTGGGTGGTGGACCCGCTGCCGCTAGCGGCACCGGCGCGTCTGCAGGATGGCGGACCTCATCGGGCTGAGATGGGCCGTCGCGAAAAGAGGGCTGCAGTGGACGTCTTGACCTCTGCTGGGCCGACGCCCATAATCTGCGTCCTGCGAGACAACCACCCCGTTGGCGCTCCGCCTCGATGAGTGTAACGACCCCGCCGCCGTCACCTGATGCGGCTGCCGTTGCGCTTCAGAACGCCGCAAACGCCCTATTTGTCTGCAGGAAAATGACGATTCACCAAATTGGCCACACGGTCCAGCCACCTGCGGCGCTGGGCGGTGGTGCTGGTGATGACCACGGCGAAGGTCTCCCGGTGGATGGTGGCTATGCCGCACAGGTCAAAGATGCAATTCCGCCACAAGCGCTCCAGGGGATCGCCAAACACCGCCGCTTCTCGTTGGGGCGGCGTGTTGGCCGTGTTGAATACCAGCGCGGCGTTGGCCCGCAGGAGCCCGACGGGAACCCCCTCGCCCGCATCCCCCTCCAGAAAGCGATAGGCGACGCCTGGCCGAAAGATCCGGTCCAACCACCCTTTGAGCATTGCCGGCGGCTGTCCCCACCAGTTGGGATGTACGATGACGATGCCGTCGGCCTGCTGCAGCTCCTCGCAGTGGCGGGCGATCTCCTGGGAAAGGGGGGCTGCCTCGGGAACTTCTGCGGCGGGCAGGATGGGATCGAACCCTTCGGCATAGAGATCGTGGTAGCGAATCGTGTGGCCATTGGACGCCAGCTGCCGCCGCACGGTGGCGGCGATGGCCGCATTGAAGCTCTTGGGGTCGGGATGACCCAGGATGACGGAGATCTGCATCGGCCTCTTCTCTGCTCTCTCCAGGGCTGCCGGGCGACCTGGCAAAAGCCGTCAGTTCCCGTTTCGACGGTCAGCCGCCTGCCCACGGGTGGGATGTGGAATGCCGTTCGAATCGACGGCAGGCGTAGATTACGGCATCCGGAGGTCCGAGGCAAGCCGTGGCGCAGGCTGGGTCGGTGGCATCAACTGCCGGCTTCGGCGGGAATGACGACCCGATCGAGGAGGCGCTGCTCACGGAGGATCAGCAGGGTCATGGCCTTTCCGATCGTCTCTTTGGCCAGGGCACGGTGCAGGTCATCCACGCTTTGGACCATCTGGTCGTCGACCGCCACGATGCGATCCCCCACCGCCAGTCCGGCCCGCATCGCCGGCCCGCCGGCTTCCAGGGCCATCACTGCCACCGCACTGGCATTGGCGATGCCCAGATGGCGGGCCACGCGGCGGGCCAGGGGCCGCTGGCGCGCCGACAGCCCCAAAAAGCCCCGGCGCACCCGTCCATGGGTCAGCAGCTCGCTGATCACCCACTTGGCCGTATTGGCGGGGACGGCAAATCCGATCCCCTGGGCCATGGCGATGATGGCGGTATTGATCCCGATGACCCGACCGTCGCTGCCGACCAGGGGACCGCCGGAATTGCCCGGGTTGAGCGGGGCTGTGTGCTGAATGATATTTTCGATGAGCCGTCCATCGCGGCTGCGCAGCGCGCGGCCCAAGGAGCTGACCACCCCCGTCGACACCGTGGATTGAAAGCCGAAGGGATTGCCCATGGCGATCACCAGTTGGCCGGCTCGGAGACGCTCGGAGTCGCCCAGCCTTGCGAAGGGCCAGTCGCCGCCCTCGGCCCGTATCACGGCGAGGTCGGTGGCGGGATCGGTGCCCACCAAGCGGGCCTGGTGGCGACTGCCGTCGGTGAGCTGTACATCGAGCCGCTGCGCCTTGAGCGCGGCGTGGACCACGTGGTCGTTGGTGAGGATATAGCCATCCGGTGTGATGATCACCCCTGATCCCGCGCCCACCTGCTCGTCGACCTGACCATCGCGGGGGGCGGCCACCAGGACGCTCACCACCGTCGGACCGACCGCGTCCACCACATCGACCACGGCCCGTGAGTAGGCATCCAGCAGTTCGGCATCGGCGGCCGTTCCATGGCTCGCGGCCGGCGGTGATGCGCCATCGGCGGCATCGCCGTATAACAGGCGTAACGCCTGCGCATGCGTGTCACGCATCTTTCACCTTCCCTGTTTGGACCAATTGAAGGCGAAAGCTAAGCATTGCGGCGGCAGCGGTCAAAAGGACGATCCTTAAGCGCCACGCCGTGACCACGGTGAGCAGCACCCGCAACAAAAGCGCCGCCGATGCGCCCCGGGGGATCGCTGCGGCAGATCTGAGGACAACGTGTAGCGCACCGATCATGATCCGTGGCGTGCCCCGGACAACGGACCACCAACCGGGAGCGCCTGATGCCATCAGTCCTGCGAACTGCGAAAATGAAGTGCTCCAGCGGCAATTGAGATGGGCGTTGACAGACGCCAGCCCCACGCGTAGGCTGAAGATGGCATCGCATCGAAGGCTCTCGTCCGGGCGCCGCACCCCTCAGGAACACTACCGCAGCAGGCCACCTCTCTGTAACCGCCGTATCGACGACATTCACGGTGTAAAACAGCGCAGCAGACCTCCCCCTTGTTGCAACCTTGCGCGACCTTTTCGCCACTCTGCCGGAGCAGATCCCGGGCTCGGAAGGGCATCGCTGGTAACCGGAAGGTGTCTACCCATGAAAGGCATTTGGGTGGCGTTGGTGGTGGTGGTGGTGACCGGCTGGGTGTGGTCGGCCGCACCAGACGGCAGCTACGGATCGGGAAGTAGCGGCTGCATCGCGTGCCACACCGACGTGAAGCAGTTGATCCGCTTGAGCTGGGAAGTGGAGAAAATCCGCGGCAAACCGACAGTGTCGGCCTTGACCGAGGGGGAAGGCTGAGGCGGTCCATTGGCTCCGTTGGAGCCGTATGAAAAGATCTTCATCTCCCAAGAGTTTATGGCCGACCCCCACGGCCAGATCGGCTGTGACGTCTGCCACGGCGGGGATCCCGTCAGCCGCGATTGGCAGACCGCCCAGCTTGGCCTGATCAAAGACCCCACCTATCCGGACCCGCAGGGCGCCTGCGGCGAATGCCACGGAGAGATCACCTCCGGCGCGAAGGATAGCCGCCACTACACCATCGCCCCCATCCGCCGATCCATCGAAAAACGCCGGGGCCCAGCCAATTCGGCGGTGCAGGCCGCCCTCACCCAGGCGTATGAGAACCATTGCAGCCAGTGCCATGCCAGCTGCGGCCAGTGCCATGTCAGCCGACCGGCATACGTGGGCGGCGGTTTTCTGGCAGGACACCATTTCCAGAAGACCCCCCCCATGGAGACCACTTGCGCCAGTTGCCACGGCGGGCGCGTCTTCGCCGAATTCACGGGACTGAATGCCAAGCTGAGGGCCGATGTACACTTCGGTGCGGCTGAAATGGCCTGCAACGACTGCCACACCGCCAAACAGATCCATGCTGCCGCCGAAGGCCATGCGACCCGTTTTGATATCGCCACGCGACCACGATGTGAAAACTGTCACCCCGACGCTGCCCAGGGGACGAACCATGAGATCCATCGTGAACATACCGATACCGTCGCCTGCCAAGTCTGCCATGCCCAGGCGATCAAGCACTGCTTCGACTGCCATGTGGGCACGGACGCCAAAGGGCTACCCTACTTTAAGTGTAAAAGAACGCAGCTGGGTTTCAAAATCGGCCGCAACCCCAAAAGAACAGCGGCGCGACCCCACACCTTCGTCGTCCTACGACACGTGCCAATTGCCACGGGAACCTTCGATGCGTACGCAGCATCTGCCCTGAGAGCCTTTGACAGCGAACCGACCTGGAAGCTGAGTGCCCCCCATACCATCCAACGCCGAACGCCTCAGAACGCCAGCTGCAACAATTGCCACGGCAACCCGGAGCTGTTTCTCAAGCCGGCGGATCTGAGGGCCGGGGAGGTGACGGCCAACACGGGAGTGGTCGTTCCGGCGGAGTTGCAGCCGTCCCGGATCGAGACCACTCCCCCTTAACTTGCGGCCCATGCGTCCGCCCAAAGACGGGTGCGACCGCATAGGGACGCTATGGAAGAAGAGGAGGTAGACGATGAATCGGAAAATGCGGATCATGTTCATGACCCTTGGGATGGCGGCCGTTCTCGCTATCCCGGCCTTGGGGGGCTTCACTTACAAGGTCAACAAACCGCACTTGGGTGGCGACCTGACACCGGTTGAGGCATATGAAATGGTCGCCAAAGATCCCGACCGCACCTTCCTGGTGGACTGTCGCACCCGGGCGGAGTACCAGTACGTGGGCCACCCCGAGGGCGCCTACAACATTCCCATCCGGTTTCTCTCCACCACGGTGGGTAAAAAAGGCTACATCGAGGTGGTCAACCCCAATTTCGGAAAGGATCTTCTGGCGCGGTTCAATCCCGCCACGGACACACTGATCATCCTCTGCCGAAGTGGCAACCGCAGCTGCACCGGCAGCAACGAAGCCGTCAAAGCCGGTTGGCCGGAAGATAAGGTCTTCAACCTCATGGGCGGTTTCGAGGGCGGCAAGAATAAAAACAAGCAGAGTATCTATTACGGCAAGCGGTGGGCCGGCGGCTGGAAGCGCGAAGGTTTGCCTTGGACTTACACGATGGAGACAGCACTCATGTACAAAGCGGACGTGGATCGGAGTTCGGCGGCCGCCACTGGTCAGCCGCTGGTCGTGGCCGACCACTGAACCATTTTCCGCAGGCCAAAAGCGCTGTTCATCCGACCAGCAAGATAGATCGCCCGCATCAAGACCAGCGCCCGCTGTCACTCAATCCGGCGCAATACCGGCGGATTCGGTAGACAGCGGGCGCCTCTGTTTCCACTTGACGTCACAGATGGACTATTCGCCAAAGCAGAATTCCGCCTCCCAATCGAAGGTTGCCGAATCTTCATACCATTCGGGCCAATGATCACACCACGGCGGCACGGCGACCTCTCGGATTCGATCCAGGCTGGGGTGGTAGGGCTTGAGGTCAATGATGGGGGTTCCATTTGCGGCATCAATATAGGGGACTTGGATAATGCCTCGGGGTGCATCGACATCGAGGATGCGCACCGCGGTGAGGCCGATGGGGTTGGGTCGCACCGGCGATCGGGTGGCCAGGACACCGATCTTGTCGGGCCCCTTGACGTAGGGCTTTTCGCATACCAGCGCCCGTCGCCGGTCTTGCGCGGCGATCTGGTGACACCAGTAGAGCACTTGGAGGTGAGTGAATTCCCCCAGACCCCTGAGGCCAGGGATAAAGGCCGGGTCGATCGCCAGGCGGGTCTGGGTCTCGGCTGTGCAAACATGGCCGATGGGGATCAATTCGATAGGTGGTGTGGTCATCGTCATTCTCCTCAATGGGCGTACAGACGGCAGGCACCGACGGGACCGGTTGCCGTCGCGGTGGCGTGTTGGTTTGCGCTTCGGCTGGGCTTGGCTTAAGAAGCCTTGGTCGATGGGTCACCAAGGCGTTCGGCGGACACCTTGAGGGGAATGCAGATATCCACTTGCCACATACCGTCGGGATGGTCATCGGCGTGGTTGTGGTAGCGTTCGTAGCAGGGCCTGTCGGCGCATTCATAGCCGCTGTTCACCAGCCAAGTAAAGGCCGCTTCCCAGGCCGACTTGAATCCGTTCGCGGCAGTCTCAAAATAGCACACGGCGTAAGGACCGCCGTCAATGGTCTGCCGGCCCACTGGACCATTCAGATCGGCGTCCGCCGGCAGGCTGATGCAGGCGTCCAAGCGGCACTTGGCCGGCGGGGTGATCTCGGGATTGTCCCAACACACCCCCAGCATCACGCCCGATTCCAGATAGCCTCTGGGACCGGCCCACCGGATCAATTCCGCAAATGCGGCCGCACTGGTCTCGGGGCCGTAGGGTCCCATCTTGCGCACATAGGCCACCGGGTAGGCCGGCATCTCTCTGACGGCTGCTTGCATGGTGCTACTCCTTTCTTCGGTTTGAGAAGTGATGAATGCAGTGTCAGGAGTGTAGCGACCCGAGAGGGAAAGGGCGTCTGCCCACTTGCGCGCCTTGTTTCCCAGCTTGCGGTTTCGAAAATCGGTGGGGGTGGTGCCGAATTGGGAGCGGAAACTCTTGGCGAAATTTTGCGAACTCGAGAATCCGCACGCCATGGCGATGGTGGTGATCTCTTCGGTCGGTCGGGCCAGGAGCCGGCCTGCGGCCATCTCCAGTCGCAGTCGCCGGGTGAAGGCCGCCACGGTTTCACCGACGACGGCCTTGAAAATGCGATGAAAGTGAAATTGTGAGAAGGCCGCCTCCGCGGCGATCTCGTCCAGAGAGAGTTCGCGCGCGAGATGACGGCTGATGTAATTCATCGCCCGGCAGACCCGTTTGCGGTAATCCACCACTGTCTGCGGCTTGATGGACCGTGGGTCCATGGTCACCCCCAGTTCGCCAGGGTCACGATGGCACCGATCATGGCCAGCAGGATACTCAGGAGATTCCCGATCAGAAAATAGGTGTTGGAGATCTCGGCATCTTTGTCATCATGCAGCCGGGTGCCCAGCTTCATGGCGCCGAAGGCGATGAGCATTTGGGGATAATTGTGAATCAGGGCCGTGAAGAGCACCAACCGCTCGACAATGCCCTTCAGGATCGCCGTGGGATCCCAGGCCCGACTTCCCGAGGGGCCCAGCCAACGGGCGAGCAGCGGAAACAGGAGGATGGCGATGGTCTCCTGGCAGACAAAGACAGCGACGGCGGCGAGGTAATTCATCGGAATTTCGGTATCCTTTCGCTGCCAGTTTTCAGGCAGCCGCCAATTCAAGCACCACCGCTTTGAGCGCCCGGTACTCCTCGATCAAAAGATGCTTGCGGCGTTTCCAGATTTGGCTTCTGTTCTTCCCGTGGCGAGCGCCCACCGCTGCGTTGTGACGGATGGCGATCATATCGCTGATCAAACCCGCATCGTCCGCGGACCAGCGGGCGGTGATCCCATCGAGCACTGAAAAAAGACGTTCGAGCTGTCGCGCGACAGCCCTGTCCGTCAGGTCGATGCGGACACGCGGCTGCCCGCGGCGTTTATCGGTCAGCAGTTTTCGGGCCCGCGTCAATCCGGGGCCCATCATGGTGTGGGCCTTGCGCCGGTTGATGGGGGTATCGATCTCTCCGTGAACCACTGCATAGCGCAACTTAAAAGGCTGGCCGCCCAGCAGACGCTCTTCGAGGAAAAAGATCGCATCCAGGACGGCCCGCAGGGAGACGGCGATCCCCTGAAATTCGTCCCCCAGGGTCACCGTGTAAGGGGAGCGTATCTCCGACGCCAGGGCGCGATTGCAGGCAGCGATCTGGGTCAGAAAATTTTCGCGCAGATCGGCGGCCGGGTACCCGCTGCTGGCGATGATGTCCCCCATCAGAATGAATTGATGTGGCATGGGCACAAGGGTGCGTCAGAGGTGAATCCAACCAATATGATTCATAATATATGAAACAAAATATAAAGATTCATATCTAATGAAGCATATTGCTGGGAACGTGTCAAGGGACGACCCGCTGCCCGCTCCCACCGAAAGGGTGCCCTCACTGTCGCTCGCGAGGGTCGCGGCCCAAGCGCCGCCTGAGCGTGAACCTGCAAGGCGACGGGGCGATCCCAAAAAAGGCCGCCGCAGAGGTGGCAAAAAAAGGGTTGACACCGATAATATTAATTGCGTATTGATACGGTATTAATTCGAGGAGCTCTCAAATGCAGCCCTATGCTATCGATCGTGAATCGGACACGCCCCTCTATATCCAGATTCGAAACCATATTCGAACCGCCATCGCGGCCGGCGATCTGCGTCCAGGAGACCGGCTGCCCCCGGTGGCGGCCTTGGCCAAGGAGATCGGTGTTACCCAGGCCACCGTCCGGCGGGCCCTCCAGGATTTGGGGGCCGCTGGCCTAACGGCCTGCCATGTGGGACGGGGGACCTTTGTCCAGGATCCCCGTGCGACTGGTGGCGGAGCGGAGGAACCGGCCCCTGAGGTGGGCACCGCCGACCAACAGGGATATCTGGCCGGCATGGACGGACGCCGGAAGGGCTCCCGGCAGGCCGAGACCTCCCCGCTGGAGTTCGCCGCCCGCAAGCTGCGCGCCGGTGTCAGCAAGGCCCTCTACGACATCATGCCCCTGGCCCACAGGGAGGACATCCTACAGCTGACCAAAGGGGTCCCCGACCCCCATCTTCTCCCGGAGCGCTTCCTGGAAGATCTCACCGCGGAGACCCTGCGGTCAACGGGCAATTCTTATTTGGAGGCCACCGATGCCCTGGGTCACCCCGCGCTTCGCGAAGAGATCGCCCGCCGTAGCAGCCAGGCGGAGGGGCCGGTCACACCGGATCAGGTCCTGATCACCAACGGATCCCTCCAGGCCCTGACCCTGGTCGCCCAGGCGGCCTTGGAAGACCGTCCCGCCATCATCTGCGAAACACCCTGTTACCAGGGGATCATCAACAGTTTCACGGCCATGGGACATTGGGCGGAAACAGTGCCCCGTGATGAAGAGGGGCCCGACATGGGGGTCCTCAGACGCCACACCAAGGGCGCACCGCCACTGCTTTACCTGTGTCCCTATGCCCACAACCCTTCAGGCCGCCACCTGAGCAGCGGGCGGGCGGGCGAGCTAGCGATGTGGGCGCGCGAAACGGGCGGTGTCCTCATCGCCGACGAGATCTTCAAGGATATCGGCTACCCGTCTGCCGCTCCGTCAAGCCTTCTCGACACGTTGGGCAGCCGGCAGACCATCGTCATCAGCTCTTTATCCAAATCGTTCGCGTCAGGGCTGCGCATCGGCTGGCTGATCAGTTCTGCCGACCGGGTCCAAAAACTGGCCGGGTTGAAGCGATTAATGGACCATTGTGCGCCCACCTTGATGCAGGCCGTGGCCCTGAAGCTGTTCACCTCCGGCCGTTACGATACCCACATCGATTGGATACGGACACGGTATCAAGCCCGCATGGAGACGCTGGTGCATGCGCTGGAGCAACATATGCCTGCCGGCGTCACCTGGTCGCGGCCCCAAGGGGGCTTTTCCATTCTTGTGGAGCTGCCGCGCGGATACTCCAGCGTGGCCCTGTTGCTCAGCGCCATCGACAAGGGGGTGTCCTTTCTACCCGGCCCCCTCTTCGATATTGACCACCGCTACGTCAACGCCATGCGCCTCAGTGTGGCCTGGACAGGTCGGGATCAATTGAAGGAGGCGGTGGAACTCCTGGCCAGTGCCATCGAGGCATTCATTCGGGAGCCGCCGGGGGATTCCGGCCTGAGCGGTTTGGGCCACTACCAGTAGCGGCTCCCGATTGCAACAACCAAGAGGGAAACACGATGAACGCTTTGATTATGGACCTAATGGTGGCGGAACGCCGCGCAGAGACCCAGCGCGAATTTCAACGCCGGCGGCTTCTTGCCCAGTTCGATGCCCTGCGCGCCGATATCCGCCGTAAGGCGTGGCGTCGCCGTTGGAACGTGCTGGGGGAGTTCTTGATCCGCACCGGGGAGCGCATCAAATCGCGCTACGGCATCCGGGAGCCGATGACGGCGCACACCCCCAGGGACAAGTTCTACTCCTGTCTATAGCGTTGGGTGGGCGTCAGGAACTCCTAGCGGCGCGTCTGGCGGCATTGATCGCACAGATGACGTGCATCCAGATCCCCATCCTTCGGTGTCATTCCCGGGGACGCGGACAAGGCCGCCGGTCCGTCGAATGAAAGGTCCGACGCAGGAGAAGGTATCGACAGGCGCCAGCGCTGAAGGCGAAGCAGGGTTGCCGGTGGGGGCGCCCCCGATGAAAGCAGATTGTCGAGAACCGTGGTGAGGTCAATCGGGTGGCCGAGTGAGGGCGCCGCGGACATTCGGGCGCCCAAATCCAGATCATCCGCCAGCCAGCTTTCGTGACCCGTCAGTTGCTGATCTTGAGCTCCAGCATATCCCCCATCCCAAAGGCGTGATAGATGGCGGCGGTGATCTGCGCCAATTGGGCATTGTAGCCGGCGAAGTGATCGCCCATTCCCATCTTGTCCACCACGGTCCGGAAGGGCCGCTGGGCCGGTGGCATTTCGATGAGGTCGGCGATGGCATTGGCCACATCGCGGGGATTCTGCTCCGGATTTGCCGCCAGCGTTTCCTGAAACTTGGCAAAGGCCTGTTCAGGCACCGCCGCCAGATCGCCGTAAGCCGCGTTTCGAGCGGTGTCGCCGGGCCGGATGAGGTTTTCATGAAACTGGGTGGGGTACCCCCCCGGTTCGACAATGCAGGTGCCGATGCCGAAGCTGGAAAGCTCGGTGCGATAGTTCTCCGCCAGGGCTTCCAGGGCCCACTTGGATGCGTTGTAGGGACCGTAGAAGGGCAGGGTCATGCGCCCGAGGATGCTGGTCACATGGATCAGGAGCCCTTTTCCGCGCTCGCGCATGTGGGGCAGGACGGCCCTGTTCACGCGTTGAACGCCGAAGACGTTGATATCGAAAACCCGCTGCCAATCTTCCGGCGTAAAGCTCTCCTGAAGACCCAAGACCCCTACGCCGGCATTGTTGACCACCACGTCGATGTGCCCGGTCGCCTCCAGGGCCGCCGCCACCCCCGCTTGGGTGCTCTCCTCCTGAGTGACGTCGATTTCAACGATATGGGCTCCGGCCGCCTTGAGGGATTCGGCCGCCGCCGCATTTTTGCCGCTAATGCCCCGCATGGAGGCAATGACCGTATGGCCGTTGCTCAGCAGGTTATCAACCGTCAACTTGCCGAACCCGCTACTGGCGCCCGTAATCAATATGTGTTGGGACATGGCGTCCTCCTTTACGTTTGGGTTTTCGACAAGATGGGGCATCAATGGGCCACATGCAAGGGCGACGGGATGGCGGCCGGCATCCCATGGTGGCGCTGAGAATCGGGTAAGGCCTGCCGGCTCGAATTGCCGGTTGCGCAAAGCGTCGCTCTGGCCTATCCTGCAGCTAGCCTACCGCCCGCCGGGCCGGCAGAGCCAAACCGAAATGATCGGAGGTCGCGATGCTGGCAGATCGACACCCCGTGGCGGCGCATTGGCGCGCCGGCCTCATTCTTTCCCTCACCCTTGTCGCCCTCTGCGCTCAGCCTGGGTACCCGGCCGACGTGGCGACGCCACCTGCGGAAACCGCGCGGGATACCCGCGCCCGGGCGGCGATGATCGAGGAGATTGCGGCGGAGCTGACAACCGCCGGCCGCCACCTGGACCTGGGCGAACCCGATCCATTGGTGCTGGCGGCCATGGGACGCGTCAGACGCCACCGCTTCGTTCCCGACCCATATCGCCGCAAGGCGTACGCCAACCATCCATTACCCATCGGTCACGGCCAGACCATCTCCCAGCCCCTGATCGTCGCGCTCATGAGCCAGCTCCTCTCCGTGGCGCCCGAAGATAGGGTGCTCGAGATCGGGACCGGCTCCGGTTATCAAGCGGCGGTGCTGGCCGAGATGGGGGTTCAGGTCAGCTCCATCGAAATCATCCGCCCCCTGGCAGAAACGGCCCGCGAGCGTCTGCGCCAAGAAGGCTATGGCGGCCGTGTGCAGGTCACCATCGGCGACGGCTATTTCGGATGGGAGGCGCGGGCCCCCTTTGACGCCATCATTGTGACGGCGGCGGCGGACCACATACCGCCGCCGCTGATCGCCCAGCTGAAACCCGGCGGCCGCATGGTCATTCCGGTGGGGGGCCGCTTCGCCGTCCAGCAGCTCGTTTTGGTCAGCAAGGCCGCGAGCGGCGAGGTCGCCACGCGGCAGCTGTTGCCCGTGCGCTTCGTTCCCCTGACCCGCGGGCCATGACCCTCCGGCTTTCCATCGGCCTTCTTTCCGGCGCGGCCCTGGCATACGAAGTGATTCTGGTGCGCCTCCTGGCGATGACCCGTTTTCACCACCTGGCGTTCATGGTTCTCAGCCTGGCCTTGCTGGCCTACGGCGCCAGCGGCGTGCTGCTGGCCTATCGACGGGTGCGGCTGCTGCGCCACTTTCGGCGCTGGTTCGGCAGCTTGGCGACCCTCTTCGCTCTGAGCAGCGTCATCTGCTTCCAGTTCTCGCAGCGCATTCAGGTGTCACCCGCGCAATGGTTGTGGTCCCCCGCCGAGAGCCTCAACCTCGTTCTGCTCTACCTGATTCTCTCCCTGCCCCTGCTGGCGGCCGCCACGGCCGTGGGGCTGGCCTACTGCCACCAGGGAGCGTCGGCCGGCCGATTGTATCGGGCCGACCTGATGGGGGCGGCGGCCGGCAGTTTGGGGGCCCTCCTGGCCCTCTGGCTACCCGGGGCCCAGGCGCTGTGGCTGCCCTGGTGCGGTGGATGTGCGGCCGCAGCGCTGATGGCGGCGCCTCGGCGGAAGGCGGTCGCGCTGCTCTGCCTGCTTTTGGCCCTCCTCGGACCGGCGTTGAACCCGCATCTCGCTGGCCACTTGCAGCTATCGCCCCATAAATCACTGGCCAAGGCCATGACGGCCGTTGGATCGGAGCGCATGGCCGATCTCTTCACGCCCGTCGGGAGACTCACGGTGATCCGCAACACCGTGGCGCCCTATCGTCAGGCGCCTGGATTGAGCCTCGCCTACCGCCAACCCGTGTCAGCGCAATGGGGGCTGTTCAGTGATGGCGACAGTTTCGAACCGCTCCCGACCAGTAGCGCAGTGGCCGCGCCCCACCTGGACCACCTTCCCGAAGCCCTGGCCTACTACCTGGCGGAGCGCCGGCGGGTGCTCATCTTGGACCCGCCGATCATGGAGGCGTTGGACCGAGCGCTCCAGCAGGGGGCCGACCGCGTGTCGGTGGTGGTCTCCAATCCCGGCTGGCGACGGATGGCGGTCAATCCCACCCTGGTCGGTGTACAGCAACGTTTTGCGAGGCCAAACGTTGCGTTGACCGTAACCGCTCCGCGGGGGTACTTGCGCAATTGCCGCGAGCGCTTCGATCTCATCGTGCTGGGATCCCCCGCCGCCTCGGCCCTCACCGCCGACTACCGCTTCACCGTTGAAGCGTTTCGGGAAGCGCTGCGGTTGCTGCCCGACCACGGGCTGCTATCCGTGAGCGGTCCCTCCGACCTGCCGCCCAGAACAGGCCTGCGCCTGTTCACCACCGCCCTGACGGCCTTGCAACGCACCGGTGCGGCAACACCGGGCGATCACCTGATTCTGATTCGCAGCCTGCGCACCGTCCATCTGCTCATCGCCAGAGAGCCCCTCTCCGCGACCGCGATCGATGGGGCACGCCGCTTTTGCCAATCGCGCCGTTTCGATCCCGTCTGGTTTCCGGGCATGGCGGCCGCGGCCGCCAATCGCTGGAATCGGCTTGCCACGCCAGTCTTTCATGAGGCGGCGCGGGCGCTTCTCGGTCCGACCGGCGATGCGTTCCAGCGGCAGTACAAGTTCGATATCTCGCCCGTGACGGATGACCGTCCCTATTTTTCCCGCTTCATAAAGCCCGCTACCCTGGTGGAACTGCTTCGCCTCCGACACAGCGGAAGCCTGGGCCTGTTGTCGCTGGCGGAGCCGGTGCTGTCGGCCACCCTGATCCAAGCGGTGCTGCTGGCAGCACTGTTGATCTGGCTGCCGCTGCGGGCCTATCGCCCCAAACACCCATCGACGCTTGGAAGTGGAGCGCCACCTCCGGGCGGCCTTTTCTTCTTACTTGGGGCTGGATTCATGCTGGCCGAGTTCGCGGTACTGCAACAGATGGTTCTCTATCTCAACGAGCCGACACTGGCCGTGGGAGGTACCCTGGCGGCCTTTCTGACACTGGCCGGTATCGGGGGCGGACTCGGCCAAGGCCTGCTGGCCGCCCACGGGGGCTCGCTCAAGATCCTTTTCAGGGTCACCCTCGCCATCGTCGGCGTGATGCTGCTCTATCTGGCCGGACTGCCGGCCCTGCTCACCGCATTGGTGGGCCTGCCCTTCGGGCTGCGCCTGGCGCTACTACCGCTGATCCTTGCGCCTCTGGCGATGGCCATGGGCCTGCCCTTCCCCATGGCCATCGCCCGCCTCCATCGACGCCATGGCGCAGCGATCCCCTGGGCGTGGGGCCTGAACGGATGCGGGGCCCTCGTCGGCCCCGTGGCGGGCATGGGTCTGGCCGTGTATGGCGGTGTCCGGATGGTCCTGGTAACAGCCGCCCTCTGCTATGGTGCGGCCGCCTTGGGTATCCTGTGGCGTGACAAGTCGTAACGGAAGAGGGGGGGGACCGGCCGGCCGCAGCCTCAGCCGTGGCCGGTGATCATCACGGAACCGGCCAATGTGCGCAATTCTGCGAAGAGCCGGCCGGGGTCGCTTTCGTAGCGCTTGGAAAAGTGGAAGGGCACCAGCCGCTGGACGCGGGCGGCGCGGGCGACCGCCACCGCCGCAACCGTTGTGAGGTGCTGGGTGGCGGCGGCCTTGTCGCTGTCGGCGGCGGCAAAGGCGGCTTCACAAAAAAGGGTATGGGCCCCCCGGGCCAGGGTGACGAGCTTTTGGCGGTTGTCGGCCGTGTCGGCCATGTCGGCCGCATAGACCAGCCGCTTGCCCGGCCGGACCAGGGTCAAGGCGGCGGCCAACTCCGCCGCAGGGCGCTTGGTGCCGTCGGGAAGGACGATGGCGGCGGACCGATCATCGCTGGCGATGCACTGCTTCAGATGTCCCAACCAGGGCCCGGCTGGCCAGCCCCTCTCCTTCAGCCGCTCCTTGCGCACATGGATCTCGCGATCAAAGGCGAGGGCGTATGCGATCGAAGGGATGCCGTGGTCGCAGGCAACGGCGTTCACCCGATAGTCCTCACCGATAAAGACCACGCCGGTCTCGCTGCGGCGATCCGGCAGATCCACTCGGGAGCGGCCCGCCTGCAGGCGGGCGCTGATGAGACGGTCGCCGACGATTTCGCTCACCTCGAAGCGGGGGCCGTTGGCCTCGATGCGGTCCCAGGTGATGGCGCTTAAAAAGTGTTCAATGCGCTGAATGGTGGTGGGCGGTCCGAAGATGCGGCAGCGGCCGTAAAAACCGATGCGAGCGCGCAGGAAGCGGATGAAACCGGCGATATGATCGAGGTGGGCGTGGGTGAGGAAGACCGCCTTGACCTGGTGGACCACGCGGGGCGGAACATCGCAGTTTCCAAGATCGAAGAACAGACTCTCTTTGCGGTGGCGCAGGCGCACGTGGACGAGTGGATCGCCCATCGCACCACCCACCAGTGTCGCCCAGGCGTTCCCCACCCGGACGGCCACCGGCCGGCTGCATTGATCCTTGGCCGCACCTTCGAGGGACCGATTCTCGCCGGCCCTGCCCCGCCACGCCGGCGTGCCGTTGGCACGTGCGGTCGTTTCCAGACCGCCGGCCGCGGATCGTCCAGCGTCCCGCAGGAGCAGGGCGGATACCGAGGCCGGAGAGATGTCTGCGGGGAGCCTTAGGATCAGCCGGCCAGCCTCCAGCCGCAGCACCTCTCCCATGGTCAGAGTGGCCCCGCCCGCCGCCAGGAGACCCACTTGGCGGCCCTGCCAGGCCTGGGGCAGGTGGCGGGGGGGTGGCGTGCCGACCAGGTTCACCGGGTCGAAGGCCACTACTACTCCCGGGTCCAGCCAGGCATCCCAGAGACGGGTTCGTTGGCGGCAGCGCTCCAGCCGGCCGGGTCGACGGGCGGCGCCAGGCGACGGATGGGGGCGGATGTCGACAGCCAGTGCGGCCAGCGCAGCCCCCAGGGGCTGCGGGCGGTCGCTGCGGGCCAAGGTGATCACGGTATCGACAAAGAGGCTTTCCACCAATGCATGCAGCAGTTCCGCCGCACCAGCGCCGCGAATGAGACCCGGGGGATCGATCAGAATGGGGGTCGTGCCGGCCTCACTCTCCGCATCACCGAGGAGGTGCTTGGCCAGCTGTACCAGGGGCAGTCGAAAGCGGTAGGCATCCAGGCTGCACAAGGCTTGCGGCGGGCCCCAGGCGAACCGCCCGTCCCGCCACCTGCCACGACTGAGGGCACCGGGTATCCCGAAGGGCGGGTTTCCCGGGTCGAGGGAAAGGATGTGGCACACGCCGTGGCGCTCGGCCAGCAGGGGCCCCAAGGCCATGGCCAGCGTGGATTTGCCGACGCCCATCTCGCCGAAGATGAGGATGCGGCGCGCCCCCGCCAGCGGTGACAGCAGCCGCCCTACATCGCGACAGGCATTCGTCTGGCGAACGGCCATTGCGCATCCCTTATGGGGTGAATGAACCCCGCTGATGGAGACGGCGGCAGCAGATGCAGTGTCAACTGCTCCCGCATCACTGTGGCGGCCCGATCACCGAGCGGTGTCACCGGGACAGGCCTGGCAGCCACTGAGCAGAACTGCGCATACGGTAGTGCATATGGGTTGGCTTTGCAATCCACCTGAGGGACGGTAGAAGCAGTAATCCCGCTGTTGGGAGGCATCCCGCCCGACATGGGTACCTGTTGCGCGTCGATCTTGCGCGCACACATCGAAGCGATGCCCCGCTTGCTGTTGCATCAGCAGTGTCTCCATCTCACACCCGCACAACCGCCTATGTCAGGTCGCCATCAAGAAACAGATTTGCCGCAAATCTATTCGGTGAATTTATCCCCTATTTATTGTGAGCGTCCTCACTGAAGGCATGTCGCTCGAGGGATAGGCTGGAAGTGCATCAAATACTGGTGATTGTGCGCCTTTCGAGCAGCACCCGCACCGCATTTGTGCGAACCGCAGCCTCCCAGCGTGTGTTGGATCCTTCTACATCGCCAATGTCTCGCCACATTGTCCTCGACGTCCCTGCCACGAACATCTTCTGTGATCCACTTGCAAGCGCAATTCATTCCGGCGGATGGGGGGGGGATCCCCCAGCCATCTATACTCGCCGAAAATGACCTCCCCCTGACCGCCTAAGGTTCAATTTGGCCGAGCGGCGTGGTTCACACGCCGAAGCGGCGTCATTGACGTTACTGAGCGTGCACCCGGTTGGTGCGCCGTCTGGCGGGAATCCGACTGCCCGCAGAACGGACCGCGCTTGACGGAAGAACAAAGGGTTGAAGGGGGGTGATGCCGATGGACACCCAAACGGATAGCGACGCCTCGGCTCGATGGCGTCGCCAAGGTTAAGGACCGGTTGTATTTTATCTGAAATATCGTAGAGGAAAGGAAGCAAAAATGGCACGCACGTATTACTTTTGGACGCATGGCGTCAATCTTCAAGCAGAGTATACCGAAGCGCACATTCCGCCGAGCGGTCTGGAAGAGAAGATCGGTACGCGGGAGCTCGGCCTCTATATCCGTCGGGCAGGCGGCGGTGTCGTGGTTCGTCAAAATGGCGGTACCTGGAACTGGTTTCACTTCGCCATTCCGACCGCAACCATGATCGACGACGACAATGTCGACTACAAACACGCCTACCTGAGGGGACGCATCAACGGCAAGGCGACGGTGACCGATGTTCATATTCGGCATGGCGGGGTCGATCACCAGGAGAAGGTTTGGCGGTTCAAACCCAATCTTTCCGAGCGTATCATCGACGAGAATTACAACTTGCCGGATGAAAGATGCACCCAGCCGATGGTGGTGTGCGTCAGGGTCGAATTCGAACCGGGCGGAGAGGTGATCTTTACCGGCGCCGGTGCGCGGCTGGATGAACAGACCTAGGTGATCCGCTTAGCCCGGATGGAAACGGATCCTCCATCCCACAGGGATTGACCATAACAGCGGCCGGGGGAACCGGCTCCCGGCCGCTTCCGTTTCGCGGGATGCCCCATACCATTACGCCAGCAGCTCCTTGGCCAATCGCACCGCCTCCGAAGCATTCTCGGCGAAGGCGTCGGCGCCGATGCGGCGGGCCCAGCGCTTGGTCACCGGCGCGCCGCCCACCATGGTCTTGTAGCGGGACTTGAGGTCGGCCTTCTTCAGGGCCTCCTCGAGGCGCTTTTGCTCCTCCATGGTGGTGGTCAGAAGGGCGCTGGTGCCGATGATGTCGGCCTTGAACTTGTCGGCCTCCTCGATGAACCGCTCCACGGCCACATCCCGGCCCAGGTCCATCACCTCGAAGCCGTTGGCCTTGAGCAGGGCCACCACAATGGTCTTGCCAATGTCGTGGACATCCCCGGCCACGGTGCCGATGAGGATGCGGCCGGCGGCCTGACCCTGGCCCTCGGGGATGGCGGCGTTGACGATATCGGTGGCCTTCTGCATGGCCCCGGCGGCCAGGATCAGCTCGGGCAGGAAGAGTTTGCCCGACCCGAAGAGGTCGCCCACCTGGTTGATGCCGGGAATGAAGCCTTCGTTGATGATGGTCACCGGATCGATCCCCTCGCCCAAACCGCGTTTGGCCGCCTCCTCGGCGGCGGCGGCATCTCCCTTGAGGATGGCGTCTCCGGCGGCGGAAAATATCTCTGCACTCATAGAACTCTCCTTTTATCCTGCTTCTGCTGACGCACCACCTTCACCTACAGACCCAGATCGGATTTGAACAACGCCACCGACCGGATGGGGATCTCCAGCAGCTCGGCGATTTTGTACTTGGCCCGAATGCCCTTGGGGCTGCCCGCCACGCTGGTGACCATGCCGATCTTCAGGTCCTTCCTGATGTCGCGCATGACCTCCTCGTTGGTCAGGTCGATGACGTCGATCCCCAGCTTGTCGGCCACATAGGCTTTGGCGTCGCTGATCTTCATCCGACGGGTCATCTGCATCCAGGCCACCAGATCTCCGGCGGTGCGGATGCCGCCCATGCAGGACGCCATGATGTGGGCGATGTGCATGCCCAGGGGGTCGCCCACGCCAATCTACAACCCGTCGGCCTTGCCGATCTGCACCAGGGCCTTGGAGACCCGGGTGACGCTATCGATGGGGGGCTGGGTCATCATGGGCACGCCGCAGACCCCCATGCCCACATTGGCGTGGACGGGAATGCTGGCGGCGCTGGTGGCGGCCTTGAGGAAGGTCACCGCCCGGCTGAGGTTCCAGGCCACCGACGCGGTGGTGGTGGTGTTGACCGCCATGCCGTAAATGTCGGCCCCGGCCTGCTCGACGATCTTCACCTGGTCCTGGGGGTAGAGGCCGGCCAGGCGGGTGCCCTTGTAGGCCACCTCCCCATGCATGCCGATGACGAACTCGCCGGCGGCCCCCATGAGGATGGGCAGGTCGGGGATCTCGGCCTTGATCTGCGCCACCGCCTCCAGGGCGGCCAGGAAGTCGGCGTCACCGGCACTGCCGCTGGTGTCGAAGTTGAGGCCCTCGAGGCCCACCGCGGCCAGCTTCTTTGCCACGAAGACCAGGTCGTCGCGCAGATAGGCAGCGGCCTGCTCCTGGGACTGCCGTGCCGCGTCGATCTGGCCCAGGGGCATCAGCTCGGCGGCGTTGGGGCAGGGACCGTCGGGCTGGAAGTAGAGCCCCATGTTGGGCTGGGCCCCGTAGAAAAAGGGCGCCGTGGTGTGCTGGCTGATGTTGTAGTACTCGTTGGCCTCGTAGTTGATGATGGGCTTGACGGGTTTGTAGCTGTAGTCGCTGTGGCCCAGAGAGGTGGTGTCGGCCCCGCAAGCACGCTCATAGGTGAGCACCGCCTGCAGGCGGCTCATGGGCGTGCCCACGCCCCCGCCGTCCTCGCCGGAGTAAAAGCTCATGGTGCAGCCGTCGTCGCTCACGATGACCTCTTCCCCGGGATGGACACTGACCATGCGGGCGGGTTCGGCCAGGATGGCGAAAAGCTGTTCCTGCTCCGCTTCGGTGAGGGCGGGCACCCCCCCTTTGGTGGCGGCGTCCGCGGTGCCGTCTTGGATATCCTCGCGGATCTCCTCGGCCGGCATCCACAGGCGCTCGCCGTCCCCCATGCGGGAGAGGATGTCGGTTGCCATTTTGACTCCTTTGGTTTTCGTTAAATGGTTAAATCGTTGCATCGGCGTGCCGGCTGGCACTTCAGGAAGCTGACCGTACCCCCAGCTCT
>JASJCL010000116.1 GCA_030066015.1 Desulfosarcinaceae bacterium | reverse complement strand
GGACACCTTCGGCAATGTCGTCCTGGAAGCGCAGGCCTCCGGATTGCCCGTCATCGTCACCGATCAGGGCTGTCACGTCATCACCGGCCACAACCAAACCGGTTTCGCCCTGCACGACATTCTCATGGGGGCCGCCCTGATCGGTGACGATGACGGGCAATCCGGAGGCCTGCGCTTCCAGGACGACATTGCCGAAGGTGTCCATCGCGCTGGGGAAGACAAAGAGGTCGCAGGACGCATACAATTGCTCCAGCGCTTCTCCATGGAGATAACCGGCGAAAGTGCACGGCAGGTTCCGACAGGCGGCCTGCATCTCGTTGAGATAGGGCCCGTCGCCGGCCACCAGCAGGTTGAGGTCCGGGTGTTTGGGCGCCAACCGCCGGATCGCCTCCACCAACAGATGTAAATTCTTCTCTTTGGAGACACGTCCCACATAAAGCAGGTTGAGTCCACCGTGAATGCCGTGCCGCTTCTTGAGGTAGCCGTTGCGTTTCAGGGGCGTGAAACGCTCGGTGTCGATGCCGCGCGGGTAGACCCGGATCTTATCTAGGGAGAGACCCCTCTCGGCCAGCTCCCTCTTGGTGCTTTGGGATGGCGCGTAGACGCAGTCCATCTGATCGTAAAACCAGAGCATGTACTTCCAGGCCAGATCTTCGATCACCTCGTCGCCGGTGAGTGTCTGGGCATACTGGGGAATAGCGGTGTGGTAGGTGCCGCTGAGGGGCAGTTTGAGGATTCTGGCGATGGCCAGCGCCGCAAGACCGATGGGACCGGGGGTGGCGATGTGGATGTGTGTGAAACCCGCTTCGTAGCAATAGGACAGCATCTCCAACAGGGGGGGGTAGAAGACCTTCTGCTCCGGGTACTCCGGCAGTTCGTACACACCGATAGGGTTGAAATTGCGAATTCCCGCGTCGTTACCATTTCTATTGGGATAGCTGGTGATGATGGTCAAGGCTTTGGCGTTTGCCTGGGCGGAGCGGACCTGCTGCTGCAGCGTCAAGGCCACCCCGTTGACCTCGTAGAAAGTGTCGGTGAAGTGCGCCACCTTGATGGGTCGTCGTAGGCCGGATGCCGTCGCTGTCGGTTGATCTTCCGCAAAACGTTCGTGAATCGCTTTGGTGAGACGCTTGTCCTTGTTGTAGAGAGAGTACGCGACGAAGTAGGGTGCCAGGAGGGTATACAAACCGCCGGCCGAACCGATGGTGTGGAAGATGTTGAAAACATTGGCCCCGGAAAGGTGGTCCATCAGATGGTTGGCGAAGTGCAACATGACCCGGTTGGCGGCTTCATTGACAAACTGAAACCATTTCTCCTCACGGGCCTGAAATCCCTCCTCTCCGCCATTCTCCTCCGGCAGGAGTTGCGGGGCGTCGAGCAGCAGACGGCGGGTCTCGTGGCGTAGGAGACTGGCCAGGCTATCGGAAACCGGTTTTTTGATGCGACGCTGGCGCCGCTCGTTCCAAAGGAGATAGAGTTTGGAAAAGAGTCCGGCAGTTTCCCGCGGATGGTTCCGCAAAGAGCGGTCCAGGAACCGCATAAGGGGGTCTTTATCCGTATAGCGCGATAGGGCGAACTTGCTGCGGTAGAATTGGTAGGCGATACCGTAGAGGTTGTGGGCCATGGTCTTGGGCGTGGCCGCCTCGCTCACCACCCGCAAGCGACCTTGGAGGGGGTCCCGCAAGAAATGGGAAAGGGACTCGACCTCGGAGATGACGGTGTAGGCGCGGGCGATGTTGATGGAGCTGTGGTCGTCGCTGCCCCCGAAAAAGCGTTTCTGCCAGGGGTTGGGGAAGGATGGTGTCACCCCGTGTTTTTCCGCCAGATGCGCCAGTTGATCGGGGCCGAGGGCGTTGACCACCGAGCGCAGACAGCGGTTTTCGCGGCTGTTGCGGGCCCCATTGAGCTCGAAGTTCTTAAAGAGCAAGAGCAACTGCTCCACATGCGCCATACTCAGGCGATCGTTGATGGCGTATAGGGGGTGAGCGGCCACATGGAAGATCTTCTCCTGTTGAAGGTAGGCGACCAATTCGAACACGTTGGGCCGCAGGTGTTGTATTTGGTCGTGCTGGGCTTCGGTGATGTTGTAGGCCAAGACATGCAGTTTGCAACGATCTTCCGGGAAATAGGTCGTTATTTCCTCGCCGATGAAGGTGTTGGGCAGGTGGGCAATCTCCAAGGCGCCATTAATGCTGTTGTGGTCTGTAATGGTCACGTGGGTCATACCGCGACTGAGGGCGACCTGGTAGACCTGCAGGGGATCGCTGAAACTCTCTGGACACCCGATTTTTTGAAGCAGCCATTGCCCCGGTCTCTTGGAGTGTTTGGAATGAACGTGAAAATCGATGCGCATAGAATCCTCCTGCAGCCGAATGCGGTAAGATCCGGAATCCCGCAAAATTGTGGGACTTTTTCCTTCTGCTCTGACCGATGCCCGGCAACTAACCACCGATCCATTAGGGGCAGGTTAGTGGTTTTTTAGGATTCCGTTAGGAAACCACGGTGATGCCGCAAGGATTGCCGATCGGCTGCCGCTCTTACCAATTCCCAGGCGATTTTTCCGCTGCGCTTTTCGGCCACTGACCCATCCGCCAGTCGCCTGTAGCCTTAACAAAGAGAAGAGATCTGCACAGCCGGCTTTAGGGGTGTCGCAGTACAAGGGGCTGTTGGTATGGCCGGTGTCGCTGTGCGGCGGTCCTTCGACCGCGAGTAGAAGGGATGTGCACCGTTGATGGATGTCTCAGTTGATATCATTGAAATGGCGTGCATCGGGATGGCGGGGGCTGTAATGTCGCTTGAGCCAGCGGCTCAAACCGTCCAGACCGGGGAACAGCTCCCGTTCGGTGATGTTGGCCTGATCCAGCTTGTCGCGAATCTCCCATTTGATTTCAGCGGGGTTGACGACCTTGCGCCACAGATTGGGATGACGTCTCAGCCAGTCGTCCAGCAGGGCGCAGGGATCTGACATGACCGAAAAGATGGCGAACTGATTGACGATGCGGTCGTCCATGGAAGGCGGCTACAAAAGAGGACAAAGGGACGTCTCGCCATGGTGTCCAAGACCGCCAGCTGCTCCAAGCGCTCCGCCAGCATTTGAACGGTGAACACATTCGCGCCCTCCCCTTCCAGGATCAACCGCAGCGCTTCGGGCAACAGCCGATGCACCTTCTCATAGTCGAGTAAATAGATAGCGCCATCGACATCGCTTTTGTCGATATTGGCGGTGGCGAAATGCATCGCCACCAGGGGAGAACAGGTCCAGTCCAGCAACCGGGTGGGCAACCCGTAGTGTTGGGCCCCGCTCAGCCAGTGCCAAATGCTATCTCCCCGGGCCAGATCACGGTGGGCATATTTGCGAAAGGCCCGCAGCATATGGCGCTATAGTGTGGCAAAACAGCCACCCAGGCGGATGAGGGTCGTCTCCAGGCGGTAGCCTGGGTCCGAGATGCCCCGGAAAGCATAGCGCGAGCGAAAGCGGCCGATACTGGCATTCCATGAATCGGCGAAAAGCCAGTACTGCAGGTCGTTCCAGCTCTTGGCGTGAACCGCCTCGGTCACCCTCATCGAAATGGCGGCCTTCCCGATTTATGGCGGCGGTGATCTGCCAATGCCTAAACGGCAAAGAGCAGATGTTCCCCCTTCGGCGTCAGCCGCAGAAGGGGGACGCCACCACCATGGGGTTCCACCAAGCCCTTGGCCTTCAACTCAGCGATGGCTTGGTGGAAGTAATCCCTTTCCGTAGGTTTCAATTGGCCGTAATAGCGACGCCAGAGGTGTCCCGGTTTCAGTACATATTCGTCCACATCTTCCATACCCCGGAAGGCATCCAGAATCGCTACTTTGATCGTTTTTTTTGACGGGTACATCATGGGGTGTCCTCTAGTTGGGTCCTGAGGTGTCGCCGTGCGCTACGGCAGCCCGTGCCGCAGGTCTGTCGTCATGGGAGCGTGCCCGCAGATCGAGATGCCCGCTAATTGTTAGGCGTGGATGAGGTGGGTATTTGATGACGGTAAATTCCGGGGATTGCGACGAGGGGGCAATGGGCAGCGAATGGCGTCGATGCCCGCAACTGCCCTCACCAGGGCTGGTCATTTCCCGATGCGACGGCAATGGTGTTGCCCGTGCCGTTGCAGCCGTTCCTGGAGAATGCCGCTGCGGCGGGCCGCTGATGAAAGCGACGGGGTGCAGTGGTGCGCTCGTTCAGAAGTAAACCGGGCAGAAGCGTCTTCTGCCCGGCCAATAAAGCAGCGGTAAAATGGTTTGTCGGTGGCAGCAAGGCACGCTCGCTGCCATTCCCGCGAGGACAACCACCCACGGGAAAATTTCAAGAAATCTCCATCTGTGGCCATTTGCCGCTAGACACCCGCCGCCGGACAACCGCATTCCGACAGCCGTTGCGGCGCGCTTCCACGCGTTGACGCGACGCCGGTTTCTTACTGCCGGCACGGGCCCTCCGAGGGGCGCCATCTAAATATTGGCACCGGATGCGTTCACGGATTGCCATGGTATTGGAGAGATGCTTTTTGGGTACTATTTCTCAAGCGCAGCCGCCGACCAGACAGGACCACATCTGCATCTGTGGTTAGCGACCAAAGCCTTCTTGGGGCAGCACCCAGGTCAAGAATTGGGCAAATACTTTCCAAACGTCCTCGCCGTAACCGCCAGCCATCAGGTAGACTGTCGGGATGGCGCGCTGCTTCAGAAAAGCGTAGACCATCTGATCCCGCTCCATGAGCTGTCCCAGACTGAGGTTTAACGCGGAGGCCGACGGTAGTGCGTCATTTTCGTATGGATCGGCGCCGCTAACGACGATGGCGAGGTCGGCGGATCCGCCGGCTTCCAATTGGGCCAATCCCTGCTGGAGCCGCGCCAAGTAGACAGACTCTTCACCGGCAGCGATGGGGATATCGATGTCGCTGGGGATGTGGGCGGGATTGTCGCTGCCGTCCGCAAAGGTTGGTGGTGCATCCAACGGCCAGCCGCGGGCCATGTGGATGCTGAGGGTGACAATGGTGTCGTCTCCTGCGGTGGCCGCCGCCGTGCCATCTCCTTTGTGGGCGTCCGTGTCGATTACCCAGACCCGCTTGAGGTCTCGTTCCGCCTGCAGTTTTCGGGCCGCGATGACGATATCGTTGATCAGACAAAAGCCGCTGCCGTGGGCCGGGTGGGCATGGTGCATGCCGCCCGAAAAAGCATAACAAAAGCCATGCTCAAGGGCCAGCGTCGCGCACTCCGCAGTTGCCGCGGCATAGCGAAGGGTCCGCTGGAAGAGATCGGTCAGCGGTTTGGTCGCACCATCTGGATCGTAGCGGTGATATTTGCCGTCGGCGTCAATCAACTCATAGGTGGCCATGATGATGTCCGTCAGGCGTTTCCGATCGGTGAACAAATCCTGCACGTACTTGGGCGCATGCACGCGGGCCACATCGTCGCGGGTCACCTGTGTGTCGATGCTGTTGCGGTGCCAGGCGCTGGCCGGCGCCAGGCGGGGGTCGGTTTTCAACCTCTCAAAGGTCCTGGCGGCACGGCTGTCATGGATGGGAATCTGGATGCCGTAAGCGAACAGGCTGATCGGTATGGACGGATCGTAGAGGATCATTGCCGCTCTCCTTTGGACAAGGCGTTGTGAATGTCGGCAGGTGGCCGCCCGGCGGCTGTGGACAAGGCGTTCCTCCCTATGCAAACGCCATCGTTGTTCCGGAAGGACGCTGTTGTCGACGCTATCTTGACAAGCCTCTCGCCGACCTTAGTCTATCAAATACTATTACGATAAATAACGCGGTGCTGCTGAAGCTGGGATCGGCCATCACTGTGGAACGACTCTCAGCCATCATTAGCGCGCCACACCAAAAATGAGGTGCACCATGGCATCAACACGAGAAACATCCGATCAGTTTACGAAAGGGATGGAAGCCTTCGTAAAGGGTGATTTTGATATGAGCGAATCCCTTTTTACCAAGATATTGTCGGTAACGCCCGATCACAAGCAAGCGCTTGTCAGCCGCGGAGCGGCCCGCCTAAAAAATGAACGGACCCGCGTGGCCTTAGAGGATTTCAACCGCGCCATTGAACTGGATGCATCCAATGCGCGCGTGTTCCATCTGCGCGGACTGGCCCATGAGAAACAGGGCAACCAAACTGCGGCGATTGAGGATTTTAGTCGTGCCGTGGAGATCAACCCCGAGTATGGGGCCGCCTATTTCAGCCGGGCCACCCTCTACAACAAAATGGGTCGCGGCGAGGATGCTGCCAGTGATATGCAGGTGGTGGCCCACATGACCCACAAAAATATCACCGAGTTTGCCAACGACAACAACCTTATCCACAGCGAGCATCTGCGGCTCGAAGATGCACTTGAAACAGAGCTGAACCGCTGACGCTTCGGGCAATGCCCTTCGCTGGCGTGCCTGTCGAAGCCGGCGACGGTGGCGGGGTGGGTCGATGGTGAGGCGCCATCCGCAGGCGCCTCCCTCCCCATCTATGCACCCGCAAGCTTACTAACGCCCCCAAATACACGCCCCAACGCACCGCCCGAATTTGTCCTGCTTCGCTTACGTATCGGCCGTCGTCCACCATTGGCCGCATTTTCGCGCCCCTTCATCCGCTTCAGATTCGCTGGGAGATTTGGCGGATGAACTCCTTTCGCGGGATTTCGCGCGCTCCCAACGTCACCAGATGACGGGTGTACACCTGGCAGTCGATGAGGTGAAAGCGGAGGCGCTCAAGCCGTTTGACCAAGGTGACGAATGCCACCTTCGACGCGTTGCTGGTCGCGGTGAACATCGATTCGCCGAAAAAGCAATGGTTTAAGGAAATGCCATAGAGGCCGCCCACGAGCTGATCCTTACGCCACGCCTCCACGGAGTGGGCATAGCCAAGTTCGTTGAGGCGGGTATAGGCGTCCACCATCTCCGGTGTGATCCAAGTCCCCTCCCCCGCTGGCCGCCGGGCCCTGGCGCAGGCAAGGATAACCTCTTCAAAACAGGTGTTGAACGTTACCCGAAAGGTTGCCTTGCGCAGCACGCGTCGAAGCGAGCGGGAGATATGCAGCTCTTTGGGAAAAAGGACGAGGCGTGGATCCGGCGACCACCAGAGAATGGGCTCGCCTGGGTTGTACCACGGGAAGATGCCGTTCCTGTAAGCCAGGATCAGGCGTTCGGGGCGCAGGTCGCCGCCCACGGCCAGAAGCCCCTCCTCCGTTGCCAGGTGCACGGGTGGGAAGGCGAGCTTATGGGACAGATGAAAAACCGGCATGGATCCCGCCAAATAGAAGCGCCGGCGGGTAGCAGGACCCGGCGGCGCTGTTCGGTTCGGGAGGTGCGGCTCAGGTGTAGCTGAATACGAGGTCGTCCTCCTTCACATCGATGTAGACCTTCCCCCCCTTTTCCAGTTTGCCGAACAGAATTTCGTCGCTGAGGACATCTTTGATCTCGGTCTGGATGACGCGGGCCAGAGGACGCGCCCCATATTGCGGATCGTGCCCCTTTTCGGCCATCCAGATCCGGGTGGCATCGGAGTAGTCCAACGCCACCTTGCGGGCCTCGAGCTGCTGGGCGAATTCGAGCATGAACTTGTCGACAATCATCTCCATGATGTGACGGCTGAGAGGATTGAAGGTGATGATGCCGTCCAGGCGATTGCGGAACTCGGGGCTGAAGTATTTCTCGATCGCTTTCTTGCCCTTTCCGGAAGAGCCCTCCTTGGGATCCCCGAAACCGATGGTGGGCGCGCTCATTTCGCGACTGCCGGCGTTGGACGTCATCATGATAATGACATTGCGGAAGTCGGCTTTCTTTCCGTTGTTGTCGGTCAAGGTGGCGTGATCGAGGACCTGCAATAGGATGTTGAACAGGTCGGGATGGGCTTTCTCGATCTCGTCCAGGAGCAGCACGCTGTATGGATGTTTACGAATCCCGTCGGTCAGCAGTCCGCCCTGATCGAAGCCGATATAACCTGGCGGGGCACCGATGAGGCGTGCTACGGCGTGCTTTTCCATGTACTCGCTCATGTCGAAGCGCATGAACTCCACGCCCAGGTTCTTGGAAACTTGAAGGGCCACCTCCGTCTTGCCCACACCTGTCGGTCCGGTGAACAGAAATGAACCCACTGGTTTGCCCGGCGTGCCCAGGCCCGCCCGGGCGCGCTTGATGGCGGTGGTCAGGGCAGTAATGGCGTCGTCTTGACCGAACACCACCGCTTTGAGACTGGCCTCGAGGGTTTCCAATTTCTCCTTGTCCGGTGTGCTGACGCTGACCGCCGGGATGCGGGCCATCTTGGACACAATCTTTTCGATGTCGGACGGGTGTATTTTGGTGCGCCGCGAGGACCCTCGCAGGCGGACGAAAGCACCGGCCTCGTCGATGACGTCGATGGCTTTGTCCGGCAGGAAGCGGTCGTTGAGGTATTTGGCCGACAGTTCACAGGCCGATTTGAGACTCGCGTCGGTGTAACTGATCTGATGATGCTCCTCGTAGCGGGACCGCAGCCCCTTGAGGATTTTGACGCTGTCCTGGATCGAGGGCTCCAATATGTCGATCTTTTCGAAGCGACGGCTCAGGGCGCGGTCCTTTTCGAAATGGTTTTTGTACTCCTCGTAAGTGGTGGAGCCGATACAACGGATCTCACCGGTGCTGAGCACCGGTTTGAGAATATTGGAGGCGTCCATGGAACCACCGGAGGTGGCACCGGCACCGACGATGGTGTGGATCTCGTCGATAAACAAGATGACGTTCTTGCGCTTCTTCAACTCGCTGATGACACCCTTGAGCCGCTGCTCAAAATCGCCGCGAAATTTCGACCCGGCCAGCATACCGCCCAGATCGAGGCTGTAGATCCGCATCTCCTTGAGCAGCTCGGGTACGTCACCGTCCCAAATCCGTTGCACCAGCCCCTCAGCCATGGCGGTCTTGCCAACGCCGGGATCCCCCACGAAAACGGGATTGTTTTTGCGTCGCCGGCAGAGCACCTGCATGGTGCGCTCCAATTCGAGGGTGCGGCCGATCAGGGGATCGTATTTGCCCTCAGCCGCCCGACTGAGCATGTCAACGGTGTATTGCTCGAGGGGGCTCTCCTTTTTCTTGGTCTTGCCCTTTCCAGCGGGTGCATAGCCACCGCCGTCCGGTTCCGGTGCCGCGGGAGAGGGCGTCTCGTGGGAGATGACATTGAGGATATCCAAGCGGGTAATCCCCTGACCGTTGAGAAAATAGGCAGCATGAGACTCTTTTTCGAGGAAGATCGATGCCAGCACGTCGCTCACCGCCACCTCACTCTTCTCCGCAGAGCGTACATGATTGACGGCCCGTTGAATGACCCGCTGGAATCCGATGGTCTGCTGCAGGACATATTCGTTGCCCTCAGGGATCACTTCGACCTTGTCCTTGAAAAAGGTCTCCAGGGAGTCCTTAAGAGCGGTGGTGTCGCCCCCGCAGTTCTCGATAATATCGATGCCTGCGCGGTCATGCAAAATGGCGTACAGGACATGCTCGATGCTGACATATTCGTGGCGTCGTTTTTTGGCCTCGCGTACGGCGAAGCCCAGTGTGGCGCTGAGTTCTTTGCTGATCATGAGATCACTCTTTCTCCATGGTGCACTTGAGGGGGTGTCCGTTTTCGCGCGCCAGGCGCAAAACGGTTTCCACCTTGGTTTCGGCAACTTCGTAGCTATAGATCCCACACACCCCAATGCCGCTGCGATGCACGTTGAACATGATCTGAGTGGCCTCCTCCACCGGTTTGTGAAAAACCTGCATGAGGACTTGAATGACAAACTCCATGGTCGTGTAGTCGTCATTGTGCAGGAGCACCCGATACATGGGGGGCTCCTGTGTTTCAACGTCGTGCGCTTCAATGACCTCGCCTTCGAGATCGGGGGTGTGTTCCGTCATGGCCAATGCGTCTGAATCAATTGCCAGGCAACGGTTACCCGAAGAGCGCAAACGGGCATCCTAAGTACCTGTTAGGGTATGGGTTTCGGTTTCACAACGCGGCGGACAAGCCGACTTGAACCGTCGCAACTCTATAATAACGCAATATTTTCCTAAATATATAAGCATCGAACCGAAGCCTTGTAAAGGTACAATTCGGCCTGCCGGGTTACCTCCCCACGGCGCCGTGATGAACGAGAAAATGGCGGATAGCGGCGGATGTTGGCCTTGGGAGTCGTGTACTTTTGATATCGTCCGAACCCCGTCGGAGTTGAGTCGCTGAGATGTCGGGCCTCCCCTCCGCAGGACACTCTCAGATGGAGATGATCCGCGCGCTGACATTGCCCCCGTCGATCGTCAGCTCCCCCACCGAGGGGAGACTGCCGTAGCGGGGGAAAGCGGCGCTGCCCGGATTGAAAAACAGGATGCCGTCGCGCCATTCGTTGAGGGGTTGATGGGAATGACCGCTGATGATAACCCGCACCCCGGCGGCTATGGGGTCGATCTCCAGCCGCTCGACAATATGCTGGACGTAAAGGGTGACCCCCCCCACTTGAAGCATATCCCCGCGAGGAAGTCTCCTGGCCCAGGACCCGCCGTCCATGTTGCCGCGCACTGCCGTGACCGGAGCGATCTCGCGCAAGGCGTCGAGTACGAGCGGATGGTCAATATCCCCTGCGTGGATGATGCGATCCACGCGTTCGAAGGCGTGTGGGACGCCAGGCGGCAGCTGACCGTGGGTGTCGGAGATGACGCCGATGCGGATTTGGGCATCAATCATAGCGGGAATGGACCAATTGTGGATATCGATACGGGAGCTGGGGTCCAAGCGGCTGGCCCCTGCTCCCCTTGCGGTAGGCCGCTTGCGGGCTTCCCGACCAGGCGGTCGCGGTGTGCGGCCGCATCAGCGGCCGCAGCATTTCTTGTACTTTTTGCCGCTGCCGCACGGACAGGGGTCGTTGCGTCCCACCTTGTCGCTGGTGCGCTGAACGGGCTTCTTTTTCGCCGGAGCGCCAGCGTCGCCGCCGGAAAAGATCAGCTCCTGTTCCTGTGTCTGTTGGCGCTCCTGAAGCGTATCGGGATCGGCCAGCTGAATGCGGAAGAGGATCCCCAGGGTTTCCTCCTTGATCCGCTCCATGAGCCCCTGAAACAGCTCGAACCCCTCCTTCTTGTAGACCAGGAGCGGGTTCTGCTGCGCGTAGGCCCGCATGCCGATCCCCTCTTTGAGGTGATCCATGCTGAGGAGGTGGTCCTTCCAGAGGTTGTCCACCGTCTGGAGCATGATGTAGCGCTCGATCTTGCGGAATTCTGCATCGCCGATGGCGGCGGCTTTCTCCAAGTATGCCGCGTGGCTGACCTCGTAGATCAGCTCGGCAAGACCCTCCATGGTCAGACCATCCAGGGTGTCCGCATCTGGCCGCGCCATCTTCAGGCCGAACTGGCTGAAGAGGGTGTTGCTGAGCCCCTCCCAATCCCACTCCGCGGCGTGGGCGCGCTCGTCGACAAACTGCTGGGCGGTGGCTTCGGCGGTCTCCATGAGGATATCTTCGATGGTTTCGCGGATATCCATCCCGGTGAGCAGATCGCGCCGTTGCTGGTAGATCACCTCGCGCTGCTGGTTCATGACGTCGTCGTATTCCAGCAGCTGCTTGCGAATCTCGAAATTGTGCCCCTCAACCTTGCTCTGTGCGTTCTCGATAGCCCGGCTGATGAGATTGTGCTCGATGGGTTCGCCCTCCTGCATGCCCAGCTTCTCCATGATCCCGGTGATGCGTTCGCCGCCGAAAATGCGCAGGAGGTCATCCTCCAAGGCCATGTAGAAGCGAGAGGAGCCGGTATCGCCTTGACGTCCGGAACGACCCCTGAGCTGGTTGTCGATCCGTCGCGATTCGTGACGCTCCGTACCCAGGATGTGGAGACCGCCCAGGTCCTTGACCCCCTCACCGAGCTTGATATCGGTACCGCGGCCGGCCATGTTGGTGGAGATGGTCACGGCGCCGCGCTGGCCGGCCTGGGCAACGATCTCGGCCTCCTGCTCGTGATGTTTGGCATTGAGAACCGTATGCGGGATGCCCCGCTTCTTGAGCTGCTTGCTGAGCTGTTCGGAGACGTCGATATTGATGGTGCCGACCAGTACGGGCTGTCCCTCCCTGTGCAGCTCGCGGATCTCCTCGATGACGGCTTCATATTTCTCCTTGCGGGTCTTGTAGATGACGTCGGCGAAATCCTGGCGCACCATGGGCAAGTTGGTGGGCACGACGGTGACGTCCAGGTCATAGATCTTTTTGAACTCTGCCGCCTCTGTGTCGGCCGTGCCCGTCATCCCGGAGAGCTTGTCGTACATGCGGAAGTAGTTCTGGAAGGTGATCGTGGCCAGGGTTTGGTTCTCGTTGGCGATCTTGACGTTCTCCTTGGCCTCCAGCGCCTGGTGGAGCCCCTCACTGTAGCGCCGGCCGGGCATGAGGCGACCGGTGAACTCGTCGACGATGATCACCTCCCCCTCCTTGACGATGTAATCGACGTCGCGCTTGAAAAGGGCATGGGCCTTGAGGGCCTGGTTGACGTGATGGAGCATGTCGATATTGCTCGGGTCGAAGAGGTTCTCGACATCGAGGAGTTTCTCCACCGCTGCCACGCCCTCCTCGGTGAGGGTGGCGGAGCGCGCTTTCTCGTCGACGGTGAAGTCACGCTCTTTCTTGAGACGCGGGATGATGTTGTTAACCTGATAGTAGAGGTGGGTGGATTTTTCGGCCGGCCCGGAAATGATTAAAGGGGTGCGCGCTTCGTCGATGAGGATGGAGTCCACCTCGTCCACGACGGCAAAGTGCAGCTCCCGTTGTACCAGCGAGGACACGTCGAATTTCATGTTGTCGCGCAGATAGTCGAAACCGAATTCGTTGTTGGTACCATAGGTGATATCGGCACCGTAGGCCGCCTGGCGCTCCTGGTCACTCAGACCGTGGAGGATGGTACCCACCTCCATGCCCAAAAAGCGGTAGATCTGGCCCATCCACTCGGTGTCGCGTCGGGCCAAATAGTCATTCACGGTGATCACATGGGCCCCGTGGCCGCTGAGAGCGTTGAGATAGCATGGCAGAGTGGCCACCAGGGTCTTGCCCTCGCCGGTCTTCATCTCGGCAATGGCGCTGTTGTGAAGAATCATGCCGCCGATGAGCTGGACGTCAAAGTGGCGCATGGAGAGCACTCTTCGGGAGGCCTCGCGAACGGTGGCGAATGCTTCGGGGAGGAGGTCGTTGAGCGGTTCGCCGTTGTTCAGTCGTTCCCGGAAGCGGGCTGTCTGGGCCGCCAGCTGGTCGTCAGAGAAGGCCTGCATCTGCCCTTCGAGATCGTTGATCGCAACGACCATGGGCTGCATTCGTTTCAGCACGCGCTCGTTCTTACTGCCGAAAATTTTGGTCAGCACATTAAACATAATCGGTATGCCTGGCTCCGTCGGTGTTTCGGTTTGTTCGGTTAGGATCCGGACCCGGTTGGCAAAAGCCGCGTAAATTTAAAACAACCATCGGGGGTTGGCAAGGGAAAAGCCCTACGGCTGAACGCCGCGTCCAGGTTGGCGAGCGATTGGCGCTTAGTTGAGAATGTATTTGGCGGGATTCACCGGCACACCGTTGAGGCGCACCTCGTAATGCAGGTGGGGACCGGTGCTGCGGCCGGAGCTGCCCATTTGGGCGATGACGTCACCGCGTTTGACATGTTCGCGTTTCTTTTTGAGCGCCTTGTTGAGGTGGGCGTAGCGTGTCTGCAGACCGTGGCCATGGTCGATCACGAGGGTCAACCCGTAGAGTCCGTTCTTGCCGACGGAGCGGACCACCCCATCGGCGGTGGCCAAAATGGGGGTGCCGGTGCGGTTGCTGATATCGAGACCTTTGTGCAGCTCTCGACGACCGGTGAAGGGCGATTGCCGGTAGCCGAAACGGGAGGTGATCCAACCATCGGTGGGGCGGATGGCGGGGGTGCTGGCCAGGAGGTTGTGCTGCTTGTGAATCCGTTCGAGGAGGTGTTCGAATTCGCGTTCCTGGTGAAGGGCGGCGGTATCGAGCTGGTCGAGTTGCTCGTGCATGGCACGCACGAGGCCGTCGTTCTTTTTGCGCAGGTCGCTGCTGGCGTCGAGATCCTCGGGGATCGACCCTCCCATGCCGTGGAGGGTGTCCTGCTTGTCTGGGGCGTCGATGTTGGCGATAATGCGGATCTGCTTCTGGAAATCGTGCAGGGCGACGAGCTGCTGTTTGAGGGCGTTGATATCGCCGGCGAACTTCTGAATCTGACGGCGTTGGGTCGAGATCTCTTCGGTTTTGCGCTTCAGTTCCTGATCCAGCACCGCTTTGGCGGTCAGCTGGGATTTGACCACGGCGTAGTCATATGCCGTATAGCCGACGAATCCGGCCAATAAGAGCGTCAATGCCAGCAGCAGGCAGACGACGGGCGCCGAGAGGTGCACCTGTCGCAGTGGCGAGCCAGAGTTGCTCAGGAGAATAAGCGTGAACTGTTTTCGCATATACCCTGCAAATACGGATGGTCTGTGCCGCCGAAAAGGTGATTCGATCTGACAATGGTCCGTCGGTCGGGCGGATGTATAAAACGGATTCTAGGGTGGCGTCAGGACATAGCACGGGCGGGCGCCGGTGTCAACCGGC